>NZ_VPBQ01000001.1:0-561945 GCF_013418635.1 Acinetobacter sp. YH12131
GCAGGGTCTTGTGGTGGTGCGCCTTTGGAAATAATCAAACAATATATTCAGAATCAACAAGGTTGAAATTTGTGAAATTCACCTCCACCCTGACTGACGGGTGGAGTCCTCTTTCACTTGGAGATAGCAACGGTATCGAAGTGCTCAAATCATAAAAAAGTCTGTACCATGCTGATACAGACTTTTTTTAAAATTTCTCTGATTAATAGCCTTTATAAAGAAACTATCTTAACTTTTCTTAGCGGTTGCCTTGTTGGAAGCTTTGGCTTGATCTGCCATCATTTTTTCAACCACAGCCAATGATTCTTTGGCTTGCGCTACATTTTCCTGTGCCAGTGAGGCAAAAATCTTTTTCGCTTCAGGCAAGTTTTGCGGCACGATATTGCCATTCACAAACATATTGCCCACTGCCATGAGTGCAGGAATATAACCCTTTTGCGCCAAGTTTTGAATGCTTTGCAGCCCTTGCTTTATTGGTGCTTCATCTTTGTTTTTAAAGCCTGTGCTAATTTCGTACAAGGCTTTTGCATGTATGGCTTGATAATGATCTTTGGCAATTAAAGGTTGTAATAGTTTTAAACCTTTTTGGTCAGATGCTGCCGTATTTTCCGAGAAATATAAAACGGCTAAATCGACTGTGGCATCATTAAAACCCTGATTGGATGCCGTCTGTAAATATTGTTTGGCTTTAGCAGCATCCTGTTTTAAACCCAGTGCGCCAGTAAGATAGTTTTTGCCTAAAACATAACTCGCAACAGGGTAGCCTTTTTGGGCAGATTGCTCATACAACTGAATGGCTTTCTTTTCATTTTTTGCTGTGCCTTGTCCAGTTTGTGTCAAATAGCCTAAGTTATACATGGCTTGCGCATTGCCTGTTTTGGCAAGCTTTTCTAATTCCTGATAGGCATCTTTAACCTTGTTGGCTTGCATTAATTGTTCAATTTTGGCAAAAGCAGGATCGGTTGGAATGTTGCTATTTGCCATACTGATGCTGCTAGATAGGGCGATTGCACCCGCAATGAGTAGTTTTTTCATCATTTGAGTTGTACCTTGTTCTCTTTTACACATCATTCCGTTGATGTGCGTTTTGTTTTTACAGTGGTGCATTCATCATAAGTTGAAAAGTGTGAATGTAAATATAAAAAATGTGTACGAATGCTTTTTCATTGTCATTTGAAGGGAATCTTGCGACTCCCTTAACCTGAGCGGGTGGAATCTATTTTATTGCGGACGTGCAACATCGCCATTCAAATGTTCAGGCAAAGCCAATACTTGTACAGCTAACTCTTCCAAAGCACTTGGTTTGGCAACCACCAACGCTTTAAAACCTTCTGCAGTCGCTATGCTATTCACCACTTCCACATCATTATTCAGTTTGGCGGCAGGTGCAGGTGCTTCGCCTGAACCCTGAATTAAATGCAACCAATGTTTTGGTTTGGCTTTAAACCATAAACGTGCCACGACTTCCTGACCCAAATAACAGCCTTTGTCATAATGCACGCCATCTCGTTGATGCAAACGCAATTCCTGCGGTTGAAACACTTCTGCTGTTGAGGCTTGAATCCATGCCTGACCTGTTTCAATCGCTTGTAGTTGCCATGCGTTTAAATCAGTCACTTCAGCTGAAAATTCAGTTTGATTGCCCTGAATGGTTGGGTAAACCGTACCGATGGTTTCAAGCTGCATTTTTGAAAATGCACCAAACTTTTTAATATGTTTGGCTAAATCTTCGGCTTGGTCGGCTGTGCTGATGATTTCAAAACATTCGGACGAGATTTTTTTAAGCCAGAAGCCAAACTGAACGCGTCCTTTTAAACTGCAAATTGCGGTATAATAGGTTGTATTTTCAGCTAATGTTTCGACATTGACTGTTACCTGACCTTGCAGGAATTTTTGTGCATCGACACCGTTTAAACTTAAAGCACTGAAAGCTAAATCGCGCATGAATAACCTTTCACATTGAAATCTAAGACTAAAGAATGAGGTCAATTTTGCGCTATTTTTCAAAAAAAAGCATTTTTAGGGCAAGAATTTTACTCAAAATGTAATTAAATGTTTCAAAAACCCCTGTTTTTATATTTAAGTGTATGAAATATATAGGATTTGGGAAATGGGTTTTTGGCAGCGTACAATGCTTTCGATGGGTGGAAACAATCATCCCATAAGATGTTGAGAACAATAGAGTAAGGGCGAATACCAGATGAATAACAACTACCGCAAACCACTGCAAGGCACTCAGCTCGATTTTTATGACGTGCGACAAGCCGTTGAAGATATCCAGCCAGGCGCTTATGCCAAACTTCCTTATACCTCAAAAGTACTTGCAGAACAGTTAGTGCGCCGTTGTGATCCTGCAATTTTAGAACAATCTTTAAAACAATTGATTGAGCGTAAACAAGAGCATGATTTTCCGTGGTATCCAGCGCGTGTGGTATGTCACGACATCTTGGGGCAAACTGCGCTCGTTGACTTAGCAGGTTTACGTGATGCAATTGCCGATCAAGGTGGCGATCCTTCTAAAGTGAATCCTGTCGTACCTACCCAGTTAATTGTCGATCACTCTTTAGCTGTGGAATATGGCGGTTTTGACCCAGATGCTTTCCGTAAAAACCGTGAAGTGGAAGATCGTCGTAATGAAGACCGTTTCCACTTTATTGAATGGACGAAAACTGCATTTGAAAATGTTGATGTGATTCCTGCAGGCAACGGCATCATGCACCAGATTAATCTGGAAAAAATGTCACCAGTCATTCAAAACCGTGAAGGCATTGCATTCCCAGATACTTGTGTGGGTACAGACTCACACACACCACATACCGATGCTTTGGGTGTCATTTCTGTAGGTGTAGGCGGTCTTGAAGCTGAAAACGTGATGTTGGGTCGTGCTTCTTGGATGCGTCTGCCAGACATTATTGGTGTGGAGTTGGTCGGTCAGCGTCAGGCTGGTATTACGGCAACGGACATCGTATTGGCTTTAACCGAGTTTTTGCGTAAAGAACGTGTGGTCGGTGCATATTTAGAATTCTTTGGTGAAGGTGCAGATAGCATGTCGGTGGGGGATCGTGCCACGATTTCCAACATGACACCTGAATATGGTGCAACTGCCGCTATGTTCTACATCGATCAAAACACCATCGACTATTTAACCTTAACAGGTCGTGAAGCAGATCAGGTCAAACTGGTTGAAACTTATGCTAAAGAAATTGGTCTTTGGGCATCTGAAATGACACAGGCAGAGTATCCACGTGTATTACGTTTTGACCTTTCAACAGTAACTCGTAACATTGCAGGCCCATCGAATCCGCATGCGCGTGTTTCAACTGCAGACTTAAAAGAAAAAGGCATTGCAGGTGTGGTTGAAAACCGTACTGATGGTTTAATGCCAGATGGTGCCATCATCATTGCTGCGATTACCTCTTGTACTAATACCTCAAACCCGCGTAATACTGTAGCAGCAGGTTTGTTGGCACGTAAAGCCAATGAGTTAGGTTTAGTGCGTAAGCCTTGGGTGAAATCATCATTTGCACCAGGTTCTAAAGCGGCTGCATTGTATTTGGAAGAAGCAGGCGTACTGAAAGACTTAGAAAAACTTGGTTTTGGTATTGTCGCTTATGCATGTACTACTTGTAACGGTATGTCTGGTGCATTAGACCCAGCGATTCAACAAGAAATTATTGACCGTGACTTGTATGCGACTGCGGTGCTGTCGGGTAACCGTAACTTTGATGGTCGTATCCATCCGTATGCGAAACAAGCATTTTTGGCATCGCCACCGTTGGTTGTGGCTTATGCGATTGCAGGAACGATTCGTTTTGACATCGAAAAAGATGCTTTGGGCACAGATCAAAATGGTAACCCGATTTATCTGAAAGATATTTGGCCATCTGATGCTGAAATTGATGCTTTGGTGAAAGAATCGGTTAAACCTGAACAATTCCGCCAAGTGTACATTCCAATGTTCGATTTGGGAGAGTCGGAAAAATCTGAAAGTCCACTCTACGACTGGCGTCCACAAAGTACTTATATCCGCCGTCCACCATATTGGGAAGGTGCATTGGCTGCGCCACGTACTTTAGCCAATATGCGTCCGTTGGCAATTTTGGGCGATAACATCACCACAGACCATTTATCTCCATCGAATGCGATTATTTTAGACTCGGCAGCAGGGGAATATTTGGCAAAAATGGGCTTGCCAGAAGAAGATTTCAACTCTTATGCAACGCATCGCGGTGATCATTTGACTGCACAGCGTGCAACTTTGGCGAATCCAAAACTGTTTAATGAAATGGTGGTACGTTCAGACGGCACAATTAAGCAAGGTTCTAAAGCGCGTGTTGAGCCAGAAGGCGAAGTAATGCGTATGTGGGAAGCGATTGAAACCTATATGAACCGTAAACAGCCGTTAATTATTATTGCGGGTGCGGATTATGGTCAGGGTTCAAGCCGTGACTGGGCTGCAAAAGGTGTGCGTCTTGCTGGTGTGGAAGCAATTGTGGCTGAAGGTTTTGAGCGTATTCACCGTACTAACTTGGTGGGTATGGGCGTATTACCACTTGAGTTTAAAGCGGGTGTAAACCGTAAAACTTTAGGTTTGGATGGTACAGAACTCTATAGCGTGATGGGTAATATTGCGCCACGTTCAGACTTAACTTTGGTGATTGAGCGTTCAACAGCAGACGGAAAAAATCAAATGATTGAAGTGCCTGTGACTTGCCGTTTAGATACTGAAGAAGAAGTGTCTGTATATGAAGCGGGCGGTGTATTGCAACGCTTTGCGCAGGACTTCTTGGAAGGGAATGTGGCTTGATTTTTTAAAAAATTTCTCCTAACTTTTCTTGAAAAAAAGAGTTGGGAGAAATTATAAAAATTAAAAA
Source organism: Acinetobacter sp. YH12131 (assembly GCF_013418635.1). Classification (NCBI taxonomy): domain Bacteria; kingdom Pseudomonadati; phylum Pseudomonadota; class Gammaproteobacteria; order Moraxellales; family Moraxellaceae; genus Acinetobacter; species Acinetobacter sp. YH12131. The sequence goes on from NZ_VPBQ01000001.1 coordinate 4,875, forward strand.
TAGACAAATATTCACCCATAAAAATAGTGATAATATATTGATATTTATCATGAAATTAAAACAGAGGAAAAGCATTATGGTTGGGCATTTAGAAAATTCAGAAATTGAATTAAAGCATATACTATTAGAATTAAATCATGGCAGAGTGAAGCATATGAGGCATTTCATAGACTCATATTACTGTTATGCAAATAATTCTATAAGTAAAAATGGAAATGCTAAATGGTCTAAATTACTTTGGAATACGAAAACATCAGAAAAAGCTAAGAAAATTTATGAGGATTTCGAGTCTAAAATAAGCCTAACTACAAACAGTAAGGATCGTAATGATTTAATCAAAAGAAGAGACAAGTTAGTTACACGAGATCACTCTATTCCTTTAAAAGTAATTTCTAAGATATTATTGGAAGAGCATTTAAAAAAGCCCTTAACTCTAGAAAGCTTACGAGAGTTATTAGATAAACAAATTTTTCATACAACTATTACAAAAGATGAAGATGCGTTACTCAGGATAAATAAATTAAATGATTGTATGCCTGCAAGTTTTTATGAAGATAATCACAGCTTATATGGCAAATGGTATGCACGTTATGTTGAAACTGGAATTGCAATAAATGATGTGCTGCTATAGTAATTAATTAGTATAGGCTTTCGCCCAATTGCCATCATCACCTGTCAAAATGGACAATAGACAATCATCACAGAATAGATATACTGGATTGACCATTTCTAAACCATACGGAGAACAAAGATGGTAACTGCAGGTGATAAACCAGGAACAGGCTTCTATTTTTGTGTCCAATGCGGGCATCGCGTTTACTTAGAAATTGGTACAGACCGTCTACCACCGTGTACCAAATGCCATGGCACCCAATATAACAACAAGGTTGCCTAAGCTACACGACAAAAACAGCTGATCCTGTTTTTAATCTAAAGCCCTATCACCCGATGGGGCTTTTTGCTATTTTAGCCATAGAAAACCACAAGCAATGAGGTACAGCATGGAAACAATTCTCGGTTTATGTGTCGGCATTGGTCTGAGTGCTGCCAGTGGCTTTCGGGTTTTCGTACCATTATTGGTTATGAGTGTCGCAGCTCTGATGGGGTGGTTTGAACCCTTAAAAGGTTTTGAATGGCTGGCCATGCCTGCTGTTTGTCTAGCTTTGGCTGTAGCAACAGTCAGTGAAATAGCCGCATATTATGTGCCGTGGGTCGATAATATGCTCGACACCGTTGCCACACCTGCTGCCATGATTGCAGGAACACTCACCACTATGGCAGTAAGCAGTGGCGAAATGTCGCAATTTGCCAGTTGGGCTTCGGCAATTATTGTGGGTGGAGGTACAGCAGGTGTAGTGCAAATGAGCACGGTTGCGGTACGTGGAGTATCAACTGCAACTACAGGTGGAGTTGCGAATCCTATTGTTTCAACAGGAGAGTGGATTGGTGCAGCAGTACTTTCGGTATTGTCTTTAATTGTGCCAGTGTTAGTGGTATTTGTAGTGGTCATTGCTTTAATTTGGGCTATTCGTTGGATTCGAGGCAAAAAGAAAGTTGCAGAATCTTCGGTATAAGCCTTGCAGGAGCAGTTTGAAACCATTTCATAAAATATGTGGTAATAAATTCAATATTTCTGCTTTATTTGATGGTTTAAACGCATAAAAATTGCCTATTTGGAAAATATTTTAAAATATTGTTAAAAATGTAATAAAAAATTCAAAAAAATATGAGAATTAAATCATTTTGGGGAAACAATCCCATGCTTAAATCATTACTATATATCCCAAGGGTGTGATGGGGATCGAAAAGAGTAGATTGCTGCCAGTTGCGTACAACGTGCGTGTAGTACTTACCCAAAAGGTCTCGATTCGGCTTAGGACGCTATAGATTAAAAGTTTATAGGCTATAAGATCATGGCTTATCCAGCATGATAGTTGAAGTAAACCACAGTTGTTTTCCCTAACACCCCCAAGAATTTTGAAAACAAATAACAACTTAAAATAACAGCCATAAAATTATAAAAATCTAAATAAAATATCAGTTTAAATTTAAATCTCTTTTAAATATTCGCTACAAAACTCCCATCAAGTCACTTATCTAAATCTGCTAAATTGAGCTTGTGATCTGCATCTAAACAGGTGTGATATGAGTGTTGATTACGATTTTTGGTGTCGATTTTTACTGACTTGCGCCCTAATTAATTACGCTATTTTAATGCTGTGGTTTGTTGTGTTGATATTTGCCCATGACTGGCTTCGGCAGTTACATGGCAAATGGTTCAAACTCTCCGATGCAAGTTTTGATGCGATTCATTATGGTGGCATGGTAGTTTATAAAATAGGGGTATTGCTGTTCAATATTGCACCGCTCATTGCGCTGTATATGATGCGACCTTAAATACCACAGTTTTAAAGCACGTTTAAAATACAAGATGTTGTCACAGCAAGGCTGAAAGACCACAATTCAAGGAGTTTACAAACATGAATCAATTAAAACCCGCACTGATTTTAGGTGGGCTGATTTGTTTGGGGATGGTGCTAGCAGGCTGGATTTTGGGCAATAGCGCACTCAAAATTAAACAATATGAGCGTGTGGTTTCAGTCAAAGGTTTGTCTGAACGTGAAGTAAAAGCCAATGTCGCGGTGTGGCCAATTCGTTTTAGTACCGCCAGTCAAGACTTGGCCGCGCTGTACGACACCATGCAAAGCCAAACATCCCAGATTCAAAACTTTTTAAAAAATGAAGGTTTTAGTCCTGAAGAAATCACCATTGCTGCTCCTGTAATTACCGATAAATACGCCCAGCAATATGGTGGCGATGGCAATGTTGCTTTGCGTTATACCGCACATCAAACCATTACGGTCTATACCAAAAATATTGATAAAGTGCGCAGCGCACAAAGCCGTTTGGTCGATTTAGGCAAAAATGGAATTGCCTTTGGTGGTGAAGATTACGGGCAACGTACCGAATATTTATATACACAACTAAATGACATTAAACCTGCCATGATTGAGCAAGCCACACAAAATGCCCGCAGTGTTGCAGAAAAATTTGCCGCAGATTCTGACAGTCGTCTAGGTAAAATTAAATCAGCCAATCAGGGTGTATTTAGTATTGAAGATCGTGACAGCAACACGCCATATTTGAAAAAAGTACGTGTGGTGTCTACGGTGGAATACTATTTAGCAGACTAAGTTTCGCAGACTAAGTTTCGCAGACTAAGTTTGACAGATTAAGCTTGGCAGACTCAGCCAATTTAAAATCTAAATCTTTACACTAAAAAGTACATCGCCCGACTGAATTGACAGTTCGGGCTGTGCTTGATATTTTGCCCGCACCGCTTTGTATGCTGTATGTTCATGGCTTTAAACGACAACTTTATTTATGCACCTCCACAAGATCCCTTAGTAATTGTCTATGAAGATGACGATTTATTGGTGATTGATAAGCCCGCAGGTTTATTGTCGGTGCCTGGGCGTTTGCCCGAACATCAGGACAGCGCATATTTAAGAGTACTCGCAGATTATCCTCAGGCAAAAATTGCCCATCGTTTAGATATGGCGACCTCAGGCATTCTCATGTTCGCCAAGCATCGTGATGCAGAAGTCGCATTGAGTAAAATGTTTCAGGCGCGAACAGTAGAAAAAAACTACATTGCTTTAATTCAAGGCAAACTTGAAGGTGAGGGCAGTGTCGATGTGCCTTTAATTACCGATTGGGAAAACCGTCCACGCCAAATTGTGCATTTCGATTTAGGCAAGCCTGCGCAAACGCTGTATCAGGCTTTGGAATATTGTGCGGTTGAAGATATTACCCGTGTATTGCTCACCCCGATTACAGGGCGCTCACATCAGTTACGAGTACACATGCAATATATTGGACATCCCATTACAGGCGATAAGTTATATCATCCTGAACCGAAAAAAAGCACTTTAGGTCGGATGGCGCTGCATGCTAGTTATTTGGCTTTTACGCAACCGTTAAGCCAAATTCCTGTTGCAATTCGGGCACAGCTTCCTTTTTAGAGATTTTTGGATTCAATTTTTCTAACAGGCGCATATTTTTCAATTTTTTTGTGAAAATACTCAAAAATTGGGATAGTCTTCGTGCCGCTAACTCGCTAACGTATCCTTAGAGCTGTCGTTATTCATTTGCCTTGGCATAAATAAAGGATGTGAATAACTCGCTGTTTTAAAACTTTGTGTTTTTGAGTGTGGTGGGCTGTCAAAGCGGGTTAGAAAGCGTCTTTAAAAACTGAAGATGGTTTTTCAAAATATGGCAGACCAATGCGGGTGGGAGAAGTTATATGCTGTATATATTGGGTGCAATCATTATTGTTTTGGTGGTGATTATTTTTTGGCAATCTCAGCGCCGCCGTGAGTTGTCTGCCAGCATTCAATCTTTACAAAGCAATTTAGACCGCACTCGCTCCAATTTGGCGTCCGATGAGTTAGAAAGTAATGAATTAGAGCATCAGCTCACCATGCTACGCATCGAAATAGGCAGTTTAAAAGGTCGTTTAGAAACCTTGCAGCACTATCAACATATTTTAGACGTTGAGCAATATGTATTAGAACGTCGTCAACAAGTAGAAATGTTTGTAGAAATGATTAAATCCGAAGCGGAAAATACGCGGGAGCAGTGCAAGCAACAAGTTGAAAAAGTCCGAAATTTTTTAGCCGAGCATGAGCAAAAAACCAAAGCCAAAACGCTTAAAACAGCACAAGATCAATTGGGTGCTTTTTATAACTTGGTTGAAGAACGTCAGCAACTCGAACAGATTATGACCGCGCTGTATCATAAAATTGAACATCATACGCCTGCTTTTCAGTTGCCTGCACAGCAGCTATTGGATGATCTGATTGAAGGTTATGGCTATAGTGATGCAGCACAACACCTGCAGCAAGTACGACACAAGATTCAAGATGCGGTTAAAAATCAAGAAGTTGCGCATTGTGCTTTTGTCGATGAGCAACGCCGTCTAGCGGCAGTGACTTTGCTGGCTCAAGCATTTAATAGTAAAGCAGATTTATATTTGGCGCAGCTGACTGAACATAATCTGGCTGAATCGCTTCAAGCTTTGCAGGATGATTTTACTTTGCTGAATCATTATGCGGCTGCATTTGGACACGCAAAAATTCTAGACTCTTACTTAACACTTCGACAAGAAGAATTAAAGTTTGCTGCTTTACTGTTGGCATTTAAACAGGAAAGCATCTTGTCAGATGCCACAAATTAAACTGGCTGCAAATGCTTAAAGCAATTGTAGTGTCATGTAAAAGCAAGCTTCTGGGTAATTCAGACTAAAGTCAGTGTAAAACGAGATGAAAATTGAGTCCTTCGGGCAAATTTGTGCTATGTTGAATTCACTATTTTGTCACTTGCCAGATATATATTGGCTAAAAAGATAACAAGGATATTCGCATGACACGTGACTATGAACAATTCCCTGATGATGATAATGGCAATGTACTTTGGCAAATGCATGAAGATGGGGATGACCTGACAGAGCCACATGAGATTGAGTACTCCATCGCTTTTACCACACAAGAACAAGCTGAAAAATGTGCTTTGTATTTGTTGGCCGAAGAACAAAAAATTTCATTATTCCAAGATGAAGAATCTGACGCAGTTGAATGGATCATTACCATTTATGTTTACATGGAACCAGAGTATTCAGACATTATCGATTTAGAGCAATGGTTCAGCAAAATTGCTGAAGAACATGGCGGTGAATACGATGGCTGGGGCTGTATGGCTTACGTCTACGATGATGAAGACGAAGACGATTACGAAGATTAAATCGGGTATCTGAAAAGCATGTGTTGATCACATGCTTTTTTATTTGTGATACATAATCTGCTGCCTAAAACTTTGGCGCTGATGACGTCATCATAAAAGATGCAGAGGTGCAAATATGGATATTGCAATGAAACGCGCTTATCTTGAAGCGACTCAGGCAGATGGAACACGGGTGCTGGTTGATCGCTTATGGCCGCGTGGTGTGAGTAAAGAACGCGCTCGTATTGACTTATGGCCCAAAGAAATTACGCCTTCGACTGGGCTGCGTAAATGGTATCATCAAAACCCTGAACAACATTGGGATGAGTTTCAGCAGCGTTATATAGCTGAATTAGCAGAGCAAGAAGAGGCTTTACAGGCGTTGTGTGAACTGGCACAGCAGCAAAAAATCACTCTGGTCACAGCAGCTAAAGATGAGCAGCACAATCATGTAGTGGTATTAAAACGCGTGATGCTGCAACGCTTAGCACAGTCCAATTAAAGAGTTTTATTTGATTATCCTTGTGCTTTATAAGGATTTTAAGTTTATGAAAATTCAGTAAAAAATGCTATAATATAGTTTTTGAGGTTTTTTATGTCTTTGCCAAATTGCCCAAAATGCCAATCAGAATACACTTACCAAGATGGCGACCTACTGATTTGTCCTGAATGCTCACATGAGTGGAAAGAAGGGGAACAGCTAGAAGAAACTGCTGCTGTGATTAAAGATGCAAACGGCAACGTGTTGGCAGATGGCGACACGGTGACTGTGATTAAAGACCTGAAAATTAAAGGTTCTTCGGCTGCTGTAAAAGTGGGAACGAAAGTGAAAAATATTCGCTTAATTCCAGATGCAGCAGATGGTCATGACATTGATTGTAAGATTGATGGCATGGGGGCTATGAAATTAAAATCTGAATATGTGAAAAAAGCTTAAGTTTAAGCAGATTTCAACAGCGCAGGCGACTTGAGTTGCCTGCGCTTTTTTATGGAGTTTATAAAAGTATTTTAGTATTCAAATTGAGCAACAATAACTTTAAGAGTGTACAAAATTAATACTGTTTTCTTGTGCCTAAGTCCTTTATATTTTAAGTGAAAAGAATAATTTTTAGGCAGTTTAAAGCCTAGCATCATTCAACAACACACTTCACCACTCACAAGAAAACTGGGGGCAAGTATGTCAGGATGGTTTGAGATTTCACAAGCAAGCAATGGTCAGTACCGCTTTGTACTTAAAGCTGGGAATGGCGAAATTATCTTAACCAGTGAACAGTATAAGGCGAAAGCATCGGCAAAAAATGGCATCGCTTCGGTACAAAAGAACAGTCAGGATGATGGGCGTTATGATCGACTGACATCTAAGAATGATAAGCCGTATTTTAATTTAAAAGCTGCCAACCATCAGATTATTGGTACGAGTCAGCTCTATACTTCTGAACAATCACGTGACAAAGGAATTGAGTCAGTGAAAACCAATGGCGCAAGCACCACGGTCAAGGATTTAACACAGGAATCGTAATTTTTTACATTAAATCTTGATGTTCAATTGCATTAGAAAAGCATGCTCTGGCGTGCTTTTTTATTGAGCTGAGTAGGCAAGGTGCTAAATTTAGCTTTGATTGAGCCGTTGAATTATAGATGACCATTTCAGGAGTTGCGAAGATTATGAATTTCAGATGCAATCTAAAAATATTGCTGGCGATCAGTGGTTTATTCGGTAGTGTTGGTATTTTTGCAGCACCGATCACTGCTGAAAAAACGATTGCTTCAAGCCAGTCGACTGCTTTGCAAGGACTGTATTTTCAGCATCAAGATTGGGAGTTGGCCTGTGATAATACAGGAACCTGCCGTGCCGCAGGCTACCAAAGCGATGATGATTTTGAACAACCGATCAGTATGTTATTGACCCGTCAAGCAGGTGCAAAGAGTGCTGTACAAGGGCAATTGCAAATTCAAGAAGATATTGCTCAAGCCACTTTATTTTTAAATGAACGCGCTTTGCAGCAATTAAACTTTCATGAAAGTATCGCCAATTTATCTGCTGCCAGTGTGCAAAAGCTGTTGGCACAGGCGCGTCAGCATGTCGTGATCGAGTTGAAACATGGTCAACAACGCTGGAAATTGTCTGATGCAGGCATGAGTGCAGTGTTGCTAAAAATGGATGAATTTCAAAAACGTGTGGGTACAGACTCCGCAATATTGGCAAAAGGCAATCAAGCATCCACGCAGGTCTTAAAAGCGCAAGCGATGCCTAAAATTAACATTCTCATGCAGCCTCAACACCGAACCGCCAAAGCACAGGTGCTTACCGCGGCCAGTGCAGAAAAGTTATATCCAATTTTACAAAAAACCGTAGATCGTGAAGATTGTTATATGCTGTTTGAACCTGAACAAGCAGAACAGCAGATTCATACTTATCTCTTAAATCAAGATAGCGTGTTGGTTGAGGCAAGCTGTTGGCGAGGGGCTTATAATTGGGGTGTGGCTTATTGGGTTATGGATAAAAAACTGCAAAAGATACAGCAATTTGTAACTGATTCTGCTTCAGAATTTAGCAATGGACAGATTTTTGCCTATCAAAAAGGGCGTGGAATTGGCGATTGTTTCAGTCAAATTGAGTGGGCGTGGAATGGTCAGCAGTTTGTCAAAAGCTATCAATTCGATGCAGGACAATGCAAAGGTTTTGCAGGCAGTGCATGGGAAATGCCAAGCTTTGTCAGCAAGGTTGAATAGCCGGTATTCACTAGGGGCTTTTGACATTTCATAAATGGCTTGCGCTGTAGGCTAAAACTGAGCAGATCAGGCATGAAACGCAAGTAATAGCGAGACTATTGCTAAGTTTCATAACACAATCTGAGAAAGTTTTAGCCACAGCCTTTCAGGGCGAGCATATTTTTTGCTGCTATTGCGTTATGTGCCAGTCATTTAGAATGACTAAATTTCCTGTCCCATGCCTTATATCAGCTAAAAAATATGCATCGCCGCAAACATAGACGAATTGTCAGCAGACCCTAATAAAAGCTGAAATTTTTTAGATGAAGCTTGAGTTTGATGGATTCAATGTTTAAGTCGTGTGCGCGACTAATTTTTCAATGATTTCATCCAGCTTTTTCAGACGCTTGATTTCATCCCACAAAGCTTTGGCTTCGGGATAATGTTTCGACATCATGCCGAGCCATTGTTTATAACGTCCCAGCATCCCAATTTCTGTTTTGGCAGGGCCGTGAATAAAGCGAATTTGTAGTTGCAGCAAATCTTGCCAACTCAGCAAAGGCAGGTCTGAATTTTGACGAATACATTGGGTCAAGTCTGGGGTGGTGACCGCACCACGACCAATCATCAAATCTTCACAGCCCGATTCTAACTGGCATTGTTTGGCATCGGTATTGTTCCAAATTTCACCATTGGCGATGACGTTAATCTTCAAGGCTTCACGAATAGGACGTAGCTGATCCCAAAATGCGGGAGGCGTATAGCCATCGGCTTTGGTACGTGCATGTACTGTAACCCATGCTGCGCCTGCATCTTCAATGGCGTGCGCATTTTCTAGCATGAAGTTCCGATCCATATAGCCTAGACGCATTTTGGCGGAAACTGGAATATGAGCAGGAACGGCATCGCGAACCGCTTTAACCAGTTCATATACTACTTCGGGTTCATCGAGTAAAACTGAACCGCCACGATGCCGATTGACTGTTTTGGCAGGGCAGCCAAAGTTCATATCAATTGCAGGTGCACCCATAGCCGCAACTTTGGCTGCATTGGCGGCTAACATTTCAGGATTATTCCCCAAAAACTGAACATGCACAGGCGTACCTGCCGCAGTTTTGCCATTGGTGAGTAGTTCTGGGCAATAGGTGTGGTAGATATGGTCTGGCAAAATGCTGTCTGTGACCCGAATAAACTCTGTTACACACCAGTCAAAACTGCCTACAGACGTGATTACATCACGCATGATGGGGTCGGTTAAGCCTTCCATGGGTGCAAGAATCAGTTTCACAAGATGCTGCCAGTTCAAACAAAAGTGGAGTTATACGTTTTTTTCTGTGGGTTGTCTAGGAAAAGGGTTTTGAATTGAAGTGGTTGTAGCTAAGGTTCTGGTATTTAAGCTGTTTTATTTGACACAGTGATCTGTATCTCAAGTTTTATCTAGTCCATGCAGTTGATGTGCATCCTAGACTAGATCTTTTAATTGAGTTCTTACATCGTTAGAAATCATTTAAATGATTGGCTTAATTTAAACAGCCCATTCCCCCTCGACTATGCTATTAAATAATTGATCATCCTACACTTTGAATGAGCAAAATAAAAACACCTTACTTACTCAAAATCATTTCCAACACAAATTTAGAACCAATAAAACCGAGCGCCAATAAAAAGAAGCCAATAATGGTAAAGCGAATCGCTTTTTGTCCACGCCAGCCAAACTTATAACGCCCAAGTAACAACGACCCATAGACAAACCAAGAAATAATACTAAAGGCAGTTTTATGTGCTAAATGCTGTGCAAAGAAATGTTCTACCGTAAAGAAACCAAAACCTAGTGCGACTGTGAGTAAGGCAAAACCTGCAATCAACATATCAAACAGCAAAGATTCCATATCTTGCAAAGACGGCAGCAAATTTACCCAAACCCGACGTTTTTGTTTGTTTTTCAGTTCGCGGTTTTGAAACCACATGAGCACGGCATGAATGGTCGCCATCAACAATACGGCATAAGCAGACAGCGATAAAATAATATGAATATCTAAACCAATCGAGTTTTGGTTAATAAATAAATTATGTTGGCTGAATGAAAAACCTGCAATTAAACCCACTGCTGCTACAGGAATACCAATCAAATTTAGCGCAATTACAGGTCGGTAACTGCTGAACAGCAAGCTCAATAACAACATTAAACCCGCAGTAAATGACATTAGGTTAAACACGTTGTAGTTGACACCCATCGGCGTCCACATATCGTTATACAACACGGCAGCATGCAGCAATAAGCCCAAACTGAGCAGAGAACGAATAAACCAGTGATTTGGCGCACGTTTAGACATTAAATGTGAAAATAAATACCAAAAAGAACTGGTATAAGCGATTAATGCTAAAATCGTATAAACCAAGGGGAGACTGATCATGTCAAACCTTTTTCAGGATGATGAATATTCATTTATATAAATTCGATGCGAACTACAGTATCCTATAGCATCTTGTGCATAAATTTTCTATTTTAAAGAAACATTTTTTTGCTAATGGCTATTTTAAGCGGAATTTGCAATGTTTGATACCTTAACAGAACGACTCACGCAGAGTTTAAGAAATGTTACTGGCTCAGGGCAGCTAACCGAAGACAATATTAAAGATACGTTACGTGAAGTACGTATGGCACTTCTTGAAGCCGATGTGGCGTTACCTGTAACTCGTGAATTCATCGCGAAAGTTAAGGAAGAGGCATTGGGTCAGGAAGTGATGACTCAGTTATCCCCTGGTCAGGCGTTCGTCAAAATTGTCTATGACGAACTCACAAAAATGATGGGCGAGGCCAATGAAAGCCTTGACCTTGCTGCCAAGCCACCGGTTGTGGTGTTACTGGCAGGTTTGCAGGGTGCGGGTAAAACCACCACTGCAGCAAAATTGGCACGTTTCTTACAAGAACGTCAGAAGAAAAAAGTAGCGATGGTATCTGCCGACGTTTACCGTCCTGCGGCAATTAAACAGCTACAAACGGTTGCAGGTGAAGTCGGCGCGATTTTCTTTGACTCGAATGCCAATGAAAACCCTGTCGATATTGCCAACCGTGCCATCGAACAGGCAAAAATTCAGTTTGCTGATGTGTTAATTGTCGATACTGCAGGTCGTTTGCACGTCGATGATGACATGATGGATGAAATCAAGGCATTACATTCAGCGATTAAACCGACTGAAACCTTGTTCGTGGTCGATGCCATGACGGGTCAGGATGCGGCAAATACAGCCAAAGCCTTTAATGATGCCTTGCCATTAACAGGTGTAATCCTTACTAAAACTGATGGTGATGCGCGCGGTGGTGCAGCACTTTCAGTTCGTGCGATTACGGGTAAACCAATTAAATTCTTGGGGATGGGTGAAAAACTCGATGCCCTAGAGCCATTCCACCCAGAACGTGTTGCACAACGTATTTTGGGCATGGGTGACGTGCTGTCTTTGGTCGAAGAAGTTGAACGTAAAATCGACAAAGAAAAAGCCGAAAAAATGGCGAAAAAACTGCAAAAAGGCGGCAGCTTCAACTTTGAAGATATGCTGATGCAGTTTGAACAAATGAATAAAATGGGCGGCATGATGGGCTTCTTAGACAAGTTGCCTGGCATGAGCAACTCAGGTATTCAAGATGCAATTGCGCAAGCCAATCCTGAAAAGCAAGTGAAAAAGATGGAAGCGATTATCCAGTCGATGACCATCAAAGAGCGTCGTAACCCAGACCTGATGAATCCAAGCCGTAAAAAACGTATTGCTGCGGGTTGTGGTATGGATGTGTCAGAAGTGAATAAGTTGATCAAGCAACATGCACAAATGGCAAAAATGATGAAAAAATTTGCCAATCCATCGGGCATGGCAAAAATGATGCGTTCACTGGGCGGTTTACAAAAGCAATTCAGTGGCGGCGGTATGGGGCCATTGTTTGGTGGCAACGACCCAACCAAGAAATAATTGTTAAAAACATCTTAGAATCAAAGTGTTAAAAAAGCAGGCGCATAAAAATGCGCCTGCTTTTTTGTTGTTCTTTATTCGTAGATGACAGCTACACCGAAAGATTTATCAGCGTAGATGGAGCAATGTTTGGTTTTTAGTGCACTTCATGGGTTGCATATTGAATATAACGCTGCAAACCTTTGAGCAATAAATCTTGCTCGACTTGCGGTTGATATTGCTGCAAGAATTTGGCAAACAGCGGTGCATCGCCACCCGTTAAAATCAGTTTACGTGGTGACTGTCGAATTACATGCTCAATGGTGCTGAGCAAGCCGAGTAAAATACCATGATGAACAGCATCAATGGTGCTGCGTCCTGGGGTGAGTTCATCAAATGCAGCATCGGGAATTTTAATGCCTTTGGTGTTTTGAATCAGTGCATCACGTTGCAAATATAAGTTCGGTAAAATATAGCCGCCTAAATGCGTCAGTCCATCCGCCAAATCAATAGTCAGCGCCGTACCACAACTAATGACACAATAATTTTCTTGTGGGTCATTTGCCACGGCAAGCACTTGCAGCCAGCGATCTATCCCCAGTTGTTGAATATCATATTCACAATGCAAACCTGCATAATCTGCATGCACTTTGGCATAAATCACAGGCACATTCAGGGTTTTTAAAATCAAGTGAATGCGTTGATTATTCTTCTGATCTTGTACCGATGACACGCCTACTTTATGCACATTCAGACTTTTAAAGTGTTGAATCAAACCCAGCAACAAATCGGCAGGAGATTGCAAATGCAATTCTGCTTCATGTTCGATGATGCGGTCTTGTTCTGTGACCCAATATTTCAGGCGGGTGTTACCAATATCTAGCCATAAATTTTTCATGAAGATGACTCGGCATGATCGATAGGGCGTAAACGTCCCTGATAAAAAACTTCAAGCCCTTGTGCTGTTTCAATTTGCACTGCGCCATCATCCTGAATGCCTAAAAAAGTACCCTGACAAGTACCTTTAAAATGTTCAAATTCAACTTGTTGTTGCATAAATGCGGCATGATGATTGAAGCGAGATGCCAAATTATAGCAATCGTGATTAAACCAGTCGCAGGCTTGTTGAATGGCAAGATAAAGCTCTGCGATCAGGCGCACACGATCAATAGATACCAAACCCAGTTCGGTTAAAGATGTGGTTTTTTGATCAATAACTGCTGAGCTGACAGGTGCAAGATTAAGCCCAACCCCAACAATGACTTGCTGTGCAGAAATTGGCTCAATTAAGATGCCGCCCCATTTGCCTTGCGGGCTGTATAAGTCATTTGGCCATTTTACTTGTAGATTCAGCGCCTGTAGACTCGGCATTTGCAAGATATTTAACGCAATTTCTAAAGCCAAACGCCCATTTACAGGTGTTCGTAAATTTAGCAATGTGCTTAAATAGATGTTCCCTTCGGGTGATACCCATTGCCGTTGACGTTGTCCTCGACCATGCGTTTGTCTGGTACTGCATACCAAGACACTCTGCACACCTTTTTGTGCAATTTCCCGTACATCATCATTGGTGGAAGTGGTAATCGGCTTCAGGATGAGTACTTCTGGAAGCTGTCCTGCTTCTGTGAGTTGTTGTTGCAGTTGTCGGGTTTCTACATCCATACGAATTTACAAATAGTGGAATATATTTATGGAGTTAATCATATATTTATTGATTGGTGCAATTGCTGGATTTGCAGCAGGGCTGTTTGGCGTGGGCGGCGGCTTAATTATTGTGCCAATTTTATATATTGTGTTCACTCAACTCAATTATGACCCATCGGTGTTAATGCACATGGCGGTGGGGACATCATTGGCAACCATTATTGTAACTTCGATCAGCTCAGTTACGGCACACCATAAAAAAGGTGCGGTGATGTGGCCTGTATTTCGTAATCTTGCGCCTGGTTTAATTGTGGGTGCATTTGTTGGTGCAGGTATTGCCGATTTCCTTTCGGGGCAAGGCTTACAATTATTAATTGGCGGTTTTGCACTGTGGGTGGCTTTTAAGATGTTTAGAGGCGCAAATATTGCGGTTGATCCTTCACATCATTTGCCTTCAACTGCAAAGCAAGTCATGGCGGGCGGTGGGATTGGCATTGCCTCTGCAATTTTTGGGATTGGCGGTGGCAGTTTAACAGTGCCGTACTTAAACCGTTACGGCGTGGTCATGCAAAAAGCGGTAGCAACCTCAGCCGCTTGTGGTTTGCCAATTGCGGTGGCGGGGGCATTAGGCTTTATGTGGTTTGGTAAGCAAGCCGAAGTTGCAGTACCCAATACCATTGGTTATATCCACATTTATGCATTTATAGGCATTAGTGTGATGAGCTTTATTACTGCCAAAGTTGGTGCGAAAGTGGCACATTTGTTATCGCCAGCGATGTTGAAAAAATGTTTTGCCTGCTTGCTGACCACCGTTGGCTGTTATTTTGTATATCAGGGTATGCGAGTATTTTTCTAAGTTGAGTCGCTATTTTCTTTGTTTTAAGCCATGTAAAATTGGCTCTAGCGCCATGAAATTGTCGGACAATGTCATGGCGTTGTGATCTGTTTCGCAGTAAAAAGAAAGATGCTTGTATCGGAGCTATGCTTGCAGTCGAAGGATGATCCTGAGATGTCTTAAATGAGAGTAGCTCCGAATTTTCATCACTGCATCTTATAAAAACAAGATAGGAACAGTATGCAACAACAAGAATCAGAAAGTTTATCGGAACAAATTGCCCGACACATCGCAGAACAGATTATTAGCGGTGATTTGGTTGAAGGTGAGCGTATTCAGGAATTGCGCATCGCCAAAGAACTGGACGTGAGTCGTGGTTCGGTACGTGAAGCGCTGTTGTTATTGCAACGTACTCATCTGATTGAAATTTTTCCACGTCGTGGTGCAATTGTGTCGGAAATGTCGGCACAGCAAGTCCGAGCTTTGTTTGACAGCAGCAGTTTGTTATTGGGTTATATTGTGCAGCGTATTGCGGACACGTGGCGAATGCATGAAGCCGAAGCCTTACAACAACTTTTGCTGCAACTGGCAGAGCAATGTCGCTTGGGCAATACTGAAAAGTTTTATGATTTAATTTTTCAATATCTGGCACGGCAGCCTGATATGGTGGGAAATTTATATTTAATGAAGTTCTATCAAGAGTTATTGCCATCGTTAAGACGCAGTTACTTTTTGACCTTAAATACTTCGCGTCGGGAGTTACAAGAATCTTTTGAATTATTTAAACTGGTGAGTGATGCAATTTTAAGCAGAAAATCACAACAAGCCACTTTATTTATGGAAGATTTTTGCCGACACTTGCGCAACTTGGTGTTGGAATCTCTGACCCGTATGAAACAGATCGAGCTTGCATGGGCAAGACGTTCACGCCGTTAATTGGGACATTATGCGTTTAAGCAGTTTAAAACTTTCTGGCTTCAAATCTTTTGCCGACAGTACGACCTTACATTTTAAAGCCAACCGTACCGCTGTGGTGGGGCCGAATGGTTGTGGTAAATCCAATGTGATTGACGCCATTCGTTGGGTGATGGGCGAATCTAGTGCGCGCCAGTTGCGTGGCGGCAGTATGCAGGATGTCATTTTCACGGGCACCGCCAAGCGTAAACCAGTGGGCGTGGCCAGTGTAGAACTGCGTTTTGATAATACCTACGGCAAATTAGGCGGTGCCTATAATGCCTATAATGAACTGTCAGTCCGTCGACAGGTCAACCGTGATGGCAAGTCAGAATATTTTTTAAATGGTACCAAATGCCGCCGTCGTGACATTACCGATATTTTCTTAGGCACAGGTCTAGGCCCACGTTCATATGCAATTATTGAACAGGGCATGATCAACCGTTTGGTCGATGCCAAACCTGAAGAAATGCGGGTGTTTATTGAAGAAGCCGCAGGTGTGTCACGTTATCAGGCGCGTCGTCGTGAAACCATGTTGCATTTGGATCACACCACGCAGAACTTGGCGCGTTTGGAAGATATTGCTTCAGAACTAAAATCGCAATTAAAAACCTTAAAACGTCAGTCAGAAACAGCAATTCAATACAAAGCGCTTGAGAGCGAAATTCGCACCATTAAAGTCGAAGTGTTGTCTTTTCAGTGTGAACACAGTGCACGTTTACAGCAAGAATATACCCTGAGTATGAATGAGTTAGGGGAAAGTTTTAAATTGGTGCGCTCTGAGCTGACCACTTTGGAACATGACTTAACTGCGACCAGTGAGTTGTTTCAGCGTTTGATTCAGCAATCGACACCGCTACAGCAAGAATGGCAACAGGCAGAAAAGAAACTGGCTGAACTGAAAATGACTTTGGAACAAAAACAAAGTTTGTTTCAGCAAAATACCGCGACTTTATCGCAGCTTGAACAACAAAAAGCACAAACCAAAGAGCGTTTGCAGTTGATTGAATTGCAGCTAGAGAGTTTGGTCGATCAGCAAGAAAACCAACAGGCAAATCTACAGCAGCAAGATCATTTGGCGCAGCAGCAGAGCCAGCAATTTCAGGATTTAAAAGCACAGCAACAAACCCAAGCTGCACAATATGCCCAAGTCAAAGCGCAAGTAGAACAGCAACAACAAAAGCATGTGCACATGCAGGCGCAAAGTGAGCAGTTAGCCAAAAATATCAGCCGTATTGAACAGCAAAAACAAACCCTGACACAGCAGTTTGCACAAATTCAGCCGCAAGATCAGCAAGAGGGAATGCAACAACTGCAAGACGAAAAGACCCGCTTGCAGGCTGAAATGCTAACACTAGAACAGAATATTCAAGACAGCACTCAGCAACTCGCCACGTTGCAGACCAACTATAATGAGCACAAAGCACAGTGTGCGACCTTAAAATCTGAGATTCAGATTTTGCAGTCAGAACAGAAAAACCTCAATCAATTGCTCATTAAGCAAAGTCCAAAAGCCCAAACCGATGTGGTGCAGTTGATGCAAGTATTACAACTTGCAGATGTGGCGAAACCACATGCCAATTTAATTGAAAAGTTCTTGGCTAAATGGTTATCTGCGCAGGTGGTAGAAGCAGATATTGAATTTCAGGACAGCCGCGCACGTCAGCTAAAAATTCATTTGGCTGTAGATTCAAAAACATCAAAAATACAGCTTTCGGGGTGTGAGTCGCTCAGTGACTGGATTGCTTCACCGCAAAGTAGCTTGTGGCAAAGTGTCGCAATTACAGAAAGTTTATCGCAGGCTTTGGCATTGCAAGTGCAATTACAAGCAGGGCAGTCTATCCTTAGTTTAGATGGTTATCATGTGGGAGCAGACTGGGTAATCGGGCTGTTTTATGATGAAGCGGCACAGGCAGGGCAAGGGGCATTAAGCCATCGGATTCGCTTGGATGAAATTGAACAGGCGTTGGCGTTGCAACTGCCACAATATGAGCAAGCAGAACAGCAACTGCCTGAATTGCAGCAACAGGTAAAACAGTTGCAGCAGCAATTGCAGCAACAACAGCAACAGCTCAAACAGCAACAGCAAGCCTTGCAAACGCTAGATGTGCAAATGGCGAAAGCCGAAAGTGCGGTACAGGCTTTTGCAGTACAGCAACAGCAATTACAGCATCAATTGGCACAATTAGATGAGCAGCTTGAAGAAGATGCCATGCAAAAAGATGATCTGGAAATTGATTTGCATGCTTTGGCTTTTAAACTTGAGCAAGCCTTACCGCAGTATAAAATCTTGCAATTTCAGGTCGAGCAGCTGAATGAGCAGCTGGATAGTTCACAGCAACAGTTTCAGCAGCAGCAACAAGAAGTGGATCTGTTACGTCGTCAAGCGGTACAAACTCAGCAGCAAATTGAACTGTTAGAAAAAGATGCCACTTTCTTAAAAGCACAATATCAACAAATTGTGGCGCAAATGGAACAAGCCAAAAAGTTTGTCGATCCTGTTCAGTTGGAATTGCCTGACTTGGAAACTCAGTTTTCAGAGCAGCAGCAGCAGACTGAAAAGCTGCAAAAAACTTGGCAGGAATGGCAAGTGGAATTGAACAGTGTGCAGTCCAAACAGCAGCAACTGACCGAGCAACGGCAGCAGCAACAGCAGCAAGATGAACAATTACGTGCCAAACTCGAAGAAAAGCGCTTGGCATGGCAATCGGCAAAGTCGGACTATCAGCATTATTCTGAACAGTTAAAAGATTTAAACAGCGAGATCATCACAGGTTTGCAGATTGATGTCCCTGCGCATCAACAAAAACTGGCGAAAGCGCAGCAACAGTTTGATAAATTGGGTGCGGTCAATTTGGCGGCTTCGGAAGAATATGAAGAAGTATCTGCCCGTTTTGCAGAATTAAGCCATCAAATTGAAGACTTGGAAAATACCGTTTCGCAGTTACAGGCGGCAATGAAAAGTATTGATCAGGAAACTCGTAAACTGTTTATGAATACTTTTGATCAGGTGAATACCGAATTGCAGGAGTTGTTTCCTAAAGTCTTTAATGGCGGTGAAGCGAGTCTGAGCTTGGAAGATGACTGGCAATCTGGGGTGAAATTGATGGCGCGTCCACCAGGTAAGCGCAACAGTTCTTTGGCCTTACTTTCAGGGGGTGAAAAAGCACTGACAGCTTTGGCTTTGGTTTTTGCAATCTTCCGTTTAAACCCAGCGCCATTTTGCGTACTCGATGAAGTTGATGCACCGTTAGATGATGCTAACGTGGGGCGCTTTTGTAATTTAGTAAAAGAACTTTCTGAACAAGTGCAATTCATTTACATTACACATAATAAACTTGCTATGACGATGGCAACCGACCTCTTAGGTGTTACCATGCCTGAACCGGGAACCTCAAAATTAGTAACCGTAAATTTAGAAGAAGCCGCAGAATACGGCCTAGTCGCGGAGGCATAATATGGAAATCACCACAATCGTTGGAATTGTCATCGCTATTGTGATCATGGCGTTTGGTTTGAAAATGATTCTAAAAAAACCTGTAGATTCAGCGCCATCCTTAGATTCGGAACTGCAATTTAATGCAGAAAGCCAAAAACCGATTATTCCACGCCATGTACGTGACCAATTGCAAAGCGACGCTACGCCACCGCGTGTGGAGCCGACTTTAACGGTAGATGAAGTTACGCAAGATGCGCCTGCCAAGTCTGAACCACAGGCTTTAACGGATGATGTCGTGGCTTCTTCAAGCACAGAAACTGACAAAGTTGAACCGAGTTTGCAGGCAAATACAGAAAATTCTGAGCTTGATCCATCCACAACGATATCGAAGTCTGAAGTTGCACAAGACACGCCAAGCCCGACAGCGACAACTTCAGAATATTCATTATCGGATGAAATTCAGCAAGTGATTGTAGAAACTGAACCGAATGCGCAGACTGTCGAGCAAAACAAAGCTTCGACTGAATACAGTCTGAATCAACACATTGAAACTGCCGAAATTTCAGAATTTAATGAAGAAAGCAGCATTTTAGATTCGCATTTGCATGAACAAAAAATCATGGATGAAGAAAGTGCCTTGGCAACCGCTGAATCTTTTATCGCGCTGAATGTCTTCCCTGAACGTCGCATACTTTCGGGCGATAAAGCCTTAAAAGTCTTGATGAAATATGGTTTACGTTTCGGTGAAATGTCATGTTTCCATCGCTATAACGAAGATGGCACTAAATTATTATTTTCAGTTTTACAAATTAATGATGAAGGCGCAGATGGTTTTGATTTAGAAACTTTATCGAGCGAACAAGTTAAAGGTTTAGCGTTCTTCCTCGCTTTGCCGCACAGCGATGTGCAAAATGCCTTTGATACCATGGTCAGCATTTCAGGACTGATTGCACGTGAAATTGATGGAACGGTCTATGACCAAAACCATTTAGAGTTTACTCCACAATTACGTGAACACTGGCGTCATCAGGCGATAGATTATCGTGCTGGTCAGGCAAGTCATGTCTAGAATTGCGATCTCGTACTGGGTATAAGCTACGTCAAGTGTTTGGCAAATGAACTGAGTGCAGTAGGATAAATTGCAACTTTGCAGCCGCATTTTTATAATGTGCGCAGCAATACAAGCTGTAGCATGCGCTACATAGAAAAAATTGAAGGGCGGAACAAGACCGCCCTTTTTTATGGTGGAAAATATGTCTGTAGATTTAACCGTCGTGGCGCAAATGCGTCAATTGATTCAACTGCTTGCCAAGCACAATCATGCCTATTATGTGATGGATCAACCGACAATTGCAGACAGTGAATATGATCAGCTTTTCCATCAACTAAAAGCGTTGGAACAACAGTATCCAGATTTAGTTCAACCCGATACACCGACCAATAAAGTCGGTGGCACACCTTTGGCAAAGTTCACCACGGTTACACATGCTGTGCCAATGTTGTCTTTAGGCAATGTGTTTAATCAGGAAGAATTATTTGCCTTTGCAAGACGTGTCGAAGAGCGTTTGCCCAACCAAAATATTGAATACGATGTCGAACTCAAATTTGATGGTTTGGCGATTTCACTTTGGTATGAACATGGTGTTTTAGTGCGTGGTGTGACCCGTGGTGATGGGGAAACAGGGGAAGACATTACCCACAACGTCAAAACTATCCGCAATTTACCGAAAGTTTTGAGTGCGACAGAAACGGCTATTCCTGAATTTTTGGAAGTGCGTGGTGAAGTGTTGATGCCAAAACTTGGTTTTGAAAAACTCAATGCGGCCAATACAGCCAAAGGTGAAAAAACCTTTGCCAATCCACGCAATGCAGCAGCAGGCAGTTTGCGTCAGTTAGACCCGAATATTGCGGCTTCACGTCCTTTAGCATTCTATGCTTATGGCATTGCGCAATGTGTGCCGCCTCATGGACAAAGCACCATGTCCGACAGTTTGGCATGGTTGGGGCAGTTTGGTTTTGAAATTGGCGAACGTCATTTTGTCTGCAAGAGCATTCAAGATGTTCAGGCGGCCTATGAGCAAATTAACCTTGAGCGTCCGAATTTAAGCGTTGAAATTGATGGCATGGTGGTCAAGGTCAATGACTTGAAACAGCAACAGCAATTGGGCTTTTTAAGTCGTGAGCCGCGCTGGGCGACTGCCTATAAATTCCCTGCAGTTGCCGCTTTAACCACCATTGAAAATATTGATTGGCAAGTGGGGCGCACAGGTACGTTGACGCCTGTGGCACGTTTAAACCCCGTTGCGGTAGGTGGTGTGACGGTATCCAATGTTACTTTGCATAATATTGGTGAAATTCACCGTTTGGATGTGCGTTTAGGCGATACGGTCAGTGTTTACCGTAGTGGTGATGTGATTCCCAAAGTTGAAAAAGTCTGGCCTGAATTTCGCCTTGCCGATGCGCAAGAAGTGCATTTACCTGAACAATGCCCTGTGTGTGATTCGCCTGTGGTGATGCCTGAAGGTGAGGCTTTGGCGCGTTGTTCAGGCGGTTTGTATTGTGCGGCACAGCGTATTGAAGCGATTCGTCATTTTGTGTCACGTAAAGCCATGGATATTGAAGGTTTGGGTGATCGTTGGGTGGAGTCATTACTGCATCTGAACTTGCTACAAAATGTGGCTGATATTTATCATTTACACGAACACCGCGACACTTTGCTCGGCATTGAAAAAATGGGTGAGAAGTCGGTTCAAAACTTGATTGACTCGATTGAAAACAGCAAAAAAACTACTTTGGCTGCGTTTATTTATGCCTTGGGAATTCGTGGTGTGGGCGAAACCACCGCGCGGATGCTTGCCAATACTTTTCAGACTTTAGAGGCTTTGCGTGAAGCTGATTTAGAAGCGTTAAAGAAAACTCCAGATGTGGGAGATATTACGGCAGAATGGATTTTGGACTTTTTCCAAGCGCCGCATAATTTAGAAGTGTTGGATCGTTTATTAGCTGCAGGCATTCATTGGGATGCTCCGATTGCACCGACACGTCAGCCTTTGAATGGTGAAAGTTGGGTGATTACAGGGACGTTGAGCCAAATGGGACGCGATGAAGCGACTCAGTTGTTGCAGGCTTTGGGTGCACGGGTGAGTGGTAGTGTTTCGGGTAAAACCAAATGTGTCGTGGCGGGTGAGAAAGCTGGCTCAAAGCTGGAAAAAGCCGAGAAGTTGGGTGTGCAGGTCATGAATGAAGCTGAGTTTATTCAGCTGATGCAGGAATATGGTGTGCTTGAATAAGCATCATCCTACATTTTATCCACTAATAGGTACAAAGGCACTTCAACGATGAAGTGCCTTGGTTTTTACTGAGAGAAGTCGAAGGTTTAACGTTTCTTCACAATGCCATCATCAATGAGTTGCTGAAAATGTTCGACTAGACTGGTTTCAATATTGCGGTAGTGCATACCCAATTCACGCTGACTTTTTTCCGCATTAAAATAAATTGGGTAGCCCATATTCAGTTCCACAAATTTACGGGAAAAACCAAGTAGAGGGCCAAAGGCTTTAAAGGCAAATTTAGGTAACTGATTGCGTGGGAAAGGGTATTTACGTCCAAAGTGCTGCGCTAAAATTTTGCCCATTTCCAATAAGCTGAGTGTGCCACCGCTAATAATATAGCGACCTTCAGCAGCAGGGTTGAATGCGGCCTGAATGTGAGCATCGGCAACATCACGCACATCGACAATGCCATTCCACATAGCAGGGACACCAGCCAAGGTCATACCGTTGGCAAACTGCAATAACACTTCCACGCTGCCCGATTGGGTGTTTTTGGTCAACGATGGGCCAAGCACCAAAGCAGGGTTGATACAGACCAAATCCCAGCGGTTTTGTGCCTTTGCCATTTCCCAAGCTTTGCGTTCAGCTGCCACTTTTGAATAAGGATAAGGCTGATGCTCAGGGCTACTGCTAGTATTCCAGTGACTTTCATCAAAGCGATTATTGGCCGTATTTAAAATATCAATCGCATCGCCATAGGTTGCAGCAATACTTGAAGTCACCACTACACGCTTTACCGATGCAGTACGATTAACGCTGTTTAATACATTTTCGGTGCCTATGACGGCAGGTTCAATAATGTCTTTAACTGCATCTTTATAATTGGTGACCACAAAAGGCGAGGCCATGTGCAGCACGATTTCACAACCTTGCATGGCGGCATCAAAAGCACCTTCTTCAAGTAAGTTGGCTTGGAATAATTGTAAGTTGCCTGTGCTTTTTGCCGCGATATCAGTCAGATGTTGAAAACTGTGGGTTTTATTCGGATCACGCACCGTCGCGTGTACGGTATGTCCTTGTTCAAGCAGGTTTTTAATGACCCAACTGGCAATATAGCCTGTTGCGCCTGTGACTAAAATGGGTGCAGATGTATTTAGATTTGTCATTATTTTAAGAAAGTGATGGAACTCGTGACTATCATAAAGCAGCTGGGTTTTAAAATCCGCTTTTTAGGCGTTTTTTACGATACTTGAGCGTCAAAGTATGGTTTCTTTCAATATTTACAAAATGATGCAAAATCATTGTATTGTCATTTTTAAAGCTAAGTTTTGCCAAGCAGTTGTTTTATATATGGGAATTTTTAAGTTATATTGCAAATGCGTATGTTTCTCATTTTAATTTTATAAAAATCATGGGTTTACAATAATTAACTTTTGCAATTTTGCCTGAATGTGTCCATAATGACTGGATTAAGAAAGGGAGTACAGCAAATGCGTGGCAATCCAGAAGTCGTAGACTATTTAAATATGTTGATTGGTGGCGAACTGGCTGCTCGCGATCAATACCTGATTCATTCGCGTATGTATGAAGATTGGGGTTTAAGCAAAATTTTTGAGCGCATTGACCATGAAATGCAGGAAGAAGCGCAGCATGCCGATGCTTTAATTCGTCGTGTATTGTTCCTTGAAGGCACTCCAAATATGCAGCGCGATGACATCGACGTGGGTGAAGATGTGGTGTCTTGCTTAAAAGCCGATTTAAAACTGGAATACGAAGTACGTGAAAAATTGGCGCAAGGCGTAAAATTGTGTGAAGAAAAAGGCGATTATGTCAGCCGTGATATGTTGCGTCAGCAAATGACCGACACAGAAGAAGATCATACGTACTGGTTGGAAAAACAATTACGTTTAATTGAATTGATTGGTTTACAAAACTACATTCAATCGCAAATGTAATCTGATCAAAGCAAAATAGACCAAAACCCGATTTATGATAAGTCGGGTTTTTTTATAGATCGGTTTTTATAGATTGGCTTTTTTATATCAATTGGTTTTTTTAAGGATGTATCTTGGTGCTTTGCAGATGTCGATTGAGCCGATTCAGTATTATACTGAGGTGATTTTCTAACTTGAGAGCAAGCCACGTGCAACAACAGATTTTATTGATTACAGGCTGGGGCGGTGGTACTGCACTCTTAAATCCGTTACAGCAAGCCTTAACTGCACAAGGTTTTCGGGTTGAGCTCATCAATATTTTTAACGCTACTGATGCTCAAGTCATGCAGCAACAGGTTGAATTTGCACGTCAGTTTGATGTAATTATGGGCTGGTCACTGGGTGGGCAATTGGCAACGCTACTGGTCGATGCGATTGCCAGCCAATATGCAGGATATAAAACCTTAATTACCATTGCATCCAATCCGTGTTTTGTTGCACAAGCCGATTGGGATACCGCTATGCCACAAGCCACGTTTGCCCAGTTTAAACAATCTTTTGCACAAGACCCAATTCTGACCCTAAAGCGTTTTGGTTTTATGGTGTGTCAGGGTGTCACTAGTAGTAAAACCGACCTATTACAATTACAAAGTTTGGTTCAGCCACAGCCGCAATCTTTGCTTCAACACGGTTTGGATTTATTGGAAAACTTAAACTTGGTGACTAAGATTAAAAATTATACAGGTCTGCAGTATCATCTTTTTGCCGAGCAGGATGTTTTAGTTGATTGCAAAGTTGCAGCTAAACTGCAAAATTTAGCTGCAAAGTTTTTAAGCGTAGATGTTTTGCAAGGCTCGCATGGGCTGCCATTGTTCCATGCCGATGAGTTGACTAGCAAAATCTGCCAATATTTACAGAAAAACCCGCCAACAGGTCCATAAGTGACAAATCTCGCAATTTATTTTATCTGTAGACAGGTTTAAGATTTAGCACATCAAGTTTTTTACAAGATCAAGGATGATGGTGGGATGACAGAACAGATGGATTTGGCTTTTGATCGTGAACATCTTTGGCATCCTTACACCTCTATGACTCAGCCCTTAACAACCTTTAAGGTTAAGCGGGCATTTGGCAGCACCATTGAACTTGAAGATGGTCGCCAGTTGATTGATGGCATGTCATCGTGGTGGTGTGCGATTCATGGCTACAACCATCCTAAACTGAACCGTGCTGTGACCGAGCAACTCGACAGTATGGCGCATATCATGTTTGGTGGATTGACCCATCGTCCTGCTATTGAGTTAGGGCGTTTGCTGCTCGAAATTACCCCACCGAGTTTAGATAAAATTTTTTATGCAGATTCAGGTTCAGTTGCTGTTGAAGTGGCGCTGAAAATGGCGGTGCAATACTGGACAGCACAAGGCAAAACCGAGAAAACCAATTTTATTACCACCCGTTCTGGCTATCATGGCGATACATGGAATGCCATGTCGGTCTGTGATCCTGTCACAGGGATGCATCAGGTTTTTGGCTCAAGTTTGGCGCGTCGTTATTTTGTATCTGCACCACAAACAGGTTTTGACCAAGAGTGGAATCCTGCTGATATTGCAGAATTGGCGCAAAGTTTGGTAGAGCATCATCAGCAGATTGCCGCCATGATTATTGAACCAATTGTGCAAGGTGCAGGCGGCATGCGTTTTTATCATCCTGAATATTTGCGTCAAGCCAAATTGCTTTGTGAGCAATATGATGTGTTGTTAATTTTTGATGAAATTGCCACAGGTTTTGGGCGTACAGGCAAGTTGTTTGCATGGGAACATGCACAGGTCGAACCCGATATTATGTGTATCGGCAAAGGGCTGACAGGCGGTTATATGACCTTGTCTGCCACATTGACCACGAAGCATGTTGCAGAAACGATTTCGCAAGGTGAGGCAGGTGTGTTTATGCATGGCCCGACCTTTATGGCAAATCCACTGGCCTGCGCGGTTGCGGTAAAAAGTACCCAATTATTATTAGAACAAGACTGGCAAGCCAATATTCAACGCATTCAGCAGCAACTTGAACAGCATTTAACGCCATTGGCTAATTTGGCATGGGTGCAGGATGTGCGAGTTTTAGGTGCAATTGGTGTGGTAGAACTTAAACATGCTGTCGATATGCAAAGCCTGCAACAAGAATTTGTGCAACGTGGTATTTGGGTACGTCCTTTTGGTAAATTGGTCTATGTGATGCCGCCGTATGTGATTACAGCAGCAGAACTAAATACTTTATTGCAGCAATTGGCTGAGGTGGTGACAGGTATGCAAGGAGCGAGCGCATGAGTTTACTCGATCACTATGCAGAACAGCTTGATCAGCTTCGCCAACAGGGCAATTTTCGTCAATTTCGCAGCAATCAGCAGCAAGGTAAAACAATTGAAATTCAGCAACAGCAGATGCTGAATTTATCTTCCAATGATTATTTGGGTTTAGCCTCTGATTTGCGCTTACGTGAACAGTTTTTTGATGAAACGCCCAATGCACAGCGTTTAATGAGTGCATCTTCATCACGTTTGCTGACTGGAAATTTCCCTGCCTATGAACAGCTTGAAGCCACATTAACGCAATTATTTCAAGGGCGAGCTGCCTTGCTGTTTAATAGCGGCTATCACATGAATATTGGTATTTTACCTGCATTGGCAGATGCGAAAACCCTAATTTTGGCCGATAAACTGGTACATGCCAGCATGATTGACGGCATTCGTTTGTCATCTGCAAAATATTTGCGTTATCGGCATAATGATTTGGCACATTTGCAGCAATTGCTGACGCAATATCATGCCGATGATAATTATGAACGCATTATTGTGGTGACTGAATCCATTTTTAGTATGGATGGTGATGAAACTGATTTAGCCGCATTGGTCGCGCTGAAACAGCATTTTGCCAAAGTCATGTTATATGTCGATGAAGCACATGCGATTGGCGTACGTGGGCAGCAAGGTTTAGGTTGTGCCGAACAATATGGCGTGATTGATGCCATTGATTTTCTGGTTGGGACGTTTGGCAAAGCCGTTGCTTCAGTTGGGGGATATTTGATCTGTGATCCGATTATCCGTGATTACCTAATTAATCGGATGCGCCCGCTAATTTTTAGTACCGCACAGCCACCTATTTGTATGGCGTGGACGCAGTTTATGCTGAATCAGATTGTGCACATGCAGGCACAGCGTCAGCATTTGGCGGCCTTGAGCCAATCTATACAGCAGGGGATTCAGGCCAAAGGTTTTGCTTGCCCATCAACTTCGCAAATTGTACCTGTGATTATTGGCGACTCTACTGCAACTGTAAGCAAAGCCCGACAGTTACAGACTGCAGGTTTTTATGTGATGCCTGTACGTCCACCGACTGTGCCGCAAGGCAGTTCACGACTGCGGATTTGTTTAAATACGCAATTTGAAACGGCAGATTTAACACAGTTACTGGATTTGCTTTGAGTGTGCGTATGCGTATAGATAAGGCACAAGTGGCACAGCGTTTTGCCCGCGCTCATCAGAGTTATAAAACGCATGCCGTGGTACAGCAGCAAATTTGTCAGCAGTTAATGGCAAAAATGCAGCAATATATTGTGCAGCAAAAGTTGTCAGATCAACCTCAGCCTTGCTTTGAAAACGTCTTGGAAATCGGCTGTGGTTCAGGGAATTTAACCGACTTGCTACTGCGTGAATTTCAAATTCAACAGCTGACTTTAAATGATTTATATGCCGAAGTGTTGCATGCGTATCTGCATCATCCTCAAACAACTAGTACGCAAATACATGGCTTAATTGGCGATATAGAACAGCTCGATTTTCCGCAGTCTTTGGATTTAATTTGTTCGAGTTCGGCTTTGCAATGGGTGGAAGATTTTGGAGCATTATTGCGCAAGGCGAATCAAGCGTTAAAGCCGCAAGGGTATTTGTGCTTTTCGACGTTTGGCCCTCAAAACTTGACTGAAATTAAGCAATTAACAGGTCAAGGCTTACATTATTTGAGTATGGATGCGTTACAACAACAGCTTAAACAGCAGGGCTTTGAAGTATTACACTGTTCAGAGCAGCTTGAATCATTAAGTTTTGAACATCCCAAACAGATTTTGCAGCATTTAAAAGCCACAGGTGTCACGGGTACAGCACAAGGGCAGCGTTGGAACAAAACGACTTTAACCGAATTTTATCGGGGCTATGAACAGTTTAGTCAGCAGCATAGCTCACAGCAAAAAAGTTATACGCTCACGTATCATCCTATTTATTGTCTTGCACGGAGAATGCCATGACAGCTCAAGTCTATTTTGTGAGTGGTATTGATACAGGGATTGGCAAAACCTATGCCACGGGTTATTTAGCCAAGACCATGAATGAACAGGGTATTCAGACCATTACCCAAAAACTGATTCAAACAGGCAATCAAGACGTTTCAGAAGATATTGAGCAGCATCGTAAAATTATGGGCAGTGAATGGTTGCCTGAAGATGATGACAAGCTCACCATGCCTGAAATTTTTAGTTATCCTGCTTCACCGCATTTGGCTACACAAATTGATGGTCGTGAGATTGATTTTGCTAAAATTGAGGCTGCAACTGCGCAATTGGCGGCAAAGTATGATGCGGTATTATTGGAAGGTGCAGGCGGGCTCATGGTGCCGCTGACCACAGACCTACTCACCATCGACTATATTGAGCAAAAACAATATCCTGTTATTTTGGTGAGTTCTGGGCGTTTGGGCAGTATTAACCACACTTTGCTCAGTTTGGAAGCTTTAAAAACACGTGGTTTGAATTTACATGCATTGGCATATAATTTGAACGATGAATCACAAGACCCTTTAATTTCGCAGGATACTGCCAAATATTTAAAAAATTATTTGTCAAAAAGCTTTCCAAAAGCACAGTGGATTGAAATTCCTGTATTGCCAAATATTTAATTTTTATTATTTTTTGTCCAACAAATTTGCCCAATAAAAAAGCCACACATGAACGTGTGGCTTTTTATCAATTTGGCGTATTTCAGCTTTTAGAATTTTTTAAAGCTTTTATTGCCAAACGGTTTGCGTGGTGCATTTTCGTCACGACGTTCACGGTTGCCGTAGCTGTTGCCATCCTGACGTGGTTCACGGTTGCTGTAGCTGTTACCATCCTGACGTGGTTCGCGGTTGCCATAGCTGTTACCGTCTTGGCGACGCTCACGGTTGCCATAGCTATTGCCGTCTTGGCGACGTTCACGATTGCCATAGCTGTTACCATCTTGACGACGCTCACGGTTGCCGTAACTGTTACCGTCTTGGCGTGGTTCGCGGTTGCCGTAACTGTTACCGTCTTGGCGTGGTTCGCGGTTGCCGTAACTGTTACCGTCCTGACGACGTTCACGCGGTGCAAAACCTGTGTTTTGTGCAGCTTCTTCGGTGTCACGACGTTGCTGACGCAAGAAACCACCACGACGAGCCGCCAATGGTTTTTCCTGCATACGCTCATTGCGACGTTTTGCCATGCCGTACAAACCTGTGCCTTGACGTGGTTTTAACTCAACCGCTTTGGCAAGGTTATCGATGTCATTTTTATCCAATTCCATCCAGCGACCTGTACGTAATTCACGCGGTAAAATTACCGTGCCGTAACGGGTACGCAATAGACGGCTGACTTTCAGACCTTGTGATTCAAAAATACGACGAACTTCGCGGTTACGACCTTCTTTTACCACCACTTGATACCAGCGGTTAATACCATCACCGCCAATTTCA
Organism: Acinetobacter sp. YH12131; assembly: GCF_013418635.1. NCBI lineage: Bacteria > Pseudomonadati > Pseudomonadota > Gammaproteobacteria > Moraxellales > Moraxellaceae > Acinetobacter > Acinetobacter sp. YH12131. Next base: position 35,144 of record NZ_VPBQ01000001.1, read on the forward strand.
GAGAAAGATTCAAACTTGGCAGGGCCATCATCTAGCACTACGCCGCGCAGCATGTTGTTTTTCAGTTGTGGTGTCACTTCACCCATCACACGAACTGCATATTCACGTTCAATTTCGTTCGATGGGTGCATTAAACGGTTGGCTAATTCACCATCGTTGGTGAATAGCAATAAACCTGTCGAGTTAATATCTAGACGACCAACCATTACCCAACGATCATTGGCAATTGCAGGTAGGTTATCAAATACAGTTGGGCGCTGTTCTGGGTCGTTGCGTGAGCAAATTTCGCCTTCTGGTTTGTAATAAATCAGAACACGACGACGAATTTCATCTTCAATTTGGAACTGAACTTTACGACCATCGATGCGAAGCTCATCACCTGGTTCGATACGTTCACCCACTTGGGCAACTTGGCCGTTGACACTCACACGACCAGCGGCAATGACTTCTTCCATATAACGGCGAGAACCCAAGCCTACTCGTGCGAGTACCTTTTGCAACTTTTCACTCATGACAGCATAACCTTAGAAATGATCATCAACAGTTTACCTATTCAAGACACAGACGCAGATGCATCGAGTGCCATGAAAGCTTCCTTGGCATCCTGTAGGGGAGGCAATTGACTTAAGGAATTCAAGCCAAACGCATTTAAAAATTGAGGCGTTGTAACCAACAACGCAGGTCTTCCTGGGAGTTCTCGGAAACCTGATTCTTTAATCCAGTTCCAATCAAACAATGTACGTAAAATTTGACTATTGTTTGATACTCCGCGAATTTGTTCAATATCTGCTCGGGTCACAGGTTGGTGGTAGGCAATCACCGCCAGTATTTCTAGCAGTGAGGGCGAAAGTCGGGTCGGACGTTCAGGCCACACCTGTGTAATAATTGTACGATACTTTGCCCGCACCTGAAAACGGAAACCTTGTGCGGTTTCGATCAGTTCAATTGAGCGACCATGTTGTAACATGGCCAATTGTTGTAAAAACTGGCGCAATTGCGCTTTGCTGTATTTGTCCTGAAAAGCTTCTTTCAGACGCGCTAAAGACACAGCACTGTCACTGGCAAAAATAATTGCTTCGAGTTGCATCAGCACTTCATGCTGTTGTTCGCCTTCAGACAAGCTCGAAATTATGGGTTCTGGATTCATGCCTGTGCTCCTTGAATGCTCAATGGTGCTTCAATCCCACTGCTGATAATGCATACTTTTTGCTGGCGGGTCAGTTCTAAAATCGCCATAAAGGTCACCACCATGCCCATGCGTCCCTGACTTGGTTTAAGCAACGCATCAAAACTCAGCACTTCACCCGATGCAAGTTTGGCTTCAATAAATGCAATCCGTTCTTCAAGTAAAACAGGTTCTTGCAAAATTTGATGGGTGACAGGTTCAGGACGATTAAAAATGCAGAACAAGGCATCACGTAATTGATCGGCTGCATAGCCAACATTATTGACTGCGGTATGCCCTAAGCTAACATTGGTAGCAAAGGTATCGCGTTCCAAAACAGGCATTTGCCCCAAGCGTTCAGCCGCTTGCTTAACTCTTAAATAGGTTTCTAAACGGTCAATCAGCTCTTGTTTTGGGTCTTTTTCAATACTGCTGATACTGGCAGGTTTAGGCAATAACAGGCGAGATTTTAAATCGGCCAGTAATGCCGCCATCACCATATAATCGGCAGTTAGTTCAATATTTAGTGATTTCATGGCATCCATATAGGACAAATATTGCGATGCAATCGGGGCAATATCTAACTGGAGTAAATCGAAGCCATTTTTTTGAATCAAGTAAATTAAAAAGTCGAGTGGTCCTTCGAAATGCTCTAACAGAATTTCAAATGCTGCAGGAGGAATATACAAATCCTCAGGAATCGACTCTTGCCACTCATCTAACACACGAATGTGTTGGGCAGGTTCCATCGCATTGTGGAGGGATTGATTCATTACAGTGTTGGGCCACGCGAATTTTCAAAAGCATGCAAATGCTATTTCCGCTTCAGATAAGAAGGAGATGGAGAAATAGCTCAGAATTAATAGCGGCTAGTCTAAAGGATATCGTGATTGAAATAAATCTGTTCTACGACCAAATATCAAAAAAAGCCTAAAATAAATCGGGATTGAGGGAGATTTAAGGCAAGTTGTAAAAATTATCTCATTCAATCTTTAAGTATTTATTTCTGTTTATTCTGTAATGCGTATTCAATCATTGCCATGCAGCTGTCTTGCAGGCAAAGATTACGGCTTTCTGATTGTGCCAAAAGTGCTTTGCATAATGCTGCATCTAAAAAATAAGTATAAGTAGCGGGAGGTTCAGGCATTGTTGCTGTGAATGCAGTTTTGGAACATACGATTGCATCGGACTCTAATGTCCAAGGATGTTGCACATAAATGTGCATCTCATCCGAGAACTGCTGCAAATTTAACAATACCTGAAATAAAGTCATCGGTTTAATTCATGCAAGCAAGGCTTTTAAACTGCCGTGCTGTCAATCACTTTGAAGGTAGTGAATGCTTATTCAAAAGCACTCACATCTCCCACACCACGACGCACAATTTGCGGGTTGTCGCCCGATAAATCAATAATACTGGTGGTGCTAAGTGTGCCTAAGCCACCATCAATCAGTACATCAATACGTTTGTTGAGTTGTAGATCAATCTCGTATGGATCATCTAAAGGGTCTTCTTGCCCCGGCAAAATCAGGGTGCTGGTCAGTAAAGGTTCGCCTAATTCTTTAAGCAGCATGCGACAAATGGGGTTGCTTGGAATACGCAAACCAATGGTTTTTTTATTGGGATGCATCAAGCGACGCGGAACTTCACTGGTCGCAGGTAAAATAAATGTGGTGACCGCAGGCGTATTGTTTTTCAGCAGACGATACATGGCATTGTCCACTTTGGCGTAGGTGGCAATATCCGATAAATCGGCACAAATAATGGCGTATTGGTGTTTTGCGCCTAAACCACGAATTTGTGAAATGCGCTCCATCGCGTTTTTATTACCAATTTGGCAACCAATCGCATAAGCAGCATCGGTTGGATAGACCACCACATCGCCTGCGCGTATGCGTTCAACCGCTTGGCTGATTAGACGCGGCTGTGGATTTTCAGGATGTACTCTTAAATGCAACATATGAATTCCTCAGTAGCGTAAATGTGACGTTAGGCTCATTATGAAAGGGGATTGATGTCACTTGCAATCATTGCCTTGTGCTTTATTACATTTAATCCAAATTTTTTCGTTCAAACTCTGCAATTTGTAATGTTTTGCCACCTCGGGTGCAGTAACAAATACATTCAATAAAGCGTTTTGCATCGCGTGGTAATTTGGCTTCTCCGTTAAAATAACGCTGCACTTGGGCAAAGACATTGTCTTTAAATGTGCGGCCATCTCCACCTTCACCGGTCAGGTTATCTAAAGATACACGGAATTTTCGTCCAAACGCTTGAGCAAACAGCCATTCAATGGCTTGAGGTTTAATTTCAACCTGTTCAAATAAGGCTTGTTGTTCCTGAGTACGACCATCGGGAGCATACCAATAGCCTAAGTCTGGCAGTAAACGTCGTTGTTCGCCTGCGATGCTCCAATGGCTAATTTCATGTAAAGCGCTATTAAAGAAACCATGTGCAAATTGAATGCGTGCAGGCTGTGTTGCCGTGGCAGGAAAGTACTCAGGTTCAAAATCACCTTTGACCAAGTTCACATTTAGGTGGGAAAACCAGTGATTAAAGTGTAAGATGAGCCAGTCCACCTGTTCCGTTTCTGTATTGAGTTTTGCCCAGTCCGAGAGTTGCACTTGGGGGTGCGAAGTGTCAGAATTGGTGGTTGGAAGTGTGCTCTCAAGTGATGAAAAATTCACTTCTGTTTGCGGCTGCAACAGATGCATGACTGTGTTACCCAAAATTGGTCTGTCTAAATAAGTACAAAATTGTATCTTAATCTTTGACAGAGTACTGATGAATTTGTAGAATTGCCGCCTTAATTATGTCAGCAAATACCTTTCCGGCACAGATTGAGCCGTTTAAATGGGCTGAACAGGGCTTTACATGGTCAGGTAACCTGCCATCGTATCGCTTTGCTCGTATCGCCCGTGAAGCTGTTGGATCAATTGATGATCAATTGGTTAACATAGACTGTAAGCTATCAATGGATGCGTATCATCGCATTGTATGGCTAGATGGTCATATTGAAACGAAAGTTCCAATGGAATGCCAGCGCTGCTTGGGTTCTGTAGAAATAGACCTCGTTTTAGATTTTCATCTAGCTCTTGTGGATGATGAGTCACTGATAGAGCGCTTGGATGAGGATGCTGATTTCATTGTATTAGGTGAAAGTGAAGCCACCACCAAAGGCGATTATGATTCGCCTGCGACGGCTAATTTACTGTCACTTATAGAAGATGAATTGTTATTGTTGTTGCCTTTATCTCCTAAGCATGACGCTTGCGAGCATAAGCATCAACCTGCCATTCAGAACATTGCCGAAGAAAAACGTGATAATCCGTTTGATGTTTTGGCAAGTTTGAAAGGTAAACTTAACTGAAAATTATGTTATAATTTTTAGTTAAGACAACTCAATTTGTTCTGATCCATTTTTTCGATCTTTGTAAGGAGCCATCATGGCCGTTCAGCAAAACCGTAAAAGTCGCTCTCGCCGTGACATGCGCCGTTCACATGACGCTTTAACCGAGAATGCATTAACTGTAGACCAAGCTACTGGTGAAACTCATCGTCGTCACCACGTAACTAAAGATGGTTTCTACCGTGGTCGTCAATTATTCGCTAAAGCAGATGCTGAATAATTGGTGATGTATTAAGCGTCAAGCTTAGTAGAAAAAATGGGAGCGTAAGCTCCCTTTTTTTGTGCCCGATTTTTGTTGTATTTGGCAATTACTAAAAACAAAATTAAGTGTTAAATTTCCGCTCCATAACTGAGCTTACATGAGAAGGTGTGGGTTGTAGCTGCAAAAAACTACAATTTGCGCATCTTAATTAAAGGATTTTTTATGTCTGCTAAACGACTCGAGCAAGCAGCTCAAGCCACTAAAACTGCATTTGTCTTTCCTGGTCAAGGCTCACAAAAAGCCGGTATGTTGGCTGAGCTTGCAGAACAGTTTAGCGGTGTGCGCGAAACATTTGCAGAAGCCTCTGAAGCGATTGGCTTTGACTTATGGCACATTGCACAAAGTGGTGAAGGTTTAGACCAAACAGAATTTACTCAGCCTGTATTACTCACTGCAAGTATCGCTTTATGGCGTGTGTGGTTAGAGTTGGGTGGTGTTGCACCAAAATATTTGGCAGGACACTCATTGGGCGAATACAGCGCATTAGTAGCTGCAGGCAGCTTGAGCTTGGGCGATGCCGTTAAACTGGTAAACTTGCGCGGCAAATTAATGCAAAACGCTGTGCCACAAGGTCAGGGCGCAATGGCTGCCATTTTAGGCCTTGAAGATGCCAAAGTGCTTGAGCTATGTGAACAAGTGAATGTGCAAGGTCGTGGCTCGGTAGAAGCAGCCAACTACAATGCACAAGGGCAAGTGGTTATTGCAGGCGATACAACTTTAGTCGAAGCAGTAATGGCATTGGCCAAAGAAAATGGCGGTAAAGCCATTGCCCTGCCTGTATCTGTACCTTCACACTGTTCATTGATGAAACCTGCTGCCGAACAGTTTGCACAAGCTTTGGAACAAACTGCCATTGAGCTACCGCGTATTCCTGTAATACAAAATGTCAACGCTGGAATCGCGGCAGATGTTGCGCAATTAGGTCAGGCACTCACTGCGCAATTGTACCAATCGGTGCAGTGGACACAAACCATGCAATACCTACAAGATCAGGGTATTGAATATATCGTGGAATGTGGCCCAGGCAACGTATTGGCGAATCTTGCGAAGCGTTTACCGAATATCGAAAAAGCATTCCCACTCGACACACAAAGTCGTATGGAAGATGCACTAAATGCCATTTTAGTGGCAGAAGGGAAAATTGCATGACACAAGAACGTAAAGTTGCATTAGTCACAGGTGCAAGCCGAGGGATTGGGGCCGCCATCGCTCAGCAACTCATTCAAGACGGTTTTTTTGTGGTAGGTACTGCCACTTCTGAAGCGGGCGCAGAAAAATTATCGGCAAGTTTTGCAGAAAACGGTGCAGGTAAAGTTTTAGATGTTCGTGATGGTGCTGCCATTGATGCCTTAGTTTCTGACATTGAACAAAGCTATGGTTCAGTTTTGGTATTGGTCAACAATGCGGGTATCACCAAAGATAATTTGTTACTGCGTATGTCAGAAGATGATTGGGATGACATTCTCAACATTCACTTAAAGGCAGTTTACCGTTTATCTAAACGTGTCTTGAAAGGCATGACCAAAGCACGTTTTGGACGCATTATTAATATTAGTTCTGTGGTGGCACATTTTGCGAACCCAGGACAAGCCAACTATTCTGCGGCAAAAGCCGGTATTGAAGCATTCAGCCGAAGCCTTGCCAAAGAAATGGGCAGTCGTCAAATTACAGTAAACTCGGTTGCGCCGGGCTTTATTGCAACTGAAATGACAGATCAGTTAAGTGAAGAAATTCGCAAAAAAATGAGTGAGCAAGTGGCATTAAACCGTTTAGGTGATCCACAAGATATCGCAAATGCAGTGAGTTTCTTGGCTTCTGACAAAGCTGGTTACATCACTGGTACAGTGTTACACGTAAATGGTGGTTTATACATGAGCTAAGCTCAAGTATAAACTTTCAAAATTTTATAGATTCAATTAAACTAACGGCATTAAAAACGCCACAAGCAATGAGGAGAATTCCTGTGAGCGATATCGAACAACGCGTTAAACAAGCGGTTGCAGAACAACTTGGTCTTAAAGCTGAAGAAATCAAAAACGAAGCATCTTTTATGGATGACTTAGGTGCTGACTCTTTAGACTTAGTAGAGCTTGTAATGTCTTTCGAAAACGATTTTGACATCACAATCCCAGACGAAGATTCTAACGAAATCACAACAGTTCAATCAGCAATTGACTACGTAACTAAAAAACTTGGTTAATTGTTGATTTCAGCACTGCTGAAATGAAAGCCACCGCAAGGTGGCTTTTTTATGTGCTGGAGTTTTAAAATGAAACATGAAAAACGGCTTGTTTTTGAATATGTGATGCAGTTTACATTTTGTTACCAAGCTAATGTCTAATCACAACCGAAGTGGCTTATTTTTTAGTTATAAATAAATGAGAACATCGTGCTCATGCAAATGAGTGACGCTTTATAACAGCAGAAAAGAAAATAGGAGCACCTCATGGGTCTTTTTGATTTTGTAAAAGGGATTGGTAAGAAAAACACAGCACCTGCAGAGCCACAAGCTGCACCAAGCACACCGGCAGAACCTTCTGCACAAGAAATTGCCAACAAACTTTTGGGGCATGTAAAAAGCTTAGGTTTGCCAATTACAGGTTTATCGGTCAGCTATAACGCAACGACAGACTTAGCTACGGTGCGTGGACAGGTAAATAGTCAGGCAGACCGTGAAAAAATTGTTCTTGCGGTAGGTAATATTGACCACGTTGCACAAGTAGATGATCAACTCACTGTTGCAACACCAGAGCCAGAAAGCAAGTTCTACACAGTAAAATCAGGCGATACCTTATCTAAAATTTCTAAAGAGTTTTATGGGGATGCCAACCAATACAACAAAATCTTTGAAGCTAACCGTCCATTATTGAAAAATGCCGATGACATTTTCCCTGGTCAAGTGTTGCGTATTCCAGCTTAAATGTGAGCAGCCTGAATAAAAAAGGCGCGTGATGCGCCTTTCTTTATTTTGTTTATAGCATTGTTCTGTCTGTAGTTGTTCTGCTGCGGGATATTCAGGCGCAGTGGTTTGGTACTCCAATCCGTCTTCAGGCTGCATATATGACAACATGGCTTTATAAATTTGACGTCCAAACTGTAAGGCGGTGACTTGTATGGTGCTAAAACTTGGGCTGTCACGTAAAAGTTCTGTGTGATACAGAATAGGTGCGGTGGTATCGCCAGTATAGAGAAATAAGCATGCAGGCTATACAGAGACTTAGCTGTCAAGTTTGCTGCAGCCATAATACTTTGCGCCAGTAATTGCCCGCCATATACACGCGTGCCAAAGTGCGTTTGGCTTTGTCCAATAAAGTAATGTTCACTTTTTTTGTTCTAACTGTAATAAGGCCAGTAAATTTTGGGTGAGGGTCGTCATATTGAGTGGTGCTTTTTATAGATTAAAATTGGGTTTTAGGGCGTTGCGTGGCTTTTTAAGTTGCTGTTTTTATGCCAATATGTGGCTATATTGTGACCACTATTATGTTAAATGATCCATCATATTAGGGTAGCTAATCCATCTGTAGCTCTTAATTTTAAACTCTCTGACATTTGTAAAATCAGACCAAATTAATTTACTGCCCTTAGTCCATTTTAGAGATTGGATACGTCGATTAACTTTTAATTTTTCTTCTTGTGTTGCAGGTCTCAAGTCCCCAAGTTCCCCATAGAGCCTTACACCAGGATAAGAACTAAATTGACCTTGAATAAATGAAGATAACCAAAATAGCTTGCTTGAATTTACAGCACTGATGCAAATATTGTTATTTGTTTGGAGATTTTCTGCGAGTTGTTTAGAGAATGAATCGAATAGAAAGCCTGTTCCATCATCATTTAAGAAAACTGTTCCTATTGGGGTGATGTTAGGTATGCCCTCTATAGAAACACTCGCAATATTTACATGCATATTTGCTTTTTGTGCTTTAGAAAAAACATTTTTAACTAGACTCCATTTACTTAAGTCAAGATTCATTTTTATAACCCCTTATTCTATTTATTTTTAACTTACATATAATTTTAGTTCATTGATCAATAGAACTAATTTTATATTTTATAGAGTTTTTAAATTTAACATAATACAGATTTAACTCCAAAAGCTGTTGGATATTATCCTTTTTGATTTTTTAAAGTAAATAAAAAATAGAGCCATTAGGCTCTATTTTTTTATTTAACATCATCTGTCATTCAAGTTTTGCTTTCGAGTGACACGGATGTGTCGCAAATGACATAAGTTGTGTCGTTATACGCCGCGGTAATTATTACCAGCTCAATGCACCGCCAGTCTGGTAATCGGTCACACGCGTTTCAAAGAAGTTCTTCTCTTTACGCAAGTCCATCATCTCAGACATCCATTGGAACGGGTTGTTTACGCCAACAAACTGTTCAGGTAAACCGAGCTGACTTAAACGACGGTTACAGATGAATTTCAAATATTCTTCCATCATGCCTGCGTTCATACCCAATACACCACGTGGCATAGTGTCACGCGCATATTCAATTTCAAGCATCGTGCCTTCAAGAATCATTTGAATCACTTCTTGCTGGAATTCTGCCGTCCACAAGTGTGGGTTCTCAATCTTGATTTGGTTAATCATGTCGATACCAAAGTTCAAGTGCATAGATTCATCACGTAAAATGTATTGGAATTGCTCTGCAACACCATTCATTTTGTTACGACGACCCATTGACAAAATTTGGCTAAAACCGCAGTAGAAGAAAATACCTTCAAGTACACAATAGAATGCGATCAAGTTGCGTAGCAAAATTTGGTCGTTTTCTGGTGTACCTGTTTTGAAAGTAGGATCACTTAAAGATTGCGTGTACTTCAAGCCCCATGCTGCTTTACGCGCAACCGATGGTACTTCGCGGTACATATTGAAGACTTCGCCTTCATCCATACCTAAAGATTCGATGCAGTACTGGTAAGCGTGAGTGTGAATCGCTTCTTCAAAGGCTTGACGCAAAATGTACTGGCGGCATTCAGGGTTGGTAATGTGGCGATAAATTGCCAATACCAAGTTGTTAGCAACCAATGAGTCTGCGGTAGAGAAGAAACCAAGTGAACGCATTACAATGGTGCGCTCATCTTCAGTTAAGCCATTTTCAGACTTCCACAACGCGATGTCGTGGTTCATGTTGACTTCTTGCGGCATCCAGTGGTTTGCACAACCATCTAGATATTTTTGCCATGCCCACTCGTATTTGAACGGTACAAGCTGGTTTAAGTCTGCACGACAGTTGATCATGGCTTTATCATCAACCTGTACGCGCGATGCACCCATTTCCAGTTCTTCAAGACCAGGAGCAACGTCCAATTGATCTAGAGCGTTAGATGCTCTTGCCAACGGATCGGTTGAATCTGTTGTTCTACTTCTAGGGGCTGCAGCGGGTTGTGCAGCTGCCACAGTCGTCTGTGGTTGCTCTGCATGAGATACCATCTGCGTATCATGCGCTTTTTGCGGCTCGACGGGCGCAGACTTGTGTTCAGGAGCAGCCGGTTTTTGCGAATCATCTTCGAAATCGTCCCAACTTAGGATAGACATATCAATTCTCTCTTCGTTGCTTTATATCTTTTATGGACATCCAGCTACGCTGAGATGTCTTAATATACGCTTAATTTGTGAAAGCAAAATTAAGTTTTGCTCATCTTGGTCTGAAAAATGTACATTCCGACCAGTTTGCTCACGACTTATTTTGCTTTCGCTGTTGTTTTGCCGCTTGTACCCAAAAGTAAGCTATTGGTGCGTAAAACAATACTACAAAGGAAACCAGCAAGACCGCGAGTCCTAACATATAGTTGTGGGTCATGTGTGGCATGGTGATTTCCTTGGTTATTCAACTGGATTGGTTGCCCTAAGTTTTAAGACAACCAAAAAATCTTATAAATTAAAAGTTGAACTCAATAATTTTGTTACTAACTCATTCTCTAACAGAATATTAATCGCTAGCAAAAGGCTTGATGTTGCTTCTACTAAATTTGCACAACTGTTTAAAATATCAGCTAAAGCTAGTAAAAATGTAATGATTAATAAGCTCACGATAGCTCCATTTATATTGTAAGAAGCTACTTTCATGGCGATGTGCTAGTAAAAACATCTACTAGAGTCACATTATTTGCCACGTAGGTAGCTAATAATGTTTTCTGACTTCTAGTTATTTATTTTACTGACAAGCCTCACAATCAGGATTATCAATACTACATGCCATTGGCACTGGCGCTGCTTGAGCAAAATCTTCATCAACAGCTGCAGTCGCTTCTGGTGCAGGAGTTGCTACAGGCGCTGCTGTCACTGTTGCAGGTTTTACTGCGTTCAATGCGCCCGTGTTAATAGTCGATTTCTCTGCAGACGTTGCACCCAATGCACGTAGGTAATAAGTCGTTTTCAGACCACGTAACCATGCCATTTTATAAGTCAGGTCAAGTTTCTTACCGTTTGCACCTGCAATATACAAGTTCAACGATTGCGCCTGATCAATCCATTTTTGACGACGTGATGCTGCATCTACAATCCAGCGTGGCTCAACTTCAAACGCTGTCGCGAAAATTGCTTTCAATTCTTCAGGAATACGTGAAATTTTTTGTACTGAACCTTCAAAGTGTTTCAGGTCATTCACCATTACAGAATCCCACAAATCACGCGCTTTCAATGCACGAACGAGGTAAGGGTTGATTACTGTAAATTCACCAGACAAGTTCGATTTCACATATAGGTTTTGGAATGTCGGCTCAATAGACTGAGAAACGCCACAAATATTTGAAATGGTTGCAGTCGGAGCAATCGCCATCACGTTTGAGTTACGCATACCATCTTTTTGAACTTTGGCACGTAAGCTGTCCCAATCCAAACGCTGTGTACGGTCTACTTCAAACATACGTTCTGGACGTGATTTCGCCACAATGTCTAAAGAGTCAATTGGCAAGATGCCTTGATCCCACAATGAACCTTTAAATGTTTCGTAAGTACCACGCTCAACCGCCAAGTCGCTAGACGTTTGAATCGCGTAGTAGCTGATTACTTCCATAGATTCATCGGCAAATTCAACTGCAGCATCTGAACCATAAGCCAAGTTCATCTCATAAAGCGCATCTTGGAAGCCCATGATGCCCATACCTACAGGACGATGTTTCAAGTTTGAATTACGTGCTTGTGGTACAGCGTAGTAGTTAATGTCGATGACGTTGTCGAGCATACGCACTGCAGTTTTAATAGTACGTGCTAATTTTTCACGGTCTAACACACCACCTTGAACGTGTTGTACAAGGTTGATAGAACCCAAGTTACATACCGCGATTTCATCTTGGTTAGTATTGAGGGTAATTTCAGTACACAAGTTAGATGAGTGCACTACACCAACGTGTTGTTGCGGTGAACGTAAGTTACATACGTCTTTGAATGTGATCCACGGGTGACCTGTTTCAAACAGCATTGACAACATTTTGCGCCATAAGTCCTTCGCACGAAGTTTCTTATGCAGCATGTTAGTTTCTTTGGCAATGCTTTCGTAGTACGCATAACGCTCAGCAAAAGCTTCGCCCGTCAAGTCGTGCAAGTCTGGTGTTTCAGATGGCGTAAACAATGTCCATTCTGCATCTTCAAAGACACGTTGCATGAACAAGTCAGGTACCCAGTTGGCTGTGTTCATATCATGGGTACGACGACGGTCATCCCCTGTGTTTTTACGCAGCTCTAGGAATTCTTCGATGTCTAAGTGCCAAGTTTCTAAGTACGCACATACCGCACCTTTACGCTTACCACCTTGGTTGACCGCAACAGCTGTATCGTTAGCAACTTTAAGGAACGGAACAACACCTTGAGATTTACCGTTTGTTCCTTTGATGTATGAGTTCAAGGCACGTACTGGCGTCCAGTCATTGCCTAAACCACCTGCCCATTTAGACAGCATTGCGTTGTCACGCATTGCACCATAAATGTTGTAAAGGTCATCGGAAATTGTAGTTAAGTAACAGCTTGATAACTGTGGGCGTAGCGTACCTGAGTTAAACAGGGTAGGCGTAGAAGCCATGTAGTCGAAGCTAGACAATAAGTTATAGAACTCGATTGCACGTGCTTCACGGTCATCTTCATTAAGCGCCAGACCCATTGACACACGCATGAAGAACAATTGTGGAAGTTCAAAGCGTACGCCATCTGAGTGAATGAAGTAACGGTCAAATAAAGTTTGCAGACCTAAATAGGTAAACTGGTTTGAGCGCTCAGGCTGAATTGCAGCTGCAAGTTTAGCAAGGTCAAACTCAAGCAAGTCTGCAGAAAGCAAATCAAGTGCTACACCTTTTTTCAGGAAGGTTTCTAAAGCGTCGCCTTCTGGAGTGTCTACAGATAAGCCCAAGAATTCTAACCCTGTTGCCACCAAGTCATTACGCAATAAACGCGCAGTCACATAAGTATAGTTCGGCTCTTGCTCAATACGGGTACGAGTCGCCATCATCATGGTGGTTGAGATGTCAGACTCTTTTACACCGTTGTAGAGGTTTTTCACGGTTTCATCAATGATGGCATCTACATCAATGCCTTCTAAACCTTCTGCCGCTTTATTCACGGTTGCTTTTAACGCACCTAAATCTAGTGGTTTAAGCTGACCGTTTGCATCAGTCACTTGTAAAGTTGGGTGATGGTTTTCACCTGCTTGCTTACGCGCTTCTGAGCGTTGTTCACGGTAGATGACATAAGCACGAGCAACTTTTTGCTCGCCTGTACGCATGAGCGCAAGTTCAACTTGGTCTTGAATTTCTTCAATGTGAATAGTTCCGCCAGACGGTAAACGGCGGTTGAATGTGTTCAACACCATTTCAGTCAGTTGTTCGATCCGATCATGAATGCGGCTTGAATCGGCGCTTTGTTGACCTTCTACAGCCAAAAACGCTTTGCCAATTGCAACTGCAATTTTTTCAGCATCAAAAGCGGCAACATCACCAGTGCGTTTAATCACTTGTAATTGACCAGGGGTTGAGGTGATTACGCTCATGTCAGCATAGCTCCATTGTCATCTATTGTTATGTTTATGGACCATTAAACTGGGCAAAACTTAGGCCGCAGTGATTGAGGGATAAACACAAGACTTAGTGGTTTAAAATTGAATTGAACACAAGATACGGGAAAATTGAGGGTAGATCAATATTGACTTTTTTTTAAATTTTGACTTTTTCTGAATTAAAATTTATCTCAAAAATACCGAATTTTGTCCTATTGGCTATAAGCCTTATCAGACAAGGGCATAGCATAGCAAAGCTCGGAAAAACTGCTTATAGATAACCTTGTGGATAACTTGGAAAGTTAGGAGATAATTTTTCTAAATCAAGCAAGGGCTTGATCTAGTGCAAAAAATACCCATTTTGTAACTTAATATTTCTTAAATGTGCCCAAAAATCACTAAAACTAGAAAAATACTATAAATTCAATGCTTAATAAAAATACAACAAAATACTACGCAGATGTATCATTTTGGTGAACAGTATCTTGTTTACAATGTAAACGTGTGTATATTGCAAACTATATCAAGCCCTATCTCTCAGATTTTAAAAGGATAGGTTGAATCCAATAAAGGGACAGACTATGAGTCAAGAAGAAAAGTTAACAAAAATTTTAATTGTTGAAGATGATGAACGTCTTGCACGACTTACGCAGGAATACTTAATTCGTAATGGTTTAGAAGTTGGGGTAGAACCAGATGGCAACCGCGCGATTCGCCGTATTATTGCCGAGCAACCAGATCTTGTGGTGCTCGATGTGATGTTACCAGGTGCCGATGGTTTAACTATTTGCCGTGAAGTTCGTCCACATTATCACCAACCGATTTTGATGTTGACTGCACGTACCGAAGATATGGATCAGGTGCTAGGTTTGGAAATGGGTGCCGATGACTATGTTGCAAAACCTGTGCAGCCGCGCGTATTGTTGGCGCGTATTCGTGCTTTATTACGCCGTACCGACAATGTGACTGAAGATGAAGTCGCACAGCGCATTGAATTTGATGATTTAGTGATTGATAACGGTGGCCGTTCTGTGACTTTAAATGGTGAATTGGTTGATTTCACCAGCGCAGAATATGACTTATTATGGTTATTGGCTTCGAATGCAGGGCGTATTTTATCTCGTGAAGATATTTTTGAGCGTCTGCGCGGCATTGAATATGATGGTCAAGACCGTTCAATTGATGTGCGTATTTCGCGTATTCGTCCAAAAATTGGCGATGATCCTGAAAATCCAAAACGTATTAAAACGGTACGCAGTAAAGGTTATTTGTTCGTTAAAGAAACCAACGGCATGTAATACGCTTTTTTCTGAGTTTAATACCGACTCAAATATAAAATAAGTCACATAGGACGGGTTTTGTGCTTAAACACAGTATATTCTTGCGCATCTATGCAGGATTGGTGATCTTAGTTGCGGTAGTTGCCATTTTGGCTTACTTATTGGTGCAAATCATCAACTATCAGCGTGCGCAAGAATATCGTGAGTCTTTAACTGATGGTATGGCTTATATTATTAGTGAAGGGATTGCACGACAACAAAACGAACAGCAAAAGAAAGACTGGATTTCTGATGCATCGGATTTGCTAGAATTGCCCATGTATTATGTGCAGGCAGACAAAGTAGATTTGTCGCGCACAGAGCTTCGACGGATTAAAGAACGTAAAGCCGCTGTGCGCTTTAATGCCGAAAATATGATTGCCTATATTATTTTGGGCATGAAAGATGATCCCAAGCATTTTCTCTACATTAAGGTGCATAAAATTAGGGAGCGGCAGATGAGAGCGCTGCCGATTTTTGTGCTGGACTACCTGAGCTTTTATCCAGGTCAAGAGCGCGAATATCTGGAAAAAATTAAAAAGCACTTCTATTATCCCATTGAAATTGCCGATATCCGAGACATTAACCTCGACCCTGAGCAGATTAGCCGTTTGCGTCAGGACCAGAGCGTGCTGCTGTATAAAGACAGTGTCAGCATGCGTGGTACAACCATCTCGATTGTGTCACCGATGCCAAACTCCCCCTCAGAAGTTTTGGTTTTAGGGCCTGTACCGTTATTTGACTGGATGCCATTCCAGTTGGCAGCAGGCATTACCTTGCTCAGTATGTTTATGTTGAGTTTAGGGGTTTACGGTCTGATCTTGCCTATGCAGCGTAAAATTCGCCAAGTGAACTATGCCTTAGACCGTACCAAATCGGGCGATTTAAACATGCGTTTGCCTGTAGATGGCACAGATGAAATGGCAAGTTTAGCATCGAGCTATAACAGCATGTCCGACCATATTCAGCGTTTGATTGAGGCGCAGCGTGAACTGATGCGTGCTGTTTCGCATGAGCTGCGCACGCCTGTGGCACGTATCCGTTTTGGTATGGAAATGCTGGCAGAAGAAGATGATTATGAATACCGCTTACAGCAAGTCGAAATGATTGATAAAGATATCGAGGCTTTAAACACCTTGATTGATGAGATCCTGACCTATGCCAAGCTTGAACAGGGCATGCCATCTTTAGAGATTGAAAAAATTGTTTTGGTTGAAGTGCTAGAGCAGGTGGTTACGGAAACCGAAGCGCTGAAAACTCAAAAAGATATTCAGTTGCTTGCACCACCTGTAACGTTGGAAGTGGAAGCTGAACGCCGTTACCTGCACCGTGTGGTACAGAATTTGGTGGGCAATGCAGTCCGTTACTGTGAGCATAAAATTTTGATCAGTGGCGGCATTAACGAGCAAGGCATGGCCTATGTTTGTGTGGAAGATGATGGGCCAGGGATTCCTGAACAAGACCGTGCACGTGTATTTGAAGTCTTTGCCCGTTTGGATGACAGCCGTACCCGCGCTTCAGGTGGTTACGGTTTAGGATTACCTATTGTGAGCCGCATTGCTTATTGGTTTGGTGGGAAGGTTGAAGTCGATCAGAGTCCGAACTTGGGCGGTGCACGTTTTATGATGGTTTGGCCTGCCAAACGGTTTAGTAAGGCAAGAAAAAAAGCCGCAGCAGAGAAAGAAAAAACCACCGATTCATTGACTTGAATTGAGTGCACCAAAACTAATTTTAGACATAAAAAAACCAGTGCAATTCAAGGCACTGGTTTTTTTAATTGCTTTTTTATCTCTATGCAGATCAATCTACAGCTTAGTGCGATTCTTTATATTGCTGATCGGCCTGTTCAAAACGGTCTGTCACTTCATGACTTGGCGCTTTACCCAATAAACTCACCACGACAATCGCAATCCAAGAACACACAAAGCCTGGAATAATTTCATAAATACCCGTATCTGCCCAAAGGTTTTTCCAGAGAATAACCATAAGTGCGCCGACAACCATCCCCGCCAATGCACCGTTTAAAGTCATGCGTTTCCAGAATAAAGACAGAATAATCAGTGGGCCAAATGCTGCACCGAAGCCTGCCCAAGCATAAGAAACCAATCCCAAGACTTTCGATTCAGGATTACCCGCCATACAAATAGCAAGCAGTGCAATCATGAGAACCATGCCACGTCCGACCCAGACCAATTCATTTTGTGAAGCATTTTTGCGTAAGAAAGATTTGTAAAAATCTTCAGTTAAAGTACTTGAGCAGACCAAAAGTTGACAGCTTAGGGTACTCATCACAGCAGCTAAAATTGCCGCCAGTACCACACCTGCTACCCACGGGTTAAACAGAATTTTGGTAAGTTCCATAAATACTGTTTCAGGGTTGGCATTGACCACACCTGCCAGTTCAGGATGTTGTTGGAAGTAGGCGATACCAAAAAAGCCCGCAGCCACCGCACCGCCTAAACATAAGGTCATCCATGTCATGCCAATACGACGTGCATTCGGAATAGACTTGACTGAATCAACTGCCATAAAACGCACTAAAATATGTGGCTGTCCAAAATAGCCTAAGCCCCATGCCATGAGGGAAATGATCGCGACCCAGCTTAAATCTCCGACTAAATTCAGCGCCTGCGGACGAGCCGCTTCTAAAGCAAGTGTGACTTGGCTTAGGTCAGAAAAGCTGAGTAGGGTAATGATAGGGGTCAGCAAGAGCGCAAAAATCATCAAGCCAGCCTGAATGGTGTCCGTCCAGCTGACTGCCAAGAAACCACCAATAAACACATAGCTGATGGTGGCAATAGCACTAATCCACAATGCAGTGCTATAAGGCAGATCAAACATACTTTCAAATAAGCGCGCACCTGCAACCATGCCCGAAGCACAATAAATCGCAAAGAAAATTAGAATTACGCAGGCAGATACAATCCTTAAAATTTTTCTTTGATCATTAAAACGGTTAGAAAAATAATCAGGCAAAGTCAGTGCATTGTGCTGTACTTCGGTGTGTACTCGTAAACGACCTGCCACCAAAAGCCAGTTTAGCCATGCGCCAATAATCAGACCAACGGCAATCCACATTTCAGACAAACCTGAAAGATAAATGGCACCGGGTAAGCCCATCAGCAACCAGCCACTCATATCGGATGCGCCTGCAGAAAGTGCAGTGACAAAACTGCCAAGACGACGACCACCTAAAATGTAGTCCGAGAAATTTCGAGTCGCGCGATAAGCCAATAAACCAATGACAATCATGGCGACAATATAAAACAGGAAAGTAATAATGGTGGGGTTGAGTGCGCTCATACAGTATCCATTTGGGTTTTGGACAGTCGATTAAAATACAGACTGCTGCTAGACGTGAGTCACTCAATTTTGTGAGTGCAGACATCTCATCTGCGGTGCTGATTTCATCAAGAAACGCGAAATTTAACCATACATTAAAAAATATTTCAGATTTTTTTCTGAATGGGCATAAAATAGGCAGCTTGAAAGCTGCCTATCATCTTGATGTTTATCTGATTTGCTTATGGATTATTGCGACCCATAACACCACGAATGGTATTCAGGACATCTGCAGGTAAGACCACAGTTTTGGCATTGTTGGATTTCGCCATATCTTGCATGGCTTTTACATATTGCTCACCCAATAAGTACGCCACAGGAATTTCTTTATCACCCACCGCAGAGCTAACCATTTCAATAGCACGTTGAGAAGATTCTGCCAATACAACTTGCGCTTCTGCATCACGACGTGAAGCTTCCAAACGACCATCGGCTTCTAAAATAGCCGCTTGTTTTTCACCATCGGCTTTGGTTACGGTAGCACGACGCTGACGTTCTGCTGCAGCTTGTTCTTCCATAGCTGCCTGCATGGTATGCGATGGTTTAATATCCTGAATTTCTACAGTTTTAAGGGTAATTCCCCAGTCTGAAATATCATCAGAAATGGCTGCTTTGAGTTTGGCTTTGATGTGATCACGTGAAGACAAGGCATCATCCAAATCCATTTCACCCACAATAGAGCGCAATGAGGTTTGAACAAGGTTTTGAATCGCCCAAGTATAGTTTTCAATGCCATACACTGCTTTTTCAGGAGTCGTGAGGTTTATGTACGCAACCGCATTCATGAGTAGAACTGCGTTGTCACGGGTAATAACTTCCTGAGATGGAATATCTAATACAATATCTTTGGTGGTGACTTTATAGGCCACTTCATCGACATAAGGAATGACGAAGTTAAGTCCCGGTGCAAGCGTGGTGTGGTATTTACCCAGACGTTGCACAATCCACTTATAACCTTGCGGAACAATTCGCACGCCTTTAAAAATGGTAATTCCAACAAAGGCTAAAATCGCTAAAACAATAATAGATCCACCAGACATTTTAATTTCTCACTTTTTCGTTGTCATGTGCGCTGTGATGCGGCTGCACCACCAAATCATTACCCAAAATATCAATCACGCGAATACGATCTCCCACTTGCACAGGGCTTGTGGTGCGGCAGTTCCATTCGTCTGAACCAAGTACGGGCATCGGGAAACGGACTTTAATTTGATCATGTTCCAAGTTGGTTTGAATAACCATGCCAATTTGTCCAATAGTGGCTTCGCGTGACAAGCCTGCTTTGGTTTTATCGGTAGATAAGGGTTTGATAAATTTAAACCACGCCAAGGTACACAGTACCGACAAGATAATCCACATCACCAATTGGGTAGTGGTACCCATCATGGGGAACATCCAGTATAAAATACCGACCATGACTGCCCCAATGCCAAACCATAAAGCGGCAAACGCAGGCAAGACCAGTTCTGAAAGCATTAACAGAACGCCTAGTACAAACCAGTGCCAAGGTTCAAGAACGAATTCCATACATCTACTCGCGTATTTTTTACGATTGGTTAATTCTAATTGCTTAGAGAAACGCATCGACTTAAAAAGATGCGCTCTCATCACTTTAACAGATCAATAAGTTTATGAATATTAAAAAAATCACTGAATCCTAAAATTTCGGACGCGGTGCAGGTTTCAGCGCGGCAGGTGATTTTTTAAAGTTATTGATGGCTTGCAGAATTGCTTTGACCTGTAATTGTGCGGCTTTTTCACCTTCTAAAATGGTTTGGTTACTGGCTTTTAAATCTAGAGTACCAATATGTCCAACTTTAGGTTGAATCACAATATTGGCCTGCGCCAATTCCTGATTGATACTTTGCTGTCCCATAATATTTAAAGTTTGATCGAGTAAGCCCCACATGCTGACAGGTTGATTGCCTGTCGGACGTGCAGAAATATCCACTGCAATGACTAAGTCGGCACCCATCGCTTTAGCCGTCTGTACGGGAATTGGGCTGACCAAGCCGCCATCCACATATTGTGTTCCGCCAATGGTGGCAGGTACAAAAACATTCGGAATACTGCAAGAGGCACGTACGGCTTGACCAGCATTGCCTTTAATAAAGTCGGCTTTACGTCCATTATCTAAACGTGTGGCAACGGCAGCAAAACGAATTGGAAATTTTTCAATCGGTTTATTGGCTACGTGTTGATTGACAAAGTCTTGTAACTTTTGACCTGCAATAAAACCCTGACGGTTTAAGGTTAAATCACGAATGTCGGATTCTTTAAAGGTTAGGGCAATATGTTGGAGCTGATAAGGACTTTTACCACTGGCGTATAAACTGCCGACAAAGCTGCCTGCACTGGTGCCTGTGACAATTTTTGGTTTAATCCCGTGAGACTCTAAAACTTTAATGACGCCAATATGTGCAAAACCTTTAGCACCACCGCCACCCAGCGCCAGTGCAATTACAGGTTCACGTGCTTGGATAGGTGTGGTGCTTGGCGGTGTTTTTGTTGTTTTGTCGCAGCCAGCCAAAGTTAGAGCTAGTACGCCCACTAAAGAATAACGAATCAGTTGCATATCAAATCTAAATTTAGATCAAAGAATATTGCGCCCATCTGAACAAAAAATAGAAACTTTGACTAGCCCTTTTTCAAAAGCTTTTGTAACGGTTTTGCCAACCAATGTGGATTTTTAGCCGAAAACTTGCCGTGATATTGCGTATAAATTGCATCTAAATCTTGAGCATAATCGCCCGTAGGATGAAACACGCCCAAAATATGAATGGTTTTGTGTGCATAATCAAAAGAGAACATCACAATTGGGATATTGGCGCCGTAGGCAATATGGTAAAAGCCACTGCGGATATTTTCGGCTTGTTTACGTGTGCCTTCGGGCGCCATACCAATCCAGATTTTTTCTTTTTTTCGTACAATCTCAATAATATCTTGGGTATGTCCTTGAGGAGAATGGCGCACCACAGGAATTACCCCAATCCAGTTTAAAAGTGGCTTGAGTGGGGTTTCAAATAAAGTATGCTTACCAAAAATAGTAATTTGAATACCTAAACCGAGTAGGGCGGTAAAACCATGCCACGCATCAATATTTGACGTATGCGGTGAGATAATAGCAACTGCTTTGGGCAAGTTGGGAAATTCGCCCACCATTTGCCAGCCTTGCGCCAAAAAAATATTTTTAAATAAAGCACGACTGCTGGCTGTTCCACGTTGTGGAACTTGGTCGGGTAACTGTGGAAATTGCCGTGCACTGCGTGCAAAAGGATTGGTGATTTTCATGAATGCGATGTCATCCTGACGTGCGTGATTAACAACAATAAATACCCAATATCATGACGCATGAATCTAAATCTATTCAAGATATTAGACTTTCGCTTTGTCTGATTCATTGGCAAAATAGTCGAAATCTGAATGTGAAAGTGATGAAAAATAACAATCCATTATTCAAAATTTTAGTGTAGTACTGCGTTTTTTTGATCTTTTGCCCATATCTAAATTGAGATGCTATGCCCAATTTGCGCCAAACTTATTTGTTGTTATTTTCTCTGTATTGGGCGCAGGGCTTGCCTGTTGGTTTTATGACCCATGCCTTGCCTGTGATTTTACGTGCGCAAGGTGTGTCTTTGGCACATATTGGCGGTTTCGGTTTGTTAATGCTGCCATGGTCAATCAAAGTGTTTTGGGCACCTTTGGTGGATCGCTTTGGACATTCATATTTTGGGCATTATCGTAGCTGGATTTTGCCGTGCCAGTGGCTGAGTGTTTTGGTGCTGATTGGGCTGTCCTTTTTACCGATTGAGTCCTTAAATCATCCTATATATTTGTGGGTGTTTTTTGTGGCTTTGCTCGGTATGAACTTGGTCGGTGCAACCCAAGATATTGCCACCGATGGTTTGGCGGTCAATATTTTACAAGCCAAACAGCAACATTGGGGTAATACCTTTCAGGTGGTTGGTTCACGACTGGGCTTTATTGTGGGTGGTGGTGCAATTCTGTGGGCATTGGATTGGCTAGATTGGCAAAAAACTTTCTTAATTTTAGCGGGATTGGTGTTTTTAAATACCTTGCCAATTTTAATGTTTAAAGAGCCACAACATGCTGCTAAACAAGTGCTTGTTCAAGCTCAAAGTAAAATGTCATTTCACGCACGTCTTGCTGCGATTCGTGAATATCTGCGCTATTTTGTGGAAACGCCTGTACTGTACGCATGGCTATGGGTGTTACTCAGCTTTAAAATTGCCGATGGTTTGGCTGGCCCTTTATTAAAACCTTTAATGGTAGATTTAGGCTTAAGCTTTTCTCAAATTGGCATTTATGTGACCATGTTGGGAGCAATGGCCGCTTTGTTGGGTGCAGGCATCGCAGGGTTGATGCTGAAATGGTGGTCTAGAGCGCATGCCCTCATCATTTTTTCTGTGCTTAAAATTTTGAGTTTAGTGGCCTATGCTTATTTGGCTGAATTGTATGAACAGCAAGTTGATGTGGCACACTGGCTGATTTATAGCATTAATGCTGCGGAAGATTTTTGCTCTGCCATGTTACTTGTAGTGATGCTAACCTTGATTATGCAGTACAGTCGTAAACAATATGCAGGGACTGATTTTACATTTCAGGTTGCGATTATGGCGACTGTGAGCGGGGTACTTTATACCCTGAGTGGAATCTTAGGCGATGCTTTAGGCTACGCGAATTATTTACTGTTGATTTGTATTGTTGCGATTCTATGCTTTGTACTGATCTGGAAATGGGCAAAGCTTGCGAAAAGCGTTCAATCATCAGCACTTGAATAACAAGGTAGATCATCAAGACAGGATGACAGACCTAAACCACGTTAAAAAGTCATTGCGTGGAAAAAATAAAAGCGACCTTTAAAGAGTCGCTGGAGTATAAAAGGTATCCACATTAAAGCCAATACCGACCTCGTTTTTGTATTTTCAAAAATTATTATTTGCGCTTTCAGTGCTTCTCTTCGGCAGCGCAGGCAGTATAACGTTAAATTATGACAATCCTGCGACAATTTAAGTCGCATAGAGGTGTGTTGCAGCTAAAATCAACATATTCTAGCTGCGATATGCAGTATTGATTGCCAGTGTCCATTGTTGGTGATTACAACGCGGACAGACTTCATTGGCGTGTTCAAGTAAACGGACATGCCCACAATACATGCAGGCATAATACGTGTTTGGAGTTGTGCGGTTCACGGGTTGGTAAGCTTTAGGGAATAAGGGTAAACCATAGCGTGTGGCACCGCCATGAAAAAACAACATGCTGAATTTTCCATCACTTTCTAGTAAGCCAACACGTACTTGCCCTAAATGCTCCACGCCTTGTTGGCGCATTTCGGCAAAGAATTCATCATGCGACATTTTACCGTACTTAATTTTTTCTAAGACCAATTCACCATCTTCTACAATATATAGCGATTTACCTTCAATCAAATCTTCAAAGGGTTGGTATTTCATCATGAGCCATGTGGTCAGGCGATACATCCCAATCACCACTGTCATCACCACCAAGGCATGTACCAAGGGTAAATCTTCAGTGAACATAGGGTCGCCCGCAATAGAACCGAGCGATAAAATAATGGCCAATTCAAAAATAGAAAGCTGGCGTACTCCGCGTTTTCCTGTGAGGCGTAAAAATAGAATAATCATGCCAAACATGAGTGCAGCACGAATCATTAATTCTGCAACAAATGTCCATGTGGTGTCGTGAATGAAGATGGTGAACCAATCCATAGATTGTCTATTTTGTTATTTTGATGCTTGATACTATGCTTAAATTGAGTGGGTAAAATAGTGGTTTTGAGTAAAGAACTGCAATTATTTTAGTGGTTTAGAAACATAGAAATTTGTTATATTGCCTAAAAACTATAAATACAAAAATAATGAATCAGAAGATGAATTCACAACTATTACAATTTGCCAAATCTATGCGTCATGCTGCTACGGATGCTGAAAATTTGCTGTGGCAACTACTTAGTGCAAACGCTTTATGGTGCTCAAATTTAGACGTCCGTAGATGATTGAACCGTATATTGTAGATTTTTACTGTCATGAGATTGGCTTGGTCATTGAGTTGAATGGCGGTCAGCACAATACGGAAAATGGTCAGGCTTATGATGTCGAGCGCACTCAGTTTTTAGAGACTTTGGGCTTAACTGTCGTGCAGTATTGGAATTCTGATGTGTTGGGAAGGGTGGATGTGGTGTTGGAGGATTTGTGGCAGGTGTGTTCTGAATTGAAAAATACCTCTTTTATTAAAGAGGTATTTTGAAAATTATCGACGATTGCTTGATTCAAAATCTACACGGGGATCAGCACTTTCCGTAGTTACTCTGTAATTTGACGGTAAATTAACAGAATCTTTAACCCATGTAGGTCTAGGACGGCTAGAAGCTGTTAGGGTTGTTAAAGTATTTTGATTATTTCTTGATGTAGAGTTTTGAGAGTTCTGTGTATGTCTGGACATTGCATTCTCCCGTTAACCATAAAATTAATAGATATAGACATAATATGCTAAAAATAGCTGCTGCACAATTAATCTCTGAATAAGCTTTTTCTAAAGCAATAACTTTGTCTTCAAGCATTTGGGCATTTCGAGAAATTAAATCCTGATAAATTTCTCCCATATACCACAGGCATGTTCTTTCGTCATTATCCATAAAAGTGTTAATTAAATTGGTGTCATCCAACGGAACTTTTTCTAGTGCAGAAAGACTAAGTACTTTTGCAATTTTATACCAACAGCTTAGAATTGCTATAAACAAGATTACACATAAAATATATAAAATCCATTTAGTTAATGAAGTGCAAGCATAAGCAGTAAAAGTTTCTAACTTGGTTAGTGCTGCTGAGTAGGCAACTATCACAATACCAACCATTGTTGAATATTTAATTGCTTTATCATCCAGTGATTTACTTCTATCGATCTCTAGTTGATATTCATGCTTGGAAACTTCAAATAGAATTTTATATTTATTGATGTCATCTTGGCTCATATTGAAAAACAAAGGGCTGAATAATCAGCCCTTTATACACAAATTAGATCAAGCTAACAACACATTAAAGCGCTGCAATCTGCTCCATATTCGCTTTAATTTTCGCTAACTGATCTGCAAATTCAGCAAGTTTCACTTTCTCGCCTTCAACCACAGCCGCAGGGGCTTTCGCCACAAAACCTTCATTTGCAAGTTTAGTTGCAATTTGGTCATGCTGCTTTTGAACCTTGTCTAAGTCTTTTTGTAGACGACCCAATTCTGCTTTCGGGTCAATCAAACCCTTCATTGGAACGAATACAGACACGTGACCGACTACAGAAGAAGAAGACAATGGTGGTTGTTCACCATCTGCCAAGAAGGTAATGCTTTCAACTTTCGCCAATGCTTTAAACAACGGTTCAATACGAGAAATTTGTGCTTTTTCTGCTTCAGTCGTGTTCTGTAAAAGTACAGGCAATAAACGTGCATTACCTAGACCCATTTCACCACGAATGTTACGCACCGCACCAATCAAACCTTGTAGCCATTGCATATCTGCTTCGGCTTGTTCGTTGATTTTGGCTTCATCTGCAACAGGGTAGTTTGCCAACATAATGGTTTCGCCACCCAAGCCAATCATTGGCGCAAGGGTTTGCCAAATTTCTTCAGTTAAGTACGGCATGATTGGATGAGCAAGACGTAAAGAAGCTTCCATCACCGCAAGCAATACACGACGAACTTCGGCTTTGCGTTCTTCAGAAACAGACTCATCATTCAGAACAGGTTTGGTTAGCTCTACATACCAGTCGCAGTATTCATTCCAAATAAAGTCATAAATCGCTTGCGCAGCCAAGTCTAAACGGTAAGTTGCAAACGCTTGATGAACAGCTTGCTCTGCCTTTTGTAAACGGCTCACAATCCACTGTTCAGGCAATTCCCAAAGGTCTTGACGTGCCTCTTGACCAACCGTTTGACCTTCAACATTCATCAATACAAAACGGGTAGCATTCCAAATTTTGTTGGCAAAGTTACGATAACCTTCCACACGTTTCATATCAAACTTGATGTCACGACCTGTATTTGCCAATGCGCAGAAGGTAAAACGAACCGCGTCTGTGCCATAAGCCTGAATCCCTTCTGGGAATTCTTTGCGGGTCGATTTTTCAATTTTCGCTGCTTGTTTCGGGTTCATCAAACCCGTCGTACGTTTCTGTACTAAAGTTTCAAGATCTACACCGTCAATCAAGTCTAATGGGTCAAGCACGTTGCCCTTAGACTTCGACATTTTTTGACCTTCGCTGTCACGTACCAAACCGTGAACGTAAACTGTTTTGAACGGTACTTGTGGCGTGCCATCTTCATTCTTCATGAAGTGCATGGTCATCATGATCATACGCGCCACCCAGAAGAAGATGATGTCAAAACCTGTCACCAATACATCAGTGGAGTGGAAGGTATTTAAGAAGTAGTTTTCTGCATCTTTCTTGGCATCACCCGTCCAACCTAAGGTCGAGAATGTCCAAAGTGCAGAGGAGAACCATGTATCCAGTACGTCTTCGTCTTGGTTTAATTGAACATCGGCAGGGATATTATTTTTCGTACGAACTTCTTCTTCGTTACGACCTACATAAACATTGCCTTCAGCATCGTACCAAGCAGGAATACGGTGACCCCACCACAATTGACGCGAGATACACCAGTCTTGAATGTTGTTCATCCACGCCATATACATATTGCTGTATTGCTCAGGCACGAACTTGATGCGACCATCTTGCACCGCTTCAATTGCAGGTTGCGCTAACGGTGCAATTTTCACATACCATTGGTCAGTCAATAATGGCTCAACAATTACGCCCGAACGGTCACCGCGAGGTGGTTTCAAGGTGTACGGTTGGATTTGATCTAACCAACCTTCGCTTTTCGCTTGTTCAACTAATTTTTTACGTGCTTCAAAACGCTCTAAACCAATGTAGTCTGCAGGTGCAGGAATGGTTTTAGAAATTTGTTCGCCTGCTTTCGCAATATATTCAAACTCAGCCAATACTTCAGCATTTTTGTTGAAGATATTGATGATTGGCAATTCGCAGCGTTTACCCACTTCATAGTCATTGAAGTCGTGTGCAGGGGTAATTTTTACACAACCTGTACCGAATTCTTTATCGACATACTCATCTTTTACGATTGGAACGGCACGACCTGTAATTGGGAGGATGATGTTTTGACCAACAAGGTGCGAGTAACGCTCATCATCAAGGGCAACCGCAACCGCAGTATCACCCAGCAATGTTTCAGGACGAGTGGTTGCCACTACAATGTGATCTTTACCATCGTGAGTGCGTAGTGATTTATCTTCAAAGAAATATTTGAAGTGCCACAATGAACCTTGTTCTTCTTTATCCGACTCAACTTCTAAGTCAGAAAGGGCAGTTTGTAATTTTGGATCCCAGTTTACAAGGCGTTTGCCGCGGTAAATTAAACCTTCTTCGTGTAATTTCACGAAAACTTCTTTCACCGCATTCGATAAGCCTTCGTCCATAGTGAAGCGTTCACGTGACCAATCTACCGAAGAACCTAAACGGCGGATTTGACGGGTAATGTTACCGCCAGATTGTGCTTTCCATTCCCAGACTTTTTCGATGAATTTTTCACGACCTAAGTCATGGCGGCTGATATTTTGCGCGCCCAATTGACGCTCTACTACCATTTGTGTGGCAATACCCGCGTGGTCTGTACCCGGTTGCCATAAAGTATTTTTACCCGACATACGGTTAAAGCGCGTGAGGGCATCCATAATGGCGTTGTTAAAACCATGACCCATGTGCAAGCTACCTGTGACGTTTGGCGGCGGAATCATGATACAGAATGATTCGCCTTTTTCAGACGGCTTAAAGTAGCCGTTTTCTTCCCAAGTCTTGTACCATTTTTTCTCGATCTCGGTAGGATCGTAGGTTGTAGCAATATTTTGCGCTGAATCAGTCATAGTAAGAACAGGTTAAAAGTGAATAAAAAATTGCAACTATTGTAGCAAAAAAATTGCCCGCTAAGCGAGATTCAACTCAGCCAAACTTATCGCAATTGGCAGTTGGGCAAACTCATCGTATGATGGGCGACAAGTATGATAAAAACTTCAAGTTCTCCGTTGCCTGTAACACTGTTTTAAACTGGGTTTAAGCAATGGATTTTAAAATAGATGAAAACACATCAATACGGTCAAAATAGGCAAGTTCAGTTATGACTTATGCTGTATCTTTAAAATTAAAACCAGAAACATATCAAAGATTTCAACACATTCATCAACAACTCAATGCAGGTGAATCGGAAAGTTTATCTAAAGCTTTGGGGGCGGTACTGACCGATATTTCTTGTGAAATTATTGAGCAACTTTTTGGTGAATTGTCACGTTCTAGTCATTCACTGGATGGTGAATCTGAAAAAATTATTCAGCAAGTCATACAAACCATGCAAAAATATATGCCATGGTCGGTGTCGTTTTTTGGCAATGAACGCTTAACGCCTATGGTGAATTATCTGGCAAGCATGATGTATCAGCAGGAAGGGCAAGGTTTTGTGACTTATCCTGTCGATAGTATTGTTATGAAAGAAACGTTGGGTTGTATTGAGCAAATTCGGCAGGGCAACAGTGCATGTATTGCGCCTGCATTTAAAGGGTTTACTCAAATTATTGATCAGGGCGTGGGTTATTTAATTCGTGATCCGAAAAAAATGCTGAAATTTAATTTGGTGGTCGATAAAACTTTAAACGGCGTGATTCATTTGACTACGCAACTGGGGTATAAACGCCTAGAAAAAATGGGTGCGCAATTCGATTTGGAAAGTGCAGAGATATATTTAAACCATTTTCTTGGGTTTTTGCAGCATCCTGCAAAACCTAAGACTTAAATTTTGATGACTTAAATTTTTAAATAACGCGGACAAACGGTTATGGCAAAACGGGAAAACTTGGAACATAAAGTGGTGTGGATTACAGGTGCATCTTCTGGCATTGGTAAGGCATTGGCAAAAGAGTGTGCTTTACAAGGTGCACAAGTGATTTTAACCGCACGTCGTTATGAAGAACTTGAAAAAGTACGCGTGAGTTTGCTGAATCCTGAACGTCATCTTTCTGTATGTGCAGATATTACCAATGAAAGTCAGGTGTTACATGCGTATGAACAAGTTTTGGCACGTAAAGGACGCATTGACTGGCTAATTAATAATGCAGGTTTAAGTCAGCGCGCTTTAATTGCCGATACCACTATGCAGACTGAACGCACCATTATGGAAGTGGATTATTTCTCTCAGGTCTTTCTGACCAAAACTGTCTTGCCGACCTTTTTACAGCAAAAACATGGTCGCATTATTTTTGTATCTAGTGTTGCAGCATTATTGGGTACGCAATATCGCGCGTCATATTCTGCAGCGAAAAGTGCCATTCACATGTGGGCGAATAGTTTGCGTGCCGAAGTAGCGGAGCAGGGCGTACAGGTTTCAGTTGTTTTCCCAGGATTTGTGAATACCAAGGTGTCTTTTAATGCGTTGAATGGTGAAGGCAAACCACAAGGACATCAAGATGAAGCCATTGAAAATGGTTTAGATGCCGATGTTTTTGCTAAAAATACAGTTAAAGCACTCATGGCAGGCGATGAATATATCGTGGTCGGGGGCGCTAAAGAAAAACTGGGCGTGTTGGTGTCGCGTTTATCGCCAAGTACTTTATATAAAATGATTCGTAAAACCAAAGTGAAGTAATTTTTAATCAAAGTGACTTCAAAATAAAATAATAAAAACAAAAAGAAGGATGAGCCATGCGTTTAATAATGAAAGGTTTTTTTTTATCAGCGCGTGGCTTTTCGCTTTCTTAGGGATGACTCAAACGACATTTGCCAAATTACAAACAAACGATGATTCGTTGTGTAAACAACCTGAATATATTGAAAAGATTTTACGACAGCACACAAATACAACCACAGTGAATGAGGACTTTTTGGCTTGTGCAGATTTCCCCAATGTTACTGAACAAACTTTAATTGCTTATGCTGAAACTCAGACAAAAGATGATCAACCTGTAGATGATTATCAGCTGACTTTTTTAACCGTAAATAGTAAAACGCAAAAGCTTCATTCAATCTATCACGTGAAAGAGCTTTTGCCTTCAGATGCAATTGAACTGCGTTCTATCCATTTAGATTTGGCGCCGTATCAAGTTTCTGAAAGCTTAAGGGCAATTGGTTTAAGAAGGAATTATGCAGGACGTTCAAGTGCCAATCCTTTTTCGGCGCAAGTACTCGATTTATATGATTTACAACATAACAAGAAAATTTTAAACGGCTTAATCGTAGCGCGCTATCAGGCAGAAACCGATACACGTTGTAATGCCAAAGTAATAGAAAGCAAAGCTATTTTAATGATCTTGCGAAATACAACTCGACAATATTTTGATATGCAATTACGTGATCGTATTCAACATTATGAAATGTCGGGCGATTTAGAAAATTGCAAAGAAACTAAACGAGTGTCTACTCAACAGCGTTTCACTTTAAAATTTGATGGTCGGCAATATCAAATTCCTCAGCCTTATCGAGATCAGTATTTATACTAAATTCTTTACAAACGCTGAAAGATGTACTCAGCGTTTTGCAGAGAATTGACTAACGCTATTTTGAACCGCCGTTCCATAAGCAAAGACTTCGACCATGCCGCCTTGCATCCCCAATTCTGTGGTGCTTAAACGCAGCCCCATAATATGATTTGCGCCCATTTTTTCAGCTTCTAATTTTAAACGGACGATGGCTTCACGACGCGCCCGCTCGACAATACTTTCATAACTGGTCAAACGCCCGCCAAAGAAGTTCTGAATATTGGCAATCACAAACTTAAAATAATCGTGAGAAATGACCACATTACTATGTATCAATTGCCCAAAATTGGGACTGGTCTGGAAGCGGTTATTATCAATCTGAATATAGCTTAAACGCAGTTCTTGCTCGGCTAAATATTTGAAATGCTTGCGTTCGTTGCGTCGCCCAAAACCAAAGCCTACAGCAAATAAAATCGCAAAGACAACAATTTGCAGAATTAAATTATCCATGTGATGTTATTCCTGTCCAATAATCTTTACTTTAGTGTGATGCTGGAAATGGGTCTGGAAGTTTAGGAATATCTGCCTCGACCACCACTGCTGTACCGTAAACAAATAATTCCGAAGCACCTTGGGCAATGTTCGAGGTAGAAAAGCGAATCCCAACAATAGCATTGGCACCTAAACCACGTGCTTTAGCAATCATACGATCCATCGCTTCTTGGCGTGATTCTTCTAGTAATTCGGTATAAGCCGTTAATTCACCACCGACAATATTTTTGAGTCCTGCCAAGAAGTCACGCCCCACATGCTTACTGCGTACGGTGCTGCCATAGACCACATCAATTTGCCGTGAAATACGATGACCTGGTACAGATTCAAGATTACTGAGCAACATAAGATTCTAATATTTAAAAACAAGACGTATTGAAGATATGAAATGTACTGGCAAAAAGCAATAAAAAAGCCCACCGAAGTGAGCTGATTTAGTCTGTATGTGTCTGTATGTATTGAGCTGTTAAGCAGCAAATTTAAGGTAGACGCAAAGGCTTATTGCGCTTTACGTTCTGCCGATGATGCAGGTTGCAAAGTAGCATCTGAAGTGTTGGCTTTCACACCGCCACCCAAAGATTTATACAACTCCACCTGATTGTTCAAATTGGCTTGTTCCAACAACAATAAACCTTGTTCTGCTGCATAAGACGTACGCTGTGCATCCAACACGGTTAAATAGTTGTCAATGCCTGCGCGGAAGCGTGCATTAGATAATTTATAAGTGGTATTGGTCGCATCAACCAAGCGTTTTTGTGCCGCTAAACGATCACCAATATTTTGACGAACTGCCAAAGCATCATTCACTTCACGGAATGCAGACTGAATTGATTTTTCATAGTCAGCCAAAGCAATTTGTTGATCCGTTTCTGAAATTTTGATGTTGGCTTGGCGTGTGCCCCAATCAAAAATTGGCAAGTCGATGCTCGGGCCCACTGCCCAAACAAAACTGCCTGATTTAAACAAATCACTCAAGTCAGTTGATGCATAGCCTGCATTGCCCGTGAGGCTAATGCTTGGGAATAAACGTGCTTTTGCTGCACCAATATTGGCACCCGCAGCCGATAGTCGATACTCTGCAGTACGAATATCAGGACGGTTATTCAGCAAGTCACTTGGTAAACCAGCGTCAATTGCGGTAGTTTTGGTAATGCGCGTCACACGTTGCGTTGGCAATAACGCACTTGGAACTTGTTCGCCCACCAACAAGTTCAGCAAGTTTTGTGCTTGCGCGACTTGGGTTTTGTAGTTGGCGACATCATTACGTGCAGTTTCAACTGAAATTTGTGCCTGACGGACAGGTAATTCACTATCAATGCCGACATCAAAACGCTTTTTGTTGAGGTTATAAGACTCAAGCTGTGTTTTTAAGGTTTGGTCTGCCAGTTTTAAATTGGCATTGGCAAAAGAATAG
The DNA here is from genome assembly GCF_013418635.1 of Acinetobacter sp. YH12131. Classification (NCBI taxonomy): domain Bacteria; kingdom Pseudomonadati; phylum Pseudomonadota; class Gammaproteobacteria; order Moraxellales; family Moraxellaceae; genus Acinetobacter; species Acinetobacter sp. YH12131. The sequence goes on from NZ_VPBQ01000001.1 coordinate 68,163, forward strand.
TTGAGCCATGCTTGCGCCACCTGACCAATCAAGGCAATTTGTGTGGCATCACGCGAGCTTTGAGTTGCCAAGAAGTTATCTAATGCATTGTCTTTTAAGCTGCGTACACGACCCCAAAAATCTAGTTCGTAGGCAGTTACACCTAAACCAACGTTATAGCGTGTGTGTGTGCCTAAAGCAGTACCTTGATCTTGACGCAGTACGCCACCGCTAGCACCAATGGTAGGTAACTGGTTGTTTTCGGTAATTTGATAGGCTTGTTGGGCACGTTGGATATTCAGCGTCGCTGTGCGTAAATCACGGTTATTGTTCAATGCCATATCCAAGACTTGTAATAAGCGTTGATCGGCAAAGAAATCTTTATAACCTTGTTCAGCCACTGAAGTACCCGATGCAGCAGCAGTATAGCTGCTTGGAATACTTGTCTGAGCGACGGGCTCTGGCCCACGCATACTTTGACAGGCTGTCAAAGCAAGCGCGAGGGCAGAAACCGCAATACCACGGCCTGTATGCGACCATAAGTTTTGCATCACGATACATGCTCCTGATTATTTTGTTGTTTTGGTTTGTATTTAAAGATACTTCTAATCCAGACATAGAATACAGGAATAAAGAAGATCCCTAACAAGGTTGAGCTAATCACACCACCTAAAACACCATAACCGACCGAGTGTTGGCTACCTGCACCTGCACCTGAAGAAAGTGCAAGCGGCAATACACCAAAACCAAAGGCTAAAGTGGTCATAATGATTGGACGTAAACGCATTTTTGCAGCATGCAAGGTCGCTTCAAACAGGTCTTCACCTTTTTCTTGTAGCTCTTTGGCAAACTCCACAATCAAAATCGCGTTTTTGGCAGATAAACCAATCACGGCAATAATCGCCACTTGGAAGTAAATGTTGTTGGATAGGTTCGGGTTTTTGAACAAGATCATGCCCCCGAAGGTGAGCAATAATGCTCCGACAATACCCAACGGTACCACCAACAGCACCGAGAATGGAATAGACCAGCTTTCATACAAGGCTGCCAAACACAAGAATACAATCAGTAATGACAGTGCATAGAGGAATGGTGCCTGATCGCCCGATTCACGTTCTTCAAGTGATAAACCTGTCCATTCATAGTCAAAGCCGTTTAAGCCCATAGATGGAAGTTTTGCGACAATTTCTTCCATCGCTTGCATGGCTTCACCAGAGCTGATACCTGGCGCAGGTGCACCCTGAATGTTCTTGGCAGATACGCCGTTATAGCGTTCCAAACGAGGTGAACCATAAGTCCATTCGCCTGTTGCAAAGGCTGAGAATGGCACCATTTCACCACGGTTGTTGCGGACATACCACTTGTTCAGGTCTTCAGGCATCATGCGTGAATCAGATTCGGCTTGCACATAGACTTTTTTCACGCGACCACGGTCAATAAAGTCATTGATGTACGAACCACCCCAAGCCATGCCCATGGTGCTGTTGATTTCAGCAATGCTGACACCTGCCGCACCTGCTTGCGCTTGGTCAATAATAATACGGTACTGTGGTGTATCTTCTTGACCATTTGGACGTACGCCCATTAAGCGAGGGTCTTTAGACGCTTCACCCAACACAATATTACGTGCCATGGTGAGTTTTTCATGACCATTGCCCGCAGCATCTTTCAGTTGCAAGTTAAAGCCTGAGCTGACCCCTAATTCTGGCATCGCAGGAAGCTGTAATGGCATGATGTAAGTGGCATCTTTCACAATCATGTTCAGTGCCATACCACGCTGGATAATTGCACCAACTTGAGATTCAGGGCTTGTACGCTCACTCCAGTCTTTTAACTTAATGAACGCCATACCTGCGTTTTGACCAACGCCTGAGAAAGAGAAGCCTGAAACACTAAATACCGACTGCACATGCTCTTTTTCATTTTCTCTGAAAAAGTTGGTCATGCTGGTCATGGTGGCGTCAGTACGTTCCAAAGTTGCATTTGGTGGGAGTTGTACCAATGTCATCACCACGCCCTGATCTTCATCAGGCAAGAATGATGATGGTAGTTTTTGGAACACTAACACAATAATGCCCAGTACCACTGCATATAAAACCCCCGAGAAGATTTTATGATGCGTCATGCGGTTAACACCACCTTGATATTTAACCGAGAGCTTATCGAAACTGCGGTTAAACCAGCGGAAGAAACGCGCAAAAATACCGTTGCTTTCAGGCTTGTTTGGATCGTGTTGTTTAAGAATCGTGGCACATAGGGCAGGGGTAAAGGTCAACGCTACGACCAGTGACAACACCATTGCAGTCACAAGCGTAATTGAGAATTGACGATAAATAACGCCTGTAGTCCCACCAAAGAATGCCATAGGTACGAATACCGCAGACAATACCGAGGTAATCCCGATCAGTGCGCCTGAAATCTGTTTCATCGACTTTTCAGTCGCCGCCACAGGGTCAAGATGTTCTTCGACCATGACACGTTCTACGTTTTCCACCACGACAATTGCGTCATCGACCAATAGACCAATCGCCAGTACCATGGCAAACATGGTCAGGGTGTTAATCGAGAAGCCAAACATATTGATCACGGCAAAGGTACCCAGTACCACCACAGGTACGGCCATAGTTGGAATAATTGTGGCGCGCCAGTTCTGCAAGAACAGGAACATCACAATAAAGACCAAAATGATCGCTTCAATTAAGGTTTTAACAACACTCTTAATCGAAAGTTCAATAAATGGCGTGGTATCAAAAGCCAACTCATCCTTTAAACCCGCAGGGTAGTTAGGACGTAATTGCTTGAGGCGTTCTTCCACAGCAGCAGCAGTATCTAGGGCGTTAGCACCTGTAGATAATTTAATTGCGACACCGCCCGCAGGCTTGCCGTTGTATTTAGAAATAAACTGATAGTTGTCTGCACCAAGTTCAATTCGTGCCACATCACCCAAGCGCACTTGAGCGCCTGAAGCGGTATTTTTTAGAAAAATATTGCTGAATTGTTCAGGTGTTTGCAGCAAGCTTTGCGCAGTTACTGTAGCATTCAAAGCCTGACCTTGAATTGCAGGTGCGCCGCCCAATTGACCTACCGCAACCTGTGCGTTTTGGGTACGAATCGCTTGAGCAATATCACTTGGTGTGACTTGCAAGCTTGCCATTTTGGCAGGATCCATCCAAATACGCATTGCGTATGAGCCACCAAAGACTTGTACTTCACCCACACCTGCAACACGGCTCAGCGGTTCAGAAATGTTAGAGTTAACATAGTCTTTAATATCATCGGCAGACAGGCTTTCATCAGGTGAATAAAAAGCGAGAACCTGTAAGAAGCTCGCTCCTGATTTGGTCACTTTCACGCCTTGACGTTGCACATCATCAGGCAAGAGCGCCGTAGCAGATTGCAATTTGTTCTGTACTTGAACCTGTGCAATATCTGGGTCGATACCTTGTTCAAAGTTTAACGTAATGGATGCAGAACCGTTCCCCGCACTGTTGGATGAAATATAGCGCAGACCATCCAAACCGTTCATTTGTTGTTCAATAATTTGCGTTACTGTGTTTTCCACAGTTTCAGCAGATGCACCCGGATAGGTTGCAGCAATGGTGACCGTTGGCGGTGCAATGGTCGGATATTGGGCAATTGGCATATTGGTGAGGGTAATAATCCCCGCCAACATGATTACCAATGAAATCACCCATGCAAAAATGGGGCGATGAATAAAAAAGTGAGCCATTAACGTCTACTCCTTATGTATTTGAAGTAGCTTTTGATTCAGTTGCTTGGGCTTCTGAGGCTGGTTGGGCATCCCCCGATTTTGCTGGTGCAGCAGGTGCAGCTTGAGGAGCAGCGCCTTGCGGTTGATACGGCTTAGCGACCACTTGCTGTTCAGGTTTTACTTTGGCAATACCTTCGACAATCACTTTATCGCCAGTTTGCAAACCTTCAGTCACAATCCAGTTGCTGCCTTGCGTACCAACTGTGGTTACAGGACGCGGCTCAACAATACCTTTGGCATTCACAATCATTGCCATTGCCTGACCAGTTGGGGTGCGGCTAATTGCAGCTTGTGGAATCAAGATTGCGTTAGGAATCACACCTTGCACAATTTGCGCAGTGGCAAACATACCCGGCAATAATAAATGATTTGAATTTGGGAACACGGCGCGTAAAGTCACGGTGCCTGTTTCTGGGTTCACGCTGGCATCAGAAAAAGCCAAACGACCTTCAACAGGGTAGTAGCTGCCATCTTCAAGTTTTAATTTCACTTTGGTGTTGTTGCTGCTATTTAAACTACCTTGACTCAATTGCTGACGTAAACGTAGTAACTCTGCGCTGGACTGATTGATGTCTACATAAATTGGGTCTAAGCGTTGAATAGTCACCAACGGTTCCGCCTGACTCGCAGTAACCAATGCACCTGCAGTCACAGTAGAGCGGTTGGTTTGCCCTGAAATTGGGGCACGTACAGTCGAATAACCTAAGTTAATTTCGGCATTGCGTACTTCTGCTTGAGTCGCAGCAACATCGGCTTCGGCAAGTTTTACCTGTGCCACAATGTCATCATATTCTTGTTTAGAGATTGCATTGCTGCCTACCAACTGACGGTAACGACCTTCTTTAATGCGTAACACATTCAATTGCGCTTGCTGGCGGGTGAGTGCTGCACGGCTACTGTCTAGACTGGCACGGTTGGTACGTGAGTCAATTTCATAAAGCGCCTGACCCTCACGCACGTAGCTGCCTTCGGTAAATAAACGTTTCAGAACCACACCACTGGTTTGTGGGCGAACTTCTGAAATTTCAAAGGCTGTGGTACGTCCAGACAGTTCTACAGACTGTTCCACGCTTTGTGGCTGTGCCACCAGTACGCCAACCTCAGTCGGTGGCATTTGCTGAGCTGCACCTGCTTGCTGTGCATCTTTTGGATCTTTGCTACAACCCACAAGTGCTAAACTTGTGGCTAATGCGCAAGCAGTCAGGGCAGGAGCCCAAAGCTTTGCAGACATCATTCTTTCACCTCTATTAGATTTTTATCTAAACTTATGTATTGGTTTGTCTTGCAGATATTGAGCGCAAAACAGATACCACAATTTGATCCAAATAAAACTTATGCTCCAACCAGAGAGGACATCTGAAGGATAGTGCACTCCCAGATACACACGGGAAATGCCCATCAGCAACATCCATAACCACGCGCACACAGACAAAATTTTATGCGCTGGATGTTGCAAACTCAGGTAAATCACCAAACAACCTAAAGTTGCAGCATAAAAACTATGAGCGCTTGGAAATGATGCGCCAAAAGTTTCCACCAAATGCAATGCTTCAGGCGGGCGAGGTCGCGCGAATAGGTATTTGAGCAGCCATGAAAGCGCAATACTTACGACCAGTCCTACACTGATAAAAACAATTTTTGTGTATTTTTTATACCATGCCAAATAGAAACACCATAGGCAGGTTAAAAATAATACAAATGGCATGCCACCTAATACAGAAAGTGTGATTGCCAATTGATTCAAATGTGCGGTGCGCTGGGTACTTAAAAACTCCACACTGGCAACATCAAATTGTTGCCAACTTGGAATGTTTAGCACTAACACACTGATTATAAATAGTAAACTACCGAGATAAAGCAGTATTTTAGGCATGCTAAAAATCCCTGTAAGTTTAACCGATTTGAGCACGGTTGATGAATGGAATAAAGTGTACTAGTCAGTACACTTTATTTCAAGCCAATGTAAATGAGAAGAATTTCTTTTTTTGTTACTTTGTGCGCAATGTAAATGTGCACTAAATTTTAGCATTTCGTTCAGTATTTGAGGATGAATCGTCATCCACTGTAATTGGTTGTTTCGGTGGCCAAAAGAAATCACTTGGACGGGTTAAGAAGTGAGTCAGCACCAATTTTGCCAAAGGTTTCCACTGTTCAAAACGTACCCGACGCGCACGCAATGCCACAATAATGGTTAAAGTAAAGCTGACAAATAAGTTGGTTAAACCAATTAGCAGCACGCCTAAAAAGGACACAATAATCAGGCCAATTTCAGGTGAGCCATTAATATTCATTAAACCCTGAATAAAGTTGGCAGAAGCGAAGGCAATGTGGCGAATATCAATCGGTAAACCCAAAATATAACCCAGCGTAGCGGTACTGCCGAGCATAATCCCGAACAGGAAATTACCTGCCAAAGCCCCTAAGTTTCGTTCTATATAATTGGCAAATATATTGAGACGTTCTTGTCCGAGTAGCTTTTTTAAATGCAGATGGGCTTTTAGGCGTGGCCCGACTTTACGATACACGGCCATGTTATCGAAATAACCTGCAATCAAACCAGACAGAAATAAAAATACCCCTGCAATGGCGGCATGTGGAATGGCAAGTGAAGTAAACGGATTCAAGTCGTGCAGCATATTGGATGCTTTGGCATGTGACATCAACGGTTCATGCAACATGGCATCCCAACTAAAAGCAATTAAGGCTGCGACTGGAATGGCAATCGAGATATTGCCCAAAATGGCGACGAACTGCGTGCGGATAATATTAATAATTAAGGCAGCAAGTTCGGCAATTTGTGCCATTTTAGAGCCTTTACGATGCTGTACCGTAGAAGCCAATGCTGCAGCAGTCATTGCGGGTTGTTTGGTGGCAACAGTAAAGTGCAAGACATGAATCAGCATAAAACCAAATGAATAAATCATGCTGTTGATGATGGCCTGCATCATCGGAGCGAGCACTAAACGCGAGGCGAGGGTTTTTAAAGTCGCCATCGTGGCAATTAAAACACCTGCACCTGCCGCAGCTTTATACATGCCCCAAAAGCCGTCTTTGTCGGTACTTACATAATGCTCACCCGTTTTACTGGCATTTTCAGTGACTTGTAAGGCAATTAACTCACTGTTTTCTGCAAGCAAGGAGCGTACACTGCGTTCGCTATATAGTGCCGCAGTGACATCTACAAGTAACTGTCCTGCGGAAACATAACGGACTTTGTCTTGCGCCACGATTAAATTCAGCAACAGTTCAATCCGCTCTAAACATTGTTCAAGTAAAGACAATAAGTAGGTCAGACTGATGCTGACGCCAGTTCGTTTGGTGGCACGACGAATTTTACTGCTGACATCATGACATTGGTCAATCATCACCAAAGCTTGAGAGGCATCGGGTGGTTGAATGGCACTGATTTGATCGTGTTGTTGATCGGCAACTTTATAAAGCTGAATAAACTCGTTGATTTCGCGGTTTTGTGCCAAAAAAGGTGAATCATATTCACTTAGTTCAGGATAGGCACTAATAAATTCAGGATATAAACCAATGCCGCTGACCCGATATGACAGCACTGTTAGAGCTTTAATAATTTCACTGCGAATCAGGCGTTTTTGTGTTTGTCCGCCATGTCCGCGATTCAGTAAAGTAAATAATTGCTGCCATTCGGTATCTTCAATATTGTCGAGCCAGTATTTATCACTACGTAGTGGAAAAACTCGACGGACTAAATCTTGCAGTTGGCTTTCATCATTAATCAGCGGTAAAAAGTGCGCGCCCAAACGCTGAAACAACTGATTCCAAAAACCATCGAGCGATAAAATTCCCGTGTCGGCATATAAACTGGTTTGTTTGTATTGATTGATTAGACGTAAAACAAAATGTTGCAAGGTTGAGCTGGCATCGGGTGTCAGCAGCAAGGCTTGTAAGAAAGCTTGAAACTTTTGATGAGTTTCTTCTAAATCTTGAGTGTCACTTGGACGGATACGATTGACCAGTTCAATCAGCAGATTTTCATCCAGAACAGCTTTTGGTGTATCCAGCTGTTCTTGCATTTTTCTAAATAAATCGTTGAGTTTTATATGCATAAGCTGCTTAAATTATTGAATGCGATGTAAAGCCAATAAGGCTAAATTCTTTAAGGCCTGACGATACTCCGAGTCTGGCAGTGCTTCTAAAGCGGCAATAGCGGCTTCTGTTTCTTCTGTGGCACGTTGGCGGCAATAATCGAGAGCGCCAGAGGACTGCACAATGGCAATAACCTGATCGAGGTCAGAAGTACCACCTGTCGCAATACTGCGACGAATAATTTGATGTTGTTCGCCAGTGGTATTTCTTAATGCAGAGATTAAAGGCAAAGTTGGTTTGCCTTCCATTAAATCATCGCCAATATTTTTACCTAATGTTTCAGCGTCTGATGTGTAATCTAAAATATCATCAATAATTTGGAAGGCATTGCCAAAGTGTCCTGCAAATAAACGCAACGGCTCACGGTACTGTGGCGTGCCTGTTAAAATTGCTGCACCTTCAGTGGCAAGTTCAAATAAACGTGAAGTTTTGCCGTGAATAATGTCTAAATAAATTTGTTCTGTAGTGTCAGGTTGATGCTGTGCCTGTAATTGTAAAACTTCACCTTCGGCAATTTCACAAGTCCCTGTAGAAAAGTCTTTTAGCAATACCAAATCGTTTAAATCGACCAATAAGTCAAAGGCGCGGGAGATTAAAAAGTCACCGACTAAAACCGCTGTTTGGTTATTCCAAGTGGCGTTAGCAGTAGGTCGACCACGACGTAAACCAGACTCATCCACCACATCATCATGCACCAAAGTTGCGGTATGCAGCATTTCAATAATTGCAGCCAGTTTACGTTGACGCTCTAAATCTTCTGCACCACAAGCTTTGGCAGCAAGTAAGCACATAATTGGACGCATGCGCTTACCGCCAGCTTCGACCACATGCTTACTAACCGCCATCACTAACGCGACTTTAGAGGAAATCCCTTCATTAATAAATGTATCCATCGCGGCAAAATCAGAAGCAACAGGGGCGAGAATGTCTTGCTTAAAGTCGATGGTCATGTGAAGAGAAACCTCAATAATATTGAATGACAACTTAGTTGAATCAGTTGTAACTTATGTTACAGCCAAGAAAACTGCTTAAGTCTGCGAAAATAACGCAATGAATGCAATAGTTAGGCACCTGCCAAATGCTGTAATTGTTAATTCTACTAGAAAACGAAGTCAATAACTTTGTGGGTAAATTCAGTTATTTGCTCAAGTTGGGCATGATTTTAACAAGCACAGCAGTTTACGCCAACACAATCTGTCTGTATTGATTGATCCATTGAATATGGATGAGGCTGCAGAAAGTCATTTACGCGGCTGGGTATTAAATAATCAACCTTGTTGTGCAATAATTGCCGTAAATGGCTTGTTGTTTGTGCGAATATCGCTTAAAATCTTTGCCCTTGAATAACCCCCAGTGGCGTTCGTTTTAAGATCGATATATCCCTTTATCGGCACGACGACACGGGCATGTTTGGAGTACATTATGTACGCAGTAATCCAAAGCGGTGGTAAACAGCACCGTGTTGTTGAGGGTGAAACCCTTAAAGTTGAATTATTGAAAGCTGAAACTGGCGCAACTATTACGTTTGATGACGTATTAATGGTTGTAAACGGTGACAACGTTCAAATCGGTGCTCCAGTTGTTGCTGGCGCTAAAGTAACTGCAGAAGTGGTTGGTCATGGTCGTCACGACAAAATCCGTATTGTTAAAATGCGTCGTCGTAAACACTACCGTAAGCAACAAGGTCACCGTCAATGGTTTACCGAGTTGAAAATTACTGGTATTGCAGGCTAATCACTAGGAGTAAATAGACATGGCAACTAAAAAAGCCGGTGGATCGACTAAGAACGGTCGTGATTCGAATCCTAAGATGTTAGGTGTTAAAGTTTACGGTGGTCAAACTGTAACTGCTGGTAACATCATCGTTCGTCAACGTGGTACAGAATTCCACGCTGGTGCAAACGTAGGTATGGGCCGTGACCATACTTTATTTGCTACTGCTGACGGCGTAGTAAAATTCGAAGTGAAAGGTCAATTTGGCCGTCGCTACGTATCTGTTGAAGCGTAAGCTGAAATAGTGAAAAAACCCACAAGTGATTGTGGGTTTTTTTATGCTTGTATGATGGAAAATTAGGGTCAAAGGATAACTTTTAGTTCTTCATCATGATGGATAAATTTCTACATTTTATATTAATAAGCATACAAAACTTCTTATTTTCTATCATATTAGCGCCAGAAATTGGTTTAAGATGGGACATCCAAAACATTGCGATTGAGCAAATATAAAAAGGTGAATCTATGAATATGCTTCGTAAAACGATGTGTGCTGTGGCATTGGGTGCAACCACTTTAGCGCCAATCATGAGTACTACAGTGTTTGCTGCGCCAGTGGCAGCATCGGAGCAACAAGCGACAGCAAACCTTGTTAAACAATTGAATGGTATTAAAAGTTTTACCGCCAATTTTGAGCAAACCACAAAAGTTAGCAACAATGGCAAGGCTTTGCCAAACCGTGGTTTATCGGCACAGCACATGAACCAGAATTTTAAAGGGGTTATGAAAGTTGAGCGTCCGGGTAAATTCTTTTGGGAAACCACCAGTCCAGCCAAACAAACAATTGTGACTACGGGTAAAACCGTATGGATTTATGACCCAGACTTACAACAAGCTGTACGCCAAAGCCTAGATGATCAAGTGGCAAATACGCCTGCGTTGTTGCTTTCGGGCAATACCAATCAAATCATGCAGTCGTATCGTGTGACCCAGCCGAATAAGTCAAAGACTTATTACACCTTATACCCAAAAAGTGATGATGGCGTATTTCAGAGTTTAACCATTAGTTTTGGTGCGCGTAACGCGCCAACCTTAATGATTTTACAGGACTCATTGGGACAAACCACGCATGTGCGCTTTAATAATGTAAAAGTCAATGCGGCGATACCAGCCTCAACTTTTAATTTTACTCCACCAAAAGGCACGGACATTATTGATCAATAATTGAATGTTTTCATACATTCTTTTAAAAGCATAATTTGTTATTCCTTATCCTAGCCTTCTCCCACAGGGAGAAGGTTTTCAGCTTCAGCATAGCGGAAATTTATTTGAATATTCTTCCCGAGAAATCCACAATTTCTGTGGATAAATCTTGGGATAATTCACATTTTGCAGTATGCAGGATATAGACTGAGTCATCACAGATCATCATTTTGCACTAATGATGTGTTATCAATATTTTGATTTATAATGAAAAAATAAAAATAATCATACAAAAATATGAGCATTAATTTTAAGCAACTTTATCCCCCGATTATTCCGTTACACAACTGCTCTAGGATTGAACAGCGAGAGTTATCTATAGTCTTGACTAATTCAATTGAAGCAATTTTATCGCAAGATTTGTGCAGGTTTGCATTTCTAATCATTGGACTTTATGAATCGTGGTAGAAGGGGAATTTAATGCAATATTTAAAATCACAGGTGTTTTTGGGTGCTGTCGCTTTAAGTTCGGTTCTGTTGTTGACTGCATGTCAGCCAAAGAGTGAGGCAACTTCTAAAACCGAAACTGAGCAAGCTGCGCCTGCATCTGTCACAGCCGAGATTCCTGTGATTCAAGCTAAAGTGGTGGCGCTTAAATTGCCACAACAGCAAATTTGTGATGAAGAAGGCTGTACTGCTTACGATATTCAGACAGTAAAAACCAATGTGGCGTGGATTGATGAATATTTTATGCAGCGTTTGCAAAAGGCAGACCCAATTGCATTTTCTGAAGCTGCGGCATCAACTGCAACGCCAAAGGTAGAAGAAACCGATCCTATGCGACTGAGTCAGAGTTCGAGCTATGTGCGTTATATCGGGCAACATGCCAATTTAGCGACGTTTAGTTTGCAAAGCTATAGTTACCCTGCGGGTGCAGCACATGGTATTCATCACCAAGAATTTGTGACTTTTGATTTAAAACAGAAAAAGCGTTTGGCGTTGCAAGATATTATGCTGCCCAATACGGAAGCCAAAATGACAGAAGAATTATTTAACCATAATTATAACTGGCTAGATGAACATGATATTTCCCGTGAAAAGTTTAAACTGAGCGATAATTTTTATTATGGCGCCAATGGTTTGGTCTTTGTCTACCCGTTGTATGAATTGGCATCTTATGCAGAAGGTATGCCTGAGTTGATTCTGCCTTACTACGCGACAGAAAAATTAATAAAGTCTGAATATTTGCCAAGTTTGCCGCAGTATCCTAGCCAATAAAATTGCACAAAAATACACAGAGATTGCTGTAATAAGGTGCAGCCGTGAATCGGGTTACTGTATTTTTTAACCCGAAGCGCTTACACTATAGCCAGTTTTTTTCTTATTCCAAGACTGGCTATGATTGACCCGAAATTACTCAGAAATAATATTGAGGCTGTAAATTTAGCCTTGGCAAAACGTGGTGTGCAATTAGATGTGGCAGAGTGGGCAGCACTTGAAGCACGTCGTAAAGAATTGCAATCTAAAACCGAAGCATTACAGGCAGAGCGTAATTCGGGCGCAAAACAAGTCGGTCAGATTAAAAAAGCAGGTGGTGATGCTTCTGAAATTATGGCGCGCATGGCTGCTATTGGCGATGAAATCAAAGCCGCTGAAGTGGCTTTGGCAGAGTTACAAGATGAGTTAGAAGCTAAATCATTGTCTATTCCAAACTTGCCAGATGAGTCTGTGCCTGAAGGTAAAGATGAAGCTGATAATGTGGAAGTATTGAAATGGGGCACACCACGCCAGTTTGATTTTGAAATTAAAGATCATACCGACCTTGGCGAAATGATGGGTGGTTTGGAATTTGAAACTGCAACCAAATTAACAGGTTCTCGTTTTAGCGTTCTGAAAGGGCCATTGGCGCGTTTACAACGTGCGATTACACAGTTCATGTTAGATACGCATACTGTTCAAAATGGTTATACCGAAGCGTATGTACCGTATTTGGTCAATGCAGATTCATTGCGTGGTACTGGTCAGCTGCCTAAATTTGAAGAAGATTTGTTCAAGCTACAAGGTGAAAAAGAATACTATCTAATTCCAACTGCCGAAGTTCCAGTAACCAACTTTGTGCGTGATGAAATCATTGATCCTGAACGCTTGCCATTAAAATATGCCGCTCATACCCCTTGTTTCCGCAGCGAAGCAGGTTCTTATGGTCGCGATACTCGTGGTTTAATCCGCCAACACCAATTTGATAAAGTCGAAATGGTGCAGATTGTAAAACCAGAAACCTCAATGCAGGCTTTAGAAGAATTGACTGGACATGCAGAAGGTATTTTGCAGGCACTTGGTTTACCGTACCGTAAAATTATTCTATGTGGTGGCGATATGGGCTTTGGCGCAACCAAAACCTATGACTTAGAAGTTTGGGTGCCAAGTCAAAACACTTACCGTGAAATTTCATCATGCTCAAACATGGGGGATTTCCAAGCGCGTCGTATGAAAGCACGCTACCGTGCCGACCAAAAGAAAACTGAATTTGTGCATACATTAAACGGTTCAGGTTTGGCGGTAGGACGTACTTTATTGGCTGTTATGGAAAACTATCAACGTGCCGATGGTTCGATTGAAATTCCTGCAGTATTACGTCCGTACATGGGCGGTTTAGAGTTTATTGACTAAGTTGAGTGCAGGTCGACTTAGGATGAAATTGCTTACAATCAGATTTAAATATTGAGGTTTAGTGTGGATATTTTTCCAATCTCGTTAAAGTTGCAGCACCAACCTTGTCTGATTGTGGGCGGTGGGCATATTGCTTATCGCAAAGCGGTGTTACTGGCTAAAGCGGGCGCAAAAGTTGATGTGCTTGCCCCTGAAATTGATGTCAATTTATTGCAACTGGTGCAACAAAGTCAGGGGCAGTATGTACAGGATGTTTTTAGTCCATCTACTGCGTTACGTCACTATCGTTTGGTGATTGCTGCAACGGATAACAATTTGGTCAATCAGCAAGTTTTTGCAGCTTGCGAAGCCGAAAATGTGCTGGTCAATAGTGTTGATGACCCACCACATTGCCGTTTTATGGTGCCTGCCATCATTGACCGTTCGCCTTTGGTGATTTCAGTCGCGAGTAATGGCACATCGCCTGTATTGTCACGTCAAATTCGTACACAACTGGAAAGTACCATTCCGCATGGTATGGGCAAACTGGCAGAGTTTTCAGGTCAGTGGCGTGCCGCAGTAAAACAGAAAATTGTAAATCCAGATGAGCGCCGTATTTTTTGGGAGGAGCTATATGCCAGTCCTCTTAAAGAACAGGTGTTCAACGACAATCTTGACGCTGCAAACCAAAGTATCCAACAGGCTTTAGCGGAATGGCAAACACCGAAAGGCGAGGTGTATTTGGTTGGTGCAGGGCCAGGTGATCCTGAGTTACTGACCTTAAAAGCCTTGCGTTTAATGCAGCAAGCCGATGTGGTGATTTATGATCGTTTGGTGTCTGCACCTATTTTAGAATTGTGTCGCCGTGATGCCGAAAAAGTCTATGTCGGAAAAGCACGTTCTAACCATGCTGTACCGCAAGAAGGCATCAATGCATTATTGGTGAAATATGCACAAGCAGGTAAGCGAGTTTGCCGTTTAAAAGGTGGCGATCCGTTTATTTTTGGGCGTGGCGGTGAAGAAATTCAAGAATTGTATGAAGCAGGTGTGTCATTTCAGGTCGTACCGGGCATCACCGCAGCCTCGGGCTGTTCGGCTTATGCAGGCATTCCACTGACTCATCGAGATTATGCGCAAAGTGTGCGTTTCCTTACTGGGCATTTAAAAGAAGGTTCGCCTGAATTGCCGTGGTCAGAATTGGTGTATGAACACCAGACTTTGGTGCTGTATATGGGCTTGATTGGCTTAGAAAGCATTTGTGAAAAACTGATTGCACATGGACAACGGGCGGATATGCCTGTCGCCTTAATTTCTAAAGGCACGACCCCTGAACAAAAAGTGGTGGTGGGGACGTTGGCGGATATTGCTAGTAAAGTCGCACAGCACCACATTCAGGCGCCTACCTTGACCATTATTGGTGAAGTGGTCAATTTACGTGAACAGTTGAAATGGTAATGAATCTCCCCCAATCCCTCTTTTAAAAAGAGGGGAGTTCCTACATTTTCTAAAGGGAGCTGGGGAGGGATTGTGAAAAGTAGAGTAAATTTGTGATCCACGTTGTTTTATATGAGCCTGAAATTCCAGCCAATACAGGAAATATCATTCGTTTGTGTGCCAATACAGGTGCGCAATTACATTTGATTAAGCCATTAGGTTTTGAGTTGGATGATAAAAAGCTGAAACGTGCAGGTTTGGATTATCACGAATGGGCACGTATGCAGATTTGGGACAATCTTGAGCAATGCTTGGCTGATTTAGACAGCAAAGGCGTGGGTTTAGATGCGATTTATCCATTAACCACCAAAGGCACAGAAACACCACATACTTCGGATTTAAACCGACCTGTTGCCTTGTTGATGGGGCCTGAAACACGCGGTTTGCCAGAAGCCGTACGCATGTTGTTTCCGCAGCAGCACTGGATTCGTTTACCCATGGCAGAAAACTCACGTAGTTTAAACTTGTCCAATGCAACGGCTGTGATTGTGTATGAGGCATGGCGTCAGCAAGGTTTTAAAGCATTGCTCTAATTTGAGCATCAATTCATTTCAAATTTGATGCGATCTTCATCGTAATTGTATGCATTGATAGATAAAAAGCTGAGACAAAATTGTACTTAGCTTTTTTATTTTCGCTATTTTGCTGCTTTAAAGCTGAAACCCATTTGAGGCATAAGAAAAGGCGCATAAAGCGCCTGATCTTAAGAGGTTGAGATGCTATTTGTCTTAGCGATCATCAAACTCATTGTGCTGCGGAGCAGGGTGTTTAAAGCCTTTGGTTTTATAACCGAGGTATAAAACCCCAAACATCGCCCACCATAAGCCATACTTCAATGAAGTTTCATCGACTTCGAGCCATAAAGCAAAGACTGCAATAAAGCCGCACAACGGTACGATCACAAAATTGAGAAGGTCTTTAAAGCCTTTGGTACGACCATCACGTAGCGCGTAACGTGAAATCACCGATAAATTCACAAAGCTAAATGCGGTGAGGGCACCAAAACTGATTAATGAAATGACAAAATCCAAGTCCATAAAACCAGCAGTTAACGCTACAGCACCTACAATTAAAATATTGTATGAAGGTGTATAGCTGCGTGGGCTGATATGACCAAAGATTTTTTTGTTGATCACGCCATCACGACCCATCACGTACATTAAACGCGATACGCCCGCATGAGCCGAAATACCAGATGCCATTACCGTTACAATAGCAAAGGCAAGCACATAAGACTGGAACAGCGAGCCGCCGACCAAGAGCAGAATTTCTGGCTGCGTTTCTGCAATATTTTTAAAGTAGCTGCCCGGTTCATTTGGGAAGAAAATCTGCATGAAATAGGTGCTGACAATAAAAATTACACCCGCAATTAGCGCAGTTAAGAACATTGCCTTCGGTAAGGTTTTTTCAGTGTCTTTGGTTTCTTCTGCAAGTGAGCTGAGTGAGTCAAAACCTGTAAATGAGAAGCAGAGTAGGGTTGCACCTGTAATCAATGCGCCTACCGAAGTAAGTTCATTCCAGAAAGGTTCTAAGCTCCATAACTGATAACGTTGCTCGGCAGTAATTGGACCATCGGCATTGAAGCCTGCCTGAAGTTTGGTGTACATCATCCATGTAAATACGCCAATGACCACCAACTGTACCAAAACGATCATACTGTTAAAGTTGGCGACAAAACGCGCGCCACGCAAGTTGACACCCGTCATAAATGCCGTGAGTACCACCACCCAAATCCAGTGATTCACATCAGGGAATAAGGCTTCCAGATAAATCACCGCCAAGATGATGTTGACCATTGGTGAGAGTAAATAATCTAGCCAAGATGACCAACCCACCATAAAACCAACGTTGGGATGAATCGATTTTTGTGCATAGGTATACGCCGACCCAGAAGAAGGATAACGACGAATCATGTGACCATAACTTAAAGAAGTTAAAAGAATGGCAACCAGTGCAAAAATATAAGATGTGGGTACGTGAAAATGACTTTCTTCCGATACTAAGCCGAAAGTGTCGAATAACGTCATCGGTTGAATGTAGGCTAAACCAATAATAATAATGTGCCAGAGTCCTAGCGTTTTTTGCAGTTTAGCTGCCGATTGAGTCCCAGAGATATTTGTCAACGGCGTTATCCTCTTAATCGTTGATCAAGGATCAGTCATGTTTGTTCAGGATTGTTTGAGACGAACAATCCCCCCTACATAAAAAGTAAAAACGCGCCAATCTATTCCATAATGACGCGCTTTGTCAGTATCTTTGCTTTCTTTTTTAGCAGAAAAAACGCCATATTGATGAAAAAACATCAGACGCAGCAGTCTACCAATGAAAAGCCCGATGTTTAGAAAAACATCAGGCTAGATTTTCGGCTATGTTCGCCTATTTTGTAGGAATTACCAAGCCTTTTTTAAGATAGCTTTGAGTTCTTCTAAATTGGCTTCTTTCGGGTTGTAAATAATCGAACCATCGTTCAGGGCTTTTTCAGCGACTTCATCTAATTGTGCTTCGCTGACTTTACCAGTTTCTTGTAAAGTGCGTGGCAATTTAGTCAGTGCATATAAGCGGTCACGAATGGCTAAGAGTGTCGAAATGGTTTTATCGGCACGTAAATGTGCAGGGGTTTGTGCATAGACGTCTGCGCCAGCCAAAGGTAATAGTAGCTCGGCAATTTTATCGGCATTGACGTCTTTGTTGTATTCCAACACGTATGGCAAGAATAAATTCATGCACAGTCCATGTGGCAAATGTGCCACAGCACCCAAGGCATGACCTAAGGAATGCACCAACCCGACCATAGAGTTTGAAAACGCAATCCCCGCCATAGTCGATGCTTGTGCCAGTTCCAAACGGCCTTGTTCATCGCTTGGGTTGTCTAATACATTGAACAGGTTATTGCTGATTTTTTTAATTGCTGCAGTGGCATAAGCATCAGAAATTGGGTTGGCTGCCATGCAACTATAAGCCTCAATGGCGTGCGTCATGGCATCCATAGCCGTCATTGCTGTTAAATGTGGTGGCAAAGTTTGCGTCATACGCGGGTCTAAAATGGCTGCATGTGGCATTAAGTAATACGATGCAAATGGCATTTTGACGTTCTTTTCTGTGTCGGATACCACCGCAACCATAGTCACTTCTGAACCTGTTCCAGATGTGGTTGGAATCACAAAAAAAGGTTTCAGTGGGCGTGGTAAGTTATGCGCACCTGAATATTGCAATAAGTCATCACCGCCCTCGCTGACTAAAATATTGGTGGCTTTAGAAGTGTCAATTACTGAACCGCCACCCACCGCGATAATGGCATCACAGTTATTTTCACGGTACAACTGTGCCGCACGACGCACTGTTGCCACACTTGAATCTTGCGGGACATCATCAAAAACATAGCCAATCACGGCATCGGTAGATTCAAAAGCCGCTTCAATCGGTGCAAGCAAATTGTTGGAACGCACACCTTTGTCGGTAATGATCATTGGGCGTTGAGAACCTAGTGTCGCCAATTCAAACGGGATGTGTTCAAGTGCGGCATGACCCGCAATGACTTTGACTGGGCAAAAAAATTCGTAATAAGGCTTCGCCATGTTATGCACTCCGTTTGAAATAAGATTGGGCAACTTTTAGATAAATATTGGCTGCACCTGATAGTTTTTCTTTTAAGCTAAGTTCGCTTGGATATTGTTTTACTGCCAATTCTGCCAGTAATTTAGGCAAGATCAGTGCTTCCATTTTATTCAGGCAACGCACTAAACGAATGGCATAAGACACATCACCATCGGCAATCATGCGGTCATGTGCAAAGGCTTGTGCTGTGCTTTCCTGAAAGGAAAAGACCAAATAGGCATGGTTTAAATGTTTGAAGGTAATGGTTAAATCTGGTTTTTGGGCTGTATTTTGTAGCAATTCCAGTTGGTGGTCTTCAGTGACTTTGGCAATAAAGGCTGGACCATTTGGAAAAACTTTCATAGACAAGACAAAGTTGCTTGGGAATTTGGCAACTTCTTGTTTAATTTCTTCATCGACCTGACTTGCCATGACTAAACCTCTGCCAATGATATCCATCATGAGTTTGACATAGGCTAGTTGCAAAGCGGGTTTCACAGATTTAGTTGAAATCACGCGCTGAATCCCTGTGTTATAAATCATTATTTAGAGTAAATACTCTATTTTATTTCTTATTGAAAAGAAAGCCATTTATACGTGAATGACTTGAACGTCATTAAAGTAACCGCTGTTTTGTAAAGTTTCAATGATATCTGCGCAGAAGTTTTCAAAATGTGGATAGTTCTCGACTAAATCCATCACACGTACCATTTCCAAACCTGCATAGCCGCAAGGGTTGATACTTTGAAAACCAGTCAAGTCACAATCAATATTAAGGGCTAAACCATGATAACTACGGCCTTTACGAATTTTAAAACCAAGTGAGCCAATTTTCCGTTCATTGACATATACCCCCGGTGCATCGGCTTTGGCATAGGCTTCAATGCCGTATTTTTTAAGCAGCTCAATCATCAAGTTTTCAGCATAAGATACCAAAGTACGGACATTCCAGCCTAAACGGTTCAGGTCAAACATGAAGTAGGCGACCAATTGGCCTGGGCCATGCCATGTGACTTGACCACCACGATCAGTCTGTACCACAGGAATATCTGTCGCCATTAAAATATGTTCGGCTTTGCCTGCTTGCCCTTGGGTCAGTACATTTGGATGTTGCAAAATCCAGAGTTGGTCAGGGCTGTCTGCATCACGTTGTTCAGTCCAGTGTTTCATTTCCTGAAAGCGAGCTTCGTAGTCTATCAGGTCATGGTATTGACGAATAATCAGGTTTGGCCGTTGTGCAGTGTCCACAGTGATGCAGTCCTATCCGTAAAAGCAAGAAATTGATTTTATTATACGAAAATGTGGCGGGTGTAGGGGATTTGTGGAATGAATAAGATTTTGTGAGTTCAGAAACAAAAACACGCTCGAAAGCGTGTTTTTAAAGATGAATCTGCAAAATTACAATGCAGTTTTAATCAGTGGGCAAGCTGCCAAATCTGCATAAATGGCATGCACTTGTTCCAATTCTTCAAAACGCAATTGTGCTGTAATTGAATGATACTTGCCTGTGCGTGATGGGGTAATGCTGATGCTTTGTGCATCAAACTCAGGGAAGTGCTTCACTAAAATTTCAAGCACAGCAATACGCAGTTCATCACCCGCGTCACCAATGAGTTTAATTGGGTAATCCATTGGAAACACCCAAAGATGCTCTTGTAGTTCACGAGATGGGGTACGGTTGAATAACGTCATAAGCGTGTGTCTCTATCTCTATATCAAACGCCTGCATAGGGCAGGCGTTTTTTGTCTTGTTGAATAAATGAGGCTGAATTTAAAAATTTCAATAGCTCATTTATGCAGCAATCTTAGTCATTTTCCAAGAACGAGCGTAAGTGTTCAGAACGAGAAGGGTGACGAAGTTTACGTAAGGCTTTGGCTTCAATCTGACGGATACGTTCACGGGTCACATCAAACTGCTTCCCAACTTCTTCCAAAGTATGATCGGTTGGCATATCAATACCAAAACGCATTTTCAGAACTTTGGCTTCACGTTCAGTCAAGTTTTCAAGCACTTCACGGGTCGCTTCTTTTAAGCCTTCAGAGGTTGCCGCATCAACAGGTGAGGTGATGTTGCTGTCCTCAATGAAGTCACCCAAATGTGAATCTTCATCATCACCAATTGGCGTTTCCATAGAAATCGGCTCTTTGGCAATTTTCAGAACTTTACGAACTTTAACTTCATCCATTTCCAAGCGTTCGCCTAATTCTTCTGGAGTCGGTTCACGACCCATTTCCTGAAGCAATTGACGCGATACACGGTTGATCTTGTTAATGGTTTCGATCATGTGTACTGGAATACGAATGGTACGCGCTTGGTCGGCAATAGAACGGGTAATCGCCTGACGAATCCACCATGTTGCATAAGTCGAGAACTTATAACCACGACGGTATTCGAACTTGTCTACCGCTTTCATCAAGCCGATGTTACCTTCCTGAATCAAGTCTAGGAATTGTAAACCACGGTTGGTGTATTTTTTTGCAATCGAAATAACCAGACGCAAGTTGGCTTCAACCATTTCTTTTTTCGCACGACGGGCTTTGGCTTCGCCTACTGCCATACGCTTAGAAATTTCTTTGATGCCTTTAACATCTAAGCCTAACTCTTTTTCAATGTCGGCAATTTTTTGTTGGAACGCCAAAATATCTGGACGTACTTTTTCCAAATAGCCTTTTTGGTCGGCAGGTGCTTTGGCAATGTGCTCGTCTAACCAAGCAAAGTTAGATTCCTGACCTGGGAATGAGGTACGGAATTGAGTACGATCCATACGACCACGACGCACCGCATAACGCATCACTTCACGTTCAGCAGTACGAATTTGTTCATGTGTACCACGAATCATTTCCGAAATAATATCGAATAAACGTGGCGTAAATTTAAACATCATGAATACAGTCGCTAAAGCTTCTAAAGCCTCTTGAGCTTCGGCACTTTCACGACCATGTTTTTCAATGGCAGCAATTTTTGCAAGATAAGCCTGTTCCAATTCACCAAAACGCATTCTTGCAATTTCTGGGTCTGGACCTGAATCTGCTTCAGATTCTTCTTCGGCTTCAGCTTCTTCTTCCTCATCGTCATCATCAAGTTTGACGTCTTTGGTTGGTTTGTTGCTGGTGTCTTCTTCTTTGTCTAAATCGGCTTCGTCTTCTAAAACTTCTGGAATTTCTTCATCGGTTTCAGGGTCTAAATAACCTGATAAAATATCGGCAAGGCGACGTTCGCCTGCTTCATAATCTTTATATTCTTGCAGTACCACTTGCACTGCGTTTGGCCAGTAGGCAATCGAGTGAAGTACATCGCGAATCCCTTCTTCAATACGTTTCGCAATGCTAATTTCACCTTCACGCGTTAACAGCTCAACCGTACCCATTTCACGCATATACATACGCACAGGGTCTGTGGTGCGACCAGGCTCATTTTCTACAGAGGCAAGTACCGCTGCAGCTTCTTCTTCAGCAACTTCGTCGGCAGCTTCCGCATTATCCTCGAACATTGCATCATCAGATTCAGGCGCACGTTCATGCACAGGAATACCGACGTCTTGAAGCATTTGAATAATGTCTTCAATCTGCTCGCTTTCTGTGATTGAGTCCGGGAGATGATCGTTAACCTCAGCGTAAGTTAGGTAACCTTGCTCTTTGCCTCGGCTAATCAGAGCCGCTACTTGCGAAGTAGGGGAATTCATATCGCTCATCTTTGCTTACTCTTCGTTGAATCTGTGGCAGTGAAAAACCGTGCATGATAGCACAATTCGCTTTAAATAGGGGGTGAATTGATCAATCAAGCATGATTTTAAAATGATGTTTGAATGAAGAATGTGATAGGAATATGGGGCTTCATTACTGTTTTTCAAGTCAATTTCCTTTTTGCCCGCAAAATATTTTTATGATTGGGGCGAATCTCAAATAATGATACTAACTTGTTCATAAATACACAAATTTGCCGCAATGTTGCAAGCTGCCTATGTTGCAGTTTTTTGAAAAAAATAAATAAAACTTGACAATATTTATAAAGGCAGATAAATAGCGGCTAGACCCTTCACATTTTTTCATTCTGAGGTAGTTTTAGTGTCTTCTACAGATTTTGAACTAGATGATAACTACGGTGATGATGATGTTAATTTCGATGAGGCATCAAACAAAATAAGCGCGAAAGAATCTTTAGAAAAGCGCCGTTTGATTGATGATTTACTCGCACAACGTCGTTTGGAACGTGAGCTCAAAGATTTTGATTATGATTTTGACGATGACGACGATTTTGACGATGAAGATGACTAAAATCAGGTACTGTATCTGGCATTGAAAATGCTATGCTACACCCCTAAATTGACACCGATGGATTTGAAATGACTGCTTTAGATTTAGACCTGTTAAGTGAATATCTAGATGGTGACCAAAACGAGTATGGTCTAGACCTCGCTGCAACGCATGGTTTCTTGTGTGCCATTGCAGTTGGACCTCAATTTGACCCATGGTTAAATGAATTGTTTGAAGGCAACCAAAAGAAAGTGCCTGCTGAAATTATTGCGCAAATTCAGGCTTGGTTAGAAAGCATTCGCCAAAGTTTAGCCAATGAAGAAGGCATTGAGTTTCCATTTGAAATTGAAGAAGCAGAAGTTGATTCAAGTTTGGGTGATTGGAGCGTTGGCTTTGTCGATGCGATGTTCTTAAACGAAGAAGCATGGTTTACGCCTGAATTTGAAGAGCAATTGGTTGATTTAACTTTGCCAATGATGGTGTTTAGCGGCATTGATGAAGAAGATCCACAAATGGAATCTTTCCGTCGCAATGGTCAGTTAATGGACGAAATTGCAGAAGAAATTCCTGAAAACCTGAATGAATTATATTTGATGTACCACACGCCTGATTAATGGCTTGGTTTACATATTGTGTAATATGTAATCCTCATAAAAAAAACGCACTGCGCAAATCGCAGTGCGTTTTTTATTATGGCGCTTCAATGATCATGTTACCAATTAGCGTGTCGCACGATCCCAAGCATCTTTGACAGCAAATTTAGCTTGTTCCCACGTTAAGCGTGAACTGCCTTTAATTTGCTCCCATTTGCTTCTTAGATCGGGCTCAACATCTTCGAAACGTGTGTGCGTATCATAATGTGGGCGGTTTTCATAACCAATGCGATAGGCATTTTGATAGTCACGATCATAATCTAAATCATGATAATGGTTGCGTGTTTCTGTAAAGTAGGTTGTATTTAAGCTATTGGTACGCCAGTAAGCTTCTTCTTCGGTAGGGTTCACAACTTCTGCTGCACCTTTACCTGCCAAACCACCCACTACAGCGCCTACAGCACCACCGACCACAGCACCTACTGGACCACCCAGCGCACCTACTGTTGCACCAGTAGCCGCACCGCCAACAGCACCTAAACCAGTACCGACAGGGTGTGCACCAGGTTCTCCTGTAATTGGATCGGCATTTAAGCGATCACGTTCTTCTTTTGGTAAGTTCTTAACCACATCACGGTCAATTTTTTCATTGCGTTCAAAATCTGACATTCGAATCACCTTTTTATCTTTGTATGCGTTATAGCGTTCCTATATTCATAAATCGCTATGAATAGGCTTAATCTACGCTGCTACAATGTAGGCTTATAGCCTATTCAGAATGCATTTCAGTTACAGCGCATGTCAGACGTAAATTTATGTGTGATATATCAGCCTGATGTTGATTTTAAGTGTTTGATGTTGCGGTTCAGTGTGAAATACGTACTTTAGGTAAGCTTATAAGTACTTTTTTTGATAATAACGGTTCGCATACCAACCATAGGCAACATGAAAAACTGCACCATGAATCGCAATCAAACACAGCATCACCACCGCAGCCAGTGCTAGTCCTGCTTTATCTGCAGCTTTTAAAATGGCTTCTGCATTCGGATTCATCAGCACCAAGAAAAACACAAAGAAGCTACCAATAATAATTGCCACCGCACTTGAGCCCCAAACCAGTTGAATTTTTTCATCACTGCTCGGTAAGCGTTGTTCTTTTTTGACAAAATGTCCTGCGCTAATGAATGCTGCGGCAATTAATGCAGGGAGCAAGGTCAAGCCACCTAAGTTCAGACCAAAAATCAATACGGTAATGAGTAAGACCAGCGTAATACTGTAAACCGCAGCAAAAAATAATAAATATGGTTTCATGTCTGATTTTCCCCAAAAAATTGATTCAATTGCGCAGCAACACAAGCATTAGTCACGCATTTTACGGCGATGCCTACGGTATAAAATAATTGCGATGACTAAGAGCACCAAGCCTATAATGACATGGCTGACCTGACTGAAAATTTGCTGCATCAATTGTTGGTTTTCACCAAAATAATAACCCACGCAAGCTAAAAAAGTGGTCCAAATAATTGTGCCTAAACCACTATAAAACATAAATTTCCAAAATGGCATGTGGCTCATGCCTGCAGGAATACTGATGAGAGAACGAATAGCGGGAATCATGCGCCCAAAAAATACAATCCGATGTCCATATTGTTCAAACCAATGCAGGGAGTTTCGGACGTCTTGTTCTTTAATCCATAGATATTTACCGTAGCGATTGACCCAGTGGTAAATACTTTCATGTTTGCAGCGATAACCTACCCAATATAACACTGCCGCTGCGAACAACGAGCCGATACAGCCTGCAATGATGACACCCAATAGCAGTAATTGCCCTTGCGATGCAGAATAGCCTGCAGAGGGCATAATAATTTCAGAAGGAACGGGTGGAAAAACATTATCCAGAAACATTAACAGGGCAATACCAAGGTAGCCCAGTTGTTCCATAATGGAAATAATCCATTCAGTTAAGTTCATGCCAGTTGTGCTTTAGAAAAGTGCTTCTATCCTAAGCAGTACTGGACGAACAGTAAAGTCTTGCGCAATCTAGACTTAATCAAGCTCTGCATGGGTCAGGGTATAGATATATACACGTCTTAAGCTATATGCCACAAGTATAGGAATGGCACAGAGCAGGGCGTAATTCAAGAAATGCGCTTGCAGATGGTAGCCCACAAATGCTGCAATAATACCGCCTAAAATTGCACCTAAAGCCACAATAAAAGTATGTGACTCATGTTCCAAACAATCTTGCATTGTTGTGATATGCGCAGCAGTCACAGATTTTACAGGCGTAAAACGTAGTGTGTGCATTGAATTTGAAATTGTTGTTTTAGGCATAGCGTCACTCCTGATTGCGGCATATAAATTTAGGAATACATAACGATCCTTGAATTTTGGGTTATGGGAGATGTTGAGTTTGTGCTAAACATCTGCACCAATATAGCCACAGATTTTGTGGCTTATTTTGATTGAATGCTATCACCCAATCTGGGGATATTGCGCAATGCTTGGTAAACAAGCGTTGTATTTTTATGTTCTATGTAATCTTGCGTGAAGCATATATGTAGACATAAAAAATCCCCATACTGGATGAGGACTTTTTCAATATGATTAGAGTGGTCGATACAACATCAACATGGCTTTTGTTAGACCTTGTTGATGTGTATGAGCCTGTACGGATTACAGACGTTTACGTTTAGCTGCGGCAATTTGTGATTGGCGCATACGGAATCCTTCTTTTTGTTTCTCACTGGTCTTATCAATACAGTACACACAAGATACACCGTGTTCATAGCTTGGTAATTCAACTTCTTCAGGCAGTAATGGCCAACCGCAAGCATGACATTTGGTGTTTTGACCTTCTTGCATACCATGTGTCACCGCAGTACGGCCATCAAATACGAAACATTCACCTTCCCATAAGCTTTCATCTGCTGGTGTTTCTTCTAAGTATTTAAGTACGCCACCTTTTAAGTGATAAACCTCGGTAAAACCTTCTTGCAACAATAACGAGGTCGATTTCTCACAACGAATCCCGCCTGTGCAGAACATCGCAATTTTTTTATCTTTATGCTGTTCTAGGTTTTGTTTCACATATTCTGGAAATTCACGGAACGTTTCAGTTTTCGGGTCAATTGCGCCCTTAAACGTTCCTGCTTTGTATTCATAGTCATTACGGGTATCAATCAGAATGACATCGTCACGGGCAATCAGTTCATTCCATTCTTTCGGGTCTAGGTAGTGACCGACTAAATCACGTGGTTTTACTTCTACACCCAAAGTCACAATTTCTTTTTTCAGCTTGATTTTCATTTTACGGAATGGCTTTTCAGAGCTGTGCGACTCTTTGTATTCCATTGTAGTAAAGCCTTCATTCAACAGAAATTGGTGAACTTGATCAATCGCGGCACGATCACCCGCTACAGTTCCATTAATGCCTTCACCTGCCACAATAAGAGTACCGCAAAGGTTGATTGAATTTACCAAATCTAATAAGCGTTGTTGAAGATCGGCAGGATCTGCAACTTCTTTGAATTGATAAAGTGCGGCAACAACCCAAGTCGTGGTCGCTGGCTGTTCTACAGGTGCAAGCTGTTCTACAGTAGCGTTCATGGAGTACTCCAATAGATGAAAGACAAAAATTTAAGGCGCATATTCTAACCTGCTTTGTGTGAATATGCGAGAAAACCGAGTGCGGTACATGGTTTTAAAGCACGACACAACATTTTAAAAATGTAGCAGAACGGGGTATGATGCCACTCGTTTCAAAGAAGAATGTTGTGTTCATGTTGATGCGCCAACAGGTGTTGTTAAATATTGGAGTGTTGTGTTGAGTAAGGATCGTCAAATTGCCACTTTAACCCCGTGTGCAGGTCGTTGTTCTACGGTGTTTGGTGATGCTGTCTGTCGAGGTTGCCGTCGCTTTAACCATGAAGTGATTCAATGGAACAGTTATACGTCTGAACAACACACTGCCGTTTGGCGTCGTTTAGATGCACAGCTCGATCAGATTTTAGTGCCTATGTTGCCTTTTGCTGACCTGCGTCATGTCGAAGGGTTTATCCGCTCTAAGCGGGTGCGTTTACGTGATGATGCTTCAAAAGGGCGTAAGTTGTATCATGCACTGAAAATTTGTGAAAAAAATCGACATTTTACCGATGAAAGTGGCTTGGGCATTCACTACAAAGAAGTGCGACCTTTGTGGCAGGAATTTGAGCGTCGCGTGTTGGCGCTTGCAACCGCAAGTTATGATTTTGCATTTTTAAGGGCTGATGGTATTAGCCATAGCTTATTGCATAGCTTGCACGATGACTAATTTGTAATTCTTGCGATTAAAGACTAGAAAGACTTTTATTGAACCATAAAAAAACTCGCAAAATTTGCGAGTTTTTTTATTTTGTACAGGAATGGCTTAAGCCACTTGTACAGGAATACAGTTTGCAGTGTGGCTCACGGTATTGTCTGGGTTTGCATAGACCAAACGTGGTTCGTGTGCATTGGCTTCTGCTTCAGTGAAGTCACCAAAGGTTGCGATAATAATAATATCGCCTACATCGGCTTGGTGTGCAGCACCACCATTGACTGAAATGATGCCTGAGTTGTCTTCACCACGAATTGCATAAGTTGTGAAGCGCTTACCATTGGTCACGTTCCATACGTGGATTTCTTCATATTCACGAATGCCAGCCAAATCCATGAGTGTTCCGTCAATTGCACATGAACCTTCGTAGTGAAGTTCTGCATGAGTTACAAAAGCACGGTGGATTTTGCATTTTAATAAACGAGATAGCATGGTGAGCGTCTCCTTAGTGGACCTAAGATTTTATCTTATGGTTGAATTCAAACACTGCTTGATGGATGTCAGTTCCGAGCAGAAAGCGCATTTTGCTCTGAAAATTGCGACATGGCAAGTGTGATTGTTCAACAATTGTGGATTCATCAGTTCGGTTTATAGGCATTGATTTGATTCATGGCTTGTTGTACTTCGCCATTGACCAGTAACTTGATACGACCTAATGCATGTGCAAGTGCATCATCCATTAAAGTTTGCTCGCTACTTGGTGCTTTGCTCAGTACATGACCAGACACGCGTTCTTTTGAACCCGGATGCCCAATACCAATGCGTAAACGATGGAAGTTTGGACCTGTGTGCGGCACGATGTCACGTAAACCATTATGTCCACCATGACCACCACCCGTTTTTAGGCGAATGATCCCTGGGTTCATATCCAGTTCATCATGAGCAATCAGCATTGCTTCAGGTGCAATTTGATAGAATTTGGCGAAGGGAACAACACTTTGACCAGAACGATTCATAAAGGTTGTGGGTAATAACAGACGAACGTCTTGACCTTCGATATTACCACGTCCGCTGATCCCGTGAAATTTAGGATCGGCTTTTAATGTAATGCCATATTGATCTGCAAGGCGTTCTACAAACCAGAAGCCTGCATTATGGCGGGTTTGGGCATACTCTTTACCAGGGTTGCCCAAACCAACAATCAGTGAAATATTAGCCACTAATTATACCATGAACACTTATGCGCGTTTGAAGTCAGCGTGCATAGGTGTGTTTTTAGCAGGGTGACGTTGTAACGCTTGGATTTTCACGTTTTCAACTTTGTCGCCTACTTTGATTTCTACAACTTCTTCAAAGAAAGCATTGCTTTCTAAAGCTTTTACAAGCTCACGAAGTTCTAAAGTGATTGTTACAGGCTCAGCGTCGCCACCATAAATGATAGCTGGAACTAATGCAGCGTGACGAAGGCGGCGGCTCGCACCTTTCCCTTGGTTAGCTGCTTCACGCGCTTGAGCGTTTAATACGAAGTTTGCCATGATAGACATCCTTATTTTGAGTTTAAATAAACTAGATCTGCGACCAATCTAGTGATAGAAAACCCTGCCAAGTGGCAGGGCTTTGAAAATTTAGCGCTCTATTATAGATAAGAATCGAACATTGCGCTAATAGATTCTTCGTTGTTAATACGGCGAATTGTTTCTGCAACCATACTTGCTACAGATACTTGGCGAATTTTACCAAGTGCTTGAGCTTCTTCTGAAAGAGGAATGGTGTCTGTAACAACCAGTTCATCAATCACAGAATTTTTCAGGTTTTCAATCGCTTTGCCTGAAAGTACAGGGTGGGTAGCATAAGCAACAACGCGGCGAGCACCAAAAGTTTTAAGTGCATCGGCAGCTTTGCATAATGTACCTGCAGTATCCACCATGTCATCTACAATGACACAGTCACGATCTTTTACATCACCAATCAAATGCATCACTTGTGATTCATTCGCTTTTTGACGACGTTTATCGATAATTGCAAGATCGATATCACCCATTTGTTTTGCAACAGCGCGCGCACGAACCACACCACCAACGTCTGGTGAAACTACCATGAGATTGTCGTGTGACTGTTGACGCAGGTCAGCCAATAGCGCAGGCGTACCATAAATGTTGTCTACAGGGATGTCGAAGAAACCTTGAATTTGGTCTGCGTGCAAGTCAATCATCACTACACGGTCAATCCCTACAGTGGTGAGCATATCTGCAACCACTTTAGCGGTAATTGGAACACGTGTAGAACGAGGACGACGGTCTTGGCGGGCATAACCGAAGTAAGGAATAACGGCAGTAATACGACCTGCACTTGCACGACGCAACGCGTCAGCCATCACCAAGATTTCCATGAGGTTGTCATTGGTTGGCGCACAAGTAGGTTGTACGATAAATACGTCTTTACCACGGACATTCTCGGTAATCTCTACAGCAATCTCACCA
Organism: Acinetobacter sp. YH12131; assembly: GCF_013418635.1. Taxonomy (NCBI): domain Bacteria; kingdom Pseudomonadati; phylum Pseudomonadota; class Gammaproteobacteria; order Moraxellales; family Moraxellaceae; genus Acinetobacter; species Acinetobacter sp. YH12131. The sequence goes on from NZ_VPBQ01000001.1 coordinate 98,310, forward strand.
TCAGAGAAGGTAGAAACTGATGCAGCACCTAAAGGAATGTGCAAGTGGCTTACGACTTTTTGAGCGAATTGTGGATGCGCGGTTCCACTAAAAACGACAAGATTGGGCATGAAGCACCCTTGGCGGTTGGTGTATGTAAGAATAGATGGCAGGGGTAGCTGGATTCGAACCAACGGATGCCGATATCAAAAACCGGTGCCTTACCACTTGGCGATACCCCTAATGCGGCAGAACTTTAATATTTTTACTGCGTTCTGTCAAGGTAAATTAACAGGATAGCGGTAATATTGGGGGTTCTGTCTAATGCGAGAAAATGGCAGGGGTAGCTGGATTCGAACCAACGGATGCCGATATCAAAAACCGGTGCCTTACCACTTGGCGATACCCCTAGATTTGATCACTGTAAGATGGCAGGGGTAGCTGGATTCGAACCAACGGATGCCGATATCAAAAACCGGTGCCTTACCACTTGGCGATACCCCTAATACAGTAATCTACAGGTGAAAGAGATGGCAGGGGTAGCTGGATTCGAACCAACGGATGCCGATATCAAAAACCGGTGCCTTACCACTTGGCGATACCCCTATTGTACTGTGAAATGTCGTAATGGAGATTCATCTAAGCTGTTCACAACGTACGCAGTACATGGTGAGTGTGCCAAAATGTCGTCTACATTCATTTCTGCAGTCACTTCAGTAAAGACACAAGCACCTGTACCTGTAAGCTTTGCTTGACCAAATTGGTCTAAATAACGCATTGCTTCATCAACTTCGGGGTATAAATTTCGTGCCACAGGCTCAAAATTATTTCCAAAGTCAGATGGCTTTATCTGATAGCCGCAGAATTTAGTGGGCTTCGTGTTTCTTGTCAATGTTTTTTGTGAAAAAAGTAGTTGAGTGCTGATAAAACAGTCAGGTTTTAACACAATATATTGTTTTGGGGCTAAGTCTATGAATGTTAACTGTTCACCAATGCCTTCTGCCCATGCATTACGACCATGCACAAAGATCGGTACATCTGCTCCGAGCTGTAAACCAAGTTCAGCTAGTTTTTGAGTATCCAAGCCACATTGCCAAAGTTGATTGACTACAATTAAGGTGGTTGCGGCATTGGATGAACCTCCGCCAAGCCCTGCACCCATAGGGATGTGCTTCTCAATTTTAATATTTAAACCTGTGGCTTGTTTCGCGTAGGGTTTTAAAATTTGCGTGGCTTTGTAAATCAGGTTTTGCTCTAAATTGACACTGTTTAAACCCTGAATTTGAATGCTTTGAGTATCATTGACTTCAAATTCTAGCCAGTCGTATAAATCAATCAGTTGAAAAATAGTCTGCAATTCATGGTAGCCGTTGTCACGACGCCCAGTAATGTGCAAAAACAGATTTAATTTGGCAGGTGAGGGTACACGAATCATGGCGAAACTTGGCAAGTGATTAACGATTTTGGATGAGCATTGTAATACGGTTTTCTTGCCCTGATTCAAGTGCTTGTTTCAAAATCAGACGGTTTGGCAAACTGGCACTGTCGTTATAGCTTAAATCGACTGTCCAGCCATCTTCAATAAATTGAGTCGGGCGCTGTTGGGGATCTTTTTGAATTTGTGCATTCACTGTTGCAGGTCGGGCTTGTACCCAATCGACCAAGTGGGTGATGGGCGCTTGCCAACCTGTGGCTTGTTCTAACAGTTCTTCAGGACTTTCGGCATAAATTAACCCTGTTTTGGCACTGTTGAGGGTGACTTGTCCCGGTTGTCCACTAATTTGCGTTTTACCCACACCCAAAATACCGCTCAGTTCAATATCAAACTGCTGTTGCTGCTGCACCCAAGTAAAAAAGGCACTGCCAGACTGCTGCGGAGTGCGCACGCCAATTTTGCCTTGCAGGTTAAATTGATTTTCGGCTTCAACTTGCTGTGAAATGTTGGCTGTTTTTTGTACGAAAGGCTGACAACCTGTCAGTACAAGGCTACTGGTGGCAAAAAGGGTTAATCCTAATTTTGAAAATAAACGCATGAATCATTTAACTCTTTTAACTGGCTGCGGTAACAATAGCGAATTTAATTGTTGCAATTGCGGATCATTCGGATGATTTTGTTGTAATTGTTGTAACACTTGGCTGAATTTTTGAATATCGCCTTGCATATACAACGATTTTGCATAACGTGAGCCAATCGCGGCACTATGACTCAGGGCGTAAGCTTTTTCTAAAGCTTGTGCCGAAGCGGTGTAGTCATTTTGCAAATAGCTGACATAACCTAAAGTATCTAAAATAGAGGCCTGTTCAGGTGCAAACTCAAGTGCTTGTTCTACATAGCGACGTGCTTCATCCAAACGGCGATTTTGCAGTGCAAGGGTATAGGCGTAGGCATTTAAATAGGTTGGGCTGTTCGGCTCAATTTCCAGTAACTTGGTGAGCAGTTGATCCAGTTTGTCTTTTTCCTGATGTGCATCGAGCAGTAAGACTTCTGAATAGATCAGGTCAGGATCATCGGGCAGGTTTTTGATGGCTTCATCTAACAAACGCAGAGCTGCTTTTTTATTGTCCATGCGTTTTAAAATATCGGCCTGTGCCTGATATAAAAAACTGGCATGCTGCGGATAGTTGACCCGTTCCTGCGTTAAAAAGCGCAGGGCATCGTTCAGTTTATCTTGCTGGGCAAAAATACTGATCATGTTGCGACGTGAAACCGTATAGAGGCTACCATCCACCAAACGATAATAGGCTTTGGCTGTTTCAAAGTGCTGTTTACGTTCGGCATTGACTGCCAAATAGAAATAGGCTTCGTTTTGATATTGGGCTGAATAGCGCAACTCTACTAAATATTTTTCGGCTTTTTCGTATTGTTTCAAGTCAATACTGGTCAAACCTGCAATAAATAAGGCTTCATCTTCCGTAGGCCATTTTTTTAAAATAGCTTCTAGCTTTGTTAGCGCCAAAGTTGCTTCATTTTTTTTGACCAAATATTTGGCTTCGGCTAAACGGACTTCAAAATTATTTTTGTGTTTACGGCTGGATTTTGCATACCAAGCTGCCGTTTCTTCTTCATTGCCAAGTACGCTCAACAAATTGGCTTTCATTAAAATATAGCCAGTGACTTTCGGGCGTTTACGCAGCGCTCGGTTAATGGTATCGAGCGCGGCTTGATATTGTCCATTTTGCGCTTTTAAACCTGCAATCAATACCAAAATAGATGGATTGTCTTTGGCTTTGCTGGTGCGCAGGGCTTGAATCAGAAATTCACGGTCTTCTACAGATTCAGGGGAAATTCCCGCCAAAATTTGTTCTAAGTCAGCCGTGGCATCAATATTTAGAATTTTATCTAAGGTTTCTGCAGCCAAGTCATATTCATGCGCTTTGAGTGCAATGTGCGCCAAATAAAACAGTGCAGGGACATCGGATGGTTCTTGTACCACCCAATGTGTTGCAATATCTAATGCGGCACGTAGGTCATTTTGTTCAATGGCAATATTCAGGGCGCGTTGTTTAATGGAAGTCGAATTGTTCTTAATTGCCAAGACCGTGTAGTTGTGTAATGCAGTTGGAATATCGCCATAAGCCAAGGCAAATTCTGCCACCATGGTTTGTTTTACCGCATTATAATTTGAATTTGCATGATAAATTTCTTCAGATGCTCTAAGATGAGCAACTGAAGCCATGCTACCGACCAGTAAGAATGTGGTAGAATATTGCTTAATTGTCGCGCCGTATGGTCGGCTATTTGTTTGACGCAATTTTTCTTGATCCAAGTAATGCTTTTTATGACACCGTTATTGCACAATAGCATAAATTTAGCGAAATGATGATCTGATATGTCTTTCTTTGCATTGGGTGTCAACCATCAAACCGCCTCTGTAGAGTTGCGCGAGCAAATTGCATTTAACCCAGAAAAGTTAAGTGCCTTACTTGCTGAGCAAAGCCAACATCCCGAACTGAATGATTTGGTGGTGGTGTCTACCTGCAACCGTACCGAAGTCTACGCCATGTCTGAACATCCAGAACAGGTGTTGGATTGGCTTGCACACGTCAATGGTATTGATGCGAAGCAATTGAGTCGTCATGTTTATCGTTATGAAAATGCACAGGCGGTGTCGCATTTAATGCGCGTAGCCAGTGGGCTAGATTCACTCATGTTGGGTGAGCCGCAAATTTTAGGTCAGGTCAAAACTGCGCTGTCTTTAGCCAAAGACTCACATACGGTTTCGCAACAACTCAACCGAATTTTTGAATATGCGTTTTATGCTGCCAAACGGGTACGTTCAGAAACTGCCGTAGGCAGCCATGCCGTGTCTATGGGTTATGCGGTAGCGCAACTGGCGTTACAAGTATTTAGCCATCCTGAAAAACTAACAGTGATGGTGGTGGCTGCAGGCGAAATGAATAGCCTTGTGGCGAAGCATTTGGCCGAGATGGGCGTCGCTAAAATTTTAATTTGTAACCGTACCCGCGCTCGTGCCGAAGCTTTGGCACAAGAAATTGCGCATCGGGTTGAAGTTGAAATTATTGAATTTGATCAGTTAGCGGCCAATTTACACCGCGCTGATGTAATTTCAAGCTGTACGGGTAGTTTGCATCAGGTGATTGCTTATCCTGAAGTGAAAGCAGCGTTAAAGAAACGTCGCTATCAGCAAATGTTGTTGGTCGATTTGGCCGTACCACGTGATATTGATCCTAAAATTGAAAATTTGGATGGCGTGTATTTGTACGGGGTCGATGACCTGCAAAGCGTGATTGATGAAAACTTGGCGCAGCGTCGTCAGGCGGCTGTGGAAGCAGAGCTAATGGTCAATCAGCTTGTGACTGAGTTGGTGACCCATCAAAAAGTTCAGCAAGCAGGTGCGACCATTCATGCTTACCGTGAACATGGCGAAAGCTTGCGTCAGGAAGAATTAAATTTGGCGATGGCGCGTATTGCCAAAGGTGAAGATGCTGCACAAGTTATGCAAGAATTTTCCTATCGTTTAACCCAAAAACTGCTGCATCCAACTTCTATTTTATTGCGTGAAGCAGCCAAAGGTGATGAGCCTGAATGTTTTGAGTTTATGCAGGAAAATTTAGCAGCGACTGCCAAACGTCGTCGCAAATAAGTAAGATTAACGTGATTTACAAAAAAGATTTTTGACGATACAAACTTAATCTAATCAGACCAGATCGCTTATTCCTCTAACAAGGTCAGCGATCTTTTTTTATCAATTTCATAAATTTGATGTTTCAATCGCTTCATTTCTTCAATACTGCTGAATTTTTTGGAGCGAATTTTTTGCTGTAAACAGTCGTATTGCAATTTGGTCGAAAAATCCTGCGCCAATTTATCGACGTGTTCAGGAGAAGTCGTGTAATCACTGACATTGGCTTGTTGTAAAATGCGCTGTAATTCATAGTGATACGCTGAGCATGCACCCAAAATATAATATTTGGCTTGTTCAGGATCATCGGGTAGATCATCAAAAATAGTATTTAAAATATTTAAGATTTGGTGTAGCAGATGATCATTTGGAATCAGCGCACGTAACGGTTCAAAGTGAATATACAAATACGGGTGATTGATTAGAATCGCAATCACATATTCTTCGGCATCGACTTTGGTGCTAAAACTTAAAGATGCATCGTTATTGGTCTGTGCCTGCCATTTACGGTTAAAGCCTAACTTTTCACGGAAAAACTGTTGCAGCAAATAGCGATAAGAACCCGTTTTGGGCAAAAGTTCGGTCAACTGCCGCAGTTCACCCATGACCTGACTTTTGCCTTCAGGGGTACTGATATTATGGTTTTGGGTGAGATGCGCAAAGACAAAATCTGATAGCAAAGGTGCTTGATCTAATAAACGTCGGAAATTTTCGATGCCTTCACGACGAATAAGTGAGTCAGGGTCGTGCTCATTGGGTAAAACAAAGAACTTCAGTTCACGTCCATCATTGAGCAAAGGCAGTGCAATTTCCAGTGTACGACGTGCGGCTTTTTGACCTGCGGCATCGCCATCAAACGCGATGGTAATGCGGTTGTTTTGGCGGAATAGAATGTTTAAATGATCGGTATTACTGGCTGTACCGAGTGTCGCTACAGCACCATGAACGCCGTATTGCTGCAAGGCAATCACATCCATATAGCCTTCGACCATTAAATAATCTTGGGCTTTTTGTTTGCGTCCTTCATATAAACCATAGAGCAATTGGTTTTTATGAAACACTTCTGAGTCGGGCGAGTTGATGTATTTGGGTTTGATTTCATCATTAAGTGCGCGACCACCAAAGCCGACCACACGTCCTTTGCTGTCACGGATTGGAAAAATCACCCGATCACGTAATAAATCGAAGTCACGTCCCTTGTCACTGGTACGAATTAAGCCTAGCAGTTTTAAACCTGCAATGTCTTGCGGAAAGGCTTTTTCTAAATGCTGCCAATCTTCAGGTGCATAACCCAAACGCCAAAACTGCAAGGTTTGTGCGGTTAAACCACGTTTTTGAAAATACTGTTGCGCGGCAGGGCTGTGCGGCAATTGCTGCTCATAATATTGCGCTACATTTTCTAGCAAGTCGTATAAGTTGCCTTCCTGTGCAGGAGTTTCCTGCGTGCTGTCCCATTGCTCAAAGCTTGCAAACGGGTCGGCACTGTTTTGAAATTCCGAGTTCTGAAATTCCGAATTTGCGTATTCAGCACTTTGAAATTCGGCAAAAGGATCAAAGTCGATGCCTGTAGCATCCAAAGCTTGCTCGTTTGTTGCAGCTTGAGTCGCAGAAATTTCGTTTTGGTCTTTTGCTGTTGGCTTGGGTTGAGCTATCGGTGTTGGCTTTTTGGCTTCGCGTTTATAAGACAGTTTTTTATTGTCGTGCTGATCTTTCGGGAGTTCGATACCTGTTTGACTGGCCAAGTCTTTCATGACATCTATAAAATTACGGTTATCAATATCCATTAAAAAGCGGATGGCGTTACCATTGGCCTGACAACCAAAGCAATGATAATACTGCTTGTCACGGTAAACGTGAAAAGACGGGCTTTTTTCCTGATGGAACGGGCAGCAGCCCGAATAGGTACGACCAGTTTTTTTTAATTTCACGCGCTGACCAATCAGATCGACAATATCAGTGCGATCTAAAATTTGATCAATCGTGTGCTGTGGAATGGCCATACGGTTTTGTCTGTTATCTCTTGGTAGTAAAAGGTTCGCCGAACAGGTCGAATACATCAGACTGTGCTGATTGACTCAATGATTATTCTCTTTTGTATCTTTTTCTAGGGCGGGAAACAAGCCCATAAAAGATCAAAGGGCAAGTATCATAACTTGCCCTTTACATTTTTCAAAACTGAAAAACCAGTCGGAAAGGGTTTATTCAGCGCTGTCATTTTGAGATTTTGGACGATCTAGCAAACCAAAACTCAAACGGTTGGTGAGGCTGCGTGACGGCTCTGCTTGCGCTTTAGCATCTGACTGCTGTGCTTCGGTGCTGCTTTGCGCTTCACGTCCGAAAATACCCAAAGTTGCACGATTAAGCCAGCTGGCATCATGGCGGGCAGCACGTAAATTCACGCTACCATCTGCTTTAACTAAGTTTGGATAGTTTAGTTTCAATACATCAATATATTGTTGAGCCGTAGCTTGATCGCCCAATTTGCCATAACCATAAGCCACCGTTGCCAATGCTTCAGGAATTTGCGGTGTTTGCGGATAGTGTTCAATTACCCACAATGAACGCTCAACTGCAGCCACCCATGCTTTACGTTTAATGTTATAACGTGCTGCATTCATTTCGGCTTCAGCCAGTTCCTGACCAATAAACTGCATACGCTGTGCCGCATCTACTGCATAAGTGCTTGATGGATAGCGACGGATAAAATCGACAAAGTTTTGATAGGCCAGTTTTAAATAACTAACATCGCGGTGTGATTGCTTGAGCGAGGTATAACGCAACAAACCATCATAGTTTTGTTCCATATTCGCCACACCACGTACATAGTAGGCATAATCGGCTTTAGGATGCTGCGGGTTCATGCGGATGAAACGATCTGCAACAGCAATTGCGCCTTCATAATCTTTTTGCTGGAATTTTGCATACAACAATTCAAGCTGCGCCTGCTGCGTATAATCACCCGTTGGGTAATAGGTTTCTAAAGCTTCAAGATGCTTAACGGCATCGGTGTATTGACCACGATCCAGTGCTTTTTCTGCTTTTTCAATATAAACTTGTTCGCTAGATTGCGGACCAGTATCGACCACTTCTTTTTTTGGATTGCTGCTACAGCCCACAATTGCAGACGCAACGCCGAGTGAAAGAGCAAGCATTGTTATTTTATAACGTGGTAGCGACATAAAAATTCCTCTGTTAATACGGGCAATGAGCTACAATTGCGCTATTAAACCACTTTTGTCTGAATGAGCAAATGAGTCAAGCACAATCTACCCATTCCAATTTACCTGAAACTGAGTTCAATTTACTTGAAGATGCTGAGGATGCAGATAACCATACTTCAGACTCAACTGCAACACGTTTATCGTTGCAATTTCAATTGGATGACAGCCACTTAGGACTACGCATCGACCAAGTTGCAGCCATCATTTGGAGTGAATTTTCACGTGAAAAGCTAAAACAGTGGCTCAAAGACGGTCATTTGTTGGTAAATGGTAACACGGTCAAACCTAAATATAAGTGTGAAGGAGATGAGCTTCTTACCCTAGAAGTCGAGCTTGAAGCGCAAACCCGCAGCCTGCCTGAAGATATTCCACTGGATATTATTTATGAAGATGATGACATCATGGTGATTAATAAACCTGTGGGCATGGTGGTGCATCCGGGGGCGGGAAATAGCTCTGGAACTCTGGTAAATGCCTTGCTGCATCATTATCCAAAATCGGCTGAGTTGACTCGTGCAGGTTTGGTGCATCGTATTGATAAAGACACTTCGGGTTTGCTGGTGGTTGCTAAAAATCTGGAAACACAGTTTGCCTTGACTAAACAACTGGCGAAAAAGTCAGTCTATCGTTTATACGACTTGGTGGTGTACGGCAACATGATTGCGGGTGGCACAGTCGATGAGCCGATTAAACGCCATCCTGTAGATCGGGTGAAAATGGCTGTCTTGCCGGGCGGCAAAGACGCCGTCACACATTACAATGTTAAAGAACGCTTTCAGCATTTCACCCGTGTTCAGGCACGTTTGGAAACTGGGCGAACTCATCAAATTCGTGTGCATCTAAGTTATATTGGTTATGGTTTGGTTGGCGATCCTGTTTATACGCCACGTGTACGTGTGCCAGCAGGCGCATCGGCATTATTAAACGATACCTTGCGTAACTTTAAACGTCAGGCCTTACATGCCGTCAAACTCGGTTTGGTGCATCCACGTACTCAAGAAGAAATGATGTTTGAAGCGCCGTGGCCTGAAGACTTTAAACAATTGGTAGACGTGTTACGCAGTGAAAATGCTGCCTATTAATTGTTGCATAGACAGCATTAACAAGATCAACTCAGATACGGCAATGCCAGAAAACGACTAAGGATAGATTTATGCAATTTGTTCAAGGATTACCTGCAGGTGTGTATGTTGGGCAAACCCGCATACAACATGTGCAAGCTTTAGCGACAGACTGTGCCGATGTATCTGGTTTTAATCTGGCGCTGCATGTGCAGGATGATGCATGGCGTGTGCAGCAGCATCGTATGAGTTTACTGGCAGAGTTTGCTGAATATGGGGTCGATAAAATGACGTGGATGACGCAAACACATAGCGTGTTGTGTCAGACCATTAATGAGCAAATCACTTGTGAAGCTTTAGAAGGCGATGGTTTGGTCACTCAGCGTAAAGCGCATGCTTTAATGATGATGACCGCAGACTGTTTACCTGTGGTTTTGGGCAATGCCGAAGGCACTGAGGTTGCGAATCTGCATGCAGGCTGGCGTGGTCTTGCCAACGGTATTATCGAAAACACCATCGTCGAAATGCAAAGTGCTCCAACATGGGCGTGGTTGGGTGCGGCTATTAGTCAGCCGTGTTTTGAAGTTGGGGCTGAGGTGAAACAGGCATTTTGCGATAAATATCCTGAATTAGACACGGCTTTTATTGCAGGGCAGCAGCAAGGTAAATATCTCGCTGACTTGTATGCGATCGCGCGTTTTATTTTGCAGCAGCATGGTGTTACAACGGTCTTGGGCGGTGATCAGTGCTCGTATCAACAAGCCGATGATTACTATTCTTACCGCCGTCAAGCACGTACAGGACGTATGGCAACATTCGTGTTTATGCAGGCTTAGTGTTAAACTTGACTTAATTATTTGGTTTTAAACATTCTCATGTCAGTGACTCATTCAACATCTTCTTGCGCTGCTATTCGTGTGGCGGTGGTTTATCACAGTCCTTATGGTCATACTGCTAAGGTGGCACAGCATATTGCACAAGGTGCTGCGCAAATGGATGCTCAGGTGACTTTGATGGATGTGGCTGAAATTGAATGGGATAGCCTAGATCAAGCCGATATTATCATTATGGGCTGTCCAACTTATATGGGCAGCATTACTTCGGCTTTAAAACAGTTTATGGAGCAATCGTCTAAGCGTTGGTTGGCCAGAACTTGGCAGGGCAAACTGGCGGCAGGTTTTACCAATGGCGGTGGTTTAAGTGGCGATAAACTGGCGGTGCTGCAACAAATTAATTTATTTGCGATGCAGCATGGCATGTTGTGGTCAGGTTTACCGTTTATGCCGACAGGGCGTAGTCCACACGATATTAACCGCATGTCGAGCTTTTTGGGTTTAATGACGCAGTCTGATAATGCCAGTGTTGAAGTTACGCCACCCGAAGGTGATTTGGAAACTGCAGTCAAATTTGGTAAATATTTGGTGGAATTAAAACTTAAAGACTAAGCATTTTTAGTTTTACAACTTCCATAAAAAATGCTCGATGTTGATCTCGAGCATTTTTTATGGGCGGAATGTGCAAAATTATTTGTGCATCAAACGTGCTTTATCACGCTGCCAATCGCGGTCTTTTTCAGAAGCGCGTTTATCGTGCAATTGTTTACCTTTCACCAAAGCAATTTCAAGCTTCGCTAAAGGGCCTTTCCAATAACATGCTAAAGGTACGCAAGAATAACCTTTTTGATTGACTGCACCCATCAACTTTTCAATTTCACGTCGTGAAAGTAAGAGTTTGCGGGTACGGGTCGCTTCAGGCACTACATGCGTTGAAGCCGACAAGAGTGGTTGAATTTGTGCACCAAATAAAAAGGCTTCATTGTCACGAAACAGGATATAACTTTCGGTAATAGTCATACGTCCTGCGCGCAAAGATTTGACTTCCCAACCTTGCAAAGAAAGTCCTGCTTCAAATTTTTCTTCAATAAAATAATCGTGGCGTGCACGTTTATTCTGTGCAATTGTTCCGCCCGTATTTTTTTTAACTACAGTTAGCTTCGCCATATTCAATTACTTCCAAACTTATGACTATTGTGCCTCAAACCAAGGCTTGCTGACAAATCAAAATCATCACAACTGTTGGCTAAACTGCTTTGATATTTCATAATTTGGTAGACTTTAGTTCACTAAAATTTTTTGTATTTGTTAAACTAACTTTGACAAAACCAACTAGAGCATAATGGATGTCTAAAACTCGCGTAATTTATCCGGGCACCTTTGACCCGATTACTAATGGTCATATTGACTTGGTGACACGTGCTGCAAAAATGTTTGATGAAGTCGTGGTCGCAATTGCCATTGGACATCATAAAAATCCAATTTTTACTTTGGAAGAACGTGTGGAATTGGCACAGGCATCTTTAAAGCATTTGCCTAATGTTGAATTTGTCGGATTTGATGGTTTATTGGTTAATTTTTTCCGTGAGCAAAATGCGACTGCAGTTTTGCGTGGTTTGCGTGCTGTTTCAGATTTTGAATATGAATTTCAGTTGGCAAATATGAACCGTCAATTAGATGCGAAATATGAAGCGGTATTTCTGACTCCTTCAGAGCAATATTCATTTATTTCTTCTACATTAGTTCGTGAAATTGCACGCTTAAAAGGTGATGTGACTAAATTTGTTGCACCTGTTGTGGTCGAAGCCTTTGAGCGTAAATTACGACAAGGTTGGTAGCGTGTCTTTATATATTACCGATGAATGTATTAACTGTGATGTCTGTGAACCTGTATGCCCAAATGAGGCAATTTATATGGGTGAGCTGATTTATGAGATTAATCCAGCATTATGTACTGAATGTGTAGGACATCACGAGCAGCCGCAGTGTCAGTTATTTTGCCCAGTCGATTGTATTCCGCTCGATCCAGAGCATGTAGAAACACAGGAACAATTGCTGGAAAAATATAAAAAACTGATTGCTCAAAAAAGCGCAAGCAATTAACTTATAATTTTGCTAAGATGCGCCTTCGAAGTGAACCAGACGATCGCTGCTGTGGAGGTCTCCGTGACTGAAACAGGGGAGGAAAGTCCGGGCTTCATAGGGCAGGGTGCCAGGTAACGCCTGGGCGGCGTGAGCCGACGGAAAGTGCAGCAGAGAGTAGACCGCCTTCGTATGGTTTCTTTTTCGGAAGAAATTGAAGGTAAGGGTGAAAGGGTGCGGTAAGAGCGCACCGCATGGCTGGTAACAGTTCATGGCATGGTAAACCCCACCAGAAGCAAGACCAAATAGGAATCCTGAGGTACGGCCCGTACTGGATTCGGGTAGGTCGCTTGAGCGTATGAGTGATTGTACGCCTAGAGGAATGATCGTTCTCGACAGAACCCGGCTTATCGGTTCACTTCACCAAATTTTAAGCAATTGATGCGTGATAAGGCTTGACGTTACCTAGATTACAGCAGATAATGCGCGCACAGTTTTTGGCTATGTAGCTCAGTTGGTTAGAGCACCGCACTCATAATGCGGGGGTCACAGGTTCAAGTCCCGTCATAGCCACCATTTTTCAGACCACGTTCACTAACGTGGTCTTTTTTTGTTTAAAATTTATTTGTGCAATCTATTTGAGCTGTATCTAGTTGAATCTGCATTTGTAGGTTTTGAATCTGTTGCCAATTGGCTTGTTGATCAGAGTGAGCAAAAATTTTGGCATCGACCTGATTTAATTTTTTTAGCGAAATGTGTTGTGATGCACAATAACGCCCTACAGCACGCTCATAAGCCAGTTGTTGCTGCGCTGCAGCATTGAGTTGATGTGCCGTTAAAATCTTTTGCTGCCCTTTGGCATAAGCAACCAAGACACGTCGGTCTGCGATGCTATAACTCATTTTAGAATTAATAAATTGCGCAACATCACGCCGTACACCGTTGTAATCTACAAAAATAGGTGAAACCAAAGCGCAGGAACTTAAGCCAACAACAAGGCTACTCAGTATTATAGACTTCAAGATCATGGTTGAATTTATTCTCTTTTTTCTGTGTGACTTGATATAGATTTTGCTGCAAATATTTAAGAATCTCCGTAAGAAAATAGTAATTTGATTAAAATTAAACAAATTGCACTGTTTTTGCTTAAACTGTGAGCGTTTGTAAATTAAAATACTTGACGATGCAGGGCTAAGTTTAGATAATGCGCACACAGTTTATGGCTATGTAGCTCAGTTGGTTAGAGCACCGCACTCATAATGCGGGGGTCACAGGTTCAAGTCCCGTCATAGCCACCATTTTTATAGACTAAGCTCTCAGCTTGGTCTTTTTTTATGTCAAAATTTTAGGCTACTTTTTGCAGCATTGGTTTAATGGCAGGTACAAAAAAACCAAGCCGTAGCTTGGTTTTTTATATCTTTGTTTAAGCAATGCTTTAGCGTTAAATCCCTGCTTTCCAACCATTGACGAGCGGATAGCGACGTTCACGACCAAAAGCGCGTGAACTAATACGTGGTCCTAATGCACCTTGGCGACGCTTGTACTCGTTGCGATCAACCAATTGAATGACTTTCTCGACCATCGCGCGTTCAAAGCCTTTGCTAATGATGTCTTCTTGGCTCTGATCTTCTTCAATATACGCATACAAAATCGCATCGAGCACTTCGTATGGTGGTAAAGAATCTTGGTCTTTTTGGTCAGGGCGCAATTCTGCAGAAGGTGGGCGAGTAATCACACGTTCTGGAATAACAGGGGCGTCAGCAATACTGTTACGGTATTTTGCCAGTTCAAATACAATGGTTTTATACACGTCTTTGAGTACGGCATAACCACCGACCATATCGCCGTATAAGGTGCAATAGCCAACAGCCAGTTCAGATTTGTTGCCTGTAGACAGGACTAAGTTACCAAATTTGTTGGAAAGCCCCATCAAAATCGTACCGCGTGCACGAGCTTGTAAATTTTCTTCTGTGGTGTCGCTAGGGCTGTTACCAAAGAAAGGATACAGCGTTTGCATAAAGCTATTTACGATCGGGTGAATTTCGGCAATACCAAAAGTCACGCCTAAAGTTTTGGCTTGCTCTGCAGCATCTTCCACACTAATTTGCGCGGTATAAGTGTACGGCATCATTACCGCTTGTACCTTATCTGCACCAATTGCATCAACCGCAATGGCAAGGGTAAGTGCTGAATCAATTCCACCCGACAAGCCTAGAATTACACCTGGAAAGCCAGAGCGTTGCACATAGTCACGGGTTGCTAATACTAAACCTTGATAGATTTCTGCAAGGGTGTCTAAAGCTGGGCTAATTTCGGCAGTTTTAAAGTGCTTCTGTGCAGCGTCATATTCTGCGTAGAATAAACCTTCTTGGTAGGTTGGGGCTTGTAATGCAACATTGCCTGCTTGGTTAATCACAAAGCTCGTACCATCGAAGATTAAATCATCTTGACCGCCAACTTGGTTTACATACACCACATTGAGATGTAATTGTTTTGCCAGTTCGGTCATGGTCTGTACACGATGCTGCGGTTTACCCACTTCATAAGGCGATGCGTTCAAGACCAATGCAGTTTCTACATTCAACTGTGCCAATTGCTGCACGGTTGGCAAAGACCATAAATCTTCGCAAATCAAAACGCCAAATTTATGACCAAGGTATTCAAAAACTAAGTGTTGATGACCTTCATCAAAATAGCGTTTTTCATCAAATACAGCATAATTTGGTAAATTTTGCTTGTTGTAAATACCTAAGATGTTGCCATCTTTCATGACGGCAGCCGAGTTAAAGCGCTGACCATCTTCAGTTTCATTGACAAAGCCGAAAACTAAAACAATATCTTTAATTTCACGTAATTGTTCAAATGCTTGTTGTGTGCGTTGATTCAAGCTTGGGCGAAGTAATAAATCTTCTGCAGGGTAGCCCAAAATTGAAAGTTCAGGAAAAATAATCAAATCTGTATGTTGTTTTTTCGCTTCATTTGCTTGTTCAAGCATTTTTTGCGCGTTTGCTTCGAGATTGCCAATGTGTGGAGAGAACTGTGCAAGGGCAATTTTAAAAGATTTCATTTAAATTAAGTCCTATTCCTATAGGTGTAGAATACACGTAAGTGGCTGATGATTATTGTTATAAAAATTTCAGCGCAGTGTATTGTGGATTAAACGACTGCCGAAAGGCACAAATAAAAACCATTTATTATCTAACAGATAAAGATCTTATTTTGCAGTGCAAAAATGGAGACTTTTGCTATTTTATCTTAATTTAGAATAGATGCTAGCATCGAATACACTTTATTGTCTTGTCTGCAAGAATATCATTGAAATGTGACAGAATTTTTATGCTATTTATTTGAAAAGCATTATATTTTTAGGTTGTATGATGCATGTATTTTTCGTGAAATAAGCATGTATCAAGATGAGCGGGTTAAGTCGAGCGGTGCGGGCTGTTTAAAATAATATTGTCTATTTTTTTTAGAAAAATATCTTTGGCAATTTCACCTTGTTGCTCAATGTTGTAAGCAAAAAAAGGTTTCGCTTCAATTAAGCGATAATGATATGGATTGTAACGCTTAAAACTCAAAAAATACGCGGTTTGCAATACCGCACCACGCAGTAAGACATTGATGTGATGTTGATGCTGTAAAATGTGCGCCATCTCATGAATAAAGATCGCTTGATAGCCACGGTGTGCTTGGCTGTAGTCGGCTAGATAATGCCGATTACGCACATGAATATAGCCACAGGGGGCCATAAAAATGTGCTGTGGCTGCCAAGGCAAATAAGGATGGTTCATGACTTTGACTTGGCTGTAGTCAATCAGATTGCCAAACACAGATTGGCACAACTGTATTTCCATTGCAGTTAGGCTTCGACATCTAAACTGATCTAGTTTGAGCAGTCGCATCAATAAGCTGAGAATGAATAAATGCAGTTGTAGCATGGAAATGAGTCGTAAGTGGCAGACATCAAAAATATAGCCTAAATCCGCAATGATCTAAATTTTATTTTACGTTTTGGTTGTGGTTTAGGACAAACCAAACAGAAATGAGTTTGGTGAGCTAAATAAAAGCAATAAAAAAACCACCCGAAGGTGGTTTTTTTGTCGTGTCGTTTTACACGCTACAACGCAGACCGAATTAACGGTTGATGTCGCGTTGAGTGTAGCCAGTGTAAAGCTGACGAGGACGACCGATTTTGTAAGGACCGCTGTGCATTTCTAACCAGTGGCTGATCCAACCAACTGTACGTGCAAGTGCGAAAATTACAGTAAACATTTCTGTTGGGATACCAATCGCTTTAAGGATGATACCTGAGTAGAAGTCTACGTTAGGGTATAAGTTACGCTTGATGAAGTATTCATCAGATAACGCAATACGCTCAAGTTCCATTGCAAGAGCGAGTTGTGGATCGTTGATACCTAAGTCGTTAAGTACTTCGTCACAAGTTTGCTTCATTACAGTTGCACGTGGGTCATGGTTTTTATAAACGCGGTGACCAAAGCCCATAAGTTTAACTTCTTTAGTCTTCACTTTTTCCATGAACTCAGCAACGTGTTCTACAGAGCCGATTTCATCAAGCATCTTAAGAACAGCTTCGTTCGCACCACCGTGAGCAGGACCCCAAAGTGCAGAAATACCTGCAGAGATACATGCGTATGGGTTAGCGCCAGTAGAACCAGCTAAACGTACAGTTGAAGTAGACGCGTTTTGTTCGTGGTCAGCGTGAAGCGTGAAGATACGATCCATTGCGCGAGCGTGAACAGGGTTTACTTTGTAATCACGGTCTGCTGGAGTAGCAAACATCATGTACAAGAAGTTTTCTGCGTAGCTTAAGTCGTTACGTGGGTAAACAAATGGTTGACCAACAGTGTACTTGTAGCTCCAAGCCGCTAAAGTAGGAATCTTCGCGATTAAACGAATCGCTGTGATTTCACGGTGGTTAACATCTTCGATGTCTAAGTTGTTGTGATAGAACGCAGATAACGCACCAACAACACCTACCATGATTGCCATAGGGTGAGCGTCACGACGGAAACCGTTATAGAAACGTTTTACTTGGTCGTGAACCATAGTGTGGTTACGAACTTTAGCGTCAAAATCAGCTTTTTGTTCTGCAGTTGGAAGCTCGCCATTTAATAATAAGTAGCAAGTTTCTAAGTAGTCAGCTTTAGTCGCTAATTGGTCAATTGGGTAACCACGGTGTAAAAGAATACCTTTGTTACCATCAATGAACGTAATTTTAGACTCGCAAGACGCTGTTGCCATAAAACCAGGATCAAAAGTAAAGTGACCTGCCGCCAACACATCCTTAACGTCAATTACATCTGGGCCTAATGTGCCGCTGTAAATTGGTAATTCAATTTCTTTTCCATCAAGCTGTAATACGGCTTTTTTGCCAGTTGCTTCAGACATTCAATAGATCTCCTGTCCTGGTGAATGTTGATCTGACTCGAAGTATCAATCTTTTAATGCGCAAGTCAGACGGATTAAAAATTAGCTCTAAGATTAGAGAGTACTGAAATTTTGTCAATTATACTTATGGATTAAGCAGACGACTGTTTATAGAAAAAGCCGAAAAAATTCCAGTAAAAAAATCAATAAAATCACAGCACAGCCGCCGTATCATAAGTCAAAATTTGTCGGATGTGCAGAAAAAAATCATCAATACGGATTAATTGTAAGCAATTTTAAATACTGGTTTTGATGGGCTATTTCTTTGGCAGGATTAAGTCTATTACTTAAATTTATCTAATTCTCATAACTTACACGTTTTTATATACACGGTAGGGTGGTCAGATTGGTTGGAGTGGGCAGTGAGTCTGGTATTTAAATTCGATATTGATTGATCAAAAAATGACTGATTGAACTTCAGAAAATAGCCATGATCCATCATATTTTGAGTGGGAAATGATGAAATTCTTGTGAGTAAAGCGCGGTTTTTTGTTTATACAGAGACAAAAAATACTGGATAAGTCATTCATTCGCATGATGATTATCATTTTTAATATTTATTTAGGTGTGGTGTTTAAAGTAAATATAAGTTGTATAAATAGATTGAGGTATGTGCCGACATTAAAGTTTAATCCATGATCAGGTGTACCTTGACCAAAGCAAAGTGATGGGCTGTCTGGATCTAAGAGTCTTGTGTTGTGGTTGTAAATTGCTGCAAACAGTGGAGTACACACATATATAGTGCTGCTACTTATATATAAGTATGTGAAAACCCGAAGAACATCTGAAAAACAAAGTACAAATTTATCTTTAGTCTAAATATTCTAAACAGGTATAAAGCCATATATAGAGCCTATTACTGAATAATTTGTATAAAAACATTGTGTTAGAAGTGTAATTGCAATTCGTTCAAGCAGGTTGTTGCTTCTTGTTGTTGTTAACGATTCTTATTTAAAGGATTTTTGGCAAAAAAGCCGAGCTGTGTTGTTTGTATTTTGACAGTTGACGTTTTATAATTCAGTGTCGTTTTAAGGTTAGGCATGAATTTGCCTGACAATGCCAGCTTTCCTTCGAATTTATTCCAACAAACTCCGGATGGAGTTTTTACTTACAGGATGCCCGCTGTGAAAAGCAACAGACCTGTCAATTTGTCCATGGGTCAAGTTTTAGAAGTAAACTTAAAATCGCCCGTGGCTATTGCATCAATTCTACACCGTCTTTCTGGTGTCATCGTATTTTTACTCGTACCGGTACTTTTATGGTTGTTAGACAAGTCTTTGTCTTCACCTGAAGGTTTTGCTCAAGTTCAAGAAATTTTTAACGGTTTCTTTGTGCGCTTTATCGTATGGGTATTTGTAGCCGGCTTAATCTATCACTTCATTGCTGGTGTTAAGCACTTACTTGCTGACCTTGGTTTTGCAGAAGAACTGCAAAGTGGTCGCATTGCAGCTACTATTTCATTGATCTTGTCTGCTATCGGTATCGTTGCAGCATTTGTATGGATTGTAATCTAATGAAAAGTGCTACAGGTTTAACGGGTTCAGGTTCTCGCGATTGGTTTATCCAACGTATTAGTGCTGTTGTTCTTGCTGTTTATACCGTTGTGGTATTTGGTTGGATTCTTCTTAACGGTGGATTCAACTTTGAACAGTGGTACGGCTTTATGATGACATTACCAATGAAGATTATGTCTTTATTGGCAGTCTTATCTCTTGTTGCACATGCTTGGATCGGTATGTGGCAAGTATTCACTGACTATGTGACTACTCGTCAAATGGGTCCTTCAGCTTCAGGTTTACGCCTAGTGCTGACTTCAGCAGTGATTATTGCTGTTTTTGCATACGCAATCTGGGCAATCCAGATTTTCTGGGCGAATTGATAGGAAAATATCATGGGCGCGATTAACCCTAAAGAAGATTATACAAATATTCCACACCAATTCTTTGACGCAGTCATCGTTGGTGGTGGTGGTTCAGGTATGCGTGCATCTTACCAACTTGCTCAAGCAGGTTTGAAAGTTGCGGTATTGACCAAAGTATTCCCTACACGTTCACACACTGTTGCAGCGCAAGGTGGTATTGGTGCATCTCTTGGTAATATGCAAGAAGATAACTGGCACTACCACTTTTATGACACAGTAAAAGGTTCTGACTGGTTGGGCGACCAAGACGCGATTGAATTCATGACGCGTGAAGCGCCACAAGTGGTTTATGAATTAGAACACTTGGGTATGCCATTTGACCGTAACGCAGACGGTACAATTTACCAACGTCCATTCGGTGGTCACTCTGCAAACTACGGTGAAAAAGCAGTTCCACGTGCATGTGCTGCAGCTGACCGTACAGGTCACGCACTTCTTCACACGCTTTATCAAAGCAACGTGAAAATGGGCACTCAATTCTTCGTAGAATGGATTGCTCTTGATTTGATCCGTAACGAAGCTGGCGATGTACTAGGTGTGACTGCAATTGACCAAGAAACAGGTAAAATCGCAGTATTCCAAGCGAAAGCGACATTGTTTGCTACAGGTGGTGCAGGTCGTGTGTACCGTGCATCTACAAACGCATATATCAACACTGGTGACGGTCTTGGTATGGCTGCGCGTGCAGGTATTCCATTACAAGATATGGAATTCTGGCAGTTCCACCCAACAGGTGTTGCGGGCGCGGGCGTATTGTTAACGGAAGGCTGTCGTGGTGAGGGTGGTATCCTTCGTAACGATTCAGGCGAACCGTTCATGGAGCGTTATGCACCAACTTTGAAAGACTTGGCGCCACGTGACTTCGTATCACGTTCTATGGACCAAGAAATTAAAGAAGGTCGTGGTTGTGGTCCAAACAAAGACTACATCTTGCTTGATATGACGCACTTAGGTGCAGACACAATCATGAAGCGTCTTCCATCTGTATTTGAGATTGGTAAGAAATTCGCGAACGTTGACTGTACTAAAGAGCCAATTCCTGTTGTGCCTACAATCCATTACCAAATGGGTGGTATTCCAACCAATATTCATGGTCAAGTGGTTGTTCCAGAAAGCCGTGAAACTCAAGAGTTGGTTGCGAACTACAACGCAGAAACTGATACATATACAACCAACGCGGGTGACCGTGACTTTGCTAAACCAGTAAAAGGTTTCTATGCAATTGGTGAGTGTTCATGTGTATCTGTACACGGTGCAAACCGTTTAGGTACAAACTCATTGCTTGACTTGGTTGTATTTGGTAAGGCTGCTGGTCAACACATCATTGAGTATGTGACTAAGCAACATGATGGTGAGTACGAACCACTTCCAACAACTGTACTTGAAAATACTGTGAACCGTATTCGTAAACTTGACGAATCGACTTCAGGTGAAAACGCTCAAGAAGTTGCTGATGCAATTCGTAACATCGTTCAAGACCACGCAGGTGTATTCCGTACTTCAGCATTGCTTGATGAAGGTGTGAAACAAATTCTTGCGCTTGAGCCACGTGTTCGCAACATTCATTTGAAAGACAAATCTAAAGTATTCAACACTGCACGTGTAGAAGCATTAGAAGTTGAAAACTTGTATGAAGTTGCTAAAGCGACACTAATCTCAGCTGCTGCACGTAAAGAATGTCGTGGTGCGCATACGGTTGTAGACTTTGAGTTACCACCAGATCACCCAACTTATTCTTATGGTCGTCGTGATGATGAGTGGATGAAGCATACTTTATGGTTCTCTACAGATAACCGTCTTGAGTACAAACCAGTACGTTACAAGCCGCTTACTGTAGCTGCTATTCCACCTAAACCACGTACATTCTAATTGGGAGAAGTAAGATGAGTAGAGGTACTCGTACATTTAATATCTACCGCTACGATCCTGATAAGGATAAAGCACCGTACATGCAAACTTTTAAGCTTGAATTGACTGATAAGCACCGTATGTTGCTTGATGCACTTCTTGAATTGAAGGTACAAGACGAATCTTTGACATTCCGTCGTTCATGTCGTGAAGGTATTTGTGGTTCTGATGGTGTAAACATCAATGGTAAAAATGGTTTAGCGTGTCTTTGGAACCTAAACGATTTACCTGAAGTGATCACAATTCGTCCGCTTCCAGGTCTTCCTGTAATTAAAGACTTGGTTGTAGACATGAATCAGTTCTACGATCAGTATAACAAGATTCATCCGTTCTTGATCAACAACCAACCTGCGCCACCAAAAGAGCGTTTACAATCTCAAGAAGAGCGTGAGCATCTTGATGGTTTGTATGAATGTATTCTTTGTGCATGTTGTTCAACTTCATGCCCATCATTCTGGTGGAACCCAGACAAGTTCTTGGGTCCTTCAGCGTTGTTGAATGCATATCGTTTCATTATCGATTCGCGTGATACTGCAACTCAAGAGCGTTTGGCTCGTCTTGACGATCCATTCTCTTTGTTCCGTTGTAAAGGTATTATGAACTGTGTATCTGTATGTCCTAAAGGCTTGAACCCAACTAAAGCAATCGGTCACATCCGTAACATGCTTTTAGATATGGCTGGCTAATAGACTGCGTGATCAGTTGAGAAAAGCACACCTAGGTGTGCTTTTTTTTGTGCCAAAATTACGATAAAAGTCGTGTGATAAGTTGCTTGTTTTTGATGAGTACGTAAATGAAAAATGTTGCATGCAAAGAAGTGATTAAAAAGTGAGTATTTGATATTTTTTAGGTATAACTGTTGGATAAATAGACAAAAACAGCATTTAGCCGACTAAAGTTGCACACAATTGTAATCCAGTGCTGCTATTTTGTTGTAAAGCATGGGCAAATGCCAAGTTTAGCTGCAATATTTATTTTTAGATGTTATCATGTAACGTGTAAGTGAGAGGGCAGATTGAGAGATGTGCTCTCTTTTATTTTATCTGAAATAGCGGTGTTGGACTTTGGTCTAAATTGCATCTGTTTTTTAAATAAAGCACCATATGTTAGATGAAAATAGAATCAGTGTATTTCGCCAATTTATAGGAGGTATGTGTCAAAAAAATCAATTGCATTTCTGAGATCATGTTACGATTAACAAATGACTATATCTGAAAAATGTTGAATTTTTGTACATTTTATCAACATTTTAAGTGCAAATGATGTGTTATTAAATCAGGACTATTGCAGAAAAGTCGTATTAGAAAAGCTAAGACTGAGCACTTATTTTTTCTAAAACGATTTTGCAAAAAATTGCTCGGCTTGGGTCGAGTATATAAATGAGTGATGATGCCAATGAGGGCGTTATGATTCATAAATGACATTGGGTTTTCCTAATGTAGTGATAACGCCTCATGACATATGTCAACTGGGGACTAATGTCATGTTACCAATTTGACATTATCAATCATGGGTTTTGCTTAAAAAGCATCCTGGAAAATGTTTTTGCAATAGGAAATGGGTCCACAAATGCAAGAAGTTGCTGACGCACTGCGTCTTGACACTGAACTTTCCGCTGATAGTGCAGCGTATATTGAAGAACTTTACGAGCATTATTTGACGTCACCGGAATCAGTCGGTGCTGATTGGCGCGAATATTTCGATAAATTCCCGAAGGGTGATCAACCACACAGTAATGTACGTGAGCAATTCCTTTTATTAGGTCGTAATTCAAATCGCGTTCAAGCCATTGTTCAAGGTTCAGTGAGTTCTGAACATGAACAACGTCAAATTGGCGTGTTGCAACTGATTGCTGCTTACCGTAACCGTGGTCACCAAAAAGCAAAATTAGATCCACTAGGTTTGGCAAAACGTGAAGACGTGCCAGATCTTGATCTTGCTGCGCATGGTTTAACTAAGTCTGATTTAGATACCGTTTTCCATACAGGTAATTTGGAAATTTGTAAATCTGAAGCAACACTAGGCGAAATGGTTGATGCCATGCAGGCGATCTACTGCGGTTCAATTGGTGCAGAATACATGCACATTGTTGATACCAAAGAAAGACGCTGGATTCAACAACGCTTAGAAAGCGCACGTGGTAAGTTCACATTTACTGCAGATCAAAAGAAACACGTTCTTGAGCGCTTAACAGCAGCTGAAGGTCTAGAAAAATATCTAGGTAATAAATACGTTGGTGCGAAACGCTTTGGTGTAGAAGGCGGTGAATCATTTATCCCGATGGTAAATGAAATCATTCAACGTGCGGGTGCTGTTGGCTGTAAAGAAGTCGTCATTGGCATGCCACACCGTGGTCGTTTGAACCTGCTTGTGAATATCATGGGTAAAAACCCAGCAGACCTATTTGGTGAGTTTGAAGGTAAGAGCTTGCACAAAAAAGGTTCTGGCGACGTAAAATATCACCAAGGTTTCTCATCTAACGTGATGACCCCAGGTGGTGAAGTGCACTTGGCACTTGCGTTTAACCCATCACACTTGGAAATTGTTGGTCCAGTGGTTGAAGGTTCTGTTCGTGCACGTCAAGTACGTCGTAAAGACATTGGTGGTGATGACGTATTGCCATTAATCGTACATGGTGACGCAGCATTTGCAGGTCAGGGTGTGAACCAAGAAACCTTCCAAATGTCACAAACTCGCGGTTATACTGTAGGTGGTACAGTTCACATTGTGATTAACAACCAAGTTGGTTTCACAACTTCTGACCCACGTGACGCACGTTCTACAGAATACTGTACTGACATTGCAAAAATGATTCAGGCGCCAATTTTCCACGTGAATGGCGATGACCCTGAAGCTGTGATTTTTGTATCTCAATTGGCGCACGATTTCCGTCATACGTTCCGTAAAGACGTCGTGATTGATTTGTTCTGCTACCGTCGTCGTGGTCACAACGAAGCTGACGAGCCAGCAGCAACTCAGCCAATGATGTATCAAGTGATCAACAAAAAGACCACAACACGTACTTTATATGCTGACCAATTGGTGCAAGAAGGTGTGTTGGATCGCGCTGCGGCAGATCAAATGGTTGAAGACTACCGTTCTGATTTAGAAGCGGGTAATCACGTTGCGAATGCGTTGGTACTTGAGCCAAATACCAAAATGTTTGTAGATTGGTCTCCGTACTTAGGTCACGATTATACAGACGTTTGGGATACGACTTTCCCTGTTGAGCGTTTGAAAGAACTTGGTCAAACCATGCGTAAACTTCCAGAAGGTTTCGTGATGCAGCGCCAAGTTGCCAAAGTGATTGACGATCGCTTGAAAATGCAAACAGGTGAAATGCCACTGAACTGGGGTGCAGCTGAAACTTTAGCTTATGCAACTTTGTTGGATGAAGGCTATTTAGTTCGTTTGACTGGTGAAGACGTAGGTCGTGGTACTTTCTCACACCGTCATGCGAAATTGCACAACCAAGTCGATGGTAAAACTTATATTCCACTTTGCCACATTAAAGAGAACCAACCACGCGTTGCAATCTACGACTCATTATTGTCTGAAATGGCAGTATTGGCATTTGAATATGGTTATGCGACGACCCTTCCAAAGAGCTTGATTATTTGGGAAGCACAATTCGGTGACTTTGCCAACTGTGCTCAAGTGGTAATCGACCAGTTCATTTCATCTGGCGAAACCAAGTGGGAGCGTGTGTGTGGTTTAACGATGCTTCTTCCACACGGTTTTGAAGGTCAAGGTCCTGAGCACTCATCTGCACGTTTAGAGCGTTTCTTACAGCTTTGTGCGGAAGAAAACATGCAAGTGATGACACCAACAACACCTGCACAGATTTTCCACGCTTTACGTCGTCAGGCGATTCGTCCAATCCGTAAGCCAATGATCATCATGTCGCCGAAGTCTTTACTTCGTCACAAGTTAGCAGTGTCTAACCTTGATGAGCTTGCAACTGGTACATTCCAGACTGTGATTGATGAAATTGACAACATCAACAAATCAGACGTGACGCGTTTGGTATTGTGTGGTGGTAAAGTGTATTACGACTTGCTTGAAAAACGTCGTGAATTAGAATTGAACAACACTGCAATTGTTCGTATTGAACAGTTGTACCCATATCCAGAACAACGTATTGCTGAAGTTCTTGCTTCTTATCCAAACGTAAAAGAATTAGTTTGGACTCAAGAAGAGCCGAAGAACCAAGGTGCTTGGTTATTCATCGCGCCACGTTTATATGATGACGTAATGAAAACTGGTAAACAGATTCGCATTAGTTATGCGGGTCGTGAAGCATCTGCAGCACCAGCGTGTGGTTCACCATATTTGCATGCAAAACAACAAGCTCAGCTCATCAATGACGCGCTTGCGATCGTAGCTGAATAACAGGAGATTCGAAGTAATGGCAACCGAAATTAAAGCACCGGTATTTCCAGAGTCAGTTGCAGACGGTACGATTGCAACTTGGCACAAACAACCAGGTGAAGCAGTTTCACGTGATGAAGTGATCTGTGATATTGAAACCGATAAAGTTGTTTTGGAAGTAGTCGCTCCTGCTGATGGCACAATCTCTGCAATCATCAAAAACGAAGGCGATACAGTTCTTTCTGACGAAGTAATTGCTCAATTTGAAGCGGGTGCTGTTTCTGGCGCTGCTCAAACTCAAGCAGTTCAGTCTGAAGCACAAGTAGAGCAAGCTGCGGCGAAAACTGAAGCAGGCGCTGCGCCAGTTGTTGAGCGTGCCCAACCAGTTGCTGACCAAGCACCAGCAGTACGTAAAGCGTTGACTGAAACAGGTATCAATGCTGCAGACGTTTCTGGTACAGGTCGTGGTGGTCGTATCACTAAAGAAGATGTTGCAAATCATCAAGCTAAACCTGCTGCTGCAGCTGCGCCATTAAGCGTTGCGGTAGGTGAGCGTATCGAGAAACGTGTTCCTATGACACGTTTACGTAAGCGTGTTGCAGAGCGTTTACTTGCAGCGACTCAAGAAACTGCAATGTTGACAACATTCAACGAAGTGAACATGAAGCCAATCATGGAAATGCGTGCACAATACAAAGACGCATTTGAGAAACGCCATGGTGCACGTTTAGGCTTTATGTCTTTCTTCGTAAAAGCTGCAACTGAAGCATTGAAACGTTACCCAGCAGTAAACGCTTCTATTGATGGTGAAGATATCGTATATCACGGTTACTACGACATCGGTGTAGCCGTTTCTTCTGACCGTGGTTTAGTGGTTCCTGTATTACGTGATACAGACCGCATGAACTATGCTGAAGTTGAAAACGGTATTCGTGACTATGCTTACAAAGCACGTGACGGTAAGCTTGGTATTGAAGATATGACTGGCGGTACATTCACCATTACTAACGGTGGTACTTTCGGTTCATTGTTATCTACACCAATTCTAAACACGCCACAAACTGCAATTTTGGGCATGCACAAAATCCAAGAGCGTCCTATGGCGGTAAATGGTCAAGTTGAAATCTTGCCAATGATGTACTTAGCGCTTTCTTATGACCACCGTTTAATTGATGGTAAAGAAGCTGTAGGTTTCCTTGTAACAATCAAAGAATTGTTAGAAGAGCCAGCTAAACTCATCCTTGACCTTTAATTCTAAAGAATAAATCAGTGGGCTTGGAGCGATCCTCTAAGCCCATTTTTGGAGATAAAAATGTCTCAACAATTTGATCTTGTTGTTATTGGCGGTGGCCCAGGTGGTTATGAAGCGGCAATTCGTGCGGCTCAACTTGGCTTTAAAGTTGCGTGTATCGAAAAACGTATTCACAAAGGTAAACCATCTTTGGGTGGTACATGCTTAAACGTGGGCTGTATCCCATCTAAAGCATTACTTGATTCTTCACATCGTTATGAAGATACGGTTCATCACTTGGCTGATCATGGTATCACTACAGGGGAAGTACAGTTTGACCTTGCGAAGCTATTAGCACGTAAAGACAAAATCGTTGACCAATTAACTGGCGGTATTGATCAGTTATTAAAAGGTAACGGTGTTGAGTGGTTAAAAGGTACGGGTAAATTGCTTGCAGGTAAAAAAGTTGAGTTCGTTTCTCATGAAGGCGAAACTCAAGTTTTAGAGCCTAAGTATGTGATTCTTGCGACTGGTTCAGTTCCTGTAAATATTCCTGTTGCTCCTGTAGATCAAGACATTATTGTTGATTCTACTGGTGCATTAGAATTCCCAGAAGTGCCTAAGCGTTTAGGTGTGATTGGTGCAGGCGTAATTGGTCTTGAACTTGGTTCAGTATGGCGTCGTCTAGGTGCAGAAGTTGTTGTATTTGAAGCAATGGATGCATTCTTACCAATGGCTGACAAAGCTTTGGCAAAAGACTACCAAAAACTATTGACCAAGCAAGGTATGGATATCCGTATCGGTGCGAAAGTTTCAGGTACTGAAGTTAATGGTCGTGAAGTGACTGTTAAATATACCCAAGGCGGCGAAGACAAAGAACAAACTTTCGATAAATTGATCGTTTGTGTAGGTCGTCGTGCTTATGCTGAAGGTTTATTGGCAGATGACTGCGGTATTAAACTGACTGAACGTGGTTTGGTTGAAGTAAACGATTGGTGTGCAACTTCTGTTGAAGGTGTATATGCAATTGGTGACTTGGTACGTGGTCCAATGCTTGCACACAAAGCAATGGAAGAAGGCGTAATGGCAGTTGAGCGTATTCATGGTCATGCTGCACAAGTCAACTACGACACAATCATTTCAGTAATCTACACACACCCTGAAGCGGCGTGGGTTGGTTTAACTGAAGAGCAAGCGAAAGAAAAAGGCCACGAAGTGAAAACTGGTCAATTCGGTTTCGCGGTAAATGGTCGTGCTTTAGCTGCAGGCGAAGGTGCTGGTTTCGTGAAGTTTGTTGCAGATGCAAAAACAGATCGTTTATTGGGTATGCACGTGATTGGCCCTGCTGCGTCTGACATCGTTCACCAAGGTATGATTGCACTTGAGTTTGTATCTTCAGTTGAAGATTTACAATTAATGACATTTGGTCACCCAACCTTCTCTGAAGTGGTGCATGAAGCCGCTTTAGCTGTAGATGGGCGTGCGATTCACGCGATTCAGCGTAAACGCAAATAAAACTAAAAAGAGCGGCTTAGGCCGCTCTTTTTGCATTTGATGGTTGTATTTATGGGAATAATCATCTAAAAGTAAAGAGCATAGGAAAAACACCACACAAGGAAAGCAATATTAAAACGCAGGTTTGATATTGGTGGTGATAACTGAATAAAAGAAGTAGTAAAAGGTTAGTCAATGAATCTACATGAGTATCAAGCAAAAGCGCTATTAAAAAAATATGGTATGCCAGTACAAGAAGGCATTTTGGCAACTACAGCCGTAGAAGCCGTGCAAGCTTTCGAGCAACTGGGCGGTAAATTTGCAGTGATGAAAGCTCAGGTGCATGCAGGTGGTCGCGGTAAAGCGGGCGGCGTGAAGGTCGTAAAATCTGCACAAGAAGCAGCAGACTATGCCAACCAAATTCTTGGAACACGTTTGGTAACCTATCAAACCGATGCCTATGGTCAGCCTGTAAACAGTATTTTAGTGGCTGAAGATGTTTATCCTGTAGAGCGTGAACTGTATTTGGGTGCAGTGGTAGATCGTTCTAGCCGTCGCGTCACTTTTATGGCATCTACTGAAGGTGGTGTTGAAATTGAGAAAGTGGCAGAAGAAACTCCAGAAAAAATTATTAAAGTAGAAGTTGATCCTTTGGTGGGTTTATTGCCATTTCAGGCACGTGAAGTGGCTTTTGCATTAAAACTCAAAGACAGTCAAATCACGCAGTTTGTGAAGATTATGACAGCGGCTTATCAGGCATTTATCGACAATGATTTTGCCTTATTTGAAATTAACCCATTGTCTGTACGTGAAAATGGCGACATTTTATGTGTGGATGCCAAAGTTGGTATTGATTCTAATGCACTGTATCGTTTGCCAGAAGTCTTGGCACTGCGCGATAAAACACAAGAAAACGAACGTGAATTGCGTGCATCAGAATTTGACCTGAACTATGTTGCATTAGAAGGTAATATCGGTTGTATGGTGAATGGTGCAGGTTTAGCGATGGCGACTATGGATATTATTAAACTCTATGGTGGTCAGCCTGCGAACTTCTTGGATGTAGGTGGTGGTGCAAC
Organism: Acinetobacter sp. YH12131; assembly: GCF_013418635.1. NCBI lineage: Bacteria > Pseudomonadati > Pseudomonadota > Gammaproteobacteria > Moraxellales > Moraxellaceae > Acinetobacter > Acinetobacter sp. YH12131. The sequence continues at coordinate 128,082 of NZ_VPBQ01000001.1, forward strand.
CAAAGAACGCGTAATTGAAGCCTTTAAAATTATTTTGGCAGATCACTCGGTTAAAGGCGTACTGATTAATATTTTTGGTGGAATTGTACGTTGTGACATGATTGCGGAAGCAATTATTGCAGCGGTTCAGGAAGTAAATGTGACGGTACCTGTAGTGGTTCGCCTAGAAGGGAACAACTCGGAACTTGGTGCAAAATTACTCGATGAATCAGGATTAAAACTTATTTCTGCAAACGGCTTGTCTGATGCCGCAGAAAAAATTGTTGCTGCAGTGAAAGCTTAAGGAGAATCAGGATGAGCGTATTAATTAATAAAGACACCAAAGTATTGGTACAAGGTTTCACTGGTAAAAATGGTACTTTTCACTCAGCACAAGCACTTGATTATGGAACTAAAGTGGTGGGTGGGGTAACGCCAGGAAAAGGTGGTCAAACCCATTTGGAATTACCTGTATTTAACACCATGAAAGAAGCTGTACGTGAAACAGGTGCAGATGCATCGGTGATTTATGTGCCTGCACCGTTTGTTTTAGATTCGATTGTAGAAGCAGTCGATTCTGGAGTAGGTTTGATTGTGGTGATTACGGAAGGTGTGCCAACCATCGACATGCTCAAAGCCAAGCGTTATTTAGAAACCAATGGCAATGGTACACGTTTGGTGGGACCAAACTGCCCAGGTGTGATTACACCAGGTGAATGTAAAATTGGCATCATGCCAGGGCATATTCATCAACCAGGACGAATTGGCATTATTTCACGTTCAGGTACTTTGACCTATGAAGCTGTGGCACAAACCACCAAATTAGGCTTAGGGCAATCGACTTGTATCGGGATTGGTGGTGACCCAATTCCAGGTATGAACCAAATTGATGCTTTAAAATTGTTCCAAGACGACCCAGACACCGATGCGATTGTTATGATTGGTGAAATTGGTGGTACGGCAGAAGAAGAAGCTGCGGAATATATCCAGTCGAATGTTAGCAAACCTGTGGTGGGTTATATTGCAGGAGTGACAGCACCTAAAGGTAAGCGTATGGGACATGCGGGTGCAATTATTTCAGGCGGTAAAGGCACTGCGGAAGAAAAATTTGCAGCCTTTGAGCGTGCTGGAATTGCTTATACGCGTAGCCCTGCTGAATTGGGTTCTACCATGTGGCAAGTATTAAAAGATCAAGGTTTGCTTAAATAACAAATTTTGAAGATCTTGATTTTATTCAGTACTCAATCCCCAATTTTGGGGATTTTTTATGTTGAAAAATTAGCCACATTTGAGAGATAAAGTATATGATAAGAGTTAATTTGGTATTGCTTTGTTGCATAAATATGTAAGCATCTGATTTAAATAAATTTAATTTTGTATCAAAAAATAATCAAAACTTTTAAATCATATAGTTATGAAATCTTTGTGCGACAAAGCCGTTCAAGTAGTTTTTGCATCTAGGGAAATGATTTTTTATTGTTGAACAAGCTGTATAAACAGCTGATTCAAATAAAAAAAATACGCAATGATTGGGGTGATCATTGCGTATGAAAACGAATCTGCTTTCACAGCTTCGATAACGGAGAAATGTTATGAAATTAGGATTACTCCTAAAGCATGTAAGTAAACTAAACTGAGAAGAAATACTAATCCGCAGTATTCAGGTTACGTGATGTTAAATCACGTAAGTAATAAGTGTTTTTTGTGAATCACGTCATCTTATGTTGATTTTTCACTCAAATAAAAAGTCTCTTATTCATGTGAATAAGAGACTTTAAAATATTTGTATCTACAAAATGCTTAGAAGCGGAATACACCCAAGCCAGCTTTCACTTCATCTAAAGTTTGCTGGGTAATATCACGGCATTTGTCGGTGCCTGTTTTCAAAATATCCATAATGTAGTCAGGATCTTTAGCAAGTTCGATACGACGTTCACGGATCGGCCCAATCAATTCTTTTAGAATGCCTTCCAAACGCTTTTTCACCGTACCATCGCCCAAACCACCACGACGATAATGCGCTTTCAGTTCTTCAAGTTCTTCTTTGTTGGTATCGAAGGCATCTAAATAAGTAAATACTACGTTGCCTTCAACCTGACCTGGGTCTTCGATACGCAGGTGATTTGGGTCGGTGTACATTGCATTGACAGCTTTTTTAATGTCTTTGTCTGTGGCATCTAACACAATGGTATTGCCCAGTGATTTTGACATTTTCGCTTTACCATCAAAACCAGGTAAACGTCCGACATTTGACAACAATGCCTGACATTCAGGTAGCAAGTCATGACCAATTTGACGATTCACCCGACGCACAATTTCATTGGTCTGTTCAATCATTGGAATTTGGTCTTCACCTACAGGAACGACCGTTGCTTTAAATGCAGTAATATCGGCTGCTTGAGCTACAGGGTAGCACAGGAAACCTGCAGGAATATCACGCTCAAAACCACGCATCTGAATTTCAGATTTAATGGTTGGGTTACGCTCCAAACGTGCCACAGTCACGAAGTTTAAATACAACATGGTGAGTTCGTTTAATGCAGGCAGGCAAGATTGCACGCAAATGGTGGTTTTTGTTGGATCAATCCCCACCGCTAAATAATCGGTTGCTACCTCAATAATATTACGACGGACTTTTTCAAAGTTATCGGCATTGTCAGTTAAGGCTTGAGCATCGGCAAGTAACAGATGTTGATGATGTGAGTCTTGTAAACCTACACGTGAACGTAAAGAACCCACAAAGTGACCTAAATGTAATTGTCCAGTTGGACGATCGCCTGTCAAAATCACAGGACGATTATCTTGATTACTCATTTTTTATTCCAAGTCGTATCTACGACATCTCTGTACCGATGAATTGCTACATTGTAAGGCATAACAATTTTCAATGTCACTTCCTTATATAAATTGAATTGAATTCGTTTAAAAAATTAATGAAGTAAATACAGAGTTTATTTACGTACAGTTTTAGAATAGATAGAAAATCGCATAAGGATAACAACGCAATGGCGAGCAGCTTATTACTTTTATTAGATGACATTGCAACCGTTTTAGATGATGTGGCAGTTATGAGCAAAATGGCTGCAAAAAAAACCGCAGGGGTTTTGGGCGATGATTTGGCGTTGAATGCGCAGCAAGTCAGTGGTGTACGTGCAGAGCGTGAGTTGCCTGTGGTATGGCGTGTGGCTAAAGGTTCATTCATCAATAAGCTAATTTTAGTACCGCTCGCGTTATTAATTAGTGTCGTTGCGCCGTGGTTAATCAATCCTTTATTGGTGGTTGGTGGTCTATTTTTAAGTTATGAAGGTGTGGAAAAAATCATGCACACCTTACAGCACAAAAAAGCAAAAACTGCCGCAGAAGCGCAATTAGAATTGATTCAGACTGAGCAAGACCTTGCTCGTTTTGAAAATGAAAAAATTAAAGGTGCAGTGCGTACTGACTTTATTCTATCGGCTGAAATTGTGGTGATTTCATTGGGTACAGTGGCAGCCGCTAGTTTTTTAACTAAAGTAACCGTCTTGAGTGTGATTGCCATTGCCATGACCGTTGGGGTTTATGGCTTAGTTGCATTTATTGTCAAAATTGATGACATTGGTTTACATCTGACTGAACAAGCATCTAATTTTAAACAACGTATTGGTCGTGGCTTATTGGCATTCGCCCCAATATTAATGAAAACCTTGTCAGTTGTTGGGACTGCTGCCATGTTTTTAGTGGGTGGTGGTATTATCAATCATGCTATTCCATTTGTGCACCATTTCACAGAAGATACAGTAGAGTATGTTCAAGACATCCCAACTATGGGCAGCATTGTAGGGGCTGTAACGCCAACCTTAATGAATTTTGCAGTGGGTATTTTAGCGGGTGTGTTGGTTGTGATTATGGTTACACTGATTCAAAAAGTATGGCCAAAGTCTAAACCGAGTCAATAAGACCTGCTTCAAGACTTAGACTATATTTAGAATGAACTATCATTCAAAAAATTGAGAAAGGATAAGAATAATGCGTTGGAAAGGTCGTCGAGTTAGTACGAATGTAGAAGACCGCCGTGGTGGCGGTGGAGCAAAAGCGGGCGGTATCAGTATCTTGGGCTTGGTGGTCGCCTTTGTTGCGTGGAAATTTTTTGGGGTCGATCCTCAATCTGCTTATCAGGCAACTAAGCAAGTCACCTCACATGCACAAAGTGCTGAAACCAAAGGTTTAGACAACCCAAGCCCTGAGCAGCAAGAAGCCATTGAGTTTGTGGGTACCGTTTTGGCAGATACTGAAGACACCTGGTCACAAGTGTTTCAGCAGCAATTAAATAGCCAATATATTCCACCTAAACTGGTGTTGTTTACGGGCGTGGTGAATTCGGGTTGTGGTACTGCACAATCTGCCATGGGGCCATTTTATTGCCCTGCCGATCAAAAAGTATATATTGATACTTCATTCTTCCAAGCCATGCGTCAGCAAATGGGGATTGGTGGAGAGCAAAATCAGACTGAACTTAGCCGAAACGATCAGGCTGGTGATTTTGCACAAGCTTACGTGGTGGCACATGAAGTTGGACATCATATTCAAACCATTTTAGGCATTTCTGAACAAGTGCATAAAGCACGTCAGCAAGTCAGTGACGTGCAGGGCAACCAGCTTTCAGTTCGTCAAGAATTACAGGCAGACTGTTTATCGGGTGTGTGGGCGCATCATAACCATCAACGTACTCAATTCTTAGAGCAGGGCGATATTGAAGAAGCGATGGACGCTGCACATAAAATTGGGGATGATTACTTGCAAAAACGTGCACGTGGACAAGTCGTACCAGACAGCTTCACGCATGGTACTAGTGCGCAGCGTGTACAATGGTTCCAAACAGGCTTAAAGTCAGGTTTGATTAACGATTGTGATACCTTTAATGCTGCAATTTGAGTGACTTAAACTTGTATGATTATGATAAAAGGAGTGATTGATTCACTCCTTTTTCTTTTTAACAATTGCAGGAAATCAGGCTGTTTATGAAGCCAAATAGAACGAGTACAAAACCCAGTGATGAATTAGCACGGCAGATTTTATCCGTGGTGTGTCTAATTCCTAAAGGGCATGTAGCGACTTATGGACAAGTGGCGGCATTGGCAGGTTTACCCAAACATGCGCGATTAGTGGGGTATGTCTTAAAGCATTTGTCGGCAGGTCATCAAGTCCCGTGGCATAGAGTGATTAATGCACAAGGCAAAATTAGCCTAAGTAAGTTGAATACTCAGGAAGAGAATGAGCAGGCATTAAAGTTAATGGCTGAAAACATAGTTGTGCTTGAAGGTAGAGTAAATTTAAAACAATACCAATGGCGAACTTGAGTCGTTGAAGAAACAAGAGGGAAGAAAACAAAGGTTAAGTAGATGATTTATTATGCCGTCAGGAAAGCGATTTAAGGAAATTGTTGAAATGAAAAACAGTATAGTTTTAAGTGCACGAAGATGTGAAAAAGAAAGGAAGAAGCGAAAAGTTCCCCATTTCCGTAGAAATGAGGAACAAGAAACTTATTGGCGTACCACAAGTACAGGTGTTGTGCCTTCGCTTAAAATGCTTTGAGCAACACTACCTAAGAATAATTTTTTCAAGCCAGTACGGCCATGAGAACCGATCACGATCAGGTCAGCATTTAACTCTTTCGCAGCATTGCTGATTTCACGTGCAATGACTTGACCTTCAAGTAATTTAGTTTCAGCTTCAACACCTTGCTCAGTGAATTTTTGTTTCGTTTCTTCTAAGGTTTTTACGATAGAAGCACGCGCACGTTCAATTAAGTCATTGGTTTGGTTTGCTGTGATGTATTCTGCAGCAATGTATGGGTCAAGAGTAAGTACTTGAACCACAGTAATTTTACTACCAAATGCTTTTGCAAGTTCAGCAGCTTTTGCAACAGCAGCAAAAGAAGTTTCAGAACCGTCCACTGGTACGAGGATGTTTTGGTAAGCCATGAGTGTTTCTCCTTATTGTAATTTCAATACTTTAATAAAATATTCGCTCTGAGTCCTGTCTTATCTTACGCTGAATTTATAGAGAATAAAACCCAGTAATTTCATAAAGATAATTGAGTGCTGTAAGTCCTTATTTCACCTTAATTTAGCATGAAATTATGACGCTGTGCTTGAAATTCAACTAAAGTTTTAGTCCTTATTGTTGTGCTGATTTTTAAAAAATTCCACCAGTTTTTTAACGTCATCTGTCTGCAATTGTTCTCGTATTTGTAGCAGATATTTTTCATCTAAATCATACAGTTTTAGTGCCAGAATGTCGGAAATTTCAGCTGCATTATAACGGTGTTTAATCACTTTAGCAGGTACGCCCGCCACAATGGCATAAGGTGGTACATCTTGCGTAACCACTGCACCTGTAGCCACAATTGCACCTTCGCCCAATTCAACGCCTTGCATAATCATGGCACGACTACCAATCCAGCAACCATCGCCAATTTTAGTATCACCTGCGGCAACAAAGCTGCGAGTATCAAACGGAAAAGCCGCAATCCAGTCACTGCGATGCAATTGATTGCCGCCCATCATAATCACACATTCCGCACCAAAGCAGACAAAATTACCAATATAGAGCTGATCAATTGGTTTTTCTGCTGTGGCGGGTTTGTCGTGCAAATAACGCACCACACAACGTTCAAAACCCTGATCCCAATAGGCTGAATAATAAGAGTAATTGCCTTTGATGTGGATGTTGGGGTTTTTCACAGTTTTGGAGATGAACTCAAATTCGCACCAGTGTTTAACAGGGGAATTAATCAGCGTTTCGGACATGGTTTTTTCGTGTGGAGAGATGAGGGGATTATATCTGAAATTTTGAACCTCTCCCTAGCCCTTTCCTAGAAGGAGAGGGAATGTTCAAAATATTAGTTGACCACTACACTTTAGTGATTTGAAAGCTTAAAGTATCTATCTTAAAAAATTCCACAAATACATAAAAACATTTTTAACACTGTTTGGAAATAAGAATCCCCAAATAGCAAAAAAGAGTGATGATGCCAATACGATACTGACAGGACTGGTTTGTGTATTGATAAAGAGTCCCCAGACTGGAATTAAAATCAGTCCTAACACAGCCCCAGAAAGCGCATAAACAAATGCATGAATGATGCGATTTTCCATCTTATTTTTCTCTATTTTTATCGCAGTATAATCTATAAGCTCGGCTGTATGATTTATAGGCAATAAAAAAAACCCCTCAAAGAGGGGCATCGCGTGTAGTCATCTTTATTAAAACTTAAAGATATTCTACATTTACAATTTCATATTCCACTTCGCCTTGCGGAGTGACAATTTTGGCTTCATCGCCTTCATTTTTGCCCAACAAACCGCGTGCAATAGGCGAATTCACTGAAATTTTATTGATTTTAAAATCAGCTTCATCATCACCTACAATTTTGTAGGTTTTTTGCTCTTCGGTGTCTAGGTTTTCAATGGTCACAGTCACACCAAAAACCACACGTCCGTTTTGTTCCAATTCTTTAACATCAATTACTTGGCAAGCGCCTAATTTACCTTCGATGTCTTGGATACGACCTTCGCAGAAACCTTGCTGTTCACGTGCGGCATGGTATTCAGCATTTTCTTTTAAATCGCCATGTTCACGCGCTTCTGCAATCGCTGCAGTAATACGTGGACGTTCAACCGATTTAAGTTGTTGTAATTCTTGCTCTAAAGCGTGTTTACCTTCAGGCGTCATAGGATAACGTTGCATGTTGTCCCTCTTTAAAAATATTGAAGTCTATAAATGAAAAAAGCCCGCCACCCGAAAGGTGACGGGACTTTATTGAAATGTATTAACCTACAGTAAGATCTTGCAGGCGATATACATCCATTGGTAATTTAATCGCTAAGGCTTGGCATACAGCATCTGCGCCATTCAAGGTCGTGGTGTAATACACTTTACCTTGCAATGCAGAACGACGGATTGAGAATGAATCCTGCTGAGCTTGTTTGCCTTCAGAAGTATTGATGATGAGGTGAATCTCACCATTTTTCAAGCGGTCTACAATGTGTGGGCGACCTTCAGTCACTTTATTCACACGTTCACACTCAATACCTGCATCGGTGATGACTTTATGCGTACCACCCGTTGCAACAAGTTTGAAGCCAAAATCAGCCAATTGTTTTGCAATACGCGCCACATGCGGTTTATCTGACTCACGTACAGATAAGAATGCATGTTTTACTTCGCCTTCAGTTGGGATTCCTGGTAAGCGATCATTCGAGCCTAACACAGCTTTATAGAATGCTTCACCAAAAGTTTTGCCCACACCCATCACTTCACCTGTAGATTTCATCTCAGGCCCAAGCACAGGGTCTACACCAGGGAACTTGTTGAATGGGAACACAGCTTCTTTCACAGAGAAGTGTTGCGGAATAATTTCTTTAGTAAAGCCTTGTGCTTCTAAAGATTGACCTGCCATACAACGTGCTGCAACTTTAGCCAATGATTCGCCAATACACTTAGAAACGAACGGAACAGTACGTGATGCACGTGGGTTCACTTCCAAGATATAAACGTCATTGCCTTTCACTGCAAACTGTACGTTCATTAGACCAATAACGCCCAACTCTTTTGCCATTGCAACAGTTTGACGACGCATTTCGTCCTGTACTTCATCTGACAATGAATAAGGTGGAATTGAACATGCTGAGTCGCCAGAGTGAATACCCGCTTGTTCGATGTGCTGCATAATACCGCCAATCACCACATCTTTACCGTCAGATACGCAGTCTACGTCAACTTCAATCGCATCATCCAAGAAACGGTCTAACAGTACAGGTGCATCGTTAGATGCTTGAACTGCATCACGCAAGTAGCGTTTCAATTCTTCTTCGTTATACACGATTTCCATTGCACGACCACCCAATACATAAGATGGACGAACAACGAGCGGGTAACCCACTTTCGCTGCTTCTGCGATACCTTCTTCAGCAGATTTTACAATGCTGTTGTTAGGCTGACGCAATTGCAGACGTTGAATCATTTGCTGGAAACGCTCACGGTCTTCTGCACGGTCAATTGCATCTGGTGATGTACCAATAATTGGCGCACCTGCCTCTTCTAAAGCGCGTGCCAATTTCAATGGAGTTTGACCACCGTACTGTACGATAATGCCTTTTGGCTTTTCAGTACGTACGATTTCAAGTACATCTTCCAAAGTAATTGGTTCAAAGTACAAACGGTCTGAAGTGTCGTAATCGGTAGATACTGTTTCAGGGTTACAGTTCACCATGATGGTCTCAAAACCATCTTCACGCATTGCAAGCGCAGCGTGTACACAGCAGTAATCGAATTCGATACCTTGACCGATACGGTTTGGACCACCGCCAATCACCATGATCTTGTCTTTCGCTGAAGGATTCGACTCACACTCTTCATCGTAAGTTGAATACATGTAAGCAGTGTCAGATTCAAACTCTGCAGCACAGGTATCTACACGTTTGTAAACTGGATATACACCCATGTTCCAACGTTGTTTACGGAATTGCTTTTGTGAAATGCCCATCAAGTTGGCAATACGTAAGTCAGATAAACCTTTGCGTTTAAATGAACGTACATTTTCAGCAGTTAAGTCACCAAAACCTAAAGATTTGATTTGTTCTTCAGTTTTAACAATGTCTTCAATCTGAACGAGGAACCATTTGTCAATTTTGGTCGCTTGGAATACGTCTTCTACAGAGAAGCCATGACGGAAAGCGTCTGCCACGTACCAAATACGCTCTGGGCCAGGAACTTTGAGTTCAACCAAAATTTTGTCACGTGCGCCTTCAGTACCCACTTCAATTTGTTCTTCAAAACCGCAAGAACCAGTTTCCAAACCACGAAGCGCTTTGTTGATCGACTCTTGGAAGTTACGGCCAATTGCCATCACTTCACCTACAGATTTCATCTGTGTGGTTAAAGTCGCATCTGCTTGTGGGAACTTTTCAAAGTTGAAACGTGGAACTTTAGTGACAACGTAGTCAATTGATGGTTCAAATGATGCAGGTGTTGTGCCGCCTGTGATGTCATTTTTCAATTCATCAAGGGTGTAGCCTACAGCCAGTTTTGCTGCAACTTTTGCAATAGGGAAACCAGTAGCTTTAGATGCAAGTGCAGATGAACGTGATACACGCGGGTTCATCTCAATCACAACCATACGGCCAGTATTCGGGCAAATACCGAACTGAACGTTAGAACCACCAGTTTCTACACCAATTTCACGCAGTACTGCTAAAGATGCATTACGCATCAATTGGTATTCTTTGTCAGTCAAGGTTTGCGCAGGAGCAACGGTAATTGAGTCACCTGTGTGTACGCCCATAGGGTCAAAGTTTTCGATTGAACATACGATGATACAGTTGTCGTTTTTGTCACGTACAACTTCCATCTCGTATTCTTTCCAACCAATGAGTGATTCATCAATCAATAACTGTTTGGTTGGAGAAAGATCGAAACCGCGTTCACAGATTTCAAGGAATTCTTCTTTGTTGTATGCGATACCGCCACCAGAACCACCCATCGTGAATGATGGACGAATAATCACAGGGAAGCCAAAGCGAGATTGAATCTCAAGGGCTTCTTCCATTGACTCAGCAATCGCAGCTTTTGGACATTCAAGACCAATTTTGCGCATTGCTTCATCAAACAATTTACGGTCTTCGGCTTTTTCAATCGCGTCTTTGGTTGCACCAATTAATTCAACATTGTATTTGGCTAAAATGCCGTTGGCATCTAATGCAAGTGCACAGTTCAACGCAGTTTGACCGCCCATGGTCGGAAGTACTGCATCTGGACGTTCTTTTTCAATGATCGCTGCAACAGTCTGCCATGTGATTGGCTCGATATAAGTTGCATCTGCCATTGCAGGGTCAGTCATGATGGTCGCAGGGTTCGAGTTTACCAAAATAACGCGGTAACCTTCTTCGCGCAGCGCTTTACATGCTTGAGCACCAGAATAGTCAAACTCACAGGCCTGACCAATAACAATAGGACCAGCACCAATAATTAAGATGCTTTTAATATCCGTACGTTTAGGCATTATTTCGCTCCTTAATTACTTCTTAGCGGCTTCAATAAGTTCGATGAAATGATCGAACAATGGTGCGCAGTCATGTGGACCTGGACTTGCTTCTGGGTGACCTTGGAAGCTAAATGCAGGCTTGTCTGTACGATGAATACCTTGGTTTGTGCCATCGAACAATGAACGATGCGTTGAACGTACATTGTTTGGTAAGGTACTTTCATCTACCGCGAAGCCGTGGTTCTGAGAAGTAATCATCACTGTACCAGTTTCTAAGTTCTGTACAGGATGGTTTGCGCCGTGGTGTCCGTTCGGCATTTTCATTGTTTTTGCACCTGATGCAAGTGCAAGAATTTGGTGACCTAAACAGATACCAAATACAGGAGTATTCGTGGTTTCTACAATTGTTTTTACAGCTTCAATTGCGTAGTCACATGCAGCAGGGTCGCCAGGGCCATTTGACAAGAAAATGCCATCTGGGTTTAACGCAAGGACTTGTTCAGCAGGGGTTTGTGCAGGAACAACGGTTAATTTACAACCGCGGTCTGCGAGCATACGCAGGATGTTGGTTTTGACACCGTAATCGTATGCAACCACATGATATTTAAGTTCAGGTTGAGTAAAGCCTTTGCCAAGTTCCCATGAACCTTCAGTCCATTCAAAACCTTCAGGGTCGCAGCATACTTTTGCAAGATCTAAGCCGTTTAAGCCGCCAAATGCACGTGCTTTAGCAATTGCTTCTTCTTCAGTGATATTTTCACCAGCAAGAATACAGCCGTTTTGCGCACCTTTGGCACGTAAAATACGGGTCAATTTACGGGTATCAATATCTGCAATCGCAACCACGTTGTGTGCTTGCAAATATTCTGCTAAAGATTGATTAGAACGGAAGTTACTGTGTAGTAAAGGCAAATCACGGATAATTAAACCGTTTGCCCATACTTTATGAATACGACCAGACTCGACATCTTCATCATTACAACCTGTGTTCCCAATGTGCGGGTAAGTTAAAGTCACAAGTTGCTGTGCATAACTCGGGTCGGTCAAAATTTCTTGATAGCCAGTCATGGCAGTGTTAAAAACGACTTCACCAGTCGTACTTCCCGTTGCACCGATAGACGTACCTTTAAAGATTGTACCGTCGGCAAGGGCTAAAATGGCGGGGGTGCTCAAACCAAAGCTCCTGAACTAAAACCACAAAAATAGGGCTGTAAAAAAGCGAGTAGACGAAAAAAAAGGAAGGTCAATGTTTAAACCTACCCTCCTATGTCTGCTCGCTTGAACTTAACATTGCATTATACGCATGAGCTCACCAAAAGTCCATTCAGTTTCTGATGAATATGTAAGATAAAGGGCTTGCTTTTTTTGGCTGATTTATGTTTTAGCAATGTAGTAAAATGTAAGTAATCTACGATTGTCTAACAATACAAAACCCATATTCGAGCAAATTCACTTATGCTGAAAATATAAACAACAACGACCTTGGGTGAAGCAAAATGACTGAACAAGAAAAATCAGTAGCTGACAATAAAGCAATCAAAGATGCGGTGCATGAGGGTGCTGAAAAGCTTGAAAAAGTCACTCATGATGCCAAAGAACAGGTGCTTGATGTGGTTGCGGAAACGCAAGAAAAACTTCAAGCCGAAGCGAAACAACTCAATGCCAGCGTGCAAGAGCAATTGGGTCAGTTAAAGCAAGATGTGTTGCAAAAAATTGAAGCTTTAAAAGCACAATTTGGTAGTTCACCTAAAGATTTAGGCGAATTAAAAGACTTTGTAAAAACTGAATTTAGCGCAATTATTGAAGATCTTTCTAAACTTGGTAAAGAGTTGAAAGAAGATGTCAGCAGCATTTCAGTAAAACACAAAGATCAATTGGCTGAAACTTTTAAGCGTTCTAAAGAGCACACACTAGAAGCGTGGAAAAAAGTAAATCCATCAAAAACTGAAACTAATGATGAAACTGATCAAGCATAATCCAGTTTAATCTGTTGCTGATTCAGCCATAAAAAAAAGTGAGGTCATGCGCCTCACTTTTTTATTTAAATTTCTTGCTCAAACCAAAAACTAGTTGTTTCAATCTAAACTACTATTAATCACAGTTAGAACTGATGTAGCCAATCGCGCTTATTGTGAAAATCGGCGGCAGGGCTGCTGTGTTGCATGGCATAAAACTGCTCGCCCTGACTGGTTTTTAATACAGCTGTGAGCCCAATAAACAAATCTGTCCATTTCAGTTTATGTTTCAGCATAAATTCGGTTAAATCCAAACTGACATTTAAACCGTAATGCGTACGTTTTAGCTGATTCAACTCAATATCATAAGCGGCCACAGGTGGCATTTGCTCAGGATAACGATATTCTTCAAAGGCATAGGCTTGCCAAGCTTGAGAAGAGGAGAGATTGATTTCACGATAAAAATCTTCGCCCTGAACGCCAATGAAAATTTCAAAGCAGGTCTGTTTCCACAAAAAGTCCTGACGTGGATGTGAAGCTACCAATGCAGGCCATTCGACCCACTGATTCGGATCACGCAGCCAATAACCTACATTTAAGCTAAACGGACTTTGTTGTTCAATTGCACCGACCAAAGAAATCGCTTGAAACTGACGATCAAAGGCGCTGAGTTCGTAACTTGCCATATAAGCTTAGTTAGACAAATGAGCGTGACGAACTAAATTTGACAACTTGGCATTTTGTTTTGCTGCTTTTTTATAAAGTAAAGCAATTTTACCAATTGTTTGTACCACTTCAGAACCTGTTGCTGCAGCAATTTCAGTAATTACAGCTGCACGTACTTCACGGTCTTCACCACCAATTTTAACTTTAATCAATTCGTGATCGTTTAAAGCACGGTTGGTTTCTTCAATTACATTTTCAGTCAAACCTTGACCGCCAACCATCACTACAGGGTTAAGTGCATGACCAATTTGACGTAAACGCTTGCGTTCCTGAATAGAGAGAGCCGCCATAAAGATAACCTAATTTTAAAAACGGCTTAGTATAACAAAAGCCAATTTGAAACGCTGTAAATTCTATGCAAATAATCCGCGATCTTGCAGCAGTACAAAAATATCAAAATTGAACATTTGCTTAGGTTTATCCATTAGTGATGAGAGAGGTTTTTTATGCCACAGTACAGAAATAAGCGATGGATTTAATAGAAAAAACTTGTTAGTTATTGGCATTTAGATACAGATGTCTACTGCAAGCTTGCTAATTTTCACGTACAATCGCAATTTAGATGGCTATTCGTTACTAAGAGAGTTATGGCAACACGCATTACCAACCAAAAGTTATCCAAAAGTAGTCGTGCGTGGATGAGAGAGCACCTAGATGATCCCTTTGTGAAAAGAGCGCAAAAAGAAGGGTATCGTGCACGTGCTGCATACAAACTACTTGAGATTCAAGAAAAATATAAACTGATCAAACCGGGCATGACGGTGGTGGACTTAGGTGCAGCACCGGGTAGTTGGTCGCAAATCGCAGGGAAACTTGTCGGCGACAAAGGTTTGGTGATCGCTTCCGATATTTTGGAAATGGACGCACTACCAGATGTGACCTTTTTACAAGGTGACTTCCGCGAAGAAGAAGTTTTCGAAAAATTGTTAAATATTTTAAACGGACGCACGGTAGACGTTGTAATTTCCGATATGGCCCCCAATACATCAGGTAATAAAGCTGTAGATCAACCGCGTCAAATTTACTTATGTGAGTTGGCTCTCGATTTTGCCAATCGCGTATTGGGACCTAATGGTCAGTTTGTGGTCAAAGTGTTCCAAGGTTCGGGGTTTGACGAATTTCGTAAACAGGTCGTGGACAGTTTTGATGTTCTAAAGACAGCAAAACCCGCTGCTTCACGGGCGCGTTCCAAAGAAGTATTCCTTATTGGACAAGGACGTAAAAAAGCGTCTAAATAAAGTTTACTTGCCAAGCCGTTAAAAATTGTGCATTTTGTACGTTTTTAATGAATTGTCTAGCTGATCTTCAGCTTTTTGAATGAAAGGTCACCCAGTAACGGGCATGATCAAATTAGATTGATATGGGAATAAAGCTTTGAGCGATCTCTTCAAGAATGCCGTATTGTGGCTGATTATACTTGGTGTGCTGATTCTAATTTTCAGCAACATCAATAACAGTGAAAAGCCAACTGCAATGAACTATTCAGAGTTCGTTACAGCGGTGAATGCTGGTCAAATTAAGCAAGTCACAATTGATGGCGAAAGAATTAGTGGCGAAAAAGTCAACGGCTCGTCCTTTGAAAGCATTCGTCCAGCAGTTCAAGACCCTGAACTGATGCCGAATCTGATTAAAAACAACGTTGTTGTTGAAGGTACTGCACCTCAACGTCAAGGTTTGTTAATGCAACTATTGATCGCAAGTTTCCCTGTACTTTTAATCATTTTGTTATTCATGTTCTTTATGCGCAACATGGGTGGCGGTGCAGGTGGTAAAAACGGCCCGATGAGCTTTGGTAAATCTAAAGCCAAAATGTTGTCTGAAGACCAAATTAAAGTCACATTTGCCGATGTAGCAGGTTGTGACGAAGCAAAACAAGAAGTGGTTGAAATTGTAGATTTCTTAAAAGACCCTGCTAAATTCAAGCGTTTAGGTGCAACTATTCCTAAAGGTGTGTTGATGGTAGGTCCACCGGGTACAGGTAAAACCTTATTGGCCAAAGCCATTGCAGGCGAAGCCAAAGTTCCATTCTTCAGCATTTCTGGTTCTGACTTCGTTGAAATGTTCGTGGGTGTAGGTGCTTCTCGTGTTCGTGATATGTTTGAGCAAGCTAAACGCCATGCACCATGTATCATCTTTATTGATGAGATTGATGCGGTAGGTCGTCACCGTGGTTCAGGTACAGGTGGTGGTCACGATGAACGTGAGCAAACACTTAACCAAATGCTTGTTGAAATGGATGGTTTTGAAGGCAATGAAGGCATTATTGTTATCGCTGCGACAAACCGTGCCGATGTACTGGATAAAGCTTTATTGCGTCCAGGTCGTTTTGACCGTCAAGTAATGGTTGGCTTGCCAGACATTAAAGGTCGTGAGCAAATTCTGAATGTTCACTTGAAAAAACTGCCTTCAGTTACAGGTGTAGATGTCAAAGTCTTGGCACGTGGTACACCAGGCTTCTCTGGTGCGCAATTGGCGAACCTTGTGAATGAAGCTGCATTGTTTGCTGCCCGTCGTAATAAAAATACGGTGGATATGCACGACTTTGAAGATGCTAAAGATAAGTTGTATATGGGCCCTGAACGTAAGTCGATGGTGCTGCGTGAAGAAGAACGTCGTGCAACGGCTTATCATGAAGCAGGTCATGCGATTGTTGCTGAAATGCTGCCGGGTACAGACCCTGTGCATAAAGTAACGATTATGCCGCGTGGCTGGGCATTGGGTGTGACATGGCAATTGCCTGAACATGACCAAACTAGCCATTATAAAGACAAAATGCTGAACGACTTGTCTATCTTGTTTGGTGGTCGTATTGCAGAAGAAGTCTTTATTAATCAAATGTCGACAGGTGCATCGAATGACTTTGAGCGTGCGACTAAATTAGCACGTGCGATGGTGACCAAATACGGTATGTCTGACAAGTTAGGCGTAATGGTCTATGAAGACGATACACAACAATCATTCATGGGTAGTTTAGGCAGCCGTACGATTTCTGAAGCCACCCAGCAACAAGTGGATGCTGAAGTTCGTCGTATTATTGATGAGCAATATAAAGTTGCCCGCGATATTTTGGAAAATAACCAAGACATTGCCCACGCAATGGTAAAAGCATTGTTGGAATGGGAAACCATTGATCGTGACCAAATCCGTGACATTATGGAAGGTCGTGAGCCACAGCCACCGAAGGTGTATATTGCAGACAATCCTGTGATTGATGTAACACCAACCGATGGTCCAAGCACACCGCCACCATTACCAGCGAGCTAATCAGCTCACATGATGTTAAAAAAGAGTCTTTGTATAAAGGCTCTTTTTTTTATTCGTGTGGTTTATGTGCAGTTGTGACCGGAATATTGAGGTCTGTTGACGCTCATCGAAAAGAATTCCACATCTTTAAAATTAGCCTTGTTAAAATAAGCTTTTCAAATTGAAAGGAAGACCAGCATGCAGCTAATGCCATTACCCAAACGTGTATTGCAATGTGGACGTTTGCGTTTAGATTTATCTCAGCCGCATGTGATGGGAATTCTAAATGTGACACCAGACTCGTTTAGTGATGGTGGGCGACATAATGAAAAAGATGCTGCTGTGGCGCGTGCTTTGGAAATGATAGCCGAAGGTGCAACCGTGATTGATATTGGCGGTGAGTCTACACGTCCGGGGGCAAGTCCTGTGAGTGTAGAAGAAGAAATTCGTCGTGTGGTTCCTGTGGCGGAAGCCTTATCTACTTATGATGTAGTGCTTTCGATTGATACGTCACAGCCTGAAGTGATTCGTGCTGCCGTAGCTGCGGGGGCGCATATCTGGAATGATGTACGTGCGCTGACCCGTCCAAATGCGTTGCAAACAGCTGCTGAGTTAAATATCCCCGTGATTATTATGCACATGCGTGGTGAACCGACCACCATGAACAATTTAGATCAATATGATGATGTCACTGCAGATGTGATTGCAGAATTGCAGCAACGTGTCGCTGATGCTTTGGCGGTAGGGGTCAAGCCTGAAAATATCATGATTGATCCAGGTTTTGGTTTTGCGAAAAATGCACAACAGAATCTGAAATTGTTAAATGAGTTGCATCAACTTAATGGTATGGGGTATCCAATTTTATCGGCATTGTCCCGTAAACGCTTTATTGGTGAAGCTTTGGGTGGGGCAGAGCCAACACAGCGTGCAGTTGGTTCTGTAGCGGCACATTTACTCAGTATTCAGCAAGGTGCTTGTATGGTGCGTGCGCATGATGTGAAAGCCATGTCTGACGCCATTAAAGTCTGGCAAGCAATGCAGTTGGCAAATTAATCGCAGTATGCAAATTGGGGCGAAGCTAGAATTAAAGCCTTGCTTATGCTATATAGGCACGCTTGAATCTCTGTATTTTTGAGTGCCTGTATGTTTGCAGATTTACTTCTCCCGATGTTTGATGATGAGTTTTATCCTGATATTTTAGTTGCTGAGTTAAAACAACTGATTCAACAGTTTGCAAAACACGTGTCTAAATCCAATTTATCTGAAACCGATATTTATCATTTTGCAGATCAGACCGTGCAAGCCATTAATAAAATGAAACCACAATTTGAAGATCTGGATTCAGATTTGGACGATACCGCAGCAGATTATATTGCTGAGGCGATGATGATGGTGCTGCAAGATCAAGGCTATTTCGAGATTGAAATGGAAGAGTTGATTGCAACGAGAGAGTGGTGATAGGTCACTCTCTTTCAGCTTTAATTTATGGGTGATTCAATAAATCATCTAAAACATCATCCAAATGGCAACTTTGCTGTGTATGTAGTTCTGCAATTTCCCGAACATTCAACGTATATAGCCCATTATGTTCATTCGGCTGTGCAATTAAATTGACCCAAAACTTTGTATTTTGTTGCAGCAAAGTTTTGAGTTGCTTTTCTTCTTCAGGATTTTGGAAATTTAATAAATATAAATTGTTGCCTAAGCTGCAACGACGTAATTGTAATTCTTGATTTTTATATTGCAATGTTCCTGCAAAAACATCATAAAATTCTGCATCAGTTTCAATTGGGTTTACGGATTCGGTTGCTGACTCAAGGCTGGGATTTTGTGCATGGCTTGCAAAACTGAGCAAGCAGCATAAACAGATCACCCATTTGAAAGAGAAGATAAAGCGTTGTAGAGACATTTCAAATCATCGGCACATAAGTGTTATCGTTTTCAATATTATATTTTTTAGGCATAAAAAAACCAGCTTAATGCTGGAGTTCTTTATTTGCACCATTTGAATGATTTGATTCATTAAAATGGTGCCCGAGGCCAGACTCGAACTGGCACGCTTTGAGGGCGGGGGATTTTAAATCCCCTGTGTCTACCGATTTCACCACTCGGGCATGTGCGCAATAATAGAGGACGAAATAAATCTTGGCAAGTAAATTTATTTACAATTGCTTTCTTTTCAATCAATTCAACTTATTAGCTTGAAAAAAGTTCGGTTTGCAGTATATTTCTGCTGTTTGTCATCAATATTTCATGAATTTGAGATCAAAGCGAAATCATAAATTTCTATGTTGAGCGCTCAAGAAAAATAAAAGGAATATTCATGAACATTCGCTTAACTCGCCGAGAGTTGATTCAAAAAAGTTTGGCTGGTTTTGGGGCGTTGTCATTGCCAGTCGCATTAACTGCATGTGGTGATGACAATGAAAATACAGCAGAAAATGCATTAAAGGTGCAGTTTTTGCATGGTGTCGCCAGTGGTGATCCGCTGCATGACCGTATCATTTTATGGACACGTGTAACGCCAAGTGATACAGCAGCGCGCATTGAAGTGGTTTGGGAAATTGCTAGCGATGAGGTGTTTAAGCAATTAGTAAACACAGGCAAAGTACAAACCAGTGCAGCGCAAGATTTTACTGTAAAGGTCGATGCAGATCGTTTGCAGACAGGGACTAAATATTATTACCGTTTCCGCTTTGGTAATACGGTTTCTGCTATAGGACAGACCAAAACCTTGCCACAACGCAGCGATCAAGTGAAATTTGCGGTCTGTTCTTGCTCGAACTATCCCGCAGGTTATTTTCATGTGTATAAAGAAATTGCACAGGAAAACAATCTGGATGTGATTATTCACTTGGGTGATTATATTTATGAATATGGACAAGGTGGCTACGCGACTGACGATGCAAAACAGTTAGGACGTACCTTTGCTGCAGACAATGATAAAGAAATTATCAAGTTAGATGATTATCGTAAACGTTATGCTTTATATCGTACCGATGCTGATTTGCAGACTGCTCACCAACGCCATCCATTTATTGTCATTTGGGATGACCATGAACTCAGTAATGATACTTGGGAAGCGGGTGCAGATAATCATCAAGAAGGTGAAGGCAGCTTTATAGAACGTAAAATTGCCGCATTACAGGCTTATTTCGAGTGGATGCCAATTCGTCCAGTTGCAGAAAATGATCATTTGAATATTTATCGCCAGTTTGATTTTGGTGGTTTGGTGAATTTGATGATGCTGGATACGCGTATTTTGGCGCGTCATAAGCAATTAGATTATGCTAACTATATGACGGCAGAAGGTATTGATGCTGCTAAATTTCAGGCAGATTTATTTAGTGATCAACGCACATTGATGGGTGGAGTTCAACGAGAATGGTTGCAAAAGCAGTTGGGGCAGTCTAAGGCTACTTGGAATGTTTTGGCTCAACAAGTGTTGATGGCGAAAATACTGATTCCACAAGAACTGTTATTGCCTTTAGCGAAAATCACCAATGGTGATCAGCAACCTGAAACACTTGCACAAATGAAGCAGAAAATTACAGAATTGGTCACGCTGAAATTGCGTTTAAAAGCGAATGATCCAACTTTGACAGCAGTAGATAAGTCACGTTTGTATGCGGTTGCACCTTATAACCTCGATGCTTGGGATGGTTATGCCTACGAGCGAGAAGTTGTGTATGGGACATTGCAGCAACTTGGGAAAAAAGCAGTGGTGTTGGCAGGTGATACTCACAATGCTTGGGCTGCAACCTTGCATACACATGAAACAAATCATGAGGTTGGGTTGGAATTCGCGACCAGCTCGGTATCATCGCCCGGAATTGAGTATTACTTAAATGTGCCTGCAGACGAAATGGCAGCCTTGGAATATGCCTTTCAAGAACTGATTGATGAACTAGATTATTGCAACTTAAATCAACGTGGTTATTTAACGGTGACTTTTGATCGTGCGCAAGTGGTTGCAGATTGGAAGTTTATAGATACGGTTAAGGCACGTGAATACAAACTCGATGATACGCGTGGTCATCAACAGAAGTATGGTGTAGACTTAAAACCAATCATTGATGTCGCTAAAACTGCTTAAAATTGGTGTGATATTTACAGAAAACCGAGTCTAAGTTGCTCGGTTTTTTTTGATGATTAAGCGGAGGTTTTTAATCGAGTTTATCTTGAATATAACTGTCTAAATCTATGTATTTAATGCTTTTACATAAATTGTGTTCAACCTGCATCAGTTGTTGATGTAACTGAATTGCATGTTGATATTGCTGATTCAATTGGGCAAAACGAGGGCTATTTTTATTGGAAAAATACATCCGATATTGAATTTTAGCAGCTTGACGATATGACCAATACGCAGCACGGCGAAATTGCGTTAAGCAATATTTTTGTTCAAGGCTTATGTGGTCACGGAACATATTCTCTTTATAGAAACGTACAAAACCAAAACTGATGCAGAAAAAGAATAAAATCCCTTGCAGAATTGCACTCTGAAAATAGGCGAAATTTACCGCTTGTAGCAGAATCAATACTGCTATTTTTATGGTGGCATGTTGCTGTAGTTGATACCACGATGCCGAACTGTGTTTAACTTGATACAACACATAAGGTAGAAGCAGCATAAAACCTAACATGATGGCTAAAATCGCCAATGCCTTGGCTTGAAAGGCATCGTACTGCGGTGCAAAGTTTTGAATCCCGTGCGCCAGACTGATTGAAATAGGAATAAAAATCAGGCAGGCCAAGACCCATGGAATCATTTCTTTCCAATCATCCAGCATGCCTTTGCTTTGAATAAAACCATAAAACAAAATATTTCTTTTAAATGCAGCAGGGTGTTGTTGTTGCAATTGCTGCAAATCAAGAAGCGCTTGTTTAGGGTTCATAGAGGCATCATTGAATATTGAATAAAGAGGGGAAAACCTAAAATTTAGGCATAAAAAAACCAGCTTAATGCTGGGTTCTTTATTTGCACCATTTTAATCTATTTTAAAATGGTGCCCGAGGCCAGACTCGAACTGGCACGCTTTGAGGGCGGGGGATTTTAAATCCCCTGTGTCTACCGATTTCACCACTCGGGCATAGTTTTACAAGATTGGAGGCGGAGGTCGGAATCGAACCGGCGTCCACGGAGTTGCAGTCCGCTGCATGACCACTCTGCCACCCCGCCGCGTCTTGTGATGCGTATATTAGCAAGCTCTGAAAAAAAAACAATACTATTAAATGAGCAGATGCACATTAATTCGACATATAGAATAAAATAGTCTAAATAATCATGTATTATTTGCAAAATTGATTCATATCAACATTTGGAGATGTGCCGTGGCATTAATTTTAGACGGTCGTGCATTGGCAAAACAAATTGAAGCTGATCTGTTAACACGTGTAGAAGCGTTAAAAGCAAAATCAGGTCGTACCCCAATTCTAGCGACTATTTTGGTCGGTGATGACGGTGCATCTGCAACTTATGTACGCATGAAGGGCAATGCTTGCCGTCGTGTGGGCATGGATTCTTTAAAAGTAGAATTGCCAACAGAAACCACCACAGAACAATTATTGGCAGAGATTGAAAAATTGAATGCCAATCCTGATGTGCATGGTATTTTGTTGCAACACCCAGTTCCTGCGCAAATTGATGAGCGTGCTTGTTTTGATGCGATCTCACTTGCAAAAGACGTAGATGGCGTGACCTGTTTAGGTTATGGCCGTATGGCAATGGGCGAAGCGGCATACGGTTCTGCAACACCTGCAGGCATTATGACCATCCTGAAAGAAAACAACATTGAAATCGCAGGCAAACATGCCGTTGTTGTGGGGCGTTCGGCAATTTTAGGTAAACCAATGGCTGCGATGCTTCTTGAAGCAAATGCCACAGTGACGATTTGCCATTCACGTACTCAAGATCTTGCAAGTTTTGTGAAACAAGCGGACATTATTGTTGGTGCAGTGGGTAAAGCTGAATTGATTCAAAAAGATTGGATCAAACAAGGTGCTGTAGTTGTTGATGCAGGCTTCCATCCACGTGATGGCGGTGGTGTTGGAGATATCCAATTGCAAGGCATTGAAGAGATTGCTTCTGCATATACGCCTGTACCAGGTGGCGTTGGCCCAATGACGATTACAACTTTGATTCGTCAAACAGTTGAAGCTGCTGAGAAAGCTTTAGGTTGATGAAGACCTCTCCCTAACCCTCTCTTGCGCTTCAATTTAAAAGCAGTGCTTTAAATTTTGCTCAGGAGAGGGGAAATTCATTGTGAAAATAATGGATGCTCCTTCTCTTGCGCCGTATACGGCTCAGGGAGAAGGCTGGAATGAGGGCTTAAAAATTCTCTCCCTAACTCTCCTAAAAAAGAGTGGGGAATTCATTGTAAAAATAATGAATGCTCCCTCTCCTTTAAAAAAGCAGAGGGAACTTTTTAAATTAGAACGAATAAAAATCCAATGAGCTGTACCTTTCAATTTCCTAAAGCCCCTGAACATCTTTTAGATGCTTTACATGATGTAATTCCAAATTGTGAATTACTGGCACAGCAATTGCCTGAAACGCCTATTTCACTTTGGCTTATTCCACCAGTATTTCCTACCGACAAGCTAGATGATGAAGTGATTCGTCGTATTTGGAATGATACGCCGTACTGGATTTTCTGTTGGGCTTCAGGACTTGCAATGGCGCAATGGTTATTGGCAGAACCGCAGCAAGTAAAAAATAAAGTCGTTTTAGACTTTGGTGCAGGTTCGGGCGTGGTGGCGATTGCTGCAAAAATGGCAGGTGCCAAACGGGTAATTTGTTGTGATATTGACCCCATTAGCCTTGCAGCCTGTCGAGCCAATGCTGAATTGAATGATGTGGTGCTTGAATATTTAGATGATCTATACAAAGCAGAACAAGTGGATGTATTGTTGGCTGCCGATGTACTTTATGATCAATGCAATCGCTTTTTTTTAGATGAGTTCTTAAAGTTCGCCCCAGAAGTTTGGGTGGCAGACAGCCGAGTGAAAAACTTTAGTCATCCACAATATATAAAAATAGATGAACGCAGCGCGACCACATGGCCAGATTTGGATGAAGCCAAAGAGTTCCGTAATGTGAGTTTTTATAAGACGCGATAACTCATCACGTCTTATAGGAAGCCAGTTTTGTGGCGCGAATTAATTGCAGCTATAACGCACAATGCGCAGTGTGCTTGGGCGAGCATCTAAGGCCTGACGTGTAGCATAGTTTTCACTGCTATGTAGCTCAGGTGTGTTCGATAAGCCAATAGAGGTGCGGCTTTGCCCAAGTTGGCGACCATACGGGTCTTGTTGGTTGGCTGCAGGATTCACCACTTCATTAATACTTAAAATCCGCAATTGATAAGTTTTATGCGCACCAAGTTCTTTTTGGCAGGCACGCTGTAATTTACTTTCATCGCGCTGTTGGTTTTGACGTCCTGCAAGAGTGTAGGCTAATACTGCGTTGCGATCAGTTTTGCTTTCGACTTTATAGCCAATAAAACTATTCTCGTTTTGCTCAGGCAAACTTTGACAAGCGGATAAACCTAACCCAAGTCCCGTCATAGCCAAAATAATCATTGTATTCTTCATGGTTTTATTCATGATCATGTCTCATGTTTTGATGTCATTTCATTCTTGTTTTAAGTATGCCATAGCTGAGTGGACAAAGCATGGCTTTGTTGGTGATGTGGTAGGCTGTCTATATTGGGGGTGATAAGTGTGTTTTGATGATGTCATGTTTTTACCTTGAATCTTCGTATTATTTAGTATTTACACATCAGCGGGGGATGTTGAAGCTGGAATGTTGATGTTTTTAGCAACTAAAATATTAGGGCAATAAAAAAGGTCACCGAAGTGACCTTTTCTTAGCAATCAGCGTTGAATTACGCAGATTTAACCGCTTCAAGTAAAGCAGCTTGACGTGCTTTCAATGCAGCAGGTAGGCGCTCACCAAGTTTGTTGAATAACTCAGTGTGGCTTTCTAACTCTTTGATCCATTGTTCTTTGTCTTGCGCTGTTACAGTTTCAAATTGCTCTTTAGAGAAATCTAAACCAGTCCAGTTCAATTGCTCATACGTTGGAACAAAACCAATTGGAGTTTCAACAGCTTCTGCACGACCTTCGCAACGATCAATGATCCACTCAAGTACACGCATGTTTTGACCAAAACCAGGCCATACGAAGTTGCCTTCTGCATCACGACGGAACCAGTTTACGTTGTAGATACCTGGTAATTTGTTGCCTGCAGCTTTTGCTTTTTCGCCAACTTTCTCACCCATTTCTAACCAGTGAGAGAAGTAGTCTGCCATGTTGTAACCAGCAAATGGAAGCATTGCAAATGGGTCGCGGCGTACAATACCTTGTTGACCAACGGCTGCTGCAGTAGTTTCAGAACCCATAGTTGCAGCTTTATATACGCCATCTACCCAGTCAAATGCTTCTGAAATTAGAGGCACTGTGTCTGCACGACGACCACCGAAGATGAACGCTGAAATTGGAACACCTGCTGGATTTTCCCAGTCAGCATCAATAGAAGGACATTGACCCGCTGCAACAGTGAAGCGCGCATTTGGATGAGCTGCTTTTTCTGCGCCAGTATGTGGTTGACCTTTCCAGTTGGTTAAGTTTGCAGGAACTTCTTTAGATAGACCTTCCCACCATACTTCGCCGTTGTCAGTCACAGCAACGTTGGTATAAATCACGTCTTTGTGCAGAGTTGCCATACAGTTCGGGTTAGTCTTGGTGTTTGTACCAGGAGCAACACCGAAGAAACCAGCTTCAGGGTTAATTGCATATAAGCGACCATCTTCACCTGGTTTGATCCAAGCAATATCGTCACCTACAGTTTCAATTTTCCAGCCTTCATAACCTGCAGGTGGAATTAACATCGCAAAGTTGGTTTTACCACATGCAGAAGGGAATGCTGCTGCGATGTAGTGTTTTTCGCCTTGTGGGTTGGTCACGCCTAAAATAAGCATGTGTTCAGCTAACCAGCCTTGTTCACGACCCATTGCAGAAGCAATACGAAGCGCTAAGCATTTTTTACCCAATAATGCGTTACCGCCGTAACCAGAACCATATGACCAGATTTCACGAGTTTCTGGATAATGTACGATGTATTTTTCTTTGTTACATGGCCAAGCAACGTCTTTCTCGCCTTCAGCCAATGGTGCGCCCACAGTGTGTACGCAAGGAACAAATTCGCCATCTGTGCCCAATACGTCATAAACAGCTTTACCCATACGAGCCATTTTAGACATGCTAACTGCAACATAAGGAGAGTCAGTTAATTCAATACCGATGTGCGCAATGTGGCTACCCAATGGGCCCATAGAGAATGGAACCACGTACATGGTACGACCAGCCATTGAGCCGTCGAATAAACCGTTTAATTTAGCGCGCATTTCAGCTGGCGCTTCCCAGTTGTTGGTCGCACCAGCATCTTCTTTGTTTTCAGAGCAGATGAAAGTACGGTCTTCAACACGAGCAACGTCAGAAGGATCAGAGTTTGCAAGGTACGAACCAGGGTGTTTTTCTTGGTTTAATGCTTGCATGGTGCCGTTAGCGATCATCAAGTCAATGAGACGTTGATATTCTTCAGCGCTACCGTCACACCATTCAATTTTTGCTGGTTTCGTTAACTTTGCAATTTCTTCAACCCATGCAATAAGCTTAGGGTGACGAACGAATTCTGGTGCGTTCACTTGGGTCATGGTGAGGCCTATCTTAAATGTGTACAAATGATGTACAAAGTACAATCTGAACAACGGGATACATCGTTCAGATGAAATATGAAAAAAAGTGGCTGTATTAAAGCACAAAATCATAAAAAAAATAAGACTTAGGCATGATTTGGCTTTCTGATTAAAATGTTTGGATAAATTAATAATACTGCATATGAAACATATACTTACATCTTTAAGTTGCTGTATTTTTCATTATTTAAATATTTGATGGACATTATTTATTTAAATTATTTTTATACAATTCAATATGTTGAATCTTTATTTTTTGATCGGTTCGTCATTGATTTAATGAATGGTCATCATTTGAATTTTACATAAAGCTGCTTTTCATTCCGCATCAATTGACTGAAATTAGAACAAAAGCTTTAAAAATGGCACAGAGGTTTATGCAGCTACAGCCCTTATCAATTGTTTATAATCAAAAATCTGGATTTCATGCCAATCATAAAGACGATATTTATGAAGAATTGTTGCACGTTTTATCGCAGCATGGCTTTGAAATTCAATCTTTTGAAATTGGGGCAAGTACGGGCTTTGATGCGTTAATGCAACAGGTGTTGGCACGTC
This sequence comes from Acinetobacter sp. YH12131, assembly GCF_013418635.1. Taxonomy (NCBI): domain Bacteria; kingdom Pseudomonadati; phylum Pseudomonadota; class Gammaproteobacteria; order Moraxellales; family Moraxellaceae; genus Acinetobacter; species Acinetobacter sp. YH12131. The sequence goes on from NZ_VPBQ01000001.1 coordinate 155,327, forward strand.
ATCAACATCCTGATTTAGCGGGTGTGGTGGTGGCAGCGGGTGGAGATGGTACTTTAAATGCGGTTGCTGCAAAGTTAAAAGGGACATCTATCCCCATGGGGATTTTGCCTTTGGGCACGTTTAATTATGTGGCACGCTTACTGAATATTCCGTTAGATTTAATTGAAGCAGCACATGTGATCGCAACTGGCAGTACGCGTGCAGTGCATGTGGCGCAAATCAATCAACACATCTATTTAAATAATGCCAGTTTGGGTTTATACCCTCTATTTATTCAAAAACGTGAGCGTTATAACCGTTATTTAGGACGCTTTCCTTTACATGCCTACACCTCGGCTTTAGATGTACTGCTGCGTGACCGTAAAGAATTAAAATTAGAAATAGAGGTCGATACAAAGCGCTATCCGCTGAAAACGCCGCTCATTTTCTTTGGGAATAATCAATTGCAACTGTCTGAAATGAATTTACGTATTGCCAAAGCTGCTGCAGCAGGCAAAGTCGCAGGTGTTACCGTGGCAAAGTCTGATAAATTGACTTTGTTTAAAATTCTGTGGCAATTAATTCAGGGGAAAGCTGAGCAAGCCAATGATATGTATAGTTTTGCAGCAGAGCAGGTGGTCATTCATAGTAAACGCCTACAACTGACCGTGGCGCTTGATGGAGAAATTGTCAAAATGCGTCCGCCGCTGCGTATTTCAGTATTGAAAAATGCATTGAAGATTAAGGTGCCGCATGCTGCTGCATCTATCTGATTTGCACTTTGGCACTGAAAATGTGGCTTGTATGCAGGCAGTACAACAACTGTGTGCAAGTATGCGACCAGAAGCGGTCGTGGTCAGTGGTGATTTAACCCAACGTGCACGCTACGCACAGTTTTATGCCTGTAAGCATTTTTTAGACAGTTTGAATTTACCGTATTTGGTTGTGCCAGGTAATCACGATATTCCGCTATATCACCTTTGGAATCGTTTTTTTAGTCCGTTTGCACGGTATCAGTTGTTTTTTGGCCGTATGGAAACAATTTTGGAAACTGCCCATTTTTATGTGATAGGGGTGAACAGTATTCGGCGACGTTTTCATACCCGTGGGCATATTTCTTTGCATCAAATTCAGGAGATAGATGCCTTATTGCAAGCTGCGCCCAGCAATAAATTAAAAATTTTGGTGGCGCATCAGCCGTTCTATACACAGCCCGATAATCTGCACGGTATTAAAGATTGTCCTGTGTTGGGACGTATTGCGTTAGAGCAATGGAGTAAAAACGGCTTGCATGCCTTGCTACATGGCCATTTACACCAACCTGCTGTATATGACCTCAATCAAATCTATGCACTTGGCGCAGCACATCCTGTGCTCGATATTCATGCAGGAACTGCAATTTCACAGCGTTTGCATCAAGGTATGCCGAATAGCTTAAATATAGTCTGCAATAATGGTGATGTGCAGCATTACATCTTTGATGAAGAACAAAAACAATTCGTGTTGTGGCTGCAAAACACAGAATAAAAGGTTGATCCACTCAACTTGTCTAAAAAAACAACAAAAACTGAAATATTTTTAGCGTTTCCCCTTGAAGCGAATTTTTCCATCCCCAGAACTGTGTCATCTAAAATTTATTTTGATGATGACACATGGAATAAATAAGTCGTCATCAGGAATCTATACATAGACTTAGTCTGATGGAGTTATTTATGAGCAACATTCGTCCATTACATGACCGCGTAGTTATTCGTCGTGTTGAAGAAGAAACAAAAACAGCTGGCGGTATTTTGCTTCCAGGTTCTGCTGCAGAAAAACCAGCTCAAGGTGAAGTGATTGCAGTAGGTAATGGTCAAATCACAGACAATGGCGTGCGCGCTTTAGACGTTAAAGTGGGCGACAAAGTCTTGTTTGGTACGTATGCAGGCACCACAGTTAAAGTAGACGGTGAAGAACTTCTTATTATGAAAGAGTCTGACATTCTAGCGGTACTTGAAGGCTAATTTCAGCACTCGTTATTCAAAGTCAATTTGAACATTATTTAAAGATATTTGGAGTCAAACATGTCAGCTAAAGACGTAAAATTTGGTGATTCAGCCCGCACAAAAATGATTGCAGGCGTAAACATCCTTGCAGATGCAGTAAAAGTAACTTTAGGCCCTAAAGGTCGTAACGTAGTGATCGACCGTTCTTTTGGCGCACCGCACATCACTAAAGATGGTGTATCTGTTGCTAAAGAAATCACCCTAAAAGATAAATTTGAAAACATGGGTGCACAGTTGGTTCGTGAAGTGTCAAGTAAAACCAACGACATCGCAGGTGACGGTACAACAACTGCAACTGTACTTGCACAAGCCATTTTAAATGAAGGCATCAAATCTGTAACTGCGGGCATGAACCCAATGGATTTGAAACGTGGTATCGACATTGCTGTAAAAGCAGTGGTTGAAAACATTAAAGCGACGGCTAAACCTGCATCAGATACTAAAGCGATTGAACAAGTTGGTTCGATTTCTGCTAACTCTGATACGACTGTAGGTAAGTTAATTGCAGAAGCAATGGAGCGTGTGGGCAAAGAAGGCGTGATTACCGTTGAAGAAGGTTCAGGCTTTGAAGACTCACTAGACGTTGTAGAAGGTATGCAGTTTGATCGTGGTTATATCTCACCATACTTTGCAAACAAACAAGATACTTTAACTGCTGAACTTGAAAACCCATTCATTTTGTTGGTAGACAAAAAAGTGGGCAACATTCGTGAATTAATCACAGTTTTAGAAGCAGTTGCGAAAACAGGTAAGCCATTATTGATTATCGCTGAAGATGTAGAAGGCGAAGCGTTAGCAACACTTGTTGTAAACAACATGCGCGGCATTATTAAAGTATGTGCGGTGAAAGCACCTGGTTTTGGTGACCGTCGTAAAGCAATGCTTCAAGATATCGCAATCTTGACAGGTGCAACTGTGATTTCTGAAGAAATTGGTATGTCTTTGGAGCAAACTTCACTAGAGCACTTGGGTACTGCACACAAAGTAACAGTATCTAAAGAAAACACCGTGATTGTGGATGGTGCAGGTAATGCAGGTCAAATTGCTGAGCGTGTACAACAAATCCGTGCGCAAATTGAAGAATCAACTTCAGAATACGACAAAGAAAAACTTCAGGAACGTGTTGCTAAGTTAGCGGGCGGTGTTGCAGTGATCAAAATTGGTGCGGCAACTGAAGTTGAAATGAAAGAGAAAAAAGACCGTGTAGATGACGCACTTCACGCAACTCGTGCTGCGGTTGAAGAAGGTGTTGTTGCAGGTGGTGGTGTTGCGTTAGTACGCGCAGCGAAAGCACTTGACGGTGTAACTGGTGCAAATGACGATCAAAATGTCGGAATTAACATTTTACGTCGTGCAATTGAAGCGCCTCTTCGTCAAATTGTGGCAAACGCAGGCGATGAGCCATCTGTAGTGATCAATGCAGTGAAGAGCGGTGAAGGTAACTACGGTTATAACGCTGCAACTTCTGAATATGGCGATATGCTTGAAATGGGTATTCTTGACCCTGCAAAAGTAACACGTTCTGCGCTTGAGCATGCTGCATCTGTTGCGGGCTTAATGTTGACGACTGAATGTATGATCACTGAAATCCCAGAAGAAAAACCAGCAATGCCTGACATGGGCGGAATGGGTGGTATGGGCGGCATGATGTAATACATCATCTTCCATAAAGTTCAAAAAAACCTCGTATTTTTAATACGGGGTTTTTTTATTGTTTATTCAATAAAGTTGTATAAAAGAAAACCTTTATTGTGAAAATTGCAAAGCACTGTTCAATCGGGAAATTTAATGTGAAATAGATATTTAAAATGCTTTTTTTTGTGAATAAAACTCATTATTCTTTTTAGAACAATAAGAAAAACAAATGATTAAATAAATGTAATGCAGATTGGAGTAGGCATAAAGGGGATAAAAATGGATAACCGAGAACACGAAATTATAGGCAGTATTTATGATGCCGCTGTAGATGTGAATTTATGGCCGCAAGTAATTGAAAAAATTGTTCAATATACAGACAGTAAAACCGCCATTTTTACTGCCTTAGATCAATTTAGTCCAAGTTACGATTTTTTATTTAGTCACAATATTCCAGATGAAGCTTTGCATGCCTATCGTGATGAGCGGATTCGCGTGATTGACATGCAGTTACACCGAGTATTGTGGGAAAATTCGGGTGTGGGGCAAGTAGCGAGCTCGGATTTATCGCATTATGGGGAAAACCCTGAAAGTGATGAATATATCTTTTATGAACGCTGTTTGAATCCAACGGGAATCAGTTATATATCCGCTGTTTTGCTTGATCAAGGATCACATCGCTGGGCGGTTTTAGGGTTACACCGTGCGCCTGATGCAGCGCCGTATCAACAAAAAGAGTTGGATTTTTTAAAGCATTTGGGTGTGCATTTGCGCCGTGCTTTACAAATCCATCGTCAGTTTAGTTTAGTTAAACAAGAAAATTTAAGTTTGTATAGCGTGCTCGATCATTTAAAAACAGGTGTGATTTTGCTTGATCATCAGCTGAATTTGACTTATTCAAACCCTTTAGCTCAAAGCATGCTGCAACACGATTCATGTTTAGATTTGGACTTGTATAATCGTTTAAAAACCCATGCTTATGATCAAAATCGTTTAGATCAATTATTACATTCAGCGTTGTTGGGACAGTCGGCTTTAAACGCAGATGTAGGCGGTGTATTGGCTTCGTCAGATGCGAAAGGACAACAATTAATGCTGACTATCGTACCTTTTTCTAAATTAAAAAATATGCAGCATCAAGATGCAGGACAACATCAAATTGCGGTATTTCTGACCGATAAGCATCAGCACTATGCTTTGTCAAAAGCCTATTTGCAGCAAGCTTATCAATTGTCTAAACGTGAGTTTGAGCTGTGTGAGTTGTTGTTGAATGGTTGTAAGTTAGAAGAAATTGCGGAACATTGTGGAGTTACGCTCAGTTCGGTGCGCACTTATTTTAAAAATATTTATGAAAAAACCCAATGCAACTCGCAAATTGAACTCATGCATTTATTAATGGGTTGTACCATTCATTTTGAGCATATTGGTTAAAGCAGCCTAAGTCGGGCTTAGGCTGCTTCTGAGTATTTTAGTTACTACGTTGTAGAGTGACAGGGTCTTCACCTTGAGGATGTAAGATCAAGCTTGTACCTGAAATACTATAAGTTGCATTCACTTTACTGCCATCCGAAGAGTCTTGTAAGCCACCGCAATCGTTGGTGTCATATAACACTTCTGTTGCGGCAAGTGTATTGGCTGTCATTGAATATTTGCCATATTCAATACCTGGGTTAGCGCAATCATCATCGCCTTCAGTGTCTAAGAAGAAATAGAATCCTGTGTCAAAGAAAGCAAATAAATGAGTTTGATTAAATTGCCAAGTGCCGACTAAACCTGATGATTGTTTGACTTTAGTTAAAATATAGGTGCTATTACTTCCTACATCAGTCAGCACTAAATCTGTACCGTTATAACTTAGGCGGTAATGACCATCATTGTCTGGATGTGAAAGCCCGTAGTCTCCATTAGTATCTACTGAGATCACAGGGCTCAGCGCTGAGGTTAAAGCATTCCAATTTAGTCGTCCTGTTTCAATACCAGGTTGCCCCGTTACATCAGCTTCATCTGCTTCACCTAGCGCATAACGTCCATCGGGTAAAATATGTAATAAAACAGCAGATGTGTTGGTGCGTCCAATTTCCCAAGTTCCAGCAATATCTTTATAGAATTGGCTTGCGCTACTTGTGGTAGTACCTTCTATATTGGGTCTTGTGAGTATAAATGTACCTTCATTTGGTTCGTGGAGTGTTAGTGATGTCGTATTAACCGTGACTGGTAGACCTGAGCTTGAGCTTGCACTATTGTCAGATAAGCCTGCACAGCCATTTGTATCGATCAGGATATTATCTACGAATAACTTTCCATCTTGAACACGATATTTACCATATTCGATACCTGGTCCACCACAAGGTGTTTCTCCAACTTCCACTTGATCGTCCCCAACAGCATCAACCATGATATAGGTATTATTATCCGGATTGAAAACAAATAGTTGCTTGCCTGAACTTGAGTTCCAAGCACCTGCAATGCTCGAATTGTTTTGAGGGACTTTAGTAAATGTTGCACTTTCATTAGGGTTTTGAGCTTCAGAAATTTTTAACTGTGTACCATCAAATGATATTTTCATATCACGTGTTTTTCCAGAATCAGTTAAGCCCCAATCTTCATTTGTATCAATTGAAGATTGCGCCCTTAAATCTCCAGCAACAGCATTCACCGATAACTCACCGTACTCCATGCCATTCGCACTATTAGATGGTGAGCTAACAATAGGTTCGCCAATCAGGTATTTCCCGTCTGAGGTTACTTGAAGTACGATTTCTGATTCAGCATTTTTTGCGTACCAAACCCCAACGATATCTTTGAGGAGTGTTTGGTTAAAGTTAGCTTGTGCTTCTGTTGAGCTAACTACGACTTTATCTTTAAAAATTTCTATTTTTTGTAGAACAGGTTGAAAGCTTGTAATAAATTCTGTTGTTGGTTTAGAGAAGTCAATTGAGTCTGCATCGAGTTCACTCACTGAGTCAGGGATTTGAATACCATCGTCATGATCACCCTCAGAATCTAAAGATTGTAAAAAAATAAGTAAATTTGTTCGTGTTGTTACATCATCGGCTAACTCCACAGGGGTAATACGATCAGCACCAGTTACTGTGCCAATTTCAATATTCCCGATAGAGAAAGTGATTTCATCACCTTCTTGATATTCAAACTCCCCTTGAGCATTTGTACGTTTAGAGACACCATTAATTGTATAAGTTGCGCCACTCACAGGTCCATCGGTCAGTATCCCAGTTTTTAGGGAGCTTGAAGGTGGGGGAGCAGAACTACCAGAATCATTGTCTGAACCGCCACATGCACTCAGTAAGCCTGCTAAAGTTAAGCATAATAAAGTTTTTTTCATTACGAATTCCTTGTTATTCAAATTGTCATATCTGCAGTATAGAAATTAGATGAGTTTAGGAGCTATCCCAAAATTGGGAGGGTAAACACAAAAATCTGTGAGAAAAATGAAGACCAATCAACATTTTTGTGACAAAACTAGATTTTTTGATGTGCAGTCATCGAAGTTGTATTGAGCTGTGTTAATTTGAACTACGGTTTAAAAAGTTTTGTTGCATGCAAAAAGTTGATGATTCCGCGATTTGAAATTCAACACTGCCACCTAAAAGTGACCCTGTTTTATGCTGTCTAAATTTTTTATTGAACGTCCGATTTTCGCTGGTGTGCTCGCAATTATTGTGATGGCACTGGGGATTTTTTCAGTATTAAATTTACCTGTAGAACGCTATCCAGATATTGCACCACCACGTATTACCGTCAGTGCGACCTATACGGGCGCTTCTGCTGAAACAGTTGAAGAAAGTGTAACGCAAATCTTAGAGCAGCAAATTAAAGGGCTAGATCATTTGCTGTATTTCAGTTCTAGCAGTGATTCTTCAGGACGAAGTCGAATCAGCATTAGCTTTGAAAATGGTACCAACCCCGATACCGCACAAGTCCAGGTACAAAATGCGATTAATGGCGCAATTAACCGCTTACCTGAAGATGTACAGCGTCAGGGGGTAAATGTCTTTAAATCATTGGGTGATACCCACATGGTCATTGGGCTGTACGATGCCACAGCCAAAAGCAGCAATATTGCCTTGTCTGACTATATGATGAGTCATTTAGAGCAAGAGTTGGCACGCATTGAAGGTGTGGGTGAGGTCGATGTTTTTGGTGCACAATATGCAATGCGGATTTGGCTGAATCCGTTAAAGTTAAAACAATACGCACTCATGCCAAGTGATGTACGTGCTGCAGTATTGGCACAAAATACCCAAGTCGCAGCAGGGGCAATTGGTGAATTACCCACAGCACAAGAACAATATCTCAATGCCAAAGTCACCTCAGGTTCACGCTTAAAAACGGTAGAAGAATTTGAAAATATTATTTTAAAAGCAGATCAGGCAGGTGGCTTTGTTTATTTAAAAGATGTGGCACGTATTGAACTTGGTGCAGAAAATTATCAAAGCTTTAATACCATTAATGGTTTTCCATCGGCAGGGATGGGGATTTCATTATCTTCTGGTGCCAATGCGTTACAAACTTCAGCCTTAATTCAAAAACAAATTGAGCATTTAAAACAACAATTGCCCGAAGGTTACCAAATTGTCTATCCACGCGATAACACACCTTTCGTGCAGGAATCAATTAAAGAAGTGGTGAAAACTTTAATTGAAGCGGTAATTTTAGTCGTCATTGTGATGTTCTTGTTTTTACAAAACTGGCGCGCGACGCTCATTCCTACCGTAACCGTGCCTGTAGTGATTTTAGGCACCATGGCCGTGTTACAACTGTTTGACATGAGTATTAACACGCTGACATTATTCGCTTTGGTCTTAGCCATTGGTTTATTGGTGGATGATGCGATTGTCGTGGTGGAAAACGTCGAGCGTTTAATGCACGAACAGCAGCTCTCGGCTAAACAGGCATCCATCGCATCAATGCAGGAAATTAGCGGTGCTTTGGTCGGCATTACCTTGGTTTTGACCGCAGTATTTATTCCTATGGCATTTTTTGGTGGTTCGACTGGAGTAATTTATCGCCAGTTTTCTATCACCTTAGTGACTGCGATGGCGCTGTCTTTAGGTGTGGCCTTAATTTTAACGCCTGCTTTGTGTGCTTTGATTTTAAAACCCAATTCACAACCAGCCCAATGGGCCATCTGGTTTAATCAAAAACTGGAAAGCTTAAAACAACACTATCTCAAATTATCAGGTTGGACGATTCAGCATAAAGCGGTGTGTCTGGTTATTTTTGCAGGTTTATTGACGGTGTTTGCCTTGTTTTACCGTGCCTTACCTACCAGTTTTATCCCGAATGAAGATCAGGGCATGTTGTCGGTGCAATTTAAATTACAGGAAGGTGCGCCGTTGTCTAAAAGTCGTGAAGTGGGCGAAAGCATACGTGAATACTTTATGCAGCATGAAGCCCACAATGTTGATTTGGTGATGATTCGTTATGGACGTAATTTTTCGGGAACAGGGCAGAATTTAGGGCAGGGTTTTATTGCGCTAAAACATTGGGATGAGCGTCAAGGGCAACAGCATACCGCACAAGCTATTCGTGAACGTGCCATGCAGCATTTTCGACAGCATCCCAATGCACAAATTACCATTGGCATGCCCGCAGCAGTTCGTGGTTTGGGGCAAACCGATGGCTTAGAGTTCTGGATGCGCGATGTGAATGGTACAGGACGCGATTTTTTAATTCAGCAATTTCAAAATTTACAGCAGCAAGCCGCTCAATATCAAAGCTTTAAAAATTTAGATCAACGTGCCAATCCTGAAAAAGCGGAGTTAAACGTCACGATTGATCAGAAACAGGCGATGGCAGCAGGTTTAAATCAAACGGCTATTAACAGTACCTTAGCGGCAGCTTGGGGCGGTAGTTATATCAACGACTTTATTGACCGTGGTCGAATTAAACGTGTGATTATGCAGGGTGATGCCGAATTTCGTGGTAAACCTGAAGATTTGAATCAATGGTCGGTACGCAGTCAGCAAAATCAAATGGTACCTTTTAGCCAGTTTGCTCAACTCAGTTGGAGCGGTGGGCCAGAAGTCGTCAATCGTTTTATGGGGTATAGCGCCGTGCAAATGGAAGCCGATACTGCCGAAGGATATAGCTCAGGGCAGGCGATGCGTGATTTAGAACAGATGGTGGCACAGCAGCAGGGCATTGACTTGGCATGGAGTGGGTTGTCTTTTGAAGAAAATCAGTCCAGCAATCAGGCTTTGTTACTGTATTTGGTTTCCATCGGGTTTATTTTCTTATGCCTTGCTGCCTTGTATGAAAGTTGGAGTATTCCAACAGCCGTGATGAGTGCCATTCCTTTAGGAATTGGTGGAAATATTATTTTCAGCTATTTGGCAGGTTTCCCGAACGACATTTATTTCCAAATTGCCTTGCTTACCACCATTGGTTTGTCATGTAAAAATGCCATTTTAATTGTGGAGTTTGCTTCGGCTGCGCAGCAACAAGGCAAACAGGTGATTCAAGCCGCTTTAGAAGGTGCAAGCTTACGGCTCAGACCTATTTTAATGACCTCATTGGCATTTGGTGCAGGTATTTTGCCGCTAGTATTTGCCTTTGGTGCAGGTGCAGCAAGCCGTCAGGAAATTGGGGTGAGTGTTTTAGGTGGAGTTATTTTTGGCACAATTTTAGTGCTTGTTTTTATTCCGTTTATGTATGTGCTGGTTCGTTCTATATTTCAAGTGAATCGTTCATCACCCATAAACTAAAGATTTTTTTTATTAGGCACTTAGCAAAATTATAGGCTATGATATGAAACGCTAAAAATCTTGTATAAATCTACAGATTTTCGGGTTTTTAAGGGTTGGTTTGGGCTGAGAAACTTTGCCCATTCTTCATTTTACGTTTTGGAATGATGGAGTGGGTGAGATTAATGACCAATCTGCACGCTGAACAGTTAGAACAAGCCTTGCAATTACATCAGTCAAGTACAGTGCGCAGCTTGATCGATGGTATCAACCCTGCCGATTTAGCCGACTTAATGCAGCACTTGAGTCTGAAAGCACAGCTGAGTTTAATTGAACAAATTGACAGTGCTGCCTTGGTGATGGAGTTTTTACCACTGCATTCGCAACATCAAATTGCAGAGGCGATGGCACCGCAGCAATTGGTCAAACTGATTTCAGCCATGCATTCAGATGACCGCACCGACTTATTTAAGTTACTTTCTCCACATTTACAGCGTTTTGTCAGCTTACACATTACGGAAGAAAAACGCGCACAGATTCAGACTTTAGCGCGCTATCCTGAAGAATCTGCGGGCGCGATTATGAGTTCGGATTTCGTGGTGCTCTCGCCAGAACTGAACATGCAGCAAGCCATAGATGAATTACGCAGAATGACCACAGATCGGGAAACTTTGTACCTGATTTATATTGTCGATGAACTGATGAAACTATTGGGGGTGATTTCTTTAAGAGAAATAATTCAAAACCCGCCTGAACAGAAAATTAAAAATGTGATGCGCACAGATTTAGTCACTGGTTTAGTGACAGAAGATCAGGAAAGTATCGCGCAAAAACTCAGCCATTATGATTTTTTGGCCTTACCGATTGTAGATGATGCACAGCATTTACTGGGGATTGTCACCTATGATGATGCGATGGACGTGGTACAGGCAGAAACTACAGAAGACTTTTTAAAATCAAGTGCGGTAGCGTCTTCACCTGGCATGAGTATAAAAACTGCGCCAATTTTATTTTTATATCGCAAACGTGTGTTTTGGTTGGTGATTTTGGTATTTGGCAGTTTATTGTCTGGAATTGGCATTGCGCATTATGAAGACACTATTGCAGCACATATTGTACTGGTTTTTTTCTTGCCGCTTTTGGTCGGTAGTGGTGGTAATGCGGGTTCTCAGTCTGCGACCTTAATGGTACGGGCACTGGCTACAGGTGATGTGCAATTTAAAGATTGGCTGCATTTACTCGGACGTGAAAGTTTGGTGGCGCTATGTTTGGGTGGAACTATGGCTTTTGCGGTTTCAATTTTAGGCTATTACCGTGGCGATATGATGGTGTCTGTGGTATTGGCACTGAGTATGCTGGGCATTGTGCTGATGGGCTGTTTAATTGGCATGAGTTTGCCTTTTATTTTGCATCGCCTGAAACTAGACCCTGCCAGTGCCTCAGCGCCTTTGGTAACCTCGATTTGTGATGCAACGGGCGTGGTGGTGTACTTATTTATTGCTTCACAGTTGTTACTTTAAACACTGTCGGTGATGATGACTTATTCAAGACCTCATCTTAAACTTTTTGCATTGATCAAAATTCTGTTTATAAAATCATAACAGACCTGAGTAAAAAACTGCTTTATTCTCAAGTAGATTGCATTTACCCAACGATACGTTTTCTATGCCAGAACCTGCATCTTCAAAAAAACTTAGCCAGCAAGAGGTGATTCGCTTAGAGCGCGATTTAGCCAAGTTTGCCAATATGATGGATTCTGTGGTGCGTATTCCATTTACCAAGCAGGGCGTGGGAGCAGATGCCGCATTAGGCACTGTACCTGTCGCGGGGGATGTCGCAGGTTTTGCACTGACCTGTTATGCGATTTATAAAGCCAAACAAATTGGTGTACCACAAACCAAACTCACTCCCGTGATTAAACTTGCTGTGATGGATGCAGTAGTTGGTTTTGTGCCAATTGTCGGCACAGTATTTGATGTATTTATTCGTCCAAGCCGTAAAGCTTTAGATGTAGTGCATACGCATATCCGTGAAGAATATCAGATTCACAGTGAGCATCATGTGGTACATCCTTTTTTACATGAGCGATTGGAACGTAAACAGCAGCAGTCAGCATTTTGGCGTAATCCTGTAGTGGCATGGCTGTGGCTACATTTGCCTGATTTGCTTGGTGTGATTTTTCTTATTTTCTTTATTTGGGCAGCATGGCTCGGTGCAAGTTGGTTGTGGCACTGGTCACAAAGTTTTGCTGTTTAAATGAACCTGTTTAAAGTACAAAACCATCTGGCAGATCTAATTTACAGACATGAAAAAAGCTTCCCTGAGGAAGCTTTTTGGTGTCGCTGTTACAATATCTTGCTAGCAGTATTAAGGTAAATTTAATTGCTGTAAAGCTGCAACACGTTGTTCAATGCTTGGGTGAGTTTGGAATAACGCTGCCAAGCTAAAACCTTCTTCTTTACCTGCAGAAATCGCAAAAGCTTTCATTTCTTTTGGCATTGCATCTGGCATTTCAGATTCTGCTTGTAAGCGTAATAATGCAGAAATCATGGCTTGTTTACCTGCCAAACGTGCACCTGCTTCATCGGCACGGTATTCACGTTGACGCGAGAACCACATCACGATTGAAGAGGCCAAAATACCAAATACGATATCCAGTACAATGGTAATTGCAAAATAAGCCAAGCCTGGTGCTTCGCCATCTTCACGACCAAATACGTTACGGTCAATGAAGTCACCTGCAACACGGGCAAAGAACATGACGAATGCGTTGACCACACCTTGAATCAGTGCCAAGGTCACCATGTCACCATTGGCAACGTGACCAATTTCGTGTGCCAAAACTGCACGTAATTCATCTTTGTTCATACGCTCAAGCAGCCCTGTAGATACAGCCACTAAAGCATCGTTTTTATTCCAACCTGTTGCAAAAGCATTCGATTGGTAAGAAGGGAAAATACCCACTTCTGGCATTTTGATACCAGCACGCTGCGACAATTGCGCAACTTCATTTAATAACCACGCTTCAGCTTGGTTACGAGGGGCATTCGGGTCAATTAATTCAGTCCCAGTTGTTTTTTTCGCCATCCATTTAGACATGAATAGTGAAATTAAAGAGCCAACCATACCAAAGACAAAACAGATGACCAACAGGTTGCCTAGGTTTAAGCCACCCGCGCCATGGTAACTACCGACACCGAAGAGTGACAAAATTATGCCAGCTACAACCAGTACCGCGAGGTTGGTTAGCAAGAACAAACCAATCCGCATCATTGAGTAAATCCTCTTATATTAAAAATGTAATCTGATTTATTAATAAACCATGCCGTAAATATGCGGTGTATGTATTAAAAATTCAAGAAAAAATAATAAAACTGTACTAAAAATATTTTGCGCTGATACTGCAATTGGCATTTCAAAAAGGCTTGCGTTGCCGCAAGCTCAAATGAAGTGCTGCAGCTTTTATTCTGAAATAAAAATACGTGCCGAAGCCGTGGCATTCCCTGTCGCGTATGAACCTGCAGGTGCATCGGTAAAGCGACCATCGGCAGCCATAATAATTTGACGTTGTGGACGTTTGTTTGCCGCCACTTGATGATTACTGGCAGTGTAATTGTCTGACTGCGCAATCACTTGTGCATTTTGACTCTGAGTATTGCTATTGTTATTTGCCGTAATCGCGTTACTGCCAGAACTTGCACTAACGCCGCTAGCATATAGGTTGTTATAGCGACTGGTCACACGACGTACATAATCCTGTGTTTCACGAAAAGGCGGTACGCCGCCGTATTTTGCAACATTGCCTTCGCCTGCGTTATAGCCCGCCAAAGCTAAAGTGGTGTTGCCATTAAAGCGTTTGAGTAACCAAGCCAAGTATTTTGCACCCGCCATAATGTTTTCATGCGGGTCATAAGCATTGCTAACATTAAAACGTCGTGCTGTCGTAGGCATGAGCTGCATTAAACCTTGCGCACCGACAGGCGAGCGGGCGTTGACATTAAACCCCGATTCAGTATGCATTACCGCTTTAATTAGACCTTCTGAAACACCGTGTTGTTGTGCTGCTTGCTGAATAATGTGGTCAAAGGCGTTTTTATTGCGGCTATAACTTGGCAATACCGACGCTTCGGAATTGCCCCAGTTGCGATAACTGTGAATATTGCTGTCTGGATAATATGTGACTTTTACTTTTGTCAGTGAACGATCTGCACTTTTACGGTTGGTCAGCAAGGTACTGCCATTGCTGTCCTTATACATATAAATTTGACCTGCGTGCGTTGTCGTTGCCAAAGGCATGATGCTGGCAGTCCCCAAAATATACAGTAAAAAGGCATTAATTTTATTGTTCATGCTGTGAATACACTAAAAGCTGTCCCCAAACAGTTATGAGGAGTTTAACAAAAATCTCACAGATGAAAAGGCTTTGTACAAATTCATTTACAGTAGTGTCGAAAAAAATCAAGCTTAATTGCTGACAGAGTAATCAAAAAAAATATTTATTTTTTTTAATTGGATCAGCTTGACACACTTAAGTGTATGATTTTAAATTAAAATAAAATCGATCAAAAAGTAATCAATTTAAAGAGAAGCCTTAGAATAACGGCAAGAGGCGTTGTCAAGTTGTTTTAAATCCACAAAGTTATCCACAGCTTTTGTGGAAAACTGTGGAAAAGTCCAAAAGATAAGCATCTTGGCGAAAAAGTGAACCTGAGGGTTCAAACTTGCCACAGAAAAAAACGATCTGCGCAGATAGAAATAAAGTGTGTAAACAGAAATGAACGCGCAGTCAGAAATTAAGTTCTCTGACGAAAAGGAAGATTGCGATGAAATTACATTCTTTTGATGCGGGATTGGTCTGAATCGGCTAAAATTGCGCGGTAATTTTTTTCATGGGTTAATCGCGTCTATGTTCTCACCAGTTGAGTCCGATCAAGGCTTTAATTTCAAACCAGAACTTCCAACCAGCTCTGCGTATTATCGTTTGTTGAAAAAGCTGCGTCGCCAAGTCGGGCATGCGATTCGTGACTTCAACATGATTGAAGATGGCGATAAAGTCATGGTGTGTATTTCTGGTGGTAAAGACAGTTATACCTTGCTGGACATTATGTTGCAGTTCAAGCGCATCGCACCCATCAATTTTGATGTGGTGGCTGTGAACTTAGACCAAAAGCAACCGGGCTTCCCTGAAGATGTATTGCCGCGTTATTTAGAAGAAAATAACATCCCATATTACATTTTAGAAAAAG
The DNA here is from genome assembly GCF_013418635.1 of Acinetobacter sp. YH12131. Classification (NCBI taxonomy): domain Bacteria; kingdom Pseudomonadati; phylum Pseudomonadota; class Gammaproteobacteria; order Moraxellales; family Moraxellaceae; genus Acinetobacter; species Acinetobacter sp. YH12131. The sequence continues at coordinate 170,939 of NZ_VPBQ01000001.1, forward strand.
ACACCTATAGCATCACCAAGCGTTTAACGCCTGAAGGTAAAACTTACTGTGCAGTGTGTTCGCGTTTGCGTCGTGGTTCTTTGTATGGCTTTGCGCAGGAAATAGGGGCAACCAAAGTGGCGCTTGGGCATCACCGTGATGATATTTTGGCGACTTTTTTCTTAAACTTGTTCCATGGCGGTAGCTTAAAAGCCATGCCACCGAAGTTGTTGTCATCAGACAAGAAAAATATGCTGATTCGTCCACTGGCTTATGTGGAAGAAAAAGACATCATTAAATATGCAGAAATGCGTAAATTCCCAATTATTCCGTGTAACTTGTGTGGTTCACAGGAAAACTTACAGCGTGCCATTATTAACGACATGTTACGTGAGTGGGATAAAGCACATCCTAAGCGTTTGCACAGTATTTTTGGCGCATTACAGAATGTATCGCCATCGCAGTTGGCAGACCGTGAATTATTCGACTTTGAAGCGTTAGACAGCCAGCGCGTATTTGATTTTGCCGATCAGGCCGAACAAAACGCAGCAGAGCAAAACAAACGCATCAATATGGTCAATTTAGGCTACGCTGCAGACTAAGCGATAACAGCCTGTCAATCCCTTTAAAATGTAATCAACACCAAGCCAGAGCTTGGTGTTTTTTTATGAATTTGATTTATTTGAGAAAGTCGTCATTTCGACTAAAAATACAAAAACTGAACGTCCCGTACAAAATTTCTTAGCCTTTCACGAAAGGTTCATGCTATAACAATCAGCAAGCAAAACAGCTTAATAATGATGGTGTCTGGATAGACAACACACATGCACAAATATATTGAGGAAAAATCATGCCTGCTTTTTTAACTGATGATTGGTTTGCAACTGTAGAAAATCTAACGGCTCAAGCTGGTGATTTAAACCTACCTCCAGCACTTGCAAATCTGGCAATTAACTTAGTGGTGACTGATGCTGCAGGCAACACAGAATTGTCTTTAGATGGCGGTAAAATCCAAAAAGGTTTGGCGGACAACGCAAAAACAACATTAAATATGGATGCGGAAACTTTACGTAAAGTATTCCTAGAGTTTGACATGGCGGCTGCTATGCAAGCCTTTATGACAGGTAAAATCAAAGTACAGGGCGATATGTCACAATTAATGGCATTACAAACTGCAAAACCAAGCCAAGAACAAAAAGACTTATTTAAGAAGATTCTTGAGCAATCTGCTTAATTCAAGCGATTTACGCTGTAGCAGGCGAATTTCCCGCTATAGTACAAAAAAGCCTAGCTGAAGTATCAACTAGGCTTTTTTATGCACTGCAGCTTTAACAGCGCATTATTCATGTTTGAATTGCAGCTGATATACACTGCAACTCAATCACGCGAGGTAAATTTTAGATATTCACCAATTGCGGTGTGGTCTTAATATGCTCAAGGTAGGCGCGAATACGAGTCACATATTGCACTGCTTGACGATAACGACCGTTGCTCGCTTTGTTACGGTCTAAATACGCATATAGGTTAACCCAATTGTTCGGGTTTTTGCCTTGTGAGCGAATACGCTTCTGAATTTGACTGACTGCACCAGGACCCATGTTATAAGCGACTAGGGCATACCAGTTACGATCAGGAAATGGAATATGCTCATAACGGCTCAGCATTTGGTCATAATACTTAGCACCACCCTGAATACTTTGTGCAGGATCGGTACGGTTGCTTACGCCCATCGCTTTGGCTGTATTATTGGTCAGCATCATAATACCGCGCACACCTGTTGGCGAAACCGAGTTGGGTTTGAGGTAAGATTCCTGATAACCAATTGCCGCCAAAAGATGCCAGTCTAAATCGTACTGCGTGGCAGTCTTTTTAAAGTTGGCCTTATATAAAGGTAAACGATTACGCAAATCCCGCTGGATCACATCCCACGATTCTTGTTTGACCACATTACGATTATAAAATGAAGCCAATTGGGTAATTGAGCCGTTTTGCTTGCCACGACAAACAAAGTTGCTTGCGGTTTGGCTAAGAGGATCATCTGCGTGTTTAAACACCCAGTTCAGCTCACTATTTAAACCATTACGCTTTAAAGTATTTAAATCGCCACAACTGGCAGAAAATGCCGTGAGTTGCTGCTTTTCGATGCTTTGGATACTCGACGTGGTCATGGCAAAGTTCGCTTTACCAGAAGACACCCATTTTAAAGCGGTCGCATTGTCGCTTACCGTTTTAAATTCGAGTTTCACATTCATGCTGTCGGCATAGTTACGCACAAGGTCATAACCAAAGCCATGTAAATGTTGTCCATCTTTAAACACTGTGGTTGGATTTTCCACAGACACAACGGTCAATTTGTTCTGATTGACGACGCTGTCAAATTGATGAACGGCTTTGCCTGCGTTAATACTGTGGAATGGGAGAAGAACAGTACTGAAAGCGAGGACTTTGAATGGGAGGCGATTAAAAAATGAGTGAAGGCTAAGCCTAGACCCAGACGTTGAACTACTGTGCATGTTGGCTCCGCTACAAGTAATTTATGCCCTAAAAAGCAAAGGCAACACACCTTAAACTTTTTCAAGTTTGATAAATTCAATAAGGGTTGGGCAGTCATGACGTCATTCAAAATGACTTGGGATTAAAGGGAAAATGTGTAAAATTTATACACGGGTTAAAAAGTGATCAAAACTAAAAGATGTGCGAATAATAAAGATGAAAATTTTGGATGTCAAATTTTGTACATAAATTTTTTGAAAAATGTAACATAAGATATTCATTTCATTGAGAAATAAATTTTATAAATTTTTATTGTGTATAAAAATGCAATAAAATATAGGATTGATGTTAACCAAATGTAAAAAACCGGCTGCAAAAACACCATGAAATCTAACTTAATTACACGTTCTGGACACGATAAACTCGTGGCTGAGTTACAGCATTTGTGGCATGAAGAACGCCCTGAAATCACCAAAAAAGTAAACTGGGCGGCAAGTCTCGGCGATCGCTCTGAAAACGCAGATTACCAATATAACAAACAGCTTTTGCGTAAAATTGACCGTCGGGTACGTTATTTGGGCAAGCGTTTAGAAGAGCTGCGTATTGTCGATTTTGCACCAGAACAAGAGGGTAAAGTATATTTTGGCGCATGGGTCGAAATTGAAAATGAACAAGGCGAGCAAAAGACCTTGAGAATTGTGGGCGTGGATGAAATTTATGATCATCATCCACAACATATTTCGATTGATTCACCTATGGCTAGAGCTTTGTTGTCTAAACAGGTAGATGATGAGGTGGAAGTGCAGACGCCGTTAGGCAAAAAGAGCTGGTTTATTAATTCGATACGCTATGAAAAGCCTGAAATTGCAGAAAATGACTGATTTTTGATTTTATTTTGAACATTTGGATCATAATTTTTAGAAAATATTTGCCAAGCTGAATTTTTCTTTATATGATAGCCGCCATTGGAAGCGTGGCAGAGCGGTTTAATGCACCGGTCTTGAAAACCGACGAGGGTGTGAGTCCTCCGTGAGTTCGAATCTCACCGCTTCCGCCAAATATTACCAACAAAGCCCTGACATTGTCAGGGTTTTGTTGTTTTTGGGGTTTATGCAACGTAAGCCTGTAGTAAGCTAAATAAAATAATATTTTGGAGAACAGTTTTGGGGTTAAATAGTAACTATATTCTTGCAGACTCAGATTTATTAGGAAGTTTTGGGTTTGAAGACTATTCTGTGTTTTTAAATGTAGATGATAAAAGTTTTTTGCGACACTTAAAGAATGATGCAGAATTAAGTGATTTTGAGGAGTCTTTAAAGCTTTATTCTGCAGCTATCCACGAATATCGACATTACTTTGATATGACGCATACAACTTATGGGATTACTCATTTTTATAATTTAGATCAAGCATTAAGACAAAGATTTAAGCAGAATAAAGGTGATGAATTTAGTTTTCATAAAATAAAAAGTTTTACGAATGAATTAAAAAAGATTAGATATCCATCTTATTACAGTCATTTATGGCAGGAAGATAATAGCAAGCAATGGGAGTTGCGACCTACTATCGGAAAGGTCTTTGATTCTTATGGGCACGTATCTGATAGACCAGTTTTATTTGCTCGGTATTTTAATTCTCAGGGTGAGGCTTTATCTAGACACCCTTTTTCAATGGTGAGTTTATTGGAATGCTCTGCGACTATTGATGAATATATAAATTCTATGGGGCTTATTTCGTCGTTATCTAAAGATGAAGCAAGTTATAATTTTCTAATAGCCCGTTTTGATAAAATTAATATGGATTATATTTATAATATTAATTTGACAGAATACTCGACTTGTTTTCATTTAACTGCTAACCGCTTTAGAATTACACATTTACAAAAATTATTTGATATTTCTAGGGTTCTAATAGATATATGTTTGAATTTCACAGAAAGGCATTTTGAATTATTGAATCAAAGTAATTTAGTGGATCGGCTATATAAGCCATCACAGAGGTTTAGTGCTGAAGAATTACAAGATTATATTTATTTCAATTCATCTTTAAAAAATGGTCTTAAATTTTTAGAACGACCAATTTTATTTTATGTATTATTAAATTTAATGGAAATAAAAGAATACCACAATAAACAAGAGGTAATTGGCGAGTTGGACAAAATCCTCAATATTTGTGGTTTGACATGCAAAGATATAATGATTGATTCAAAAGCTTTTATAAAAGATAAAGCTAGACTAGTCTTCAACTCTCAAATAAATTATTTTTCTAAAATTGCTCAAACTATTTCCCCTAACTTGGATAGGATATCGAAATTCAGAGATGAAGAAGATGGTTTTAATTTTCTTCTAAAATTTATTGAGTATCTAGATATGCCGCGTGTAGAAATGTATTCAGGGTTTGAAATATTAATAAAAAGAGATAATAACTTACTTGAAGACATTGACTATTCTCAAGAAATCGAAAATATTAAATTACTACGAGACTGGGTTAATGAGTATGATAATGCATGTATATTTTAAATATTATAGTAGAAAAGGTATATTTAATTCCTAGTATCGTCAACTAATTGTTGTTGATGTGGTACAGCAATAGCTTCCCACTCATCATAAGATAAAATAGGTGGAAAAGCGGCTACTAATTTAATAGTAGTCGCTTTGTTCTTTCTGTGGGTTTCGTTTAGCTGAATACCTTTCCCATAGAGGTGAGAAAACACCTTTAACAGTCAAATTACTCAACAAATTTAGATTAAGTAACGAACTGTCCCATTAAACAAAAAACCAGTGAATTTTACAATTCACTGGCTTTTGAAATGACATTATGTAGAGCGCATGGGCAGATGGACCACCCATGCAGCGCAATGCACTTAATTAATCGAATCATCCAAGTTTGTAGCTAACCAACGCTTCGCTTCATCTAAACTCCAGCCTTTACGCTGTGCATAATCTTCAAGCTGATCTAACGAGATTTTACCCGCGTTAAAGTACTCAGAAGCAGGGTTGGCATAGTAGAAGCCGCTCACAGATGAAGGCGGCCACATTGCAAAGCTGCTGGTCAGCTGTGTGCCAATCTTTTCAGTCGAACCTAACCAGTTAAACAGTGTGGCTTTTTCAGAGTGCTCAGGGCACGCAGGATAGCCCGGTGCAGGACGAATCCCTACATATTTCTCTTTAATCAGCTCTTCATTGCTTAGCTGCTCATTCGGCTGATAGCCCCAGAATTCTTTACGAATACGCTCATGCAAATGCTCTGCAAATGCTTCTGCAAAACGGTCACCCAAAGACTGCACCAAAATGGCAGAATAGTCATCGCCTTTGGCTTTAAACTCATTGGCCATTTCTTCCGCACCAAAAATCGACACGGTAAAGCCGCCCAAGTAATCTTGCCCTTGCTCTGTAGTTGCGACAAAGTCTGCCAAAGACAAGTTTGGTTTACCTGTGACTTTGTCTGACTGTTGACGAATATGATGGAAGGTATGCGTTACTTGATTACGTGCTGCATCATATACTTGTACTGAATCTGCCGCAGAACGGTTGGCAGGGTAAATCCCAAAGACTGCACGTGCATCAAAGCGATTATTTGCAATAATATCTTTGAGCATGGCTTGCGCTTGGTTATATAAGTCGGTTGCAGCTTCGCCCACCACTTCATCTTCCAGAATTTTCGGGAATTTGCCCGCCAAACTCCAAGAAATAAAGAATGGTGTCCAGTCAAAGTATGGCAACAAGGTTTCAAGCGGGTAATTGGTCAGCACTTGTGTACCAATTAATTTTGGTACTGCAGGCGTGTAGTTGTCCCAATCAATTTTTAAACCATTGTCGATGGCTTCTGCATACGACAATTTCGCAGCTTTTGGTTGCTTATTGGCAATACGTTCACGAATTTTAGCGTATTCCGCACGATGCTCTGCAACAAAAGCAGGTTTCATTTCAGGGGAGAGTAAGGTTGTCGCAACACCAACGGCACGCGAAGCATCGGCAACATAAATCACTGCATCATTTGAGAACTGCGGATCAATTTTAACTGCCGTATGCGCTTTAGATGTAGTTGCACCACCAATCAATAATGGAATATTAAAGCCTTTACGCTGCATTTCTTTGGCAACAAAAACCATTTCATCTAAAGATGGGGTAATCAGGCCAGACAAGCCAATAATATCGACTTTTTCGTCAATAGCCGTTTGCAGGATTTTTTCTGCAGGCACCATTACGCCGAGATCGACAATATCGTAACCATTACAGCCCAAGACTACGCCTACAATATTTTTACCAATGTCGTGAACGTCGCCTTTTACCGTTGCCATCAAAACTTTACCTTTGGACTGACCTTCGGTTTTTTCAGCTTCGATGTAAGGGTTGAGCCATGCAACAGCTTGTTTCATCACACGGGCAGATTTCACCACTTGTGGCAGGAACATTTTACCTGCACCAAACAAGTCACCGACCACGTTCATGCCATCCATCAACGGGCCTTCAATCACATCTAATGGACGTTTGGCTTTCAGGCGCGCTTCTTCGGTGTCTTCATTAATAAAGGTGGTGATGCCTTTAACTAAAGCGTACTCAAGACGTTTTTCGACAGATTCACTACGCCATTCTAAGTTTTCTTCGGCTTTTTGTGCGCCTGATTGACCACGATATTTTTCTGCCACTTCTAGCAGTTTTTCTGTGGCATCCTGACCGCTTTCACCTTGGTTCTGGTTCAGAATAACGGCTTCAACTGCTTCTTTCAGTTCTTTCGGGATGTCATCGTAAATTGCCAACTGACCTGCGTTGACAATCCCCATGGTCATGCCTTGCTGAATAGCGTGATATAGGAATACCGCGTGAATGGCTTCACGTACAGGTTCGTTACCACGGAATGAGAAAGATACGTTCGATACACCGCCTGAAATCATGGCATGCGGTAGGTTTTGTTTAATCCAGCCTGTGGCTTCAATAAAATCGACTGCGTAGTTGTTGTGTTCTTCAATACCTGTCGCAACTGCAAACACGTTCGGGTCAAAAATAATGTCTTCGGCAGGGAAGCCAACATCATTGACCAAAACATCATAAGAGCGTTTACAAATTTCGCGTTTACGTGCTGCAGTATCGGCTTGTCCGACTTCGTCAAAGGCCATAACAATGACAGCTGCGCCGTATTGGCGGCAGAGGCGGGCTTTTTCGACAAACTCGTCATAACCTTCTTTTAGGGAAATAGAGTTGACAACGGCTTTACCTTGTACGCATTTTAAGCCTGCTTCAATGATTTCCCATTTAGAGGAGTCAATCATGATAGGTACGCGAGAAATATCAGGCTCAGATGCCACCAAGTTCAGGAAGTGCACCATTGCACCCTCTGAATCGAGCATGCCTTCATCCATGTTGATGTCGATGATTTGTGCACCGCTTTCTACCTGTTGACGTGCAACATCTAAGGCTTCGGCAAAGTTTTCTTCACGAATTAAACGCAGGAATTTTTTAGAACCTGTGACGTTGGTACGTTCGCCCACGTTTACAAATAAAGAGTCATCATAAATGTTAAATGGTTCTAAACCACTTAAACGGCATGCAGGTTTAATCTCTAGAATTTTACGCGGTGGAATGTCTTTTACTGCATTGTAAATCGCGCGGATATGATCAGGCGTTGTACCACAGCAACCGCCTGTAATATTGATCAAGCCGCTTTCAGCAAATTCTTTGAGGAAAGCTGCGGTTTCTTCAGGCGTTTCATCATAACCACCAAATGCGTTGGGTAAGCCTGCGTTCGGGTGTGCAGAAACAAACACATCGGCAACGTCAGAAACGGTTTTAACGTGTGGACGCATGGCATCTGCGCCCAAAGCACAGTTAAAACCAATTGAAAGTAAATCGCCATGACGTACCGAATTCCAGAAAGCTTCTGCAGTTTGACCCGTTAAGGTACGTCCTGAAGCATCGGTAATGGTACCTGAAATCATCAACGGCAATTCACGCCCGAGCTGTTTAAACACTTCTTTGACCGCAAAAATCGCAGCTTTACAGTTTAAGGTGTCAAATACAGTTTCAATGAGCAGGATATCTGCGCCACCTTCAATTAAGGCATGCGCAGCTTCAATATAGTTTTCTTTGAGCGCATCAAATGTAATGTTACGAAATGCAGGGTCGTTTACATTTGGTGAAATTGAACAGGTACGCGATGTTGGCCCAAGTACACCTGCCACAAAACGTGGTTTGTCTGGCGTTGAATATTTTTCACAGGCAGCTTTGGCTAAACGGGCTGCTTCGCGGTTAATTTCTGGAACCAAATCTTCCATGTGATAGTCAGACATAGAAACGCGTGTGCCGTTAAAGCTGTTGGTTTCAATAATGTCTGCACCCGCATCTAAGTAGGCTTCATGAATACCCTGAATAATGTGCGGTTGGGTCAGTACCAATAAATCATTGTTGCCTTTGAGGTCATGTGCCCAATCTGCAAAACGTTCACCACGATAATCGGCTTCTTCCAATTGATGGCGTTGAATCATAGTACCCATGGCACCATCGATAATTAAAATTCTTTGGGCAAGAAGCGCTTTCAGGGTGGTAAGCGTGGACATAAAAAACCCTTTATGACTGAATCCGAAATGAGCGCTATTTTAGCAGAGTTCACACGGCTTTCGTGCACTTGAAGCGACCAGAGCGAGTGGAAGTCGTAAAAATAGTGCATATAGCGGTATTTTTAGGATTTTGCTGGGGATTTTATTGTAGGTTTTGATCTTAAAGATAAGTCGTGATGATGCTTATTCTAATTTTGATTTTCTTTAATGCGTCATCGCTTTGTCATATTGCTCAGGCAAAATTGGCTCACGGTGAATTTTGTCTGACACTTTAGGCAAATATGACAAAGGTGTAACAATCTAAATTTGAGAGAATGGCATAAGAAAAGTAGGTTTATTTATTCTAAGTGTTTAAATTTAAAAGTTAATTTTAATTTTATGCACAAAAAATACAGCTTAAAGTGTGAAAATAAAGTATGAAAGTTGCTTTATATAACAGCTCTTTGTCATATAATTGTCACAATTTAATTGAACAATAAGGGGATTTTAAATCCTCTTTTCTGCTTGCATGAATTCTAATCCAACTCCTGTAGATTCAGCACACAAGTCGACCACTAAATCGACCAATGTTCATGTGCCTACACCGAAATTTTTTATGCCGGTGTTTTTAACGATCATCGTTTCTACCCTTATTTATATTGGTTTCCAATTGTCTGCGGACTTATCCCACGTGCCTGCGCTGAGTATGTACTCGGTGATTTTATTGGCGACCGCTTTATTCATTGCCTTAGGCTTTGAATTTGTGAATGGTTTCCACGACACAGCCAACGCAGTGGCAACGGTCATTTATACTAATGCCTTGTCTGCACCTGTGGCAGTAATGTGGGCGGGTTTCTGTAACTTCCTTGGGGTGATGGTCGCCAGTGGTGCAGTTGCCTACGGTATTATTGCCTTACTTCCAGTCGAACTAATTATGAATGTCGGTTCAGGCGCAGGCTTTGCCATGGTTTTTGCCATGTTGATTGCCGCGATTGTCTGGAACTTGGGAACGTGGTACTTCGGTATTCCTGCTTCAAGTTCGCACACTTTAATCGGTTCGATTTTAGGTGTGGGGATTATGAACTACTTGATTAACTCAGGTGCGGGTGCAAGTGGTGTAGATATGGAACAAGTCATGAAAGTGGGCAAGGCTTTATTGTTCTCGCCACTGATTGGTTTTGCTTTTGCTGCGATTTTGTTCTTCTTGGTGAAAAAAATCTTCAAGAAACAAATGGAGTTGTTCCAGCCGCCTGAAGGCAATAAGCCACCACCACCACTGATTCGTGCCATTCTAATTTTTACTTGTACTGGGGTAAGTTTTGCGCATGGTTCAAACGATGGTCAAAAAGGCATGGGTTTAATCATGTTGATTTTGATCGGGATTGTGCCGTTGGCGTACTCATTAAATAAAGAGTTAGGCCAAAACCACATTCAATCGTTCCAGCAGCTTTCAACGCAAACGGCTGATGTGATTTATCCACAACATGCCGATATGCCAGATGAAAAAGCGCGTCAGATTATTACTAGTTATATTCAGACCAAAGAAATTACTCCTGAAGTCGTGCCTGCTTTGGCAAGCTTAACGGATCATTTGGGTGAGCGTGTGGGTCAATATGGCAACTTGAAAGATGTGCCTGAAGCTGAAGTAGCAGAAATGCGTAATGATATGTATTTAAGCACGACTTCATTCAAGCGTTTAGACAAAGCCAATGCCTTGCCTGAAATGTCGGAAGAACAGAAAAAAGTGGTTAAAAGCTACCGCAGCCATTTAGATTCATTCTTACAATACATTCCAACTTGGGTCAAAGTTGCCGTTGCCTTAGCACTAGGCTTGGGTACGATGGTTGGCTGGAAACGTATTGTGGTGACTGTTGGTGAACGTATCGGTAAGCAGCACATGACTTATGGTCAAGGTATGTCTGCCGAGCTTGTGGCAATGTCAACTATTGCTGCTGCAGATGGTTTGGGGATGCCAGTTTCAACTACACACGTACTGAACAGTGCGGTGGCAGGTACCATGGTGGCAAATAAATCGGGTCTGAATTTCCAAATGGTGCGTACAATTCTTTCGGCTTGGATTTTCACTTTACCTGCGACAATTTGTTTATCGGGTAGCTTGTTCTGGTTGTTCTTAAAAGTGTTTTAATCCATTCTCAACTTTTTTGAGTGGTTGAAAAAAGCGCTGTGATGATACAGCGCTTTTTTTATACCTGCAGATCAGTCTAGAGAAATATTTGCAGGCAAGTTTTTGAATAGATAGTTTAGCGGTTTACATTACTTTTTAAATTTTTGGATGACTTTGTCCAGCGGTAATTTATCTGCAGCAAAGCCATAGAGCGCAGCGAAAGGTAGGGCCGTTCGTGCCAAATACGCCACGCGCCACAATCCACCATGGTTCGCACCTTCCATCATCAATTCGAGCGGATGCTCAAGTTTCACTTCAGGATTGGCTGCCGAGTTTGGATTGCGTAAGTCATGAATCCACAATGCCGCCATAATCGCATTGGTGGTTTCAGGGCTAAATGCTTCAACATCAAACAAACTTGCGCCACTAAATGCTGCTTTGAGTAATGGATTTTTGGTCACAGAGTGTGTGGTGGTCGAAGGTGCAATATTGATGCTGACATGCTGTCCTTGATGACGCGCTAAAATTGCACGCCATTGCTGGATGCGTTTTGCTAAAGCATAGTTTGGCCCTTGTTCAACCACCAAACAGTCGGCAATACCATAATGTTGACCATTGTCTGAAGCAATTAAATTATGCAGATTCTTTTGGAAGAAATGACTGCGTGAAATGGTTTCAATACTTTTGGTAAGTAGCTTTTGCCCTTGCGAACGCTGCTGAAACTTCTCTGCCGATGCGCTAATCACTTCTTCAGGAACGGCATAAACATCGGTTGGGGTACACATAAACATAAGGCTGCTATCAGCTTTGTGTTCGCTGACATATTGCATAATCGCATCCATTGCCATCGCAACACGCACGTGTTTTTCACCATCTAAATAGGCAATGGCTGCTAAATCTAGCGTTTGAGGTTTTTGAGCTAACCATTGTGCAATTTCTGGGGTTTGCGTTAGCAGATTTACACCCAATTGTTCTGTTAAAACGTCAAGTGGGGTATCTGCCGCGAGTTGTGTTGTACTGGGTGCGTATAAGGTGGCATTGCCTTGTTGCACAGTGCTTAAAATTTTATTCCACACACGGCTATTTGGTAAATCGACTGCAATAATATTGGCTTTCCATTTGGCTAACCATGTGAGTGGCCCTGCTTCTGAAGCTGCGCCAAATAGCACCATGTTACGGTCAGACAAATCAAACCATTCAGGATGCGCCACCGCTGCATTTAACGCTTCGGCATGACTTGGTTCAATAATGCCTGCTGCTAGCCAAATTGCAACTTGATCTAGCAGAGCTTGACCTTGTAACTTTTGCCCACGATACGGCACATACCATTCAGGTGCTGCTTGGCTGCTGCCTTGTAATTTAAAGGTATGTAAAGTTTCAGTAGGCAAGTGCATGACATCTTTCAGCACATATTTTTGCTCATGACGATAAAACTCAAAACATTGATGGGCTTTTCTTAATCCATCTTCTGCAATTTGAATTGCGTTAGCTTGTTCACGAATACCATTGGTCACGAGGGCTTTAAAGTATTTTGGATAGTGCTTACGCCAGTTTTTTTCTGCCAAAGCATCAACTGAGCTTTGATGATCGACTGTGGCTAAGGCTTCGGCAATAATTTGTTTGCCTGTGCTTGAGGTGCTGGGTTTATGGTTTTCTGGATGAATTGGAAACTGTAAGCCATCGTAAGAAGTGGACATGCAAAAACTCGCAAACTAAATTGAAATTAATATACAGATGTATACATTATCTATGCCAAGTTACGATATTGGGTAGCAAAAACTACCAAAATTGAGTGAAATTTGAATAAAAAAACCTTCACGAAGCGTAAAGGTTTTTAATATGAATGAGATGTTATTGGGATTTAAAGGTCAGTGTTTAAATGTTTAGGTTCTAATCATAAATGAGTCTGATGCTGTATCAACAATGTTTTATTTATTCAGACCAACAGCTTAACAACGTCCTTTTTTCGCCTGACCTGGAGGACAAAAATCACCATCACCATGCGGATGTTGGTGTGGATAATAGCCTTTCGGGTAGATCGTGCGGTCAGGATCAATCACTACACTGCCTTCAGGGGTATGTACGGCACAGGCGCTTAATCCTAGACTGAGTAACAGGGCGCTTAGAAGTGCAAACTTTTTCATGGCTGACTCCTAATTGCTTGATAGTTTTAGTCTTTATATTCTTAGTATAAGTGCTTGTCGAGTAACTGCATGTTATTTGTTGTGTGCTTTATGCTGTATTGGATCATTCAGATGCTTTCATCAATCAAAAATACTTATCAGCAGTTCATAAAATGACGATTGAAAGTCGTTTTTCCCAATGAGAGAGGCTGAAGATGAGAGGCAATAAATGATGGTGTTAAGCGGATTTATGAAAGCAGTCTATTGACGGATTTGAAAATTCTTTAAAGTAGCAACGACTCAGTGGTAGATGTACCGAGTCGTTATAGTTTCAAAAGTTAAAACGGCAGTTGCGCCAGTTTATTCAGGAAGTGAGGCAAGATGCGTGGTTCAATTAAAATAGTGACAACCACACCATAAGCTGCGCCCCATAAATGCGCACTGTGATTAATATTGGAATTGCCGCGTTTACCCGACCAAATGCTATACGCTACATACAGTATTGCAAAAATAATGGCAGGCACTGGAATAAAGAACACGAAAATCAACTTCCACGGCTCAAACAAAATATAGGCAAACAACACCGCAGATACAGCACCAGATGCGCCTAAGCTGGCCCAACGATGGTCATTTTTATGCTTTAAATAACTTGGAATAATCGCGGCGATTAAACCACCCAAATAGAATAAAACAAAGCCTAGATCATACAAATATTGACGATAAAAGCTTTCAATAATGCTCCCGAAGAAAAACAGCGTGATCATATTGAACAGCAAATGCGTACCATCGGCATGCACAAAGCCATGCGTGATAAAGCGGTCATATTGCCCACGTTGCATGGCAGGTGGCCAAAAGATCAGTCGGTTCATCAATTCTTGTTTGGAAAATGCCAGCAATGAGACAATGACCGTAATGATGATCAGAGTTACGGTATGATTAATGGGTAAATCGAGCATAAACGCCTATTCTTTTAATTGAATTCTGCTGTAATAATGCATCAAAACCAAGTTTGAGTCGAACTTTAGGAATAAATCCGACAATTTTGGTTGATTTTTTTTTATTACCCCGCATCTTCAGTTAAAATAGCCACTTCAGCTTGAGGAAATTATTGTTATGTCGACTGAGAACAGCAGCACAGCAGTTGTAGATGAAATTCCAAACTTATTGATTACGCCAACTGCTCAAGAGTATTTGAAGGATTTATTGGCAAAGCAAAACACACCGGGTATTGGTGTACGTGTTTTTGTGGAAAATCCTGGTACACCGCGTGCTGAATGTTGCATGGCTTATAGTGCACCTGATGAAGTTGTACCAACAGATTACAAACAGGAATACCCAGACTTTCCTGCATTTATTGACACACCGTCTATTCCATATTTATTGGATGCCGTAATTGATTACAACAAAGACCGTTTTGGTGGTCAGTTGACGTTTCGTGCACCGAATTCAAAAGTGCCACGTGTTGGCCCAGATGCTTCGGTAGAAGAACGTATTACTTATGTTTTACAGTCTGAAATTAACCCGGGCTTAGCAGGGCATGGCGGTAATTGTGCTTTGGTAGAAGTTGTGGAAGATGAAGAACATGGTTTAACAGCAGTGTTGAAATTTGGTGGCGGTTGCCAAGGCTGTTCAGCAATTGATGTGACTTTAAAGCAAGGTGTTGAAACTACTTTGAAGCAGCATGTACCAGAATTAATGCGAGTTGTGGATCAAACCGACCATAGCCAGTCTGACGGTGCTTACTTTAAATAAGTTGCTGATTTGAAAATAAAATAACCTCCTAAAACAGGAGGTTATTTTTTTATCCGAAATTAGAATTTAATTTGGTTGATCGGTTGGAAGGTTTAAAATTTGTTGTGCTTTTTCAGAATAATAAAACTTTTCTAAATAGTGACGTGCACGTTGTCTTAAATATTGCTCTGCAATCATTTTTTGAATAATTGGATACAGTAGGTTCTGCAATTGCTGCTGCACTAAGGCTTCATCAATATTCAAATCACGTAACAACAAGTCAAAAGGGCGAGCCTGATTGCGAACATACCATGCATAAATGCCGTCATGTACTTGTTGTTTTAAGTAATCACTTTGACGTAAATGATCCCAGATTTCATGACCAAGATTCACGGTTTGGGGTAGGTCTTGAATCTCGATATAATTTTTTAAGGTCGAAAGTGGTAAATCTTTAATTTTATGCCATAAATTTGCCTGAAAATGATACAGCTTTTCATCATCAAAATGCTGATTAAGCACTGACTCACTCATTTGCGTCAGTTTTTGCACATTTTTTTGCAAATAATGCTGAATAGCATGATCCAAATTGGTATCGGTCACACTTTCTAAAACTGATTTACCCATTTTCATAAAGCGCGAAACACCTGGAACATTTTTGGCTATCACAGAGTTATCCAAATAGTCCTGAATTGAGTGTTGAATGAGTTGGGTGATCATAGCGGCAAAGGCAGGATTATTTACCACGGTTTTAATTAGGCGTTGGCGATGCCCACTTTTACTGGCAACGTATTGGGCAATTTTATCTATGGTCAAAACTGGGATGACATCGGAAATTTTGCTGTTGTCATTCGCAGGGTGTACCAAGGCAAAGCGGATATGCTCTGCAATTTGTTCAATTAAAAATGAGCTAGCTGGGGTATTTAAAATTTGTTGTTGAATAAGTGCGTAAATTGCTTCCGAGCGCCATAAGTCCTGTAATGTTTGTTTGCGGAACCATTGGTAAAATTGCACAAATTCCATTTGCACAGTTTCGGCTTGAGCAAATTCCTGATCCAAAAAATCTAGGTGAGCATCAATCAGTTGCTCAATCATCGAATGTTTTTGCATGATGGTTGATATAATAATTAATTTAAAGGAATCAGTTTATCAGCAAGTGGGTTTTTTAGGTTCTGTGTTTTAGACAGAAACGGCAAATAATATTGTGCCACTTGTTTTTCTGCTTCTAGTAAAGGCATGTGCCCGACATTATTCAAAATAACAGGCGTTTCCGCACGTTTTAATAATGATTGTAATTCTTTGGCTACTTCAACATTAATGATGCGATCTTGCTTACCCCACAAAATTAGGGTGGGTGCTTCAATAGATGCCGTTAAACGGGCAAAAGAGTCTGGAGTATAAATACGGTTGAGTTTGACAATTTGCTCAATTGCTTTGCGGGTTTGCGCTGAGCGAGAAATCAACACTTCTTCTTGTGCATGTTGAATTTGTGATGACATTACAGGCGGGTTTTGCATGACTTGTTTGGCAACATCGGCTAAATCCCCATGCTTGCTCACAATTAAATCATTTAAAGATAAAGGATTTTTGGTATAAGGCGTATTGGCATGTTTATAAATGCCTGCACTGTTGAGTAAAAATAGGCTTTGCGTGTCAAAAGGGTATTGTGCTGCGTAGACTGTTGCAATGGAGCCACCTAAAGAATGACCTGCAACGTGTAAGTTTTCTTCACAATCAATCGCTTCAATAAACTGACGTAATTGCGAGGTGACGTTGGGTACAGAATTGTCAAAATGTGATGGGGTTTTGGTGTCACCGCTATTGGGTAAATCTGGAATAATCACATGATAATCTGGGGTTAAAAATTGTGCCACACGGTTCCAATTGTCACGTGTGCCAGCTAAACCATGAATCAGTAAAATGGTCGGTTTGCTGCGTGAACCGCCCTCGTTATAGCTCCAGACCACATCGCCCACACGAATATTTTTAGCGGTGAGTCCAGCTTGTTTACGCTGTTGCTGAAAGTGTTGCTGTAGCAATTGTAATTCGATGCTGTTGGCACTGATTGAATTGTTGGTATTTACAGGAATGTTTTTATTTTGATTGGCACTTTGAGCGAAGCAGGACGCGCTTAGACCCAAAGTGAGCAAAGCCACTTGTAGATAGCGTGATCGTATAAACTGCAACATGAAAAGTCTTCCCCTGACGAACCCAAACAGGCTCCAATGATTAAGGCATTAGATCTTAGGTCTAATTGCGAAAGATTATTGCTTTCATTGTAGATATTTCACCTAGAAAGTCACCCCTTACTTTTTTGATGGTATGGAAACAAATGGTAGAAAATGTGATACATCTCAAGAAAAATGGAAAAAATTTATAACAAAAATCATGAAATAAAAAAGCATAAGCTAATTTTTTTGCAAGTGACATTCACCCAGTCTGGCTTTAGAATATTGCAACTTCAAAGATCGGTGGTAAATCAAGAATGCTAACAGCTCAAGAAGCTTTAGAACGTCTTAAACAAGGAAACCAACGTTTTGTTTCTGGTGACACCAAACATCCTAAACAATTGTCGCACCAGCAGCGTGCAGAAATGGCAGAAGACCAAAATCCATTTGCCATTATTTTAGGATGTTCAGATTCACGTGTTCCTGCAGAAATGGTATTTGACCAAGGATTGGGTGATCTTTTTGTAATTCGTGTTGCGGGCAATGTGGTTGCGCCATCACAGGTAGGTAGTGTTGAATTTGCGGCAGAGCGTTATGACTGTGCTGTGGTTGTTGTCTTAGGACACAGTCACTGTGGTGCAATTCAAGCGACAATTGATACTTTAATGTGCCCAGACTGTCCACCATCGGCAAATTTAATGTCGATTGTGAACCGTGTTCGCCCTTCAGTTGAAACCTTAATGCAGACTGAACTGAAAAATGATTTGGCGAAATTGTCTAAGCATGCAGTACGTTCCAATGTATTTGCATCGGTAAATCAATTGCGTCATGGTTCAGCAGTTTTAGAAAACCTGATTGAACAAGGTCAGTTGAAAGTAGTCGGTGCAGAATATTCACTGGAAACAGGTGAAGTGGTTTTTTTTGATTTTTAATCCGAACCGCACAGCAATTAGATTTTCCTCAAAGGCGCTTTATAAAGCGCCTTTGATATATGGATAAGCATTATTTAGCAAAATAGGCTGAGCTTTGGCATTTGGATGAATTAAATCTTTTTGCATCAATTGCTTATTGCCCGCAATACCTTCCATAAAAAATGGCAGTAATTTGACTTTATATTGCTGACTCGCCACTTTATAGTTATTTTCAAATGCTTTGCTATACGCCGAGCCGTAATTTGGCGGCATTTTCATCCCAAAAATCACCACTTTCGCTTTGGCTTTTTGGCTATGCTGAATTAAGTTCGCTAAATTTTTTTGAATCATTTGTGGCGGTTGTCCACGCAAGCCATCATTTCCGCCTAACTCAATGACTACAACGTCTGGACGATGGGTCTGCAGCAATTTAGGCAGACGCGCCAAAGCACCACTGGTGGTTTCGCCACTGACACTTGCATTGACCACTTTATGCTGTTTCGGATACTGTTGTTCTAAACGTTTTTGCAATAAGTGAACCCAACCTTGTTGTGGTTGTATGCCGTAACCTGCACTTAAGCTGTCACCTACAATCATAATGGTTTTTGCAGATACCACGAGTGGGCTGAAACATAGTCCGAGCAGCAACACACGCGGGAAGACACGACTAGTTAGATTGCGATTTTGCATAATGGGAAACGTATGACTCAAAACACTAAAGAATCTAATATCATGCCACAAACGATTATTTCTGCCCAAAATTTGACACAAAAGATACAACTTGCACAAAAACAATTGACCATTTTTGAGAATTTAAACCTCGATATTCAGGCAGGCGAACAAGTTGCTATTACTGGTCGTTCGGGTTCGGGAAAATCGACCTTATTGGGTATTTTGGCAACTTTAGATCAAGCCAGTAGTGGAAAATTGCTGATTTGTGGTGAGTCGATTGCAGAATTAAATGAAGAACAACGTGCAGAAGTTCGTTTAAAGCATATTGGTTTTGTGTTTCAGTCTTTTCAGTTGTTGCCACATTTAACTGCACTGGAAAATGTGATGTTGCCCCTGCGTTTACAGGAAAAATTTAAATATGCAGAAGCTGAACAAAAAGCGCTGAATTTGCTGAAACGTGTCGGTTTAGAGCGTCAGGCACAGCAAACGCCGAAAGTGCTTTCGGGAGGCGAGCAACAACGTGTCGCCATTGCGCGTGCTTTAATTCGTGAACCTAAAATTATTTTTGCCGATGAACCGACAGGAAACTTGGATGGTGAAACTGCAACTGAAATTGAGCAATTGTTATTTGAATTGAACCGTGAGTTGGGCACAACTTTGGTGTTGGTCACGCATGACCCGAAACTGGCGGCACAATGTCAGCGCCATTACGCTTTAATTGATGGGCAATTGGTTGAGCAATTTGCAGCTAAGCCAACCGCTGCCATAACAGGAGGATGAAATGAACGCATTATTTCATCCACTGTTAAAGCAGAGTTTTAAAAGCAGTGGTGTCTATTTACTGATTATTGCGCTGACTTTAGCGATTAGCGCGACCACAGCCTTAAAGTTTAGCAATGAGCAAATTCAAAATGCTGTAGCGTTGCAAGCGGCAGAAATGTTGGCGGGTGATTTAGTCCTGAGCGACAATGAACCCATTGCACAAGACTGGCAGGATCAGGCGACTGCACATCAGTTACAACAGTCGCATGTGACTGTATTTAGTTCGATGGCACATACTCAAGCACAATTTGTGATGGTGAATGTCAAAGCGATTGAGCACAATTTTCCGTTACGCGGTGAATTACGGGTCAATCCTGCAGCGGACAAGATTCAGTCTGGCGAAATTTGGCTAAGCCAACGTGCTATGGATTTACTTCACGTTAAACTGGGTGAAACAGTAAATATTGCCGATGCAGCATTTACCGTAACTGCCAAAATTGAACATGACTCCAATCAGGAACTCGGTTTTTCAGGTTTTTCGCCGACAGTGATTATTTCACAGGCAGATGTAGCACGTACCCACGTAATTCAAGTGGGTAGCCGCATAGATTATCGTTTGTTGTTGGCAGGCAGCGCCAAAGATACACAAAATTTTGAGCAGTACTTTAAAACACATACACAGCAGCCTGCACAGGTGCAGCAGAGCGCTAGCCCTGAACAAAACTTTGAAGAACAAAGCAGTTTAAGACTACGTAATGCCAGTGAAGGCAATACGCGCTTAATGCGCCCAATTGCCAATTTAGACACCTTTTTGCAGTTGGCTAACATCCTGACCATTTTATTGTGTGGCATTGCGATTGGGTTGACCAGTCAGCGCTATGTGCAACAAAATCAGGATCATATCGCCTTATTACGTTGTATTGGTGCAAGTAAACGACAAATTTTAGCCGCTTATTTGGCGTTGCTGGCTTTGGTCTTAAGTATCGCTATGGGCATTGGCAGTATTTTGGGCGTGACGTTGGGCTATGCTTTGTTGCAAATCATGCTGCAACTGATTCCGCACCTGGAAATTCAATTTTCAGCCATGGCAATGTTGCTTGGGCCATTGCCAATCGCCATGCTCACCAGTGCTGTGGTGTTGTTGGGTTTTGTGCTGCCTAATTTATTGCAATTGCTGAATACCGCACCGATTCGCGTGATTCGCCAACAAGACAAAAGCATGCGCGCTTGGTGGTGGATGTTGCTTACAGGGACGCTAAGTCTAATCGTATTTTGTATGGTCTTGACCGAAAGTTTAGTGCTTAGTACATGGGTGATTGGTGCGATTATTGCGCTGTGCGTATTGCTGTATGGAGTGGTGTGGAGTTTATTAAAATTATTGCGTCATTCTAAAGGCAGACTCGCAGCGTATATTCGTGCGCCTGCTGTCACGGCATTTCAAATTACTGCATTGGCTTTAGGATTAAGTTTAATTACGGTACTTGCAGTGTTGCGTACCGACCTGCTAGATCGTTGGCAGCAGCAATTGCCCGAAGGAACACCCAATCAGTTTGTTTACGGCTTGCCACCGTTTGATATGCCTGAGTTTCAACAACAATTAACGCAGCAGCAGTGGCACAGCACGCCACTTTATCCAAATATACGCGGGCGTTTGGTCGCCAAAAATGATCAACCTTTTGCCGACGCCTTAATTCAGCAAAGCAATACGTTAAGACGCGAACTCAACCTGACACAGTCTGACCGTTATCCTGCCGATAATATCATTGTAAATGGGCAAGCCAATTTCAGTGCAGTGGGACAAGTGTCAGTAGAAGCAGATACGGCTGCCGAGTTGGGCATTCAAATTGGTGATCGACTCAGTTTTAGTTTGCCTGAAGGCATACTTGAAGCCGAAGTGATTAATCTGCGTACGGTGGAGTGGGAAAGCTTTAGTCCAAATTTTTTCTTTATTTTTTCACCGCACACTATGGATGAAAATGCAGGCAGTTATTTGGGCAGTTTCTATGTGCCTGAAGCAGATAAACCGAAACTAATTCAATTGATTCAGCAATTTGCCAACACAGTGTTTATTGATGTCAGCCTAATTTTGGATGAAATTAAACGCATTGTGAATGTGTTGGTGCAGATCATCACCATTTTAGCCATTTTGGTGAGTGTGTCTGGGCTGTTGGTATTAATCGCGTGTTTAAACTTGCTGATGGATGAGCGCAAACGCGAAGTCGCATTACTGCGTTCTTTTGGTAGTTCTAAACAAAAACTCAAACGTATGTTGAGTCTGGAAATCGGTTTTATGGGCTTTATAGCGGGAATAGTGGCGTGTTTATTTGCCGAAGTCATTAGTGCTGTTGCCAGTTACCGCATGGATTTAATGCTGCAACCACATTGGGAAATCTGGCTGATTTTGCCTGTATTTATGACCGTGCTGTGTGCCTTGATTGGACGTTATCGTTTAAGTTATTTATGCGATATTCCGCCACTGCAAAGTTTAAGGGAGATGAATCAGTCCTGATTCATCTCTAGTTGATGTTGTTTTACTTGCTGTAAAGGTTGATTGTTCAACCCAGACTGCGTTGCATCATGCTAAGCAGTTCTTGCCAAAGGGGTTGAATTGGAGCAAGCAGTTTATGGCAATACCAGTAAAATGCAGCACAACCCAATGGTGCAAGGAGCATCGCAAAACTGTTCACTAAGTTACTGTGTTTGCTGCGTTGTCCAAGGTACCAAATGATTGTCATGGCTGCGCCCATGAGCATGCCGCCAATATGTGCAGCATTATTAATGCCACTGATCATAAAGCCCATACCTAAGTTCAGTGCCATCACCATCACCAAAGTCTTGCCATCCAACAGAAATTTTTGGCGAGGTAATTGGGGCAATAACGCCAATACCGTCAGTGCAGCTCCAAGTCCCATCACTGCACCCGATGCACCTGCACCCACGCTAGGTAACAGCTTTGGATTAGCGACACCTTGTTCGAGCAGGGTATAGCTGTCTTGAATGCTGACATAGCCACTAAGCAGGCTACCCATCAAACCTGCGCAAACATATAACACTATAAAATAGACACGCCCAAACAACTGTTCACTGACGCTGCCAAAAATATACAAGGCCCACATATTTAACATTAAATGTACTAAACCGAAATGAAAAAACATGCTGCTGAACAGGCGAATGGGTTCCGCCAAAAAGGTTAAAGGTGCATAATCAGCACCCCAGCGTATTGCATCTTGCGGGCTAGGATTGCTAATGTTCATGCCGTTGAGCACTTGCCATGCAAACAAAGCCACGTTTATTGCAATCAGGGCTGCGGTAATCCACCACAGGTGAATTTCAACTTTATTGTTGCGCAGGTTTGGGGGATGTTGGGACATATATTTGAATATTGTGTCGTAGTGATCAATCTAAGCTTAACACGAAAAAATAACGCTTCAGGAGCCATGCACCAAGATGAAAGCTTTTTTTATACGAACTTTGTTAATTCTTGTTAGTGTGGTGCTTTTGGTTCAATTATGGATTTTTAGCAGCTTGGTGTGGTGGCGTACGCAGCCTGTGCAATCGACCATGATGATGCGTTTGGATTATTGGGCTGAACCGAGCAAGCCTATTCAACACCAATGGCGCGACTATGACCAACTCAGTGACAACTTAAAACGTGCTGTAGTGACTGCCGAAGATGGCAAATTTATGCAACATCATGGCTTTGACTGGGAAGGTATTCAAACTGCGCTGGAACGGAACAAAGATGAAGGCAAGGTTGTTGCAGGTGGTTCCACAATTTCTCAGCAGCTCGCCAAGAATTTGTTTTTATACAATAAGCGATCTTTTTTGCGTAAAGGGCAAGAAGTTGTGGCGACATGGATGATGGAACGCATGTGGTCAAAGCAGCGTATTTTAGAGGTCTATCTCAACTCGGTAGAATTTGGCGATAATATTTATGGTGCCGAAGCTGCGGCACAGCATTATTTTGGCAAAAGTGCAAAAAGTTTAAGCCGTGATCAAGCAATTTTCTTGGCTGCGATTTTAACCAATCCAAAATATTTTCAGGAACATCGTAATGCGGGGGCATTAAAAGCCCGTAAACAGATGGTGCAGCGCTATATGCGTTATGCGGAAATTCCCTAAATTGAGCGAAAACAAACTATAAAATGTGAAAATATCCACAAAGCCTAATTTTTTAGGCTTTTTTTATGAAAATGTCACAAAATTGAAGCATACTTGTAGCAGTGCCAAACATTTTAAAAAAGCATAGGTGGGTATGAATACGGCAACAGGCGCGACTCCTGCGCAAACAGAATATACATATAATGATCGCTACATTAACCGCGAACTGTCTATTTTAGATTTCCATTTACGCGTGCTTGAGCAAGCTGTCGATCCGTTGCATCCTTTGTTGGAACGCATGAACTTCCTGCTGATTTTTTCACGTAACTTGGATGAGTTTTTTGAAATTCGTGTTGCGGGCATGATGGAACAATTGGACTTGGGCAATGAAAGCCGTAGTCCAGATGGTTTAACCCCTAAGCAGGTGTTAGATCAAATTTCTAAAACAGCACATGCTGCTATTGAACGCCAGTACCGTATTTTAAATCAGGAAATTTTGCCAAAATTACGTGAAGAAGACATTTGTTTCTTACGTCGTGGTGAATTAACCCCTGCACAATCGGCATGGGTGAAAAAATATTTCCAAGAGCAAGTTGCCCCTGTATTAACCCCAATTAGCCTAGACCCTGCACATCCATTTCCACGTTTGGTCAATAAAAGTCTGAATTTTATTGTGACTTTAGAAGGGAAAGATGCTTTTGGTCGTCAAATTGATTTGGCGGTTGTTCCTGCACCACGTTCATTACCACGTGTAGTGCGTTTACCCGATGAATTTACAGGCGGTAAAGAGCACCACGTCATGCTTTCAGCAATTATTCATGAGCATGTGTCTGACTTATTCCCGGGCATGACTGCGACTGGATGCTATCAATTCCGTGTGACCCGTAATGCAGATTTGGCGTTAAATGAAGATGTAGAAGACTTGGCCAAAGCCCTAAAAGGCGAATTAAACTCACGCCGTTTTGGTCGTGCGGTACGTTTAGAAGTAACGCACAACTGCCCGAAAGCCATTTATGATTATTTGCTAGATGAGTTCGATCTTGAAGAAGAACAACTTTATAAAGTAGATGGCCCAGTGAACTTGGCGCGTTTATTGTCTAATTTTAAACGTCCACATTTACGTTATGATTCACATACACCCGCCATTCCAAAGGTGTTAAAAAAGTCTGAAAATATTTTTTCAGCGATGCAAAAGCAAGACATTTTATTACACCATCCGTTTGAATCTTTTGCACCCGTGATTAACTTGCTGCGTGAAGCTGCACGTGATCCACAAGTCTTGGCAATCAAACAAACTTTATATCGTAGTGGCGCAGATTCTGAAATTGTACAAGTGCTTGCAGAGGCTGCACGAAACGGTAAAGAAGTGACTGCGGTGATTGAACTGCGTGCACGTTTTGATGAAGAATCTAACATTGCTGTGGCTAACGTGTTGCAAGAAGCGGGCGCTGTGGTTGTGTACGGTATTGTGGGGTATAAAACCCACGCCAAAATGATTTTGGTGGTGCGCCGTGAAAATAATAAATTGGTGCGTTATGTACATTTAGGCACAGGTAACTACCACGCAGGCAATGCGCGTATTTATACCGACTATGGTTTACTGACCACAGACAAAGAGCTGTGTGAAGATGTGCATCGTATTTTCCAAGAGCTAACAGGCATGGGTAAAATGGCAAAACTGAAAAAGTTGTTGCATGCACCATTTACCCTGCACGCACAGTTGGTGAATTATATTGATGAAGAAATTGCCAATGCTAAAGCAGGTAAGCCCGCACAAATTATTGTGAAAGTGAATGCACTGACTGAAATGCAATTGATCAATAAATTGTACGAGGCGTCTCAGGCGGGTGTGCAAATTGATCTCATCATCCGTTCAATTTGCTGCTTGCGCCCAGGTTTGCCGGGCTTATCGGAAAATATCCGTGTGCGTTCGATTGTCGGACGTTTCCTTGAACATACCCGTGTCTATTATTTCTCTAATAATGGCAATCCACGTATTTATTGTTCAAGTGCTGACTGGATGGATCGTAACTTATTTAACCGTGTTGAAGCGTGTTTCCCAATTGAAGATCCTGCCTTGAAAAAGCGTATTTATGAGCAAGGTTTATTGACCTACATGCAAGACAATCAACAGGCGTGGTTGTTGCAGGGTGATGGAACTTGGGTGCGTGTAAAAGCAGCTGAGGGTGAAGAGCCACACAATGCGCAGCGTATACTGACCGATAGTATTGTTTAGTTTAAAGCATTTATAACAGGTAAAAAGAGCGATGCCAGACATCGCTCTTTTTTGTTTCTAATTAATTGTTTGATGCTTATTTAATACTTATGTTTTTGATTTATCTTTTATATTGATCAGCTTAAGAAAAACAGCACATCGCATCATCCGCATTCATAATTTTCCGATAAATACTTTTCACATAACCATGCACCAGTTGTTCCGAAGCATGCAAGTTGGCTGCGACTTGTTGTGAGGGCAAACCTTGTCCTGAAAGCGCCAATATTTCATGTTCAGTTTTAGAGAGTGCCAAAGAATGGCCATGTGCGACAATGGATTGTTCGCAGGCTAAAATTTCATTGGCCAAGTTGACATCTAGCGGTGAGCCACCACGTAAAATAGTGCGAATCTGGTTTTGCATGCCTGTAGCAGATTGGTCGCTAAAGACATAGGCTGAAATGCCTAAATGGATGGCTTGTAGCAATTGTTTGGGCATACTGGAAGGCAGCACTGCCACAATTAAGGTGTCTTTACGGAAATGTTTGAGATTTTGAATAAAATCAATTTGAGCTTTTGACCAAGACTGTAAATTGATAAATACCAAATTAGGTAAATGTTGCTGCACCATCAACACTGCATTTGCGAGCGATGAGCTACAAAGCAAAACCTCTTTAGGGTAGCCAAAATTTTGTAAAATGTGGCTTAAATTTTTTAGTGCTTCTACCTGATCATCAATCAGCAGAACAGGTACAGGTAAAATGAGATCTCTGTGAATCATGGCAATTACTCCTGTGCTGTTCTATAAATAATTTTGATAAATAGATTGTGCGTGATATTGCTGTAACTGAATATCCTTAAATATAGTGATTTTTATATAAAAATGGTAAATATAAGTAATTGTTGCTGAATATTTTTTTTGAAATGTGTTGAAAACGTGAGTAATGTAACTCGATACCGTTCTTTCGTTCAGTGGTAAGAGTGAATTGTTGAATTTGTGATGAATCTCACATTTTAAAACTTATTCATATTTATAAGTCACTTAAATCATAGTGAACTGCAAAAACAATACGCATTTTTGAACGAAAAATAAAAAAGGAGCCATGTTGGCTCCTTAATGAAATGTTGGATCGTGTGTCTAAATTTAGACTGCGTTTTGAGTGATTTTCTGTAAAATCTGCAGCAAAACGTCAAATTCACTTTGTAATGGCGTGCTTTTACGCGTCACTAAAGCCAAAGTACGGCTTGGTGCAGCCTCAATACTTTTGATCTGTAAATCTGGATTCGATTTGATCATGGCATTATGAATTGCAATTTCAGGCAATAGGGTAAAGCCTAAATTTGCAGACACCATTTCAACCAAGGTCGGCAAAGAGCTGGCTTTTAAACGATGATCGTTTTTGCGTTCACCAATCGGGCAAGCACTTAAAGTGTGATCACGTAAGCAATGACCTTCTTCAAGCAGCATTAAACGCGATAAATCCAAATCATCTAAAGAATTGGCCTGCGCCGATTTTTGATCGCCCTTGTGATAAACCAAGAACAAATCTTCTTTAGAAATTTCAGCCACTTTCAAACCACGCGTATCGAATGGCAGGGCTAACACCACCATATCTAAATTGCCGTGTTCCAGTTTTTCGACAATTTTTTCACTTTGCGCTTCGTGTAAATGCAATTGAATTTTAGGTAGCTGCTTATGCACTTCATCTAACAGTTGCGCCAAAATAAATGGGGCAATGGTTGGAATCACGCCTAAGTGTAAATCACCTGTGAGAGGCTCACTCATTTCACGGCTTAAACGCATTAAGTCCTGTGCATCTGCTAACAGAACACGGGCGCGTGCTACGACTTGTTCACCCAATGGGGTTAAACGTACATTCTGTCGATCACGTTCTACCAGTACGCCGCCAAGCAGGCGCTCCAGTTCCATGATACCGCCAGACAAAGTCGACTGAGTTACAAAAGAACGGCGAGCCGCTTCTGTAAAATGTAACGTTTCAGACAGTGTAACGAGGTATGACAGCTGTCTTAAAGATGGTAATGCAGCCATAGTGTCCTAATGATTATGATTTAAAGTGGTGAGCAAACAGTTCGCTAAGATGAGGAATAAAGTGTGGAGGAATATCATGCCCCATTCCTTTGATTAATTCAAACTTAGCGCCCGGAATCGCTTTCGCAACAGCCTTACCATGCCCTGGTGGGAGCAAACGATCTTGCGAACCATGTACCACAAGGGTAGGTTGCTGAATTTGTTTGTCCAGTTGTAGCAACGAGCCTGTACATAATATTGCTAAAAACTGTTGAAGTACACCCGCAGGGTAATAACTTCGCTGATATAATTTGCGTGCAGTTTGCATCGCTTCGAGTTGATTCACATAGCCTGGTGAGCCTATCACCTTAAAGAGTTTTAAACTATGATCAACAATGCCATTTTCATCTTGCGATTTTGGTCTTTCTAGCAAACTGAACAGTTGTTTCGGAAATGGTGGTGGTAAAAAAGGCTGGTTATTACTGGTAAATAATAAGCCTAAATTATTCACGCGATCTGCATATTTGGCAGCCAAAATTTGGGCAATCATGCCGCCCATAGAAGCACCAATCACCTCGGTCTTTTCAATGCCTAAGCGCTCTAATAGCAATGCAGCATCATCCGCCATATCAAATAAGTTATAAGGCGCACCGTGGTTTTGCAGACCTAAGCTAAAACGCCCCATCATTTTATAGGTGTTCAGACGTGGACCTTTGTGGCGAATTTTGGATGACAAACCAATATCGCGGTTGTCATAGCGAATGACACGATAGCCCTGATCAATCAGTGATTTACAAAAGAAATCGGGCCAGTACAACATTTGTGCGCCTAAACCCATAATCAGCAAAATAGGTGGATCTTCAGTTTTGCCGCCCACTTCGACATGCAGCTGAATTCCGTTGCCTAAATCGACTTTGGTTTCGTGCATAAATGCCGTATAGGGCGATGTGGTGAACTGAAGTGCACTATTCATGTTGTGATCCTCATGTCAGGCAAGGGCGAAATCAATCGCCCTTTATTGTTTTTATTTTATTCCGATACAGGCAATAAGTCTGGCACTAATTTGGTCAAACTCAAGCGTTGTTTGGCCGCTGTTGCGCCTAATAGGACAAAGCCACGTAAGGTATCGGTTTGGTCATAGGCTCTGGCAATCATGCCATCGTCAAATTCTTCGGTATGCCAGTTGACATCTACCCCTAGTGGCGCAGGTAAAACGGTCAGTGGTGCAGCAGGTGTTTTCACTGCAACAGGCATGGCAGGGTAGTGTACCTGAGTAGTTTCACCATTTAAGGTTTTGGCTAAGGCACGTGCTTGCTGCATGATTGGCATCACATACGGCAATAAAATACCATTCACTTCCGCACAGTCACCTACTGCATAGATATCAGCTTGGCTGGTTTCAAGTTGCGCATTGGTTAAGACCCCACGACTGGTTTCGATGCCTGCTGTTTTAGCCAAAGCAATGTTTGGTTGTAAACCAATGGCAGACAGTACCACATCGGCAATTAAAGACTGACCACTGGTAATGGTCACTAAATAGTCGTCATTTTTAATTTTCGAAACTTTTTCAACGGTTGTACCCAATACAAAATGGATACCCGTTTCTTCTAGGTTTTGTTTAAAAGCACTGGCTACATAATCCGGCAATAAACGACCTAGTGGTTGTGGTGCAAGGTCAATCACCGTGACTTGGTGTCCTGTTTGCTGCAAGTCATTGGCAAATTCACAACCAATTAAACCTGCACCTAAAATCACCACACGTTTGTCTTGACGTTGTTCAAGCTGTTGGCGAAATGCGGTGTAATCACTTAAATTATTTACCACATGAATGTCATCACTGCCATCGCCCGCAATGGCTAAACGTACAGGATTCGCACCCACTGCCAAAACCAATTTAGAATAAGGTTGTTGGCTGCTTACACCCTCTTTTTCTAATTCAAGTACATGCGCTTCTGCATCAATTGCTTTAACCCAAGTGTGGGTTTCAATACGCATATTGAGTTGGCTTGCCATTTTAGCTGCATCGCCCAATGCAATTTGAGCAGGGGCTTTATTGCCCGCCAATGCGTTAGATAAAGTTGGTTTGGCATAATTGGCAGCATCATCTGCACAAATCATGACTAACTCTTGTTCTGCATTTAGCTTACGAAACTCGCGTGCAACAGTATAACCTGCCATGCCTGAACCAATAATAACGATAGGATGCATAAGGTGTACTCCAAATGAGGGCATAGAAATTGGCGTTAAAAAAAGACCATCGGACATGGTCTTTTCGTGGTCTTAAACTTCAATCATTTCAAAATCAGCTTTTGAAACGCCGCAGTCTGGGCAAGTCCAGTCATCAGGAATATCTTCCCATAATGTACCTGCCACAATACCATCTTGAGGCCAGCCTTCTGCTTCGTCATAAATCCATCCACAAACGATGCATTGATACTTTTTCATTCAATTCTCCATAAACCGATCTTTAAATTTCCAGATCAGCAAAAAACTTATCTACGACTAGTTGTATGATATATCTATTTGATTAAATTTTTACGCAGTTATACGGCTAAAGTAAAGTAAATAAGCGATTTTAATCTGTGCTTTTATAGAATGAATAGCTGCATGGGACATAACCGCGCAGAAAAGACCTCTTTTGATATAGATACAGCATTGTAATGAGAGAATGGCTGCAGGAAAAATTACGTTTTTATGCGTTTAAATGCCATTTAAGACCTTGGTCGTACAGTAAAAGTCTTATATTTTTGCTATTTTATTATGGAATAAATATATATTAATATTTTTAAGTATATTAAAGTTTATATAAATCAAAACCTTGTAGTGTTTTGATGCGTGATTGATGGCAGTCTTGCCGATTCGATCACTAGCCTTATGTGAAAATAAACGGTAAAATTCAACCATTCTTTAGTCACATTTCTGATCTTCCATGAGCAATTTGTCTACTTTTTTGTGGTCGCATATTCGTACAGTTCCTCATTTTCCAAAACCAGGCGTAGATTTTTATGATTTAACGCCTTTGTTTATGAATAATTTGGATTCATTAACAGATGCTTTAATTGCCAGCATTCCTGCAGAAAAATTAGCTGAAGTTGAAAGCTTTATTGCAGTAGAAGCACGTGGTTTTGTATTGGCGAGCCTTTTGGCACAGCGTACAGGCAAAGGTTTGGTACTTGTGCGTAAAGCAGGTAAATTGCCACCACCAGTTGTGGGTGTGGGTTATAGCTTAGAATACGGTTTAGACCGTTTAGAAATGGCTGCCGATGTGCAAGCGCAAAAAGTCATTATTGTAGATGATGTATTGGCGACAGGTGGCACTTTAAAAGCAGTGAAACAATTGGCTGAAAAATGTAATCATCAAGTTTTAGGTGCAAGCATTTTCCTAGACTTACCAGATTTACACAAAAATTTAGGTTTAGATATTTGGTCCGTATTGGACAATAAATCTAAACCAGAACAAGCAGTGGCTTAATCCTTTTAAGTTATTGTAACTGCTGTAAAAAAGCCTGATCTCCATAGTTGTGATCAGGCTTTTTTAATGGGTGATGTTTAATTGATTATTTTTAATGGATAGCTTTGACTTTATTTGGCAAGATAAGCTTGTTCGATTTGCTGAATACAAGAATTAATATTTTCTGGATGCAATAAGCGATGATGCCCAGACTCAAAAGTAGAGGTCTGCATATAGTTTTCTAAAAATGCTTGCGCGGCATGCATATCCAAAATTTCATCGCCCAATTCTAAATAAGCCAATTGTGGAATATCGTGCTGCAAGTCATCATCTGAAATTGCAGGATAGTCATTGCGAAACGTGGGAGCTAAACTTGGATTTGCCACCACACACGGAATATGGTGCGACAAAGACATTTTGAGTGCCCAATAGCCGCCTAGACTATGTCCCACCAAAATTTCAGGCTTAATTTTTTGAATGATATTGTGATAAAAATCGGCAACAGTTTGATAATTTAAGTTGCGATAATCGACATTGATACAAAATTTTTGTTTTGCATCTATGGCATGGAATTTAGTCGACTCCCGCGAGGAATCTAATCCATGTAAAAACAAGACTTTTAAAGCACATGTATTCATTGTCAGATTCACAAAGTTAAACATCTTGAGTCAAACTGAGCCTAAAGATAAAGTGGATAGAAAATAAAATATTTAGACTGATACATAAGCAGGTTTAAAAACAGCAAAATACGGTCTTTTTCATCTATTTTCTGAACAATATTGTAGTGCGCTTAGCCTGAGAAAGAAGTTAGCTTTTGGTCTAAGTCTACAAAAAATCACAAAAGCAAGTGGCAATTTAAAAAATAAATTGCTCGAGTCAGAGAAGGCATACGAAATCGTGTCTAAATCTGCTATTCTATTGAACTTCTTTTTTTAGTAATTATTCGAGGCAGAGATGACGCAACATAACGCTCAATCGACTTCTGAACCCACTATTTCCGAAAACGATTTAATTGCGCAGCGTCATGCCAAGTTAAAGCAAATTCAAGAACAAGCGCAGGCGAAGGGAACTAGCCCTTGGCCAAATACGTTTAAGCGTGAAAACTACGCAGAAGATTTGCAGGCACAATTCGCAGAAGTTTCTAAAGAAGAAATTGAAGCAGGCGAAAAAGTGTATGTGTCTGTAGCAGGTCGTGTGATGTTGAACCGCGGTTCATTCATCGTAATTCAAGACATGACAGGTCGTATTCAGTTGTATGTGGCGCGTAAAGAACTTAGTGCTGAAACATTAGAGACGATCAAGAGCCTAGATTTGGGCGATATTATCGCAGTGAAAGGCTATATTGGTCGTTCAGGCAAAGGCGATTTATATGTTCATATTCAACATTTTGAATTGTTGACCAAATCTTTACGTCCATTACCAGACAAATATCATGGTTTAAGCGATACCGAAGCGAAATATCGTAAGCGTTATTTAGACTTAATCGTAAATGAAGACACCCGTAAAACCTTTGAAATTCGTGCCAAAGTGGTTTCGGGTATTCGTGCATTTTTAACTGAACAGCGTTTTATGGAAGTTGAAACGCCAATGATGCATGTGATTCCTGGCGGTGCATCGGCACGTCCATTTGAAACGCATCATAATGCTTTAGATATGCCGTTATTCTTGCGTATTGCGCCTGAATTATATTTAAAGCGTTTAGTGGTTGGCGGTTTTGAACGTGTGTTTGAAATTAACCGTAACTTCCGTAATGAAGGGGTGTCTACACGTCATAACCCTGAATTTACCATGATCGAATTCTACCAAGCTTATGCCGACTATAAAGATTTGATGGCATTGACTGAGCAAATGCTAGAAAAACTGGCTTTGGATATTTTGGGTACTACCGATGTGCCGTATGGCGATGAAGTGTATAGCTTCAAAGGCCCATTCAAGAAAATTTCTATGTTTGATGCCATTCTTGAGCATAATCCACAATTCACGCCAGAAAATGTTAATGACCGTGATTTCTTGGCTAAATTTGTGCAGGAAGAATTGAAAGAACAGGTGAAGCCTGGTTTTGGTTTGGGCAAACTACAAACCATCGTGTTTGAAGAAACCGTAGAAACTCAATTACGTCAGCCGACTTTCATTACAGAATATCCTGCAGAAACGTCGCCTTTGGCACGTCGTAATGACGATAACCCACACATTACTGACCGTTTTGAGTTCTTTATTGGTGGTCGTGAATTGGCGAATGGTTTCTCAGAATTAAATGACCCGATTGACCAAGCTGAGCGTTTCCAAGCACAGGTTGCAGAAAAAGACGCAGGCGATGATGAAGCGATGCATTACGATGCAGACTTTGTTGAAGCTTTGGAATACGGCTTACCACCAACTGCAGGTGAGGGCATCGGGATTGACCGTTTGGTAATGTTGTTTGCCAACGCTGCGAGTATCCGTGATGTGATTTTATTCCCACACATGCGTCATAAAAACTAAGTTTTAGCGCATCGTTGACGACATAAAAAACAACCTGCAGAAATGCAGGTTGTTTTTTTGTTGTAACTTAAAGTTAAACACTTGCCACCAATTTTTTGATCATAGGTCGCTGGCGTTGACTGGCAAGCCATAAATCATGCTGCATTTGTAAATTCAACCAAAACTCTGGTGAGGTTTCTAAGGCTTCACTCAAACGAATCGCCATATCTGCAGAAATTCCAGTATGACCATTCAAAATGCGAGATAGGTTTGCACGTGTCACTCCAAGTGCTTGAGCCACTTCAGTCACAGAAGTTTCACCAATATATTCGCGCAACATTTCGCCCGGATGAGGTGCATTAAACATCATATTCATCTTTGTACTCCTGCGCTAGAAGCTATGTGATAATCCAAATAATCTACAATGTAGACATCACCATCTTCAAATTTAAAAATTACACGCCAATTACCATTTACTGTTAGTGACCATTGATCTTGTAGATTTCCACTCAATTTATGTAAACGCCAATTGGGTGGAGTTCGCAAATCATTCACCGTAGATGCAGCATGTAGTGCTGCAAGTATTAAACGTAATTTTGTAGAATACGCTGCTTGAATACCTGCTGTTGAACCAGTTTGGAAAAAAGCCTGAAGACCTTTATGTTTAAAACTCTTAATCAAGCCTTAGTATCCAAGTGTATTGTGTATATGTACAGTATACGATAATTTCGAGTTTAATCAATCAACCAGTTTTGGCGGGGTTTAAGTGCATCTTGCGTAATCCGCAGAAACTTAAAGTGATGATGCTTATAACAACGCCGTTTGAATCCGTACTTTCATCTCTAAAGCTTGCTGCAAAATATGCGCTTTCATCCAAGTTACTTGTGTACCCATGGGGTTGGTTTTAATAGCAGTGTTTAAGAAATCCAGTTTTTCTTGAGAAAATAATTGCGTTTTAATCGCTTGATGCAGTTCTGCCGTGGTTGCATTTAAAGGCACATCTACCAAATAAAAACCTTTAGGATAATTATAAAATGCATACATTAAGTTAAAGGCTTTTTGTTCGGCCTTTAAATTGCCCGCACCAATTTCATAGCTGCGGTCTTGATTGCTATGCGTCACGCCTATTAAAAAGGAGAGTTGTTGATCACGGCAACGCAAACCAAATTGCAGCCCAATCTGATCTGCACTGAGTTCATGTTGCACAAAAACATTCAGCATTGAAGCATCATCGTTTAAAGGCTCTTGTAGGACGAGTAGCTCAGGGCTGTGCTGATACAAAAAACCAGCCAGCTGCGCCTGTTCAAGTTTGGATTTGATCTGTTCAATCTGTGGCATGGGAGCATCTTAAAAATAAAAAAATATGTTTTTACTTTAAGCATTTTTTGTTCATGCTTGAAGCACTGAATTAGATGAATAATCTATGAAGTTATTCAAAAATGAGCAGCTTGTAAGCGCGATTTGTATGTATCAAACGTAGCGAGAATGACGTTAAATTTCAATATATGATGGAATAAACTATTGATTAAATAAAACTTATACTGCTTATTGGTTTTCTTTTATATGAGCTTTTTGCATATAAATATAATAAAACAAGCAATAGTCTGCATAACTAAGTCACTATAATGAAAATCAAATTCTATCTGTGTTATTCGTACACAAGTTTAAGTACATCTGGTGTGATCAATGTCAATAAATCAGGAAAGACTTACTCATCTTAAACAGCTTGAAGCTGAGAGTATTCATATTATCCGTGAAGTTGCAGCCGAGTTTGAAAATCCAGTCATGTTGTATTCGATTGGTAAAGATTCAGCGGTAATGTTGCATTTGGCTTTAAAAGCATTCTATCCAGCGAAACTGCCATTTCCACTGTTACATGTGGATACAGGCTGGAAATTCAAAGACATGATCACTTTCCGTGACAACATGGCAAAACAGCACGGTTTTGACTTGATTGTTCATCAAAATAAAGAAGGGGTAGATGCCAACATTAACCCATTCGATCATGGCAGTTCTAAATATACCGACATCATGAAAACCCAAGGCTTAAAACAAGCTTTAGATAAATACGGTTTTGATGCGGCATTTGGTGGCGCGCGTCGTGATGAGGAAAAATCACGTGCCAAAGAACGTGTTTATTCTTTCCGTGATGCAAAACATCGTTGGGACCCGAAAAATCAGCGTCCTGAATTGTGGAATTTGTATAATGGCAAGGTCAATAAAGGCGAAAGTATTCGTGTGTTCCCATTGTCTAACTGGACTGAATTGGATATTTGGCAATACATTTACCTCGAAAGTATTCCATTAGTACCGTTGTATTTGGCTGCAGAACGTCCTGTCGTTGAGCGTAGCGGCACTTTAATTATGGTCGATGACGAACGCATGCCGTTGCTAGAAGGTGAAGTTCCACAAATGAAATCGGTACGCTTCCGTACTTTAGGTTGTTATCCACTTACGGGTGCAGTCGAATCAGAAGCGAATACCTTGCCTGAAATTATTCAGGAAATGTTATTGGCAACCAGTTCAGAGCGTCAGGGTCGTATGATTGACCACGATGAAGCTGGCTCGATGGAAAAGAAAAAGCAAGAAGGTTACTTCTAATCTCTCCTGAAAAATCTCCCCAAACCCCTCTTTATAAAGAGGGACTTATAAAAAGCGGAGCAAAGCCTCCCTTTATAAAAGGGAGATTTAGAGGGATTAAAGATTAAAAAACCGATTTCTAAAAAATATGTGGAGCTTTGAGCAATGTCTCATCAATCGAATTTAATTAGCCAAGATATTTTGGCGTATTTAAAACAGCACGAAAACAAAGATCTACTGCGCTTTTTAACTTGCGGTAACGTAGACGATGGTAAATCGACATTAATTGGTCGTTTGTTGTATGACTCAAAATTGATTTATGAAGATCAATTACAAGCCGTGACTCGTGACTCGAAAAAAGTCGGCACTACGGGCGATGCACCTGATTTAGCTTTATTGGTCGATGGTTTGCAAGCCGAGCGTGAGCAGGGCATTACCATTGATGTGGCTTATCGTTATTTTTCTACTGAAAAGCGTAAGTTCATCATTGCCGATACACCTGGGCATGAGCAATATACACGTAACATGGCAACAGGTGCATCGACTTGTGACTTGGCGATTATTTTGATTGATGCGCGTTATGGCGTACAAACTCAGACCCGTCGTCATACTTTTATTTCTAGTTTATTGGGCATTAACAATATTGTGGTTGCCATCAATAAAATGGATTTGGTGGA
Source organism: Acinetobacter sp. YH12131 (assembly GCF_013418635.1). Taxonomy (NCBI): domain Bacteria; kingdom Pseudomonadati; phylum Pseudomonadota; class Gammaproteobacteria; order Moraxellales; family Moraxellaceae; genus Acinetobacter; species Acinetobacter sp. YH12131. Next base: position 207,942 of record NZ_VPBQ01000001.1, read on the forward strand.
TTATTCAGAAGCACGATTTAACGAAATTCAGACGGAATATGCGAACTTTGTGAATCAACTGGGTGATCGTAAACCATCGAATATTATTTTCACGCCAATTTCTGCCTTAAATGGCGATAACGTGGTGAACAAGTCTGAGCATACCCCTTGGTACACAGGCGATACTTTAATGGGAACATTGGAGTCGGTAGAAATTAACCGTAACTCGGCTCAAAATGATTTCCGTTTCCCTGTGCAGTATGTCAACCGTCCAAACCTTGACTTCCGTGGTTTCTGCGGCACGATTGCTTTGGGCGATATTCATGTGGGTGACCGCATTGTGGCATTGCCATCGGGTAAAAGCTCGACAGTAAAAGAGATTGTGACTTTTGATGGCAATCTTGAACATGCAATTGCAGGTCAAGCAGTTACCCTAACACTGAACGATGAAATTGATATTTCACGTGGTAATGTGTTGGTGCGTGAAGATCAAGTGCGTCCTGAAATTTCACGTGCTGTAAATGCCACTGTGGTGTGGATGGCTGATCAGCCACTATCTATTGGCAAGCTGTATAACTTAAAAGTGGGTACACAAACTGTGCCTGCAAAAGTCACAGCCATTCATTACCGTACCAATGTGAATACTTTGGAACAGGTGCAGGTTGAACAGCTTGAACTGAATGCAATTGCCAATGTCACCATCGAATTTGATGCGCCTGTGGTATTTGACCGTTATCAAGACAGTCGTTATACGGGTTCGTTTATTTTCATTGATCGTTTAAATAACGTGACCATTGGCGCAGGTATGGTTGAAGCTTGCGTAGAATGGACTGCACACAGTACACCTGTAACAGCCGAAGACCGTGCTGCACGTTTGGGTCAAAAACCTGCAGCGGTATGTGTACCAAGCCAAGCACTTGAACAGGCACAAGCACTTGAAAGCTTGCTGATTCAGCAGGGTATTGTTGCCATTGCCAAAGCAGGTTTAGATGCTGCGCAGGTTGCATTACTCCGCGAAACGGGCATTGTGGTCATTAGTGATGTAAACAGTGGTGCAGATGCAGAGTTGACTGCGACAGCTACAGAAGAACTGGCAGAAAAAATTATTGCCCTAGTTCGCTTATAAAATTAGATTCGTTTATAAAATCGAATCCACATCCCCAAAAAACCGCTTTCACCTGAAAGCGGTTTTTTTATGTGCGTTCACTATATTGGAAAGTTTGTTTTTTAAGTGTGCTCTAAGGGTTCGCCATTGAGATGTTTGAGCATGGGTGTGAAGTGCCCATAGCTAATTTTTTGAGGTTGTATTTCAAAGCCATTTTTTTCATAAAAACTTAAAGCAGTCTGTGTGCTAAATACACTCATGTGCGATACATTTTTGCACTTTAAATCGCTTATTGCTTCAAATAACAAGGCTTGACCAATACCGCGTTGTTGTACTTCGGGGGCAATGGCATGTTGTAAAATTTGCCCGCGATCACTCATCATAATAAAGCCAACCACCACATGCTGTAAGACATAGACCCAACAATTGTTGTAATGCAGCAGCATTAAAATATTTTCATAGCTTTTATTTTCTAGCCATGCCTGAATTTTGGCTTCATTGCGTTGATGATCTTGAATACAAGAGCGAATACTGGCGTGTAATACCGCAACCAAATTGGCGACATCTTGAATTTGTGCAGCTCTAATCATCTAGGCTTAGGGTGATAGATAAAAACAAGGCTCTATTGGAAGCGAAAAGTGTTTAAAGAAATAGCAGAAAATTGTTGTGTTTTACTGCGTTATACTGCAGCACAAGTCCTATTTTTAAGGCAATCGGTATCATTGTGTAATTGAGCATTGCACTTTTTAGCGATGCATGGATGGAATCATCTGTTAAAGCATAAGCGTTGAAGCGTGCAGCAGCGAATAGACGCTAAGCCCTGAAATGGTTATACTTTATTGAAACGCCTGAAATAAGAGCGAAGACCAAGATGGCAAAACTATTGTTATGGATTTTGTTGTTGATTGCCGTATATGCAGTCTGGAAAGTCTGGTTCAAAATAAAAATTAATCGTACTTTTCAGCAAAGCTGTCAAGATATTGCCAATATTGTCCAAGACCCGATTACCCACAAAGCACCGCGCCCTGTAGAAGAGGTGGTGGAAGAAGTTGCCGAATACGAACAGCAATTATTTGATGATATCGCAGAAATATTTTTAAGCTTAAAAGTATCTAGTCGTGACCCTGAAGATGCCGAAACTATTCAACAAGAAGTGCTGAATAAAATGCCTGCCAAAGCACATACGCAAATTCGTCAGTTAGACTTGGGGGAGTGGTCAATTTACTGGAGTTTTTACGAGCAATCCCTTGAATATTTTGTCGGCAAATACGGAGTTTTTATTACCCATGTAGACCGCTTTGGGCAAGAGCATAAATATAATCATGCAGATGTATAAAGCCAATTTTATCGGGTGTTTATTTTTATTGTTTTGACTTGTGCTTAACTCAGTCTGAGTTTGAGCAGTATTACAGAAACAAGGTATCATGCATTTTTCTTTTTCATAGGCTGCATCAATGTCGGTTTTAGAAATAATTGCTGTATTGATCAGTGTCTTAGGCGTGACGTTAACCATCAAACGGCATATTGCTTGTTGGGTGGTAAATTTTATTGCCTGTTTGTTGTATGCCTATTTATTCTTTGAATATCAATTGTATGGCGAAACAGTATTGCAAACCTTATTTATGGGAATGGCAATTTACGGTTTTTACCAGTGGAAAACTACACAGCAAGACACTCAAGCCATCGTGATTCAGACCTTATCGCAAAATAAAATGCTGCAGCAGCTTATACTCAGTATGGGCTTGGGGCTTATTTTTGGTCTAAGTTTAATGCAGTGGACGCAGGCATCTGTACCGTTATTAGATGCACAACTTGCAGCTTTGAGTCTGTTGGCAACCTATTGGACCAGTCGTAAATATTTGGCTACATGGTTGCTTTGGATTGTGGTCGATCTACTCTACGTAGGCATGTTTATTTATAAAGCTTTATTTTTAACCGCAGCGCTTTATGTAGGATTTGTGGTATTGGCTTATTTAGGATGGCGTGAATGGAGTAAAATACGTCAGCAACAACATGTGCAAGTTTTGCCTTAAAGGATAAGCATGAGTAACCTGATCCATTTTAAACAGGCACAGCTTGCTCAGTTTGATCATCTTGCACAAAATATTCTGTCTAATCCAGAACGTTATTTACAGTTCGATTCAATTGCAGATTTTTATCAAGCCCAATGGTTGGATGATTTTCCTCAAGGCACCACTTGGTATGCCACAGGATTGGATGATGGGGCAGAGCATTTTTATGCCAAAATCGAATTTTGTGGGCATTATCTTACTTTATATAGTCATGATATTTATGCTGCTGAATTTGGCATCCTACACACAGATTTGAACAATTAGAGTCAATGACAGCAGGTGGAAAAAATACTTTAATAGCCTGAAAATAAAGTTGTATTTAGGATATAAAACAACTTATACCCGTTGAGCATCAGCCAAATTATATTGCACGATGATGCTAGACCTACTCCATCAATAAACAAAATAAAAGGAACTCAAATGGCTCATCAATTTACTGTTAATGCCACTATTCATGGCGTTTCAATTGACGAATTTAAGCGTTTAGTGGCAGATATTGCGTTACATGAAGCGGTGTGTAAACGTATTCCAGGTGAAAATTTAGAAATTTTAGAATCAAAAAAGAATGGTGATATTTACACCCTGCGTCGTGCTTATAACTTGGATGTGAATATTCCAGATATGGCAAAAAAACTATTAAAAGATGCATTTCGTTTAAAACGTAATGATGTGACCAACTTATCAGCACTTACTTCTACAGTTGAGTTGGGCGCTAACTTACCTTTGGAAGCCAAAGGCGAGCGTACCGTTACAGGTAATCAAGAAAAAATTGAAATTCAGTTGGACTGGACCATTAAAGTTAAAGTTCCATTGATTGGTGGTATGTTAGAAAAACATGCAGAAGGTGAAATCCGTCGTTTCAGTGAGCTAGAAATTAGCATTGTAGAAGATGAGCTTAAGAAAAATTTAGCCGCTTAAACTGTTTATTTAAAACACGAATGCTTAATTTGTATTTAGCGCTGCCTATTGGGTGGCGCTTTGTTTTTTTGTAGCTGGGATGGCTGCACTTGGTCATTTGCAGCACTGGTTTTTAAGTCAATTGTATATGCGAAGCATAATATATTAATTATTTAAATATATTATATTTATTATGCTACTATTTTAATCACATCTAAATTGACTCTGAGATCAACCATGAAATTGATTAAGCTGTTGTGTCTGTCTTTATTCCTGAGCTTTGCAAGTCTATCGCCTGCTATGGCAGAGAATAACAAAGATCCGCTATTTGTATTGCTCACCAGTAATGATGCACACCGTACCAAAATGGCAATTGGCATGAGCAATAACCAGTTTGGCAAAGGTCATCCACTGACCATTTACTTGGTTGATCAGGGTGTGATGTTGGCATCCAACCGTTTTGAACATAAGTATGCAGAGCATCAAAAAATGCTAAAAAGTATTATGGCCAAAGGTGGTGAGGTCTATATTTGCAAAATGTGTATGGATCAGTACGGTGTTGCCGAAGGTGATTTAATCCAAGGTTTAAAATATTCAAATCCAGATGTGATGGGTGAAGCGATTTTCCGCCCAGGCACACAGACCCTGAGTTGGTAATATTGCTGCTTTAAAGTGCAAAAGCCTTGTTGAAAAACAAGGCTTTTTTTATTGAAGGAAGTTTTAACGCATGGCGTATTTTTTTAAACGATAATCCAGTGCTGCGCGGGAAATTCCCAATAAGCGTACCGCTTCTAACACATTCTGTTTGGCTTTATGCATGGCGGTCACAATTAACAGTTGTTCATGCTGTTCTAAATCAAAACCTTCGGTTAAAAGCGTATCTAAATCTACACTGTCTTGCTCATCTACGGCATCGTAGCTGTGTATTTGTGGAAACAGGGCATTCAGTTTAATCAGTTGTTGATCTTACGTCAGCAGTACTGCACGTTCCAACAGGTTTTCCAGTTCACGAATATTGCCAGGCCAAGCATAGCTTTGCATAAAATCAGTGGCTTTTTCACTGATGCCATGAATCTGTTTGTCATACATTTTTTCAAAGCTTATTAAGAAATGTGCAACCAAAAGCGGTAAATCTTCACGGCGTTCACGCAGTGGTGGAATTTGCACAGGAAAAATATTTTAACGGTAATATAAATCGGCACGGAAACGCCCAGTTTTAACCGCTTGTTCTAAATCTTCATTGGTTGCAGCAATCACGCGAACATCAATATGACGGGTTTGCGAATCTCCAACGCGTTCCACTTCACCTTCTTGTAGCACACGCAGCAAAGCCGCTTGAGCGCGTGGTGAAAGTTTAATCACTTCATCTAAAAATAGTACCGCCATGGGCGCGTTCAAATTTACCTAAGCGTGATTGATGTGCACCTGTAAACGCTCCTTTTTCGACACCAAATAGCTCAGATTCAATCAGTTCAGGTGGAATAGCCGCACAGTTGACCGCGACAAAAGCATGTTTTTTACGTTGACTGAGTTCGTGCACACCACGAGCAAGGGCTTTTTTCCCGACACCTGTTTCACCTTGCAGCAAAGTGGAAACTTTGGCACCTGCCGCTTTTTTGAGTAAGTCACAAACCCGTTGATAAGCTGCTGATTGTCCGACTGAGCTGAACATACTGTAGTAATTTTTACTGATGGTATAAATCGACTTTTTTAGTTCATACAATTCGGCTTGCAGTGAAATGAGTTCCTGTTCCATCGGTTAGGGCGACATGAACTGAATTAGCTCATCGGCAGGGCGTTTTAACACCTGAACCTGATTCTGCAGTGTTGCACATCAAGCTATCTTACAAAACAAAGTCAAGTTGAAAGACTTGGCTTTTTTGCAGCATCATTTTTCAAGATGGCTTGCTTCTAATTACGTGCTTCCATAAGTTGAGTTTGGTGGACTGAATTTTTAATCTCTCACGTGTTGCACTTATGCGCTAAGATTAGGCATAGCAACAGGGTGCGTATTGCGAGCAGGAGAGCCATTTTGAATCAAATAATGGATGCCGATGTAATTATTATTGGTGGCGGACAAGCAGCATTGGCCACGGCTTACTTTTTAAAACGGCAAAAAATCAATTTTCTGATCTTGGATAATCAAACGCAGTCGGGCGGTGCGTGGCAACATGCGTGGGATTCTTTACAGCTGTTCTCTCCAAATACATGGAGTTCTTTGTCCGGCTGGTTAATGCCAAAAACCGAACAGGAATATCCGAAACGATTAGAAGTGATTGACTATTTAACAGCGTATGAAACACGCTATCAATTTCCTGTGCTGCGTCCTGTGCAGGTCGAAAAAGTCCTGAAGGAAGGCAATGATTTAATTGTGTGTTCGGCACAGCAAAGCTGGCGAGCCAAAGCCGCTGTGAGTGCTACTGGAACGTGGAGTCAGCCTTTTATTCCTGCTTATACAGGACGCGAACGCTTTTTAGGCACACAAATTCATTCGGCTCATTACCGCAATGCCAATGCTTTTCAGGGCAAAAGAGTCATGATTGTCGGCGGGGGTAACTCAGGCGCACAAATTTTGGCAGAAGTGTCTAAAGTGGCCGAAACTTTTTGGGTTACACAGCAACCGCCAAGTTTTTTAGCCGATGATGTAGATGGACGGGTTTTATTTTTACGTGCCACGGAGCGCTTAAAAGCCCAGCAGGAAGGTCGCAGTATTGAACAACCGATCGGTGGTTTGGGCGATATTGTGATGATTCCAAGTGTCAAAGAAGCACGGCAACGTGATGTATTACATGGTCTGCCGCCATTTGACTATTTAACCGAACATAGTGCAGTTTGGGCAGATGGGCGCGAACAGGAAATTGCTGCCATTATTTGGTGCACAGGTTTTAAGGCAGCATTGTCGCATTTACAAAGTTTGAATGTGGTTAATGCACAAGGCACAGTCGATGTGTTAGAAAATCGAGCGTTACAACAGCAAAATTTATGGTTGGTTGGTTATGGCGATTGGACAGGCGCAGCCTCGGCAACTTTAATTGGTGTTTCCCGAACCGCACGGAATGTGGCAGAGCAAATTGCTGCGTATTTGCAGACAGCAGCGTAAAGTCATTAACGTGACAAAAACTGTGTTTAAAAAATGAATCATGCAATTTCAGCCATAAAAAAGCCCTCTGTAGAAGAGGGCAAGAGGGTAACTCAAAAAATTAAAGATGCTCAATCATAATAAGGTGACAGTCAGGACTTACTGTTTTGGTAAATCAAACCAAATGAACTGGCTGTCTTCTTTTGCTTCAATCACAGCATTATCAGCAAATAACAAAGCATCGCCCGCTTTAACTGTTTGCTCGCCAATGGTGATTTCACCACGAATTACATGCACATAGTTTACCGCTTGTGTTGCTGTAACTTCTAAACGATGTCCAGTTTCTAAAACAGCTGCTTTTACTTCTGCCTGTTGACGAATGTGCATTGGGGCATTGTCATTCGGGCCGACAATTAAATGCCACTGGTTGGGTGCTGTATTTGGGTCACGTTGAATTTGCTGATACGTCGGCTCTGCATCGCGTACATTCGGCTGAATCCAAATTTGCAGCATGTGTACTTCTTCATCACCATTGTTAATTTCGCTGTGCTGAACGCCTGTACCTGCGCTCATTAACTGCCATTCACCTGCAGTAATATGGCGTTCATTGCCCATGCTGTCGCGGTGGGAAATCGTACCACTTAATACACAAGTCAAAATTTCCATGTTGTCGTGTGGGTGAGTACCAAAACCATTATGTGCGGCAATACGGTCATCGTTAATGACACGTAAGGCACTAACACCCATATATTTCGGGTTATACCAATTACCAAAAGAGAAACTATGTTTGGTGTCTAACCACCCCATTTTCACATGACCACGATCTTCACTACGGTGTAAATAAGCATTCATGATAATGTTCCTATCATTTTTTTAACTTGAACTAATCTTAATCTTTTCACCGCAGCCGACCTAGAGGCGAACTGCAACATGCCGTTCTAAAATTGCAACATGTGTAGATTTTTTGCAGAACCTAGACATTTTAGAGTTTTATCGCGGCATTAAAAAACCCACGTAAAAACGTGGGTCTTTTGCGGTTTAAAGCGATCACTGATTATTCAAGGAATTTTACAGTCACGCCAGAACGTACTTTACGACCTAAATCGTTTGCATCCCAGTTGGTTAAACGGATACAACCATGCGACGCCGTTTTTGAAATGGTCGATGGGTTTGGTGTGCCGTGAATACCGAATGATTTTTTACTTAAACCAATCCAGATATTCCCCACAGGGCCGTTAGGGCCTGGTGGTAAAGACAGCGGTTTTAAGTTTTTGCCCTGAATAAAGTTACTTGGTGAATAGCTGTACCATGGGTTTGGTGCAACACCTGTCACTTTATAAGTACCTGTTGGCGATGGAGTATCTGCACTGCCAATGGTTGCTGGGAATGAGCCGACCATTTGGTTTTGTTTGTTGAACAAATACAGTTGTTTTGCACCTTTGTGCGCCACAATCAGGTGAATGTCTTCAGGTAAGTCATTGCGAACGTTGGTCACCAATAACTTTTCACCCACTTTATTAAATGTTGCATTCGGATTTAATTTCTTTAAGAAATTTTCATCCATGTGGAATTTTTCACCTAACATTTCACTTACGCGGGTGTAGTACAAGCCTTTCATTTTGGCTTGTTCTGCATAGTCATGCGGAATAGATTTCGCATAAGGACCTTTTAAGTCCGCTTCAGTAACCGTGTATTCTACAAATGCAGGACGTGAACCTTGACGTGCAACCAACGCATCCCAAGTTTCTTTGGTTAAAATACCCGTTGGGCTAATGCCATTCATTTGCTGGAATGATGCAATTGCTTTTAGGGTGTTCTTACCACTAGTGCCATCAATTGCACCTGGAGAAGCATGTGAATTGTTCAGCATCACGTGTGCACGTGCATACACAGGGAACTGACCTTTACCAATATTTTCATACCAAGTGGCATTATTTAAACCATCTAAAGTCCATGAAGCTTTTGGTGCTGCTGTGTTGGATGTAGCAGTTTGGCTTGCAGAGCTTTTTGTTGGTGCAGTGCCTACATCGGCAGTGGTATCTTCAGTTTTGTGTAGATCATCTAAGGTTTTTGAAGCCTTATTTAAATCATTTTGTTCTTGTTGCGTAATAGCAGTGTCTGTTGCATTTAGATTATTTTGTGCAGCCGATGCTTCTGTCGCTAAAGGATCAATCGGATCTTCAATAGCGGTATTGCTAATCACTTGTGGATTTAACGGTTGTTCAGCAGTAGATGCAGCAAAAGTAGTCCCTGCAAAAATGCAACTTAAACTCATTGCGAGTATTGTGCGAACCAACATGTAATTCAACCTTGAGAATTATTCATTTACATAGATAAAAACTAGCCAAGTATTGCAGAAAAACTAAGGAGATGCAGTAGTTGTTTTGTGTAAATATGCAAGATAACCCCAATTTTACAGTGACTTTTGTTTGTGTGATGTATTTCACATAAACGTAAGCTGAATTTGAACACTGAGAATAAGCTAAAAAAGACGAGCAAGAAATGAAGTTATTAAAACTTCAACCTTTTTGATATGATGGCTGCAAGATTGAAAATGAGTTGGGAAAGTAAATGACGACCTTAAAAAATGATCGTTTTCTTCGTGCCTTATTACGTGAGCCAGTAGATTGCACGCCCGTATGGATGATGCGTCAGGCAGGACGTTATTTACCAGAATATCGTGCTACACGTGCGCAGGCAGGAGATTTTCTTTCTCTATGCAAAAATACTGAATTTGCCTGTGAAGTGACTTTACAGCCTTTGCGTCGTTATGAATTAGATGCCGCTATTTTATTTTCAGATATTTTAACTGTACCCGATGCATTAGGCTTAGGTCTGTATTTTGAAGTAGGCGAAGGGCCAAAGTTTCATAAAACGGTGCGTACCGAGCAAGACGTTGCCAATTTACCTAAATTTAATGCCAAGTCAGACTTAGACTATGTCATGAATGCAGTATCGACCATTCGTTCTGCTTTGGGCGGACAAGTGCCTTTAATTGGTTTTTCAGGTAGTCCATGGACTTTGGCAACGTATATGGTTGAAGGTGGTTCAAGCAAAGATTTCCGTTTCACCAAAAACATGATGTACGCACAGCCTGAAGTTTTACATGCACTATTAGACCGTTTGGCCGATGCAGTGACCGAATACTTAAATGCACAAATTGATGCAGGCGCACAGGCAGTACAAATTTTTGATAGTTGGGGCGGTGCATTGGCCCATCGTGAATATCTTGAATTTTCACTCCACTATATGCAGAAAATTGTGTCAGGTCTGCAACGTGAAAAAGATGGACGTAAAATCCCTGTTATTTTATTTACCAAAGGTGGCGGTCAATGGCTGGAGCCAATGATTGCAACAGGTGCAGATGCTTTTGGTCTGGACTGGACAACACCGTTAAATGTCGCACGTCAAACGGTGAGTGGTCGTGCCGCATTGCAAGGTAACTTAGATCCAGCGACTTTATATGGTTCACCTGAAGCAATTGCTAAAGCGACACGTGCGATGCTAGATGATGCCTATGCCAATGGTGAAAAAACAGGTTATGTGGCCAACTTAGGGCATGGCATTACCCAATGGGTAGATCCTGAACGTCCTAAAGTATTTATCGACACGGTTCATGAATACAGTGCCAAATATCTATAATCGCACAATGATATAGATGGATCATTTGTAGATGTATAGGTGTAATCTCAGCTTCGGTCAGGTTGTCAGATCATGTGGATAACATGGTTAAAGTCAGGACTTGAGTTTTCGACTAAGGCAGCTTCGGCTGCCTTATTTGGAATTTTATTGCTGATTGCATTTGCACTCACTGCATCAATGGGTAGCCAGGAATATTTCGGATTTTTCCGTTACGACTATTTATTGTTTTATGCCTTAATTATTCAAGTTTGTCTTTTATATTTAAAACTGGAATCTTGGGCAGAAGCCAAAGTCATCGCTTTGTTTCATATTTTAGCGATGATCATGGAAATTTTTTTAACTCATCCACAAATTGCATCGTGGCAATATCCTCAACCTGCTGTCTTTAAAATTATGACCGTACCGCTTTTTGCAGGCTTTATGTATTCTGCAGTTGGCAGTTTCTTTGCGCGTTCTTTGCGTTTGTATCGGGTATCTTTACGGAATTTGCCGACTTTTAGCAATATGATGGCCTTGGCAGTGTTGTCGTACATCAACTTCATGAGCAAGTTTTTTATCCCCGATATTCGTTATGGCTTGTTTGCGTGGAGCGTTGTGATTTTCTGGAAAACCAAAATTCGTTTTCAATTACAACGGTCTCAATTACAACTGCCAATGTTGCCTGTATTGATGCTTTTGGCTTTTATTATTTGGGTCGCAGAAAACATTAGCACCTTTTATCAAATATGGTTGTATCCAAGTCAGGTCGATGCGTGGCACATGGTCGGCTGGGGCAAACTCGGTTCTTGGTATTTATTGCTGTTACTGAGTCTGGTTCTGGTCATGAAAATTTTGGGTTATCGCGATGCAGAAGGGCAGTGGACACTGAAAACTGAGGATCAACAGCAGCTGTAAATCTAAATGCTATCTTCAACACTAAAATCTATTTTCAAATTTAAGACCAATCTTTAAGCTAAAAACCAATCGACGCTACAAAAATGCACAAAAATAATGCCTGATTTTGTGATAAATGTTTTGCCTTCTGAGTGACATCTCGCTATCTTAAAATAGTGTAATAAAAATTACACATAGCAATAAAGAATAACGATTCGAAGCATAATTTTTCGAATAATAAATCTCTGGAGTAAGGCGATGATTAAAAAATTAGCATTGGCTGCTGTCTTGGCAGTGGGTTCTACAGCAGCATTTGCAGACCGTGATGCAGGTTGTGGTATCGGTTCTCAAGTTTGGGCAGGTCAGTCTGGCAAAGTTGCAAAAATTTTAGCAGCAACTACAAACGGTATTTTTGCAAACCAATTGTTTGGTATCACATTTGGTACTTTAGGTTGTAGCGGTACAGGTACAGTAACTGCACAAGTTGTGACATTTACCAATGAAAATGCTGAAACATTGGCACGCGATATGGCAGTTGGTGAAGGCGAAAGCTTGAACGTATTGGCTGAATTATTAAGCATTAAAGCAGAAGATAAAGCACATTTCTTTGCGGTTTCTAAGCAAAACTTTGCATCTATTTATTCTGCAGAAAACCAGACTTCTTTAGAAGTATTGGCATCTTTACAGAGCGTGATGGCGAATGATGACGTTTTAAAAGCATACGTTTAAGTTTGAATAAAGCCCTGCATTATTCGCAGGGCTTTTTTATAGCACAAGAATACGTTTAAGCCTGAATATGTATATAAAATTTATAAAATGTCCATGAAATCCATTATTTTAAGTAGTTTAGTTTTTTTATCTCCTACGGTTTTTGCGTTATCTCCTGAAATATCTCCAATACAGATTCAGCCACTTACAGCCACTTCTACAGTACAAAATACAAATAAATTAGCAATATCTTCCGCACATTATGTGCAAAAAGCCAAAGACCTACACTTGGCAGAACAGGTGACTTGGCAGCGTTTAATGTATGCGCAGCAAGGCAAAAGTGAAGTGCAATATGCAGGCTATTTTGTGTCGGAACAAGGCGGAAGCAATTTAAACCAAGAGTTACTTCGCAATGTGCAGGCATTATTTGAAACAGCGCCTGCCAATCAATCGGTGCAGTGTAAATTTCCTGCACGTAGCCGCTGGTTAATTGAACAATTACAAATTCCTCAACAAGATTTGGCACAGGTGCAATGTCCTGAATTGGACGAATGGATTGGACAAATTAAACCTTATAAAGCAGTGCTGATTTATGCCACAGACTTTATGGGCAATCCAAGTTCTATGTTTGGGCATACTTTATTGCGCTTAGACCCAAAAGATCAAAAACAACTGAATTTAATTTCTTATGCTGTCAATTATGCAGCAACGGTAACGGGCAGCGAAGGTTGGTCTTATGCATGGAAAGGACTTACAGGGCAATATCCGGGTGAATATTCACTGATGCCGTATTACCGCAAAGTAAAAGAATATGGCGATTTAGAAAGCCGAGATTTGTGGGAATATGAACTGGCACTGAATGAGCAGGAAACCACATTTTTGGTGCAGCACATTTGGGAAATGAAGCATGTGCAATTTCCGTATTATTTTATCAGTGATAATTGTGCCTATCGCTTATTGGGTTTAATGGATTTGGTGCGCCCTGAGCTGAATTTACAGCAGCAGTTTAGAGTCGCATCTATTCCAATTGAAACACTAAAAGCTGTAGAGCAGGAAAATTTAGTGGCAGATGTTGTCTATCGTCCTGCTTTGGAAACTCAGTTATTGGCGCAAGCTAGACAACATGGCACAGCGTTGGCAAAAACTGCCCATCAAGTGGCCGAAGCAGAACCTGAAAATGTGGCGGCAGTTTTGCAAAATCACAGCCAAATCGATCAAGCTAAAATTCTGGAAATGGCTTATGACGATTTGTATCTGAAACTGATTGGACGCAAAATTGAAGCCAAAATTGCACAACCGCGACTGAGACAAATTTTAAGTTTAAGAAGTCAGATCAATTTAGAAAAACAACGTCAGGATGTCGCACGCCCTCAGGTCGATCCTGTGCAGGGGCATCATGCACGAAGCTTTGCTGTGCGTACTGGCGAGGTGCAAGGCGAGCATTTTGTAGAGTTGAGTCATCGACAGGCTTACCATGACTTACTTGATCCGCAAGGTGGTTTTCGTACAGGGACGCAACTCAACTTTTTAGAAGCTTCTGTGCAATATCGTGAAGACCGCTTAAAACTGAATCAGTTAGATTTACTCTCGGTGAACTCTTATAACCCAATGACCGCATTTAAAACACCACTTAGTTGGGGCTTTAATTTGGGTTGGCAGCAAGAAGCCCTGAATTCGCACGGGGCTTTTAGCGAAACGGAACAGCATGGTGTTTTAAGTTTAAAAACACAGTTTGGTTATAGCGTGGCTAATCAAGCGCGTGAACATTTGTGTTATGTGCAAATTCAAAATCATGTGCAAGCGGGTAAGGCTTTAGACAAAGGCTGGCGTGTTGGAATTGGCCCAACACTGGGTTGTCAAAATATCTGGTCAGCACGCATGAATAGTTTGGTTCAGCTTGAATTACCGTATTGGGAAGATCGTCACCAATGGCAATTTAAGCTGAACAGCCAGTTGCAATATGTACTCAACCCGCAGCATGTGTTGCGATTGGGTTGGGAATATCAACAACAGGACAAACAGGACTGGAACAAGACCAGTTTAGGCTATGTGCATTTTTTTTAAAGAGCTGTTGAATTTATACTGAATTGTAAAAAACCAGCTAAACAAGTTGAGTTGCTGGTGAAACCCGTTAAAATTTAGCAGTTTCTTTTGGCTGGGTTGTTGTGGATGTATCAAGAGTGTACGCATGAGCTTGCAGAGCAATGGAAGTCAATTTGCGAGCAATTTAAGCCAGAAGATTTGCAAGCGACATTCCAGTTTATTCAAGCACATGCAGAAGATTTTGTGATCGAGTTCTATCAGCAAATGTTGCTTGAAGAACATGCGACAGAATTTTTGTCTGCAGAGATGGTGAAGAATCGCTTAAAAAACTCTTTATATCAGTGGCTAATTTCCAGTTTTGAAGTTCCGTTTCAACACAATTATAACGAGATTGTAGAAAAGCAATTTAAAGTGGGCGATGTGCATGCACGTGTACAAATTCCATCTTGGCTGATTATTCGTGGTGTGCGCGTTATTATAAAAAAGGCTTTTGAGTTTTTTGCAACAGAAGCCAATAGCAACTTAAATCAGTTTAATTATTTAAGCCAAATTTTATGCTTTGCCACAGAAATTATGTGCCGATCTTATGAAATGAAGGTCGAAGTACATAATGATATGAAACATACCTATCGCTTATTTTCTGCCATGCAAGATGTTGCCGTGCACAAAGATCGACAACGCGGAACTTTGCTGGATTGGGAAAATGAACTGATGTTTCAGGTGGTGTCCGATCACACCAAAATGACGCAACCGATTTTATCTAAAACAGAATTTGGTTTATGGTTTATTCATAAAGCGGCTTATGCATTTTCAAGTTCGGAACAAGTACAAGCTATTACTGAATTTATTTATCAGGTGGATGAATTAATTCAGAAAATTGGTCAATGTGAAAGTCAGGCACAGGCAATTGAAATGATTCAATCCATTCGTGCCAAGAATCGTGAAATTTTGCATTTAGTCGATCAAATTTTTCAGGTGTCTGAATATATCAATTCAGGCAATGATGCCTTAACTCAACTGCTCAACCGCCGTTATTTAAATACCATCGTGTCCCGTGAAATTAATTTTTCACGAAAAAATAATTCGCCTTTAACATTGTTGGCGATAGATGCCGATCATTTTAAATCAATCAATGACCGTTATGGACATGCAGCAGGAGATGATGCATTACAGTTTTTAGCTGATGTGATTTTGCAATATGCAAAAGGCAGTGACTATGCCTTCCGAATTGGCGGCGAAGAATTTTTACTGTTACAGATTGATACCACCATTGATCGTGCCTTGGTAGTCGCTGAAAATATTCGTAAACGTGTCGAAAAAGCCACATTAAAAACATCAACAGGTGAAGAATTTAACTTTACCATTAGTATAGGTGTGCATGAATATGATGGGCATCCAGACTATCAACGTTTTTTTGAAGAAGTGGATAAAGCCTTGTATATGGCAAAAAATAATGGACGCAACAATGTGTCTGTAGGTTGAATCTGAAGATGTATCAAGCTAATTTTTTAATCTAAAACCCAAAAATCCCGAACATAAATTTCGGGATTTTTTATTTGATTGAGGAACTTAGCCACAATTTAAAAACTCTCAGGCACCGCACTTAAAAATTCACGACGGGCTTCTTTATCTGTTTTAAAGTCACCTACAAAAGATACGGTACGTGTGGTCGATTCCTGTTTGCCTACACCGCGCATCATCATGCACATATGGGCTGAATCAATCACCACAGCAACACCGCGTGCTTTGGTCACTTCAGCCACAGCTTCCGCAATTTGCTGAGTCAGATTTTCCTGAATTTGCAAACGACGTGCAAACATTTCGGTAATACGGGCAAATTTAGACAAGCCTAAAACATTACCTTCAGGTAAATAGGCGATATGCACGCGACCATAAAATGGCAATAAATGATGTTCACACAGTGAGTAGAACTCAATATTTTTCACCAAGACCATTTCACGGTTGTCGGATGGAAATACGGCATTATTGGTCACTTCGGCTAAGGTTTGGCTATAGCCCGAAGTTAAATACGAAAAAGCTTTAGCAGCACGCATCGGCGTATCTTTTAGACCTGGACGATTAAGATCTTCACCAACGGCGGTTAGGATGTTTGCGTAGGATTGCTGCATAGACATAAGACGTGTTCACTTACACTGATATTGAACAAGGTCGGCATTGTAACAGAAAACTATTGCAATGCCTTGTTTAAAAGATGAAACCGATTACTGTTTAAACTTTGGGTTCTTTTCGCTGCGTTTAAGCAACACTAAAACTGCACCAGTGCCACCTTGTTTTTCAGGCGCACTCACAAAAGCCAAAACATCACGATGCTGACGCAGCCAGCCATTTACATAAGTTTTTAAAATGGCTTCAGGGCCTTTGCCATGCACAATTTTAATCACGTTCTGGTTTTCATCTTTAGCCATTTGAATGATTTGCAAAACGGCTACCCGCGCTTCTTCTACCGTACAACCGTGCAAATCAACAGCTTCAAACCAGCGTAAGTTGCCTGCTTTTAAATCTTCAAAGACTTTATGTTGCAAAGTTGCAATGCGATAGCTCAGCGAAGCTTGGCTGCCCACAGGGTTAAGCATGGCTTGCGTATCGGACAGCAAGGTATCATCGGTTTCCATAGGGCCTATGGCTGCTGCACGTTTGGCCAGCGTTTGGGCATCTGGTTTTTTCTTGGCAGTGTGTTCGATTTTTGCAATATTGCCTGCGTCCATTTTTTGAACGCCTTGCATTTGCTGACGAAACAATGCGAGATCATCTTCCTGTTGTTGCTCAGGCGTCTGAACTTTGGGTTCAGACGGCTTGGCAATGCTTGAAGTATGAGGCTGAGTGATTTGCTTTTTAAAAGATTTTAGTAAATTGTACTGTTCTTTAGAAAGCGAAGAATCATGTTTACTCATGGTATTTCAAATTGGATTATAGATTTTCAGGCTGACCAAACAGTGCCGTAAAGGCATGGTCAGGACGTGCTTGTTTCATAAAACTTTCACCGACCAAGAAACTGTGAATCTCATGGTCTTGCATCATGCGGACATCTTCTGGTGTGGCGATACCACTTTCAGTGACCAATAAACGCGCAGGCGGCAACAAGTTTTTTAAACGCAATGAGGTGTTTAAATCGACTTCAAAGGTTTTTAAATTTCGGTTATTGACCCCTAAAATACAACGCTCTGAAAGATTCAAAGCACGTTCCAATTCATTTTCATCATGCACTTCAACCAACACATCTAAGTGATGTTCAAAAGCCGTTTCCGACATTTCTTCCAACTGTTGGTCAGATAGGCAAGACACAATCAATAACACACAGTCTGCGTGTAAGGCACGTGCTTCTACCACACCATACGGATCAATCAAGAAATCTTTACGCAGAGCAGGCAAGTTACAGTGTGAACGGGCAATCTGAATATTTTCATCTGCACCCTGAAAGAAATCGACATCAGTCAGCACAGATAAACAGGCTGCGCCTGCGGCTTCATATTGCTGTGCAATTTCGGCAGGGTCAAAGTTTTCACGAATAATGCCTTTAGATGGTGATGCTTTTTTAATTTCCGCAATCACCGCTGGGCGTTTGTTATGCAAGGCTTGTGCAAAGCCACGTGCAGGTGTTGCTGCACGTGCCAATTGTTCTAGGTCTGCATAACTGCGTTGTTTTAAACGCTCGGCAAACTCTTCTTTTTTACGTTCTACAATTTTACCTAAAATGGTATTGCTAATATCCACCATGATGCACCTTCCTGATTTGCTTTATGCTTCGTACTGTTTGAGCGTTTTGGTAAATTCAGACAACACGCCCATTTTTTCCAAAGCTTGTCCACCATAAATAATGTCATGTGCCAAAGCGACACCTTGTTTGTAGCTTGTAGTTAGACCCGAAACATAGATACCCGCACCCGCATTGAGTGCAATCATATTGGCCGCTTTTTCGCCTTTATCTGATTTGTTTTTGCCTAAAGCATCTTTAATCAAACTCAAGCTTTCAGCAGAGTTTTCTACAATCAGTCCTGTTAAAGTTTGAGATTCAATTCCCACGCTTTCAGGGGTAAGTTCCCATTCGGTAATTTCACCATCTTTGAGTTCTGCAACATAAGTGCTCGAAGCAAGGCTAATTTCATCTAAACCATCTTTAGAATGCACCACCATGACATGCTCAGCACCGAGCTGTTTCATCACTTCTGCAATCGGGCGGCATAATTCATTGCTAAACACCCCAATGACAAAACGCTTTACACCCGCAGGGTTAGTCAATGGCCCAAGCAAGTTGAAAATACTGCGAATACCCAACTCTTTACGCGGGGTAACCGCATATTTCATGGCTTTGTGATGATTCGGTGCAAACAAGAAACCTACGCCCATTTCACGAATACAGCGTTCAGTTTGTTGCATGTTTAAATCAAGATTAATGCCTGCTTGCTCAAGTAAGTCAGATGAGCCTGATTTGGTTGAAACCCCACGGTTACCGTGTTTGGCAATGGTTGCACCTGCAGCTGCAATGACAAAGGAAGAGGCGGTAGATACGTTAAATAGGTTTTGACCATCGCCACCTGTACCAACAATATCTACGAGGTAAGGAATATCGCTGACATCAATTTTGATGGCAAATTCACGCATTACACGTGCAGCAGCAGTAATTTCATCAATGCTTTCGCCTTTTAAGCGTAAGCCCATCATCAATGCACCAATTTGAGCGTCTGTTGCTTCGCCCGACATAATCGCGCGCATCACATCTTCCATTTGAGGCTGAGTCAGGTGAATTTGTTTTGTAATATGGTTGAGTGCTTGTTGAATATTCATGTGATTTGACTCGCTCATTATGCGTAAATTTCCAAAAAGTTTTTAAAGATTTGATGACCGTGTTGGCTCAGGATCGATTCGGGGTGAAATTGCACGCCTTCAACAGGCAAAGTTTTGTGCTTCACGCCCATAATTTCTTCCATCGAACCATCTGCTTCTTTGGTCCAGCATGTCACTTCCAGACAATCTGGCAAGGTTGCTTGATCAATTACCAACGAGTGGTAACGGGTTGCAGAAAATGGTGAAGGCAGATTGTTAAAAATACCTGTGTTGCTGTGGTACATATCCGATAAACGACCATGCATCACGGTTTTAGCGCGCACAATGTTTCCACCAAAGGCTTGTCCTATACTTTGGTGTCCTAAACACACGCCCAGTAACGGAATTTTGCCTGCAAAATGCTGAATTGCAGGAATAGAAATCCCTGCTTCAGATGGAGAACAAGGGCCTGGGCCAATCACCAAATACTTGGGTTGCCATCGCTCAATATCTTCTAATGTCACGGCATCATTACGAACGACTTTTACTTCCTGATTTAACTCGCCAAAATACTGGACGATGTTGTAGGTAAAAGAGTCATAGTTATCGATCATTAAAAGCATGAGCTAACCTATTGAAAATTGAACACTTTAAGTGCTAAAGAGTCTGAGATAATTTGCTTTATTCCTGCGCCTATAATGAGAAAGGACTTTATTTTTCTTGTCGAAAAGAAGGTGGAATAAGAAAGCACTTATCATCATAGCAAATAATAAGCATTTTCTGCGGACTATTTATATGATAATCCCTGTTAAAGCTTATCAGCGCATTCACCAGTTCATAGATTTTCAAAGCTTATTACACATTGTTCAAGTTTGATCTGAAAGAAATGATCACTTGATCAAGCAGGGTCATTCAGCAGTCATATTTTAGCTTCACACTTATAGATAACGTAAAAAATGCGCTAAAAAGTAGCATCATGGCGCATGTTAATAGCGGTTCACGTCAGGCAGTTTGATTGCAAAACATCGATAGAAAATACAAATGTGTAGTAAAGGTATTTTCAATCGGGTTGCTCAAAAGAATGCAGATTTAGAATTGTTAAACGATTTTATTATTTTTGCTCAATAAAAAATAAAATGTATTTAATATTGTTGGACCAAGCATAACACCGCAAAAATGGCTGCGTAGTTACAGGTTGAGCTATTTTTTGATCTACAATTCAACAGAAAAAAAACATAAATGCACCAAAATAGTGCTATATTTTGCAGTTTTAAATCAAATCAAATGAACAGTGTTTGAATATGGTGCAAATCATATTTCTGACAGTATAATAGCGACAAAGCAATTTTTTAAATGATGTATTCTCATACGGAATTCATGGTTTTAGCTTTGCTTTTAAAAGTTGGTACGCTAATTGCTTTATAACTGCCAACTACTAACACGCACTTTCGGGTGCAACAAAAAACATCGGAGCAAAATGAGCATGGCGAACAAGGTCCTTCAACTCATCCAAGAAAGTGGCGCAAAATGGGTCGATTTCCGTTTTACAGACACTAAAGGTAAAGAGCAACACGTGACTTACCCAGCAGACACTATTGATGAAGATACATTTGAAGACGGTAAAATGTTCGATGGTTCTTCAATCTCTGGTTGGAAAGGCATTGAAGCGTCAGACATGATTTTACGCCCAGATGCTGAAACAGGTTTTATCGACCCGTTCTTCGCTGAGCCGACAGTTGTTGTGACTTGTGATGTCATTGAACCTTCAACTGGCCAAGGTTATGACCGTGACCCACGTTCAATCGCTCGCCGTGCAGAAGAATACTTAAAATCGACAGGTATTGGTGATACTGCTTTTTTTGGCCCAGAACCAGAATTCTTTGTATTTGACGAAGTAAAATGGGACATCGATATGTCTGGCGCGCGCCACACATTAATCGCTGAAGAAGCTGCATGGTCTACAGGTAAAGACTACGAAGCTGGTAACTCAGGTCACCGTCCACGTGTGAAAGGCGGTTATTTCCCAGTACCACCAGTAGATTCTTCTCAAGATATGCGTGCAGATATGTGTGCAAAAATTGAAGAAATCATGGGGCCTGGTCGTGTAGAAGTACATCACCATGAAGTTGCATCTTGCCAGTTAGAAATTGGTGTGAGCTTCAATACTATGGTGCGTAAGGCTGACGAAGTGCAACAGTTCAAATATGCAGTTTGGAACGTTGCGCATCAATATGCAAAAACTGCAACCTTTATGCCTAAACCAATGGTAGGCGATAACGGTTCAGGTATGCACGTACACATGTCTATCTCTAAAGATGGCAAAAACTTATTCGCAGGCGATGAATACGCAGGTTTGTCAGAAATGGCGTTGTACTTCATTGGCGGTATTATCAAACATGCCCGCTCTTTGAACGCGTTGACTAACCCATCGACCAACTCATATAAGCGTTTAGTACCGCACTTTGAAGCACCAATTATGTTGGCTTACTCAGCGCGTAACCGTTCTGCATCTATTCGTATTCCTTACGTGTCTAGCCCGAAAGGCAAACGTATTGAAGCGCGTTTCCCTGATCCAATGATGAACCCGTACTTAGGTTTTGCGGCATTGTTGATGGCAGGTCTTGACGGTATTCAAAACAAGATTCACCCAGGTGAAGCTGCAGACAAAAACTTGTATGACCTTCCGCCTGAAGAAGAAGCGAAAATCCCAACTGTGGCACACAACCTAGAAATGGCGCTTGATGCTTTGAAAGAAGATCACGACTATTTATTAAAAGGTGGTGTATTCACCAAAGACATGCTTGATGCTTATATCGAATTGAAAACTGAAGATGTACGTCGTTTGAACACGACGACTCACCCAGTTGAATTTGATATGTACTACAGCTTGTAAGACATCGAAAATCTCAAGTTTGAAAAACCCGCTTCGGCGGGTTTTTTGTTTTAGATTGGGTAATCATGGTTTTAAGTTGGCATGGATTTTATCAAAATATAAGAATTCGCTTAATTTTTTTTGGATAATTGCAGGGAATTGCGCCATCGGTCACAAAACTTTGCCTAAATTTGGGCTACACTAGGCTATCTTGTTAAGGTGGCGGAACATGCGAACACAGCCTATTTTTCCCAAGCAGGAAAATCTGCCTTCTGAATTAAAAACATGGCTATATGCAGCAGGTTCTTTGACCCAACAACTGACTCAGCTCGCAGGCGGACAATTTAAAGTTGAACCACTGCAGCAATCTTTTCAGCGTTTAAATTTACAAGATGCCCAGTGGATGCAAATGCCACATTGGCACACTTCATGGGTGCGTGAAAGCTATTTATATGGGTGTGATGAACAGCCATGGGTCAAAGCCAAAAGTATTTTTCCGATTCTAAGTTTGCAAAGCAAAGCCCGTTTATTTCAGCATATTGGCAATAAACCCATTGGCTGGTTTTTATTTCAGCGTACCAATCCGTTGTGTCAAAGGCGTGTGGTTTTGCTCGATGAAGGCTGGACACGACAGAGTTGCTATACTTGGCATGGCTGTAAATTTATTGTGCAAGAAACTTTTTTACCGCGTTTTGAGCAATTTATTCAACAACATTAAGATACGAGATTGGTATGGCATTGGCACAGCAGATCACGTGGCGTGAGCGTTTAGAAGCATATTATTATTTGTGTCGTTTCGATAAACCGATTGGCACAGAACTGGTGTTTTGGCCAACCATGTGGGCCTTGTGGATTGCTAATCAGGGCATGCCGTCTATCGGGATATTAATCCCTATGATTCTGGGCACAATTTTTATGCGCGCTGCAGGCTGTGCCATTAATGACTTTGCTGACCGTAAGGTAGATGGTCATGTAGAGCGTACCAAAACACGTCCTTTAGCCACGGGTGTGATTAGTGCCAAAGAAGCCATTTATGTATTCTTAGGTTTGGTTGCACTAAGCGCAGCCATGTTGTTATTTTTACCAATTGAAACTTTCTATTGGTCATTTGGGGCATTATTTTTAGCGTTTATTTATCCATTTATGAAACGCTACACTCATTTACCGCAAGTGTTCTTGGGAGCGGCATTTTCATGGTCTATCCCTATGGCTTATACCGCTGTAGGTGCAACGCCTGATCTTACTTGTTGGTTATTGTATTTTGGCAATTTGGCGTGGACTGTGGCTTATGACACTCAATATGCAATTACAGACCGTGAATATGATTTGAAAATTGGGGTGAAATCTACCGCAATTTTATTTGGTCGCTATGACATTCAAATTATTTCATTGTTGCAAGCGGGCAGTGTACTTTTGATTGGTACGGCATTGTGGTTAGAAAATTTACTGATTCCGTTTGGTTTAGCGGCATTACTGGTTGTGGTTGCAGACTTTATATACCAATGGAGTAAAACCAAAGATAAAGACCCGCAACGCTGTTTTTGGGCATTTCGTCATAACCGTTGGGTAGGGCTGATTATTTTTGTGGGAATTGTATTGGCTTTAATGTAAACCCTTTCATTGAATAAAAAATCTAACAAAGCATCTGATGATATTGCTGGTCAGATGCTTTTTTTATAGATATTTTTGCCGTATTTTTCTTGTTAAACCATTTGCGACTAAACCCTTTTTAACTCCTGAGTAATAAGTTGCAAAGCCAGATTTTGATTTTGCTTACGATAATTGGCATATAAATTTAAAGCTTGCACTTCAAAATTGGTATCTAAAATCACCACATGATCGGCTAAAAAGCGTAATAAATATTCAGGCACAAAGCTGTAGCCCATGCCCAGATTAATTAAATTAATATGCTGCAAAACATTGGTTACCCAAAGCAAGCGTTCTGTAGGCATCTGCTCCACAGGAATGGCGTGGGTGACGTGCTCATAAAAAACAGGCGAGGCATTTTGTTCGCACATAATTAAATTGTGTTGCATTACATCTTGCACACTCAAGCAAGTTTTATGCGTCACAGACTTTTGCCCCGACACCAAATAAATCTTTTCGGTCAAAATATGCAGGTTTTCAAAATCTTCATGTGTAATTGCATA
This sequence comes from Acinetobacter sp. YH12131, assembly GCF_013418635.1. Classification (NCBI taxonomy): domain Bacteria; kingdom Pseudomonadati; phylum Pseudomonadota; class Gammaproteobacteria; order Moraxellales; family Moraxellaceae; genus Acinetobacter; species Acinetobacter sp. YH12131. Next base: position 232,144 of record NZ_VPBQ01000001.1, read on the forward strand.
GCGGGTAAAAGTTAAATCGAGTTCAGCATTTTTTAAACGCTGAATTTGCTCCAAACAAGTCAGACTTTGAATGTGAATTTGCAAATCAGGAATTTCACATTTTAAGCGTTCCAAAATTAATGGTAGAACTTTTAGCTCCGCTACATTCAACAAACCAATATGAATTTGATAGTTTTTTGATGGGCAACTTGACGCGCTGAAGCAATGGCTAATTTTGAGTTTTCAATGGCTTGTAGGGCATAGGGTAAAAAAGCACGACCTTCATCGGTCAATTGAATTTGTCGCGCAGAACGATCCAGTAATTTTACACCGACTTCTTCTTCCAAATCTTTAATTTGTTGGCTTAAAGACGGTTGCGCGGTAAAGAGTTTATCTGCTGCTTTGGTGAAACTTTGTTCTTCTGCAACTGCAGCAAAATAACGTAAATGCCTCAATTCCATTCGCTTTGCCTATCAACCCGCATCTGTCTACCGCAATTGTAAACCAAAGCAGTTTTGCCGATACAGCATTCTGCATATCGGTCAAAAAATTCAGTACAAAGCCAAACTAGTGCTAAAACCAATCCATCTATAGTTTATACGCATACAAATAGGCGCACTTTTTGACTGGATTACACTGCAGCGCAAGATGTTTGCAACAGATTTGGCAGTGAAAGGAGTCCAGTAAGTCGACACATTACGATACCGATGTTTTGGTAATTGGTACGGGGCCAGCGGGTTCAACCCTTGGCTTAGCTTTGGCGAATTATGGCATCAAAGTACAATTGTTCACCCAGTTTAACTGGTTAGCCAATAGCCCGCGTGCACATATTACCAATCAACGGGCGATGGAAGTTTTACGTGATTTAGGTATCGAAGAACAAGTTAAAGCCATTGCAACACCGTGGCAACAAATGGGCGAAAGTTTGCTTACCACCAGTTTGGTCGGTGAAGAAATTGCACGTATGAGTTGCTGGGGAACAGGTGATGAACGTCACGGTGATTATATCAAAGGCAGTCCATGTCCTTTTGTCGATTTAATTCAGCCAAAAATGGAAACATTATTGGTAAAAAATGCAGCCGAGCGTGGCGCAATTTATAATTTCAATACCGAATATTTATCACATACCCAAGATGAACATGGAGTTACCGCAACTTTTCAGAATAAAATCACGAATACAGAATTTAGTTTACGTGCCAAGTATTTGGTGGGGATGGACGGTGCGCGTTCTAAAGTGGTTGAAGAATTGCAATTGCCTTTAGAAGGTGTAATGGCACGTGCGGGTACAGTTTATGTGACTTTTAAAGCCGACTTGAGTAAATATGTGGCGCATCGACCTGCAATTTTACAGTGGATTGTCAATCCTGAAGCCAGTTTTGGTGACTTGGGCATGGGCTTGTTACGTGCCATTCAACCTTGGAATGAATGGATTATGGGCTGGGGTTTTGACATCAGCAAAGGTGAGCCTGAGGTAACCGAAGCACAAGTTCGCGCACGTTTGAATGCCTTTGTGGGCGAAGAAATCCAAGAAGTTGAAATTGAAAAAGTATCCTATTGGTATGTCAATCAAACTGGGGCCACCCAGTATTCGGTTGGACGGGTATTCTGTGGTGGAGATGCCGTGCATCGTCATCCACCTTCGAGTGGTTTAGGTTCTAATACTTGTATGCAAGATGCTTTCAATTTTGGTTGGAAATTGGCTTATGCGGTGAAAGGTTGGGCAACGCCTGAACTCTTGGCATCATACAGTGATGAACGTGCGCCTGTAGGTAAGCAAATTGTCGCGCGTGCTAACCAGTCCCGCTTTGATTATAAACATCTAAAAGAAGTTTTTGGCTTTGATGATGGCGTTAGCACACAAGCTGAAATGCTGGATCTTATTTTTGCAGAAACCGCAGAAGCAGCCCAAATTCGGGAAAAATTGTATCAGGCACTGGCAATTAAACATTATGAGTTTAATGCGCAGGGAGTGGAGTTGAATCAGCGTTATGTATCTAATGCCATGCTTGCTGAAACTACCACTGAAACGTTTTTACAAGACCCGCAATTGTACTTGCAAGCCACTGCACGCCCAGGTGCAAAAGTCCCACATACGTGGTTGATTGATGCCAAAGGTCATAAACATTCAACTTTAGATATTGTCGGTAAAGGTCGTTTTACCTTGCTGACAGGTTTGTCAGGCAAAGCATGGAAAACGGCTGCAGCAGAACTCAACTTGGCCTATTTAGATGTGATTCAGATTGGTGCGCATGAGCATCTAGATGTGTATGCAACATGGCAGCAAAAGTCTGAAATTGCCGATGCAGGTGCAGTGCTTGTACGCCCAGATGGTTATGTGGCTTGGCGGATGCAAGACACGCCATCTGCAGATTTTGACCATTTGGCGTGTTTGAAACAGGTTTTGTCGCAAATCCAATTATGTATTAAATAGACAGCTTTGACTGTTCAGCAATACTTTGTTTATGAACTGTCCACAGCTTGTACGCAGGCTGTGGTTTTTTATCTATTGATTGATTCAAAGAAAGTAGTAGATGAATAAACGTGCAAAAGCCACAAGAAACTTTGTGCCTACACTCGATTTTGATATATTGAGCTTCATTTTGATGCGTTTGAAATAGGAATATATGATGTCACAGTCTGAGCAGCAAAGTCCTGAAAAAAAGCCAAGTCTAAAAAAGATGATTATCTTGGCAAGCTTAGGTTTGTTGATTCCTATCTTTTTGGTCAGCATGGCATTTTTAGCAGTCAATAGTGATGCCAAAAATCAGGAAAAATATAAACAACAGCAGGCAGAAATTATTGCGCGTATTGAAGCGCGTGAAGCTGCAGCACAGCAAGCGAAGCAGGCGGGTCAGACACAAGCTGCTTCAGAAGCTACACCTTAATATCGAGTTGATGATTTCAACTCAAATCTGATTGTAGTTGTCTGATACTTGGAATCTCGGTGTATCGGACAACGCGATAACCTGCCTCGTGAAACATTGCATCCCGTTCTGCATCTTCCTGTTCTTTGCCAATATGTGAATGGTCATCTAACTCTATAATTGCAATGACCTGCATTTCTGCATTTAAGATCACAAAATCAGTCACTTTACGATTAAACAGCGCACGAATTTTATAGTGGTTGTTGGTGATTAATGCGCTAAACGCCACTTGCGCCAAGATGTGATGCTCAGGAAAAGCTTGTTTTAAACGCATAAACATTCTGCGTTCAAAAGCAGTCATCATCGGTTTAGGATAAAAGTTTTTCTTGGGGAAAAATAATTGCTTAAAAATTAAGATAAACAGGGCAAGGCTAGCCAAGCTGCCAATAAGCAAGAAAGTCGATTGACTGGATTCAAACATAGATGATGCGGTGTCGTTAGACCCTAAACAGCAGGAATAAAAAACCCACGTCATAATGCGTGGGTTTTTTAAGAATTTTGGCTCTCCCACCTGGGCTCGAACCAGGGACCTGCGGATTAACAGTCCGTCGCTCTACCGACTGAGCTATGGGAGAATCTGACACGCATTCTATGTGGGTATCTGTTTTTGGTCAAGCTGGAATTGAAAAAAAACCGTAATTATAGATTAACTGCTTTAAAAATAATCATCTAGCTTTGTTTCAACGCAGTTTTTAGAGTGCTTGAATGGCTTTTATATAATCTTCGCGTGTCTGTGGTGGGTTGGTTTTACGACATAAGTTAATTAATTGCAGCATCTCTAGCTGAGTCATTTCTGTTTTCACTTGGCTTTGAATTTGTTTTAAGGTGGCTTGTTGTTGTGCGTTCAGATCACGACTGCATTGATACAGACGTTCATACATGAGTGTCGCAGCAGTTTTATTGCTTTCAGATTTTTGCGTACATTGAAAAATTGCAAAAATCACCACAATCAGAATTGTCCAAAAAATCAGGGATTTTAACCAAGGCGCTTGCATGGGCTTTCAAGTTTTATTGTTGTTGATGAACCTAAGTTAGCGAAAAAATAGAGTCATCACAAGAGGGGATAGCCCGATCTTCACTGTATGGTTTTAATTTTGATTTAAGGGGAGAGTGAGGCCTGTTCCATTCGTTTAGAACATCATATCCACTATAAAAACAATAAAAATTGCAAAAAAAAATCCCACGTCATACTGCGTGGGATTTTTAGAATCTTGGCTCTCCCACCTGGGCTCGAACCAGGGACCTGCGGATTAACAGTCCGTCGCTCTACCGACTGAGCTATGGGAGAATAGATTGGCTCTCCAACCTGGGCTCGAACCAGGGACCTGCGGATTAACAGTCCGTCGCTCTACCGACTGAGCTATTGGAGAATCTGTGGGGCATTTTAGGGATGAAAGTTTAAGTCGTCAACACGTTCATCATCAGAAATGTATTGTTTGCTTTATAAATATTCATTTCATCTGCAAAAATAAAAAAACTGCCCATAAAGAGCAGTTTTTCTACAGAAAAATAGAAATTATTTTTCTACACCAGCATCTTGACCTGCGTATTTCGCATTTGCGTAATCCCAGTTTACAAGGCTTTCTAAGAAAGTTTTGATGTAAACAGGACGTGCATTACGGAAGTCGATGTAGTAAGCGTGTTCCCAAACGTCAATCGTCAATACTGCAACTTTGCCGTGCGCCATTGGTGTGTCAGCATTTGAAGTTTTCATAATAGAAAGTTTGCCATTCACTTCGTCAGCTACTAACCAAGCCCAACCTGAACCGAATTGAGTTGTTGCAGCAGCAGCAAATTCTTCAGCAAATTTTTCGTAAGAACCGAAAGCTTCATCAATTTTAGCAGCCAAAGCACCAGTAGCTTTACCACCACCGTTTTTCGCCATACAGTTCCAGTAGAACGTGTGGTTCCAAACTTGCGCTGCGTTGTTGAATACACCAGCTTTAGCTGCATCGCCTGCAGTTGCTTTGATGATTTCGTCTAAAGTTTTACCTTCAAGCTCCGTACCCGCGATCAAGTTGTTCAGGTTCACAACATAAGTGTTGTGGTGTTTGTCGTGGTGGAATTCTAAAGTTTCTTTGCTGATGTGTGGAGCAAGATCTTCGTAACCGTATGGTAAAGCCGGTAAAGTAATGGTTGTCATGTTTTCAATTCCTTGCATTTTGCTGGGTTTTAACATTAAGTGGCTCTATTGTAATAGATTTCGAGATCAAATTGCGCATTAGGTATAAATAACCATACAGAATAAGACTCGAATGTATACATCTAAAGACTATGTTAAACACAGATGTCATTTGAGTGAAATCGTTGGGTGAAACGGTGTATTAAATTGGGTTATTTAATTCAAAATAACTATACTCAATATTAAACTGTTCTGAAATAGCTTTTGCGAGTCGTTGTACACCATAGCGCTCAGTCGCGTGATGTCCGCAAGCATAATAATGCACGCCTAGTTCTTTGGCTTCATAATAGGTGCGTTCACTGACTTCGCCCGAAATAAAGGCATCACAACCTTGTTCTGCCGCTTTGCCAATAAAATCTTGTGCTGCACCCGTGCAGAACCCTACTTTTTGAATCTGACTTTTTTCGGCAGGAAGATGAATGGTTTTAAAGCCTAAACGCGCTGTGAGATAGTCACGAAATTCGGTTGCGCTCATGGCTTGCTTTAAAAAACCAATATTACCAATAGGATGACGTTCACTCGGGTCTAGGGCTTGCAAATTTTCTAATGCCAAACATTCAGCAATGGCAGCATTATTGCCTAGACTTGGGTGTGAATCGAGCGGTAAGTGATAACCCACCAAAGAAATATCATGCTGGATTAAACTTTTGATGCGTTTACCGCGCATGCCTGTAATTGGGTAAGGTTCGCCTTTCCAAAAATAGCCATGATGTACTAACAGTAAGTCTGCATTTTGGGCAATAGCAGCATCAATAGCCTCTTGAGAGGCAGTCACTGCACATAAAATTTTTTGAACTTCAGACTTACCTTCAATTTGTAAACCGTTGGGCGCGTAATCTTTAAATTCATGTGTATTTAAAGTTTGATCACACCATTGAATAATTTCTTTTAGCTGCGCCATAACTTTCTCAAATTGCTCATATTTAGCCAATATCAAAACATATTTTGTATTGTAACTAAAGCAAGACAAAACTCTTGGGCTTTTTTATGTTTCTATTTGTGTTTCGTTTTACAATAGCTCATTCAATGACTTAATCATCAAAAAAAATTTACTTAGAGGTACAAAACGTGCGCCGGACCTTTACCTGGTTACCTTGGGTGTTACTCATTCTGGTTATTATTGGCTTTGTGACTTGGCAACAACTGCAAAAACCGAAAGCGCCTGTGGCTGCCGATGGGGTCACAATGCCTGCCGAGAAAGTTGAACCATTAATTGATACAACACGGACAGGTGGGGTGGTGTCGTATAGCGCTGCGGTTAAAGTGGCAGCGCCTGCGGTGGTAAATATTTTTACCACACAAAAAGTGAAACAAATGGATCATCCATTGTTAAATGACCCTGCATTTCGTGAATTTTTTGGCAATCAGTTACCCGATCAATTTAAGCAAGGCCCAAATGAAAACAGTTTGGGGTCTGGGGTCATTGTTCGTCCAGATGGTTATATTTTAACGAATAATCATGTGATCGCGCAGGCTGAACAAATTGTCGTGGCTTTGCACGATGGACGCCGTGCGGTTGCAAAAGTTGTTGGAACTGACCCAGACACAGACTTAGCGGTCATTAAAATTGATCTAGAAAAACTGCCTGTATTGCCATTTAAACTGAGTGGCAATGAAGTGGGCGATGTCGTACTTGCGATTGGTAACCCATTTGGTGTGGGACAAACCGTGACTCAAGGGATTATTTCTGCGACAGGACGTTCTGACTTGGGTATTAATACCTATGAAGATTTCATTCAAACCGATGCAGCAATTAATCCAGGTAACTCAGGTGGTGCATTGATTGATGTGGCAGGGAATTTGATTGGGGTAAATACGGCAATTTTCTCGCAATCAGGTGGTTCATTGGGCATCGGCTTTGCAATTCCTGCACAAGTCTGTCAGCAGGTTTTAAACTCGATTTTAAAAGATGGACGTGTGGTTCGTGGTTGGTTAGGTATTAGTTTGTTGCCTGTGCAACAAGACAACATTTTAGAACCTGCACAAGGCGGTGTAGTGGTTGCTGATGTACTGCGCGGTGGCCCTGCAGCAGAAGCAGGTTTAAAACGTGGTGACAAAATTTTAAAAGTGAATGATGAAGCGATTACTTCAACCTCGCATTTAATTAATTATGTTGCTGCACAAGCACCGCATACGACGGTGACTGTTTCAGTTGAACGTGGTGAAGAAGCTTTAGATTTGGAAGTCGCAGTCGGTGAGCGCAAAGTTCAAAATACCGATAAGCAATTTATTCCATTGCCTGAATAATGTATTGATCATCCGTAAAAAAGCCCTGCCAGTAGCAGGGCTTTTTTGTGTGACAGGAATCTGACCGAAGTTGCTGTAATCGCCTAAATGTATTCACTTTTGTATAAATCGAAGCGATGCCGTATTTAAGTTTATGGGTTTATCAGTAAATATCAAGATGTTGTCCTGCCTCAATCCAGAGCAGAACCTAGAAGATATTGAAGTCCTGTTTAATATGTTTATTCAGTATCAAAGCTGCATTCTCTTAACTACTAGGTTTTTCTTTAATTTATGCTGGATAAGAATAAAAGAGAGAGCAAAATTGCAAAGAAGTTTTTGAATAGAAGCTCTGTCTGATAAAAGATAGATATAAAAAACAGCGGCCTAGACCGCTGTTTTAAATTATTTTGAAATTATTGCTCTTGTTGAATACCTGCCACTAACCAGTCTTGGTTTGAACCTGCAGGTTTTACAAAGTGCCAGATTTCTGTAAATGGCTGCGGTAGGCTGTTCAGGTCTTCGCTGACCGTACCAGTAAAGCGTACACTCACTACATATTGACCATTTTCAGTTGCTGAATCGACCACCATTGCATTCAAGTTAGAAAACTCTGCTACATCTTGGTCTTGGTTCGCCATAATATCTTGATACATTGACTGATATAAATCAGGTGTTAAATAACGCTGAATTTCTGCAATATTGCTTGCCGTATTCATAGACTGAATATGGTTAAAACGCTGACGTGCAACACGTAAGAAAGCGGCAGGCTCAGAACCATCAGGCAATTGGTTGCCACTGTTGGTATAAGCTGTGCCGAAAGGAGCATTGTTATTTGCTGCTTGGCTAAAAGGAGCTTGTGTTGCAGTTGCAGAACCACCTACAGACTGACCAAAAATATTGGTGTAGTCGTTACGCGGAGCAGCATTTGCTGGAGTTTGCGCAAACGGTGCCTGATTGGCACCGCTATTTGGCGCATACGGATTAGGCGTTAGTTTTTTTTTTGCGCCCATCTTACGGAAAATGAAGAAGGCAACAGCAGCAGCGAGTAAAATCCAAATCCAGCTTGGAATACCGCCTTTTTCCTCTTGCGCTTCGGCAGCACTTGCAGCTTGATCATCGGCCAAGGCATTGGCAGCAACCGCACCAATTGCCGCACCTGCAACACCTGCAGCAACCATACCACCTACGCCTGGACCAGATTTTTGCTGTGCTGGTGCAGTTGTTGGTTGTTGTGCTGGCGTTGTTTGACGAGGTTGTTGGTAAGACTGAGTTGGAGCAGCCGAACGACTCATGCCATGGCTTTTACCGCCACCTGCACGTTTTGCTTCTGCTGCTAACGGAGCTACCAATAAAGTCGCTGTGAGCATTGCTGCGATCAAACCACGCTGTCGAACTTCCATCAAATTTTCCTATATTAAAATAAAGTTAAGCTGTGTATTTATGCAGGCATTTGCTGCGAATTTCAATATAAATATGATATTTTTTCTTGAAACTGAAAAAATATCATCCAAGGATTTAACCTAAGTTTTCACTTAAATTCATGGCTTCAGTTAAGGCTTCATGCAAACGCGCCACCGCAATAATTTGCACACCTGCAATGGCTTTTTGTGGGGCATTGCCACGCGGCACAATAATATATTTAAATCCGTGTTTAATAGCTTCTTTTAAGCGTTCCTGACCATTTGGTACTGGGCGGATTTCACCCGATAAACCGACCTCACCAAATACTGCCAATTGTTGTGGCAGGGCTTTGCCACGCAAGCTAGAAGCACAGGCAAGTAGTACAGCAAGGTCTGAACCTGTTTCGGTAATTTTTAAGCCGCCGACCACATTCACATACACATCTTGCCCTGAAGTTTGTACGCCGCCATGCCGATGCATCACCGCCAATAGCATATTCAGACGGTTTTGTTCCAGACCTAAAGCCACACGTCTAGGCTGACCATGTGCATCATCCACCAAAGCTTGTACTTCAACTAAAAGTGGTCGCGTTCCTTCGCGGCTAATCATGACAATAGAACCTGGAATTGCCTCATCATAACGGCTCAAAAATATCGCAGATGGATTGGCAACCTCGCGTAAGCCTTTATCGGTCATGCCAAAAACGCCCAGTTCATTCACTGCACCGAAACGGTTTTTGACTGCTCGAATCATACGGTAGCGTGAGTCTGACTGTCCTTCAAAATACAAGACGCAATCGACCATGTGTTCAAGGACGCGCGGCCCCGCTAAAGCCCCTTCTTTGGTCACATGACCGACAATAAACAGCGCAGTGCCACTATTTTTAGCAAAACGAGTCAGCAAGGCAGCTGATTCACGAATTTGTGAAACACCACCTGGAGCAGACTGCAACGTTTCGGTATATAAAGTTTGAATCGAGTCCAGAATGGCTACCGCAGGGCGTTCATGCGCCAAAACTTCACAAATCCGTTCGACACAGGTTTCTGCCATGACTTTCAGTTGATCGGTGGGTAAGTCTAAGCGTTGAGCGCGTAACGCCACTTGCGAAAGAGATTCCTCACCTGTGATATATAAAGCGGTGTTATTGGCAGCCGCCATGTGAGTCGCAGTTTGTAGCAAAATGGTCGATTTCCCGATACCAGGATCTCCACCAATCAGTACCACAGAGCCCGTAACCAAACCGCCACCCAAAACACGGTCAAATTCCCCAATGCCTGTTGTTAAACGGGTTTCGTGCGATACAGACACTTTATTAAGCGTGGTAATGGCGGCCGCTTGTCCTGCATAGCCACCGCCCATTTTAGGTTGGGCACGATGCGTCACCGCAGGGGCAATACTGACCTCATGAAGTGAGTTCCATTCCCCACATTCTGAACATTGACCTGCCCATTTAGGATGATCTGCACCACATTGTTCACAGCGATAGACACTTTTTACTTTTGCCATAACCCAGTCATTGCATCAATTAAAAACTGACTACAGCATACAGAGGAATGTTCGCGAAATGAATGTTATCTGGATTTTTCATGGAAAATCATACAACCACGTGGGTGATTGTATGATTTATGATTTGAACGGAATAATTCAATGAATTGGGCTTATTTAATACAACTCGCCAGATTTGCGCTTCGCAATAAAGTCTTTGGATTCTTTGGCAATCACACCAGACAGTAACAACAAGGCAATTAAGTTTGGTACAGCCATTAAACCATTAAAGGTATCGGCAAATAACCAGACTAAATCTAGGGTGGCGATGGTGCCAATGAACACTGAAGCAATATAAATTAAGCGGTAAATCAACACGTATTTTTCGCCGAATAAATAAGTACAGCATTTTTCACCATAATAGCTCCAACCTAAAATAGTGGAGTAGGCAAAGAAGATGATGCCGAAAGTTACCACCCAGCCACCGAAACCAGGTAATAACTGGTCAAAAACCTGTGTGGTGAGTACAGCACCTGTTGCACCACCAAAGCTATTACCTGCCATAATGAAGCCCATGACCAAAACAATCCCCGTGATGCTACAGACAATAATGGTATCAATGAAGGTACCTGTCATAGACACTAAACCTTGACGCGCAGGGTGGTCGGTTTTTGCAGCCGCAGCAGCAATTGGGGCAGAACCCATCCCTGCTTCGTTGGAGAATACGCCACGTGCAACCCCGTAACGAATTACTGCACCAATTGCACCGCCCGCAACTGCTTCACCAGTAAAGGCATCACGGAAAATTAGCTCAAATGCAGGCACGACAAGGTGTAAATTATTCAGGATAATAATTAAACCGCCTGTAACATACAGAATGGCCATAATCGGAACAATCACCGAAGATGCTTTGGAAATCGAGCTAATTCCGCCCAAAATCACCAATGCAGAAAATACGGTAATTACCACGCCAGTAATCCAAGTTTCTACACCTAAGCTAATTTCAACTGCTAAAGCTACGGTGTTGGATTGTACTGAACTACCAATTCCAAACGAGGCGACTGTGCCAAAAAAGGCAAAGATAATCGCCAACCATTTCCATTTTAGTCCGCGTTCAATGTAGTACATTGGGCCACCTGACATTTGCCCTTTTTCATTTTTAATTCGATATTTAACTGCCAGTACACCTTCACCGTATTTGGTCGCCATACCAAATAGCGCAGTCATCCACATCCAGAAAACGGCGCCTGGGCCACCGAGTACACAGGCAGTTGCGACACCCGCAATATTCCCTGTACCAATGGTGGCAGAGAGTGCGGTCATCAGTGAGGCGAAATGTGAAATATCGCCAGGTTCTTTTTCAGCTTTGTCATGTTTGCAAAAGACTTGTTTAAAAGCCAGAGGCAGCATGCGGAATTGCCAGAACAATAAACGGAAGGTAAGGAAAACACCCGTTCCCACAATGAGAATGAGCATATATGGACCCCAGACCCAGCCGCTTAAGGTTTCCATGATCGATTGTAAATTTTGCATAAATTTCTTCTTATAAACGCAGTGTTATAAATGCTTAAAATTGGCTGTAATTGAACAGTTGTAAAAATTAAGCAAGTGATATGCCAGTCTTTAAAACTTCCTGTTAAAAGAACGTGGTTTAAAGCACGCCCTATTTTTTGCATAGTTTTTGGATTTTGACAATTGATGCCTTGAAATATAATTCACTTTATCTGTGTCATAAGTCGCAATAATACTGACTGTACAGGGTGAATAAATGTCTGTAGAAAAAATATTGTGATTGCTGGTATTTTTACAAAGCTCAAGATAATCTCTGTGTTTTAGCACTTTGGTCACAGCGGTGATCACGTTATACTTCATCGAAAATATTTTATAGGTGGTCAGATGCGTACAGTCATTTGCTGCGCGAGTGTTGTGTTCACAACAGTACTTTTGGTCGGTTGTGGTCAGTCTGGGGCATTACAGCTTCCCAATGATCCAAACTATGACAAACGAGCAAAATATTTGTTATATCCAGATCATGCACCACAAAGTGTTAAACCATCTGAAAAAGCTTCTGAGCAGGCAGCACCTGTACAACAGCAGTTTGCTTCACCTGCAACATCTACATCGACTACACCTTAACGCTTTCTAGAAAAGGATACATTCATGAGTTTTACCCGTATTCAAGGGGTTTTGCATGCCGAGCAATGTTCGCTACAACAACTCGCACAGCAATTTGGCACGCCACTTTATGTTTATTCAAAAGCAACTTTTGAAAAACATTATTTAGATATGGATCGTGCTTTTCACTTTATCGACCATCAAATTTGTTTTGCGGTAAAGTCGAACTCGAATATTGCGGTATTGAATGTATTGGCTAAATTGGGCGCAGGCTTTGATATTGTGACAGGCGGTGAGTTGGCGCGTGTGCTCAAAGCAGGAGGTGATGCATCGAAAATTGTATTTTCAGGTTTAGGTAAAACTGAAGCTGATATTCAAAAAGCCCTAGAAGTGGGCATTGCCTGCTTTAATGTAGAATCACATGCAGAATTAGACCGTATTCAAAAAGTTGCGGCTCAAATGAATGTGAAAGCGCCAATTTCATTACGCGTTAATCCAGATGTAGATGCCAAAACTCATCCTTATATTTCTACAGGTTTAAAAGAAAATAAATTCGGGATTCCGTCAGATTCTGTGTACAGCACCTATGAATATGCAGCGTCTTTGCCAAACTTGGATATTGTCGGCATTGACTGTCACATCGGTTCACAATTGACCGAAACACAACCTTTTGTGGATGCTTTGGATCGTGTCATTGTGATGATTGATACCCTAAAAGAAATGGGTATTCAACTGAAACACATTGATATTGGTGGTGGTTTGGGTGTGACCTATAAAGATGAAACACCACCAAGCGTTGAAGAATATGCCAATGCTTTGCGCCCAGCTTTAGAAAAGTTAGGTCTTAAAGTGTATATGGAGCCAGGCCGTAGTATTTCTGCCAATGCGGGAGTATTGCTGACTAAGGTTGATTTATTGAAACCGACCACACATCGTAATTTTGCGATTATTGATGCGGCAATGAATGACTTAATCCGCCCTGCATTGTATGAAGCGTGGATGGATATTCAGCCAGTGACTCCACGTACCGATGTTGAAAGCAAAGCATGGGATGTGGTGGGTGCAATCTGTGAAACAGGCGATTTCTTGGGTAAAGACCGTGAATTGGCGATTGCTGAAAATGACATTTTGGCCGTGATGGGTGCGGGTGCATACGGTTTTGTGATGAGCTCTAACTACAACACTCGTGGTCGTGCGGCCGAAGTGATGGTCGATGCAGATCAGGCACACTTAATTCGTGAACGTGAAAGCATTGAATCTTTGTGGGAAAGAGAGCGTTTATTGCCATAAGGGGAATTCGAGATGTTATTAGAATTTACCAAAATGCATGGTTTGGGCAATGATTTCATGGTGGTTGATCTCATCAGTCAGCGGGCGTATTTGGATGCACTGACGATTCAGCGCCTTGCAGACCGCCACTTTGGCATTGGTTTTGATCAATTGCTGATTGTGGAACCACCTGATTTGCCGAATGTGGATTTTAAATATCGCATTTTCAATGCCGATGGCTCTGAAGTGGAGCAGTGTGGCAATGGTGTGCGTTGTTTTGCCCGTTTTGTGCATGAACGTCAGTTAACTACTAAGACCAAAATCAAGGTGCAGACCAAAGCGGGTATTGTAGAACCTGAACTTGGTCAAAATGGTTGGGTGCGGGTGAATATGGGCTACCCTAAATTCTTACCGCAAGAAATTCCTTTTATTGCCGATGAACCAGATAATTTATATGACATCGCTTTAAAAGAGGGTGCTGCTTTGACCATTGATGTGGTGAATATGGGCAACCCACATGCTGTGACCATTGTGCCTGATGTTCTGACTGCAGATGTTGCAGGGATTGGCCCACAAGTGGAATCACACGAGCGTTTCCCGCAGCGTGTCAATGCAGGTTTTATGCAAATTATTGACGAAAAACATGCCCGTTTACGTGTTTTTGAGCGTGGCGTAGGGGAAACTTTGGCTTGTGGTACAGGCGCCTGTGCGGCAGCAGTGTCAGGTATGCGTCGTGGCTTATTGGCTAATTCAGTTGAAATTGAACTGGCTGGTGGTAAGTTGCAAATTGAATGGCGTGAGGGAGATGTGGTGTGGATGACAGGCCCAACCGCAAACGTCTACCATGGCCGTTTAGATTTAAGTTATTTTCAAGGTTGATGACGTACTCGAATAGGCATGCGTCATAAATCTGCTGAAAAGCACTATTTTATAATAGTGCTTTTTTTGTATCTTGCAGTACTGTTCGGGTATGCTGTATTAAAAGTTATTCTAAAAATTTACAACGCTATATGCCGCAATTGATCTTTTTACCAGGCGCTTCAGGCAATACCGCATTTTTTCATCCTCTAATTGAAAAACTGCCTCAGTCAAATGCAAACATTGTGGCTTATCCAGAATTTGGATATCAGCCTGCACATCCATTTGTACATGATTTTGATAGTCTACAGACTTATGTGCTAAATCAGATTCCAGCTGATAGCGTTTTAATTGCACAGTCGATGGGCGGTATTTTTGCTGTCGCTGCAGCGTTGCAATATCCAGAAAAAATTAAAGGATTGGTATTGGCTGCGACATCAGGTGGCATAGATTTGAGTAGTTTTCAGCTTGAAGATTGGCGACAGGCTTATCAAAATCAATATTTGAATTATCCAGACTGGTTTGTGGGAGCAAAGGCCAATTACACGGCTGAACTGTGTAAGATTCAAATTCCAGTCTTATTGTTGTGGGGTGATCAAGACCTTATTAGTCCAATCGCGGTAGGTGAGTTTTTGCAGCAACAACTCCCACAAGCTGAGCTAAAAATTGTTCAAGGCGGTGATCATTTGTTTATAGAAGAACACGCAGATCAGGCGGCCAAATATATCTCTGCTTATTTATCTCAGTTGGATTTAGGCGCTCAATTGGAGCCTAAGTAATGTACGATCCGCAGCAACTATTAAAGATGTGGCTCAAAGAACGAGAAATACAACAGCAGTCACCGCATACGTTAAAAGCCTACGCACGCGATTTAAACGATTTTTTTAGCTTTTGTGAGCAACAACAACTTGCCTTATATGATGTAGAGGCTGCAGATTTGCGCCATTATTTAGCGCAAAAAGTAGAACAGCAACAGTTAAATAGCAGCAGTTTACAGCGCATGTTGTCAGCGATTCGTCAGTTTATGAAATGGGCCGAGCAAGGGCAGTATTTACAATTTAATCCAATTGATAATTTTCAGCTAAAACGTCAGCCACGACCTTTGCCGGGTTTGATTGATATTGAAACGATTCATCAAATTTTGGATCAGCCTGAACCTGAAACTGAAGTACAACAACAAATGTGGCGACGCGATAAAGCGATTTTAGAATTGCTCTATTCGAGTGGTTTGCGCCTAGCAGAGGTACAAAGTTTACGTATCCGCGATTTAGATTTTAACCGTCAATTGCTGCGCATTACGGGTAAAGGCAATAAAACCCGTATAGTGCCTTTTGGTCGCAAAGCCAAAGATGCGGTGATGCAATGGCTGCAGATTTACCCTTTATGGCAGGGCGATTTTGTACCCGATGCAGCATTGTTTATTACTCAAAAAGGTGAACCTTTAAAAGCACGCCAAATTGAAAATCGGGTGAAGTTTCAGGCGCAGCGTGCGGGCGTTAATGTCGATTTGCATCCGCACTTATTGCGACATTGTTTTGCAAGTCACATGCTGTCGAATAGTGGGGATATACGTGCAGTCCAAGAAATGCTTGGGCATAGCAATTTAAGCACCACGCAAATTTATACCCATGTCGATTTTGATCAGTTAGCGCGAGTTTATGATCAGGCACATCCACGTGCGAGTAAAAAGTAAAGCTTTACCTAAAGTCGGCATTATTTTTGCAAGTTAAAATATAGCTATTTCATACTGCAAATATTTTTCTCACAGTCAGTTGTAAAGCCTTTGTGCTGTACTTAATACTTTAAGTAAAAGTGCTTTCACCAAGATGTCATTGCAACTATTGTAGAATAATAAAAAAGTGCGTTATGCAGTATAAAGAAGCAGAAAGAGTGGGTCACACGAATAATAGACATGGATGACATTATTTTTTGTTCCACTGCATAACACTTTGGATATCAAATGATAGGCAAAACCATGATTTCGAATCTTCAAGAAAAATATGAACAATTAAGCCCAAGCCAAAAAGAAATTTTTGCAGGTTATGGCTTGCGTCAAGTGAAACATTTTGTCGAAATAAGCTTGCCGATGATCGAGCAAGAACTAGCTGCCGATTGTTTGGTGCAGGGTATTAATGCTGAAGGTAAAATGCAGGCGATTCATCCGCAAACGCAACAAAGCTATTTATGGATTTCAGATCAGCAGTGGCAAGCACGCCCAAATGCAAGCAGTAAAATAGATGTAAAAGAAGATTTTATTGCAGTTTGGGAAATTTTTAATTTACAGGCCTATGAATTGATAGATTTAAGTCATATCCACCGTGACTTTTTAGAAACTCAGCAAGTTTAAGCTGAGTTTTTTTATGTCCTTTATCTGGGAGGTGGCGTGGTGAAAGCGCATAAATATCCATCAAAATAAAACAGATTGTTTATTTCATACCCAATAAACTGCTGAATACAGTTTTGTGAACCAGCAGTCACATTTTAAAAGAGCATTTATATCTGAAAAAATACTGCAAAAAATAAAGTTTTCTATCTTTAATGACAGTCAGATTATGGGGTTTTATGTAAGGAACTTTGCTTAAATTGTAGGCGGAACTCAATTTGAATTGCATTTCAATCAATCTTGTTGATGAGGGAAATAAATAAAAAACATAATATAAATCAAAGCTTAAAATTGCTTATATAATCGTCGCTTGGTTTGTTAATTTTTAGAAATAAAAAAGTATGAACGCATCGTTCAGTTAATTTTCGGCATTTTTAGCCTTGTTTAGACAATTCTGACTTGACCGAAATGCCGATCACATAGCAAGATAGGACACCTAAAAAATTTAAAGCGAAGAGTTATTATTAACTTTTCTCAATATTTACTTTTGCTAAAACAGCCGAGGATTACATGAAGGCTCTTGTTGCTGTAAAACGTGTGGTAGATGCCAACGTTAAAGTTCGCGTTAAGCCGGATAATAGTGGAGTTGACCTAACTAACGTTAAGATGTCAATTAACCCATTCTGTGAAATCGCAGTGGAAGAAGCGGTTCGTTTAAAAGAAAAAGGAACTGTTTCAGAAATCGTAGTGGTATCCATTGGTCCTAAAGAAGCGCAGGAACAAATTCGTTCTGCAATGGCGCTTGGTGCAGACCGTGGTATTTTGGTTGAAACAGCCGATGAGATTGGTGCACTTGAAGTGGCTAAAATCTTAAAAGGTGTTGTTGAACAAGAACAACCACAACTTATTTTATTGGGTAAGCAAGCTATTGATGACGACTCTAACCAAGTTGGTCAAATGCTAGGCGCTTTACTTGGTGCAGGTCAGGGTACTTTTGCTTCAGAAGTAAAAGTAGATGGCGACAAAGTTCAGGTAACACGTGAAATTGACGGTGGTTTACAAACTGTTGAGCTTGCACTTCCTGCAATCATCACCACTGACTTACGTTTGAATGAGCCACGTTATGCGGCACTTCCAAACATCATGAAAGCACGTAAAAAACCGCTAGACACCAAATCTCCTGCAGATTATGGCGTTGCAACAGGTACTAAGCTGAAAACTGTAAAAGTTGAAGCACCTGCTGAGCGTAAAGCGGGCGTACAAGTGAAATCTGTAGATGAGCTTGTAGAAAAATTGAAAAACGAAGCGAAAGTGATCTAATACAGAAGGATAAAAATCATGAGTATTTTAGTTATCGCTGAGCACGACAATAAAGCACTAAATGGTGCAACATTAAACGTTGTTGCTGCAGCTCAAAAAATCGGTGGTGATATCACTGTATTGGTTGCGGGTTCTGGTGCACAAGCAGTTGCAGACCAAGCAGCTAAAGTTGCAGGCGTAAGCAAAGTATTACTTGCTGACGATGCGGCTTATGCAAACCAATTGGCTGAAAACGTAGCAAAACTTGTTGCAGAATTAGGCAAAGGTTATAGCCATATCCTTGCTGCCTCTACAACAACAGGTAAAAACATTTTACCGCGTGCGGCTGCACTTCTTGACGTTAGCATGATCACAGACATCGTCGCTGTAGATTCTGCAAAGACATTCAAACGTCCAATTTATGCAGGTAACGCAATTGCGACTGTAGAATCTTCAGAAGCGATTGTGGTGGGTACTGTACGTGGTACAGCATTTGACCCTGTTGCTGCAGAAGGTGGTTCAGCAGCAGTTGAAGCTGCTGCTTCACAAGGTGATGCGGGTATTTCTAAGTTCGTATCTGAAGAAATTGTGAAATCAGAGCGTCCAGAGTTAACAGCAGCGCGTATTGTGGTTTCAGGTGGTCGTGGTGTAGGTTCTGGTGAGAACTATCACAAAGTGCTTGATCCATTAGCGGATAAACTTGGTGCAGCACAAGGTGCTTCACGTGCAGCAGTAGATGCTGGCTTCGTACCAAACGACATGCAAGTAGGTCAAACAGGTAAAATTGTTGCACCTGATTTGTACATCGCTGTGGGTATCTCTGGTGCGATTCAGCACTTGGCAGGTATGAAAGACTCTAAAGTGATTGTTGCAATCAACAAAGACGAAGAAGCACCAATTAATGCAGTAGCAGACTACTGGTTAGTGGGTGATTTGAACACTGTTGTTCCAGAGTTAGTATCTAAAATCTAATTACTGAACACAGTCAAAAACGCCTCTATGTGAATAGCATAGGGGCGTTTTTTATTGTCTTTTTTAATTTAGATGCAGTGATTGGTTTTAAGTACATTATGTGAACTTAGCGTATATGTGGGTACATATCGAGCAAGTATATGTTGAAGATATTTTGACGTGACTCTTAAAAATATGACGCACTTTTGTTTCTTGGGTGTGAATATTTTTTTGCCTAAAAAATCACCGTTAAATTTAAGTAAATTAACAAGATTAAGATCATCTCTGAAGCACAAAAACACAGGCGTATATGCTATAATTTTTCGCTAGTTTTTATTTTTAGCCTGCATTTCAGGCTAATCATTTGCAAGTTTTACGACATATAAAATGCAAGCAAAATTTGTTTGCAGAATAAGGAGTATGCATGAGCGTATCGGAAATTAGACCGATTGCCATTGAGGATGAACTCAAGCACTCGTATTTAGACTATGCGATGAGCGTGATTGTGTCACGTGCGCTGCCAGATGTACGAGATGGTCTAAAACCTGTGCATCGTCGTGTGCTATTCGCAATGCACGAATTGGGCAATGACTACAACAAAGCTTACAAAAAGTCTGCCCGTGTAGTCGGTGACGTCATCGGTAAATATCACCCTCACGGTGATTTTGCAGTTTACGAAACAATTGTTCGTATGGCGCAAGATTTCAGTTTGCGTTATCAATTGGTCGATGGTCAGGGTAACTTCGGTTCGATTGATGGCGATAGTGCCGCAGCCATGCGTTATACCGAAGTCCGTATGCGCAAACTTACTCATGAACTGTTGGCCGATTTAGAAAAGGACACTGTCGATTGGGAAGATAACTACGACGGCTCTGAGCGTATTCCTCAAGTGATGCCTACTCGTATTCCAAACCTATTGGTCAATGGTGCTGCAGGTATTGCTGTAGGTATGGCGACCAATATGGCACCGCACAACATGACTGAAGTGGTGCATGCATGTTTGGCTTATGCAGACAACCCAAATATTTCAATTGAAGGGTTGATGGAACATATCACAGGTCCAGACTTCCCTACAGGCGGTATTATTTACGGTAAATCAGGCATTGTTGATGCTTACCGTACAGGTAAAGGCCGTTTGCATATTCGTGGTAAGTACCATTTTGAAGAAGATCAAAAATCTGGTCGTACCACCATCGTCTTTACTGAAATCCCTTATCAGGTCAACAAAGCCAAAACCATTGAGCGTATTGCTGAACTGGTGAAAGAGAAGAAACTCGAAGGTATTTCAGAATTACGTGATGAGTCTGATAAAGAAGGGATGCGTATTGCAATTGATCTGAAGCGTGGTGAAAACGCTGAAGTGATTGTGAATAACCTGTTCTTAAATACGCAGTTAGAAAACTCATTCAGCATCAACATGGTCTGCCTAGACAATGGTCAGCCAAAATTGATGAACCTGAAAGATATTATTGCGGCATTTATTCGTCACCGCCAAGAAGTAGTGACCCGCCGTACCATGTTCGAGTTGCGTAAAGCGCGTGAACGTGGACACATCTTAGAAGGCTTAACCGTTGCGTTGGCCAATATTGATGCCATCATCGAAACGATTAAATCTTCTGCCAACCCAGCCGAAGCGCGTGAGCGTTTACAGGCAGGCGAGTGGGCAGCAGGTGGTGTAGTTGCGTTATTGGAAAAAGCAGGTTCAGTTTCTGTACGTCCAGATGAAATTGAAGGCGAAGACCCTAACCGCCCGTTTGGTTTAGATGGTCAGGTCTATCGTTTATCACCTGCGCAAGTGACCGCAATTTTAGAATTACGTTTGCATCGTTTAACAGGTCTAGAACAAGACAAGTTACATGCAGAATATTCTGAAATTTTGGCACAAATTGCTGAATTAACTGCAATTTTGAATGACTTTAATTTGTTGATGGGCGTGATTCGTGAAGAGTTGGCGCAAGTTTTACAGCAATATGGCGATGCACGTCGTACTGAAATTGTAGAATCTCGCATTGATTTCTCGCGTGAAGATTTAATCCCAGAAGAACAAGTGGTACTGACAGTATCACAAACAGGTTATGCAAAAACTCAACCATTATCAGATTACGCAGCGCAGCGTCGTGGTGGTCGTGGTAAATCTGCAACGTCGATGAAAGAAGATGATTATGTGCAGCATTTAATCGTGACATCTAACCATGCAACGGTGCTGTGCTTTACCGATGTGGGTAAAGTGTACCGTCTGAAAGTGTTTGAAGTGCCACAGGCATCGCGTGGTGCGAAAGGTCGTCCAATGGTGAACTTATTGCCATTAGATGCCAATGAAACCATCACCGCGATTTTACCTGTCATTGATGCACCGAAGAAATTTACCGAGCGTTTGGCAGACTTCCGTAGCTATGTAAAAGCCAATGCTACACATATACAAACCAACGCAATCATTGCTGCACATTATGCAGAATTAGAAGCTGCCTTTGCTGAATTAGCAGATGGTGATGATTTATCTGATGCATTGCGTGTGCAATTGAAACAATTGGGTGTAGAGCTTTCTGCAACCGATTTAGACGATGAGATCATTGCAGAATTTGCATCACAAGCAGAAGCCTTGCGTAAAAACTTTTATGTCTTTATGGCAACGGCATCAGGTACAGTGAAACGTGTTGAATTGGAACAATTCAGTAACGTACGTTCGAATGGTTTACGTGCCATTGAATTGAATGAAGAAGACACTTTAATTGGTGTTGCAATTACCGATGGCGAACAGCAAATTATGTTGTTCTCCAATGAAGGTAAAGCGATTCGTTTTGCTGAAACCGATGTACGTTCAATGGGTCGTGCGGCCAAAGGCGTACGTGGTATGCGTGTCAGCTTCGGTTCAGCACAAGTTGAAGATGTCGAAGATGTAGAAGTCGATGGCGATGATGAAGACAGTTCATATTCAGCACTCATCAGCCGTATCGTATCGCTAGTCGTAGTACCAGAAACAGGCGAAGTTTTGTGTGCTTCGGCGAATGGTTATGGTAAGCGTACACCTGTAGACGACTTCCCAACCAAAAAACGTGGTGGTAAAGGTGTGATTGCCATTAAGACCTCTGAACGTAATGGTGAATTGGTCGGTGCAGTTGCTATTGATGAAAGCAAAGAACTGATGCTGATTTCTGATGGCGGTACATTAGTGCGTACTCGCGCTTCTGAAGTGGCGCAAACAGGTCGTAATGCACAAGGTGTACGTTTAATCCGCTTGGGTGAAAACGAAACACTGGTGGGTGTAGAAGCGATTGAAGCTGTTGAAGAAGACGAGTTTGTTGAAGCGATTGAAGGTGCAGAATCTTTAGTGGCTGAAACGGATGCAGTTGCTGAAACTGAGCAAGTGGAAAAAGACGGTGAAAATTCAGTAGAAGAATAGGTTTTTTACTGATAAAAAGGGCGCTTCGGCGTCCTTTTTTATAAACGTTGACTGCATAAGGGTAAGCGATGAAAACCAAATTAATGTTGTTGGCAGCAGCGGTTGCATTGAGTGGCTGTAATTCAATGGACAATATTCCAGATCCGAGTCCTGAACAGGAAAAGGCGGCACAGCTAGCCTATGAGGATTTGCGTGATGGGAAGTATGACGAGTTTTTGGATCAGTTAGAGCCGCAGTTGCAAACCCAGTTTAAGGACAATGAAAAGCTGATGAAACGCTTTTCACGTTCAATTCCTCAAGGTGAATACAAGTCTAAGACTTTAATGACCAAAGAGATTGAAGAAGCAACCAATCAGCTTGGGCAATATAAGGTCAGCTATGAAATTGCCTATCCGGAAAATCTGGTTCAGTATGATGTTAGTTTTGACAAGCCGAATGGTAGCAACAAGATTCGTAATTTCAATATTCAAGTCTTTGGCGAATCGGGTAAATAAGTGGAATAGGAGCATTGCTATAATGCTCTATCTGCTTTGATGACCAGAAATTAAACGTCGATAAGCCAAAAAAAAGCACAAGCTACCGATCATTCCAAGATAGAGCAATTTAGGCAAGATCAGTGTTGTAGGCACACCCATCTGATTGAGTTGAATAAACATCTGCACAATTTGGGTAGAGGGCAGGATTTCGCCAACGACTTGCATCCAGGTGGGCATGGCAGCATGCGGCCAGGCCGCACCAGATAAAAAGAACAGTGGAATAGAAGTGAATACAATGACATGCCCCGCACGTTCCGGCAGATCCAGAAAACTAGCAAATAAGCAGGTCATGCCAATTATCGTGTAGATAAAAACCGCAACAGCCAGCAGCATCCCGAGCAGGTTGCCACCGCGCGGATAATCAAATAGCCAGAAGCTAAAGCCGAATAAATAGAAACATCCCAGACAACCAATGGTGAAGACCGCTAAACACATCCCAATCAATGCATTTGTGTTTAATTCTATTTTTCTTTCCCGATATACCAAAATCAGCATACTCAAACCCAAAAGAATGGTTTGGTGGATAATTAAAGGTGCAACCGCAGGAAAGACATAGCTGCCATAGCCGGACAGCGGATTAAATAAAGGAATTTGATGCACAGAAAGGGCAGGTGAAAAATCCGAGACCTTGCCAAAGCGTTCAGTATAATCTGCCAAAGTTTGCTCAACTGATGTGGCTAAGCCCAGACCAATTTGTTTGGTTACTAAAAAGTTGGCTGTACTTAAATACAGGCCAATGCCACCTGTTTCACCATGCCTTAAGCTTTGCGATAAATTGTCCGGCAGAAGTAAAATACCATCGGCTTTTTGTGATTCCACCCATTGTTTGGCCTCGGAAAAATTGCCGGTAATCGCCTCAATCTCCACATTGGGGCTTTGTGCCACTTGACCAATAATACGGGTGCTTAAGTTACTTTGTTCTTCATCGACAATAATAATCGGTAAGGCTTCAGCCTGCTGTGCCTGATAAGCGGTTGGATAAAAAAAGCTGTAAAACAAGACGGATAGAATAAGCGTGGTAAAGATCGTGCCGTGACTGACAATATCCTTAAAGCTTTGCAGATAGTAAAACCAGAGGGATTTCATTGGACTGCTCCTTTAACTATTTTTTTAAGAAACAGATAAGCCAGCAGAGCGTAAACTAGGGCATAGATCAGCAGCATGAATCCAGCTTGCAGTGAAATATGCAATGGACTACCAATCACCCATTGTTCAGTTTGTAATTTGGCATAGGGCGTAAACGGAATAATATTGGACCAGAACTGGGTGAATAGGGGCGCATTATTTAAAGGTAAAGTCACACCGGCAAAACTTAAAGATGAACCACCATAGACCGCAATGATGCCAAAAGATTTACTTAAATCTTTGGTTGCCAGAACCACTGCACTGCTTAAAAATGCATAAGCGCTATATAGCAGAAATTGTGCCGATAGAATCAGAGCGAGCGAGCCGGCAACAAACCAGCCGCGAATTTCAATCAGCCAGAACATCCAGATCCAGGTCCATAGACTAAAAATAGCCACATAGATCAGGTTCTTAGACAGCAATGCCATCCAGATGGATGAGTTGCTAATCCAGCTTGTTAAGGTCTGCCGCTTCAGTTCCTGACCGACGGAAAATGCCACACAACAACACAGCAGTAAATGCAGAATTGCCGGAATGACATAGGGTTCCAGATAGAATTCATAATTCAGCTGCGGATTATACAGCGGAGATATTTTAATATGCGGTGACGGTGCTTCGAGAGAGGGGAGTCGGTTGCCCAGATATTGCTGTCCGCTAAATTCAGCGAGTGCTTGTAGGGTACTGACCAGCATGGCCGAGGAAATGGTATTTCCAATACTGAAATAACTCTGGTTAAAAGCAATACTGATGTCAGCATCCTGGGCACGAACCAGACGTTGCTCGGCACCGCTTGGAATATGGATATAACCCCAAATTTTATTTTGATTTAACAGGCGCTCAATTTCAGCTGTTTGTTCCGACACCGTAGCAATTTTAAGAGTATGATTCAGCGCCACATGTTGATAAATGCTTTGACTCAGCGCACTCTGGTCTTGATCAATAATCGCAATCGGTAAATGATCCGATTTCCCTTGAGCAAACATGCTGCTGAATAAAATAATCACCAGTGCAGGTGCCAGCGTGACCAGACACAGATCCCATTTTTCGCTGAGCAGATAGCGCAGTTCGCGCCATATACCCGTCCACATTATCGGGTCTCTTTCAGTTTAAATAACACGCTCATCCCGACTTTCAGTTCAGAAATTGCTGGTGTGGGCACAAGATGCAGCTTAAAACTTCGCACATCATAACCGCCGGTTTGGCGTGTGGTCTTAATGGTGGCAAATTCACCTTCAGCACTGATCTGCTTGATTTTAAAAGTGGCGGTTTTATCTAGGGCGGGAATATAACCTTCAATACTGCTCATTTTCTGAAACGGGGCATATTGGTCTTCACGAATATTCAGGCTCACCCACATTTGATCTTCAATCAGGCTGACCACAGGGACTGCGGTGGCTACCAGCTCCGAGACTTTGCCATAGGTTTTAGACACCGTTCCGTTTACAGGTGCTACTAATTGGGTTTCTGCCTCTAATGCATTGGCTTCATCCAGCGCAGCCTGGGCAATATCTACTTGTGCATCGGCAGAACTCTTTTGCTGCGAGGTGCTGCCACGTTTGGCACGTGCGTATTGCTGATACGCTGCTTCTGTCATTTGTGCCGCTGATTGACTGGCTGCATACAATTCATCACGGCGCTGGCGTGAAATCACACCTTCCTTAAATAAATTTGCACCACGCTCATAAGAAACTTTGGCTAAATTTTGCTGTGCTTTCAGCGATTGCCAGTTGGCATACAGGCTGGCGATATTTTCTTCTTGCGAGCCACGTTCAGCAGTCGATTGTAAGGCCAGCGCAGATTGTAAAGCCGCTGCGGCTTGCTGTTTTTTGGCCTGAATTTCCGGGCTGTTTAAGCGCACCAGCACATCGCCTTTTTTGACTCGCTGACCTTCTTCTACATAAATTTCTTCAATACGGCTTGGCACTTTGGTCGCCACCTGAACTGTTTCAGCTTCTACACGACCCTGCAATTCAAGCGGAGCCGGTTGGTAGCTTTTCCATAATCCAAATGCGATGACTGCCAGCAGAACTGGAATCAGGGCCAGCAATAAATATTTTTTCTTTTTAGCGATTTCAGGAGCTTGTTGTTGCTCGGTCGAAGTCGTCGCGTTGTTTTCTATTTCAGTTTTTGTTTCTACCTGTTGCGCAGGCGATTTTTCTGTATCGCTGGATGAAGCCGCTTCATTCACAGGATCATTGGGTTTTTGATCTTCGTTCATGTTCGGCTCCATTAGCGAATATAGTGAGTGTTGGTATGTTGGATGTAGTTCGGAAATTCTGCAATCGAGCCATGGCTTTGTAATAGTGTGGCCAGTGACATCACATATTTGTAAGCATTCAAGGCAGTTTCGGCTCGTAGTCCGCTCAGCATATTTTGTGCATCGATGACCTGTATGGCGGTGCCCATATCTTCTTTAAAGGACAATTCTTGGATGCGTAAATTTTCCTGTGCGGCTTTCAAATTTTGTGCCAGAAGTGCATCACTTTGCTGTGCGCTGAGTGCTTCGCTATAAGATTTATAAATCAGATTTTCAATTTCCTGCTGGGTGCGTGCAGTGAGCAGTTCTGTGGCAGAGCGTTTGAGTTCGGCAGCCTGAATATTTTTGTTTTTATCGATCCCAGAAAACAGGTTATAGCGTGCGGCAACTCCGACAATCCAGTTTTCATTTTGATCCAGACTATATTCGCCAAAAGCAAAAACATTCGGTTTTTTAGCTGCTTGCTGGGCTTTGACATTGGCTTGAGCTAATTGAGTATCCAGCTGCATTTTTTGAATCAGCGCAGAGTTCTGACTAAAAGTTTTTAGCAGATGATTTAAGGCCTGTGGCTCGGTTTTATTGACAAATAAAGGCGTCGAAAGCTCAGTGATGCTACTTTCCTGAAGCAGATTATTCAGCTGGAACAGCGCAGCATTCAAATTGGCCTGCGTATTTTGCTGGCTGCGCTCGGCATTATTACGTGCCACTTCAAATTGCATACGCTGGCCTTTACTGATAAAACCTTGCTGTTCCATTTTTAAGGCATTGCGATAATGCTGCTGCATGGCATTCAGATTAAACAGCGCAGCTGCATGCAATTGCTTTTGGAGCTGCACATTAAAATAACTTTGAATCAGTTCAAAACGCTGCGTATCTTGCTGCTGTTTGTTGCTGAGCTGACTACGACCGACCTGAATATTGGCAATTTCTTTGGCACTACGGGTGAGGCCTCCAGTATATATTGGCATAATCACGGAAACAGTGGGGCGAATCACCTGATCTTCAAGGATGACATTAGACGTATCCGGAATCAGACCAACTCCGCTATGAATAGTATTGTTAAGTCCATCACGCAGTGGATCGGTAATACCTGCAGGTAGATCCACGCCATTACTGGCCTCCCACTCATTAAGCCGGCCATTCACGCCTTGAGAGAGTGAATTCTCCAGATTATTTTTAAATTGCTTTAATGGAATATCGACTTCACTGTGAAAGGCATAAGCACGAACATTCAGGTCGACACGTGGCAGACCTACGCCTTTTACTGCTTCAGCTTCAAGTTTTGAAGCCTGTTCCAGACTTTGATAGGCTTGGCTGCTATAAGAATTTTGCAACAACTGACGTTCAGCATCCTGAAAGCTGATGCTCTGTGCATGAGCAAAGCTGCCATACATCATAGATGCAAGCAGATTTAAACCCCAGACAAGCTGTCTTTTATTTTTCTTTAAGTTCATAAAGTCGCTAAACTGATTTAAAGCTGGTAATGTTATCCCGCTAGTATAAATCAAAGGTTCGCAGATAGAACTAGTGTAAAGTTATAGTATTGTTTCTTGTACATTTGTCTATAAAAAGCACGCTTATGCGTCCTCTAATCTTCTTTTTTTACCTTTTCTTTTTAAATAGCGTTTTTTAGCTACTTTTTCTCTATATATTCTTTTAAAAGTCTTTGATTTTTTGCGATTAATTCATCCATATTGCTTTTTCCCCCCTCGAAATTCAGGATGTTGCTCTCGCATTTTTTTACATTCACTCTTTTCTCGCCAGATTTTAAAGAATAAATAAAGCTTGCTGAAGCATCTCTACGTAAAACTTCTTCTTTAAATAAAGGGGTGGCAATAGATCTCTTGCGAAAGTTAATTTAAGAGCATCCAATTCACCATTCCAGCAATTAAATTCATTCTTAGACCAAATCGTTTCCGTCTATTTCTATGGCGTTCTGTTAATATCCGAAAATGTTTAAGTTTGCCGTTGATATGTTCAATTGTGATCCTACGCCGACTGATTTCTTGGTTGATCTGTTTTGCTATTTGGGGTAATGATAAATTGTTAGGTTTCTTGATTAGAATGAGTAACTTACTCTTAATCTGATGAAATCCTTTATAGGCTAAATCTGCTATGATATAAGGATAAATAATCATCTCCTTCAAATGCTTACGCGCAATGTTCAGATCGTGTTTTCTGCCATCTTCAATCTGTATACTTACAATTTGCTTTAATTGGGGGTTAAAAATGACCTGTGTTTTTAGCGTATGTTTCTTCTTTTTACCACTATAGAATTTTCTTTGTTTTTTTGGGACGCTCAATCTGTGACTCAGTAACATCAACGATTACATAATCCCCCTCATTAAACTTTTGATTCCTTTTCGGCAATGCGAAAATCCGTGATTGAATCAGAGCATTTTCAACTTTCTGAATCGTACGATTCACATTACTTTCAGCTAGGTTATAGTCGGCGGATAACTCAATTTGAGTTCTATAACAGCGTAAGTAATTTAAAGTTAACAACAATTGATCCTCTAAACACAACGAATGAGGTCTTCCAGATTTTTTCTTGGCAAGTTCAGCATGTTGTAACACTGATACCATTTTTAAGAATAATGGACGAGGAACTCCAACAAGTCGTTTAAATTCTTCATCATTAAATCTTGTTAAATTTTCATTTTTCATGAGATGAGTATAAACAATTTTTTACTTTCGCAAGAGGTCTAATATTAGTGAAAAAATAATTAGTTTTATAGCTAATCATAGATTCCAAGATATTTTGAGGTAACAAAATTACAGGTCCAACAACTTTATTAGGCCCCCAAGGAGCGTGAGGAAGTGAAAATTTTGATTTTTTCCATTCGTTATCGATTGCACAAAAGAAATGAATAGCCTCTTTTGTTTCAGTCGTTTCTATACCTAATTTCTCACATTGTTCTAATGTATATTCTGCAAAATGTTTAAAGCAAATATTAGGGTTTGTTGACAATTCGTCTATGTTTGCGGCATGAGAGATATATCTCGCAAGGTTTTTTAGCTGCTATAAGGCATGGGACAGGAAATTTAGTCATTTTAAATGACTGGCACATAACGCAATAGCAGCAAAAAATATGCTCGCCCTGAAAGGCTGTGGCTAAAACTTTCTCAGATTGTGTTATGAAACTTAGCAATAATCTCGCTATTCCTTGCGTTTCATGCCTGATCTGCTCAGTTTTAGCCTACAGCGCAAGCCATTTATGAAATGTCAACAGACCCTAGTCGTTATATCTGAAATAGTGTCTGGACCTATACCATCTGCAACTAATATTAATTCTTCAAGATCTTCTAATAAGCCTGTCTGAGCTGCCTGAGAAGACTTTAAGCATGTGAGTATATATTCAACTTTAATATCGTGTGATCCTTTGCCATTTACTCCTTCTTTAGTTGCACCAATGCCAGTATATTTGGGCTCAGGAAAATGGGAGCATAATTTTCTTGCTTTAATTTCATCTTTTTCTTTAAGAGCTTCCATTAAACATTTCATAAAATTTTGCTGAGTAGTCAGAGCAGACTTGGAATGTATGTTCTCACAACGAGTTAAATAATAACTATCAATGTATAAGCGAGTATCTGTTTCCAGATTAGGGTCAAAGAAGTCAACTTCAAGTAAATTTTTATCTACCTTAAAGTGATTGAAGAATGTTGTCATTGTTTATTTCCCCTTTAATATTTATTTAAAATATCATTTAATTAGGAGTAGTGGGTGGTTTTTTTGATCAATTTGCGACAGATATTGTCGCACACATTTCAACCTCTTTTTTTGATTTAGTAAATTTATCCCTCGAATCTACATTGATTTTTTGACTCTATCTTGGCTCATAGATTGAAATAATTTTGTGCAAGACCCTGCCAGATATGGTTAAATGCCATCATTTTATTGTGTTTCACTCTGAAAGGAAAAATCATGCGCGCGTACAACTTCTGTGCTGGTCCTGCAGCATTACCGACTGCCGTACTTGAAAAAGCTCAAGCTGAAATGCTTGACTGGCATGGCAAAGGTCTTTCGATCATGGAAATGAGCCACCGTAGTGCCGACTATGTTGCCATGGCTGAAAAAGCGGAAGCAGACCTGCGCAAACTCATGAATATTCCTGAGAACTACAAAGTATTGTTCTTGCAGGGTGGTGCATCGCTACAATTCTCTGCGATTCCATTGAATTTGTTGGGTAAAAACAACAAGGCAGATTATATCCACACGGGTATTTGGTCTGAAAAAGCCTTAAAAGAAGCGCAGCGCTATGGCGATATTCATGTCGTTGAAGCGGGTATTCAGATTGAAGGTAAGCATGCCATTAGCGAACAAAGCCAATGGAACTTATCTGCCGATGCTGCCTATGTGCATTATGCAGATAACGAAACAATTGGTGGTTTGCAGTTTGCCAATATTCCAGAAACAGACAAACCGTTGGTATGTGATTTCTCATCAAGCATTTTATCTGCACCTTTAGATGTATCTAAATTTGGTCTGATTTATGCAGGTGCGCAAAAAAATATTGGCCCAGCAGGTTTAACCATTGTGATTGTACGTGAAGATTTGCTTGATCAAGCCAAGCCTGAAATTCCAAGCATTTTGAAATATTCAGCACAGGCAAAAAATGATTCCATGGTGAATACACCTGCAACTTATGCATGGTATTTGTCTGGTTTAGTGTTTGAGTGGTTATTGCAAAACGGTGGTGTAGATGCGATTCATCAAGCTAACCTAGAAAAAGCGAAATTATTATACGGTTATATCGATTCAAGCGATTTCTACGCGAATCCAATTTATAGCGCAAACCGTTCAATTATGAACGTTCCGTTTACTTTGGCTGATGCCGCACTGGAAAAACAATTCTTGCAAGAAGCTGAAGAAAACCGTTTGTTGAACTTGGCAGGTCACCGTTCTGTAGGTGGTATGCGCGCAAGTATTTATAATGCAGTGCCATTAGATGGCGTACAAGCTTTGGTTAACTTTATGGATGACTTTGCAAAACGTCACAGTTAATTGATAGTAGTAAAAAGCAAAAACCCAGCTGAATTAGCTGGGTTTTTTTTATAGAAATAGGTGAAAAGTCATAGAGGCTTGTTGATGAGTGAAACTCAGAACACAAAATAGTGTAAGCCGTAGGCGGAGAGCAGCATGCCTAATGCAAAAAATAGGCAAGACATCGGGTCGAGCTGATAGCGTTGCTCAAGTTGATGTTCTACATGCTGTAAGTTTTCTTCTTGCACGATTTTCATAGATATTATTTTCCGATGATCTATTTATCGTTAAATATTTAAATACGGCTATATTTTTAGCATAAAAAATTGATTAAATAAAGTACTAATTTTATTTTAAATATAATATCTGCCAATAATGAATTAATTCTGTGTTGATTTTTAAAATCCGCACCACTCAAGGCTTTCAGATTATCTACGGTGCTTGGTGCAGATGTTTGGGTTTTAAAATAACTTATCCACATATTCGATTTAAAATATGGCTGATTTTGAATTTATAATAAATTTAAAGCTGTGGATAACTGCGTTTTTTTGAATTTAAAATGCTTAAATAAGCATCAATATATTCATACTATCAATAGCACGCTTTTAACAATCAAAAATTGATTATAAGCTATCAGTGAAATAAGTATTGAAAGTTCCTTCTCCCTGAGGAGAAGGCGAGGATGGGGGGATGATGAATATGAATTTATTATTTAGACAGCTACTTTGAGGTTTATTTTTAATAAACTACTGTTTTATATTGTGAATATTGGCTTGAATCCAAATATTGCCACGAATGTATTGTCCAATTTCAAAGTTTTGGTGCGCAGGATTTTTAGTTGCAAGACGAATTAAAATCGCAGGCTGATTTTCATCATGAATTAGAGTGACATCATAAACAGTATAGGCTTGATTCATGAATTCAAAACTGGTTTTACCAACAACATTGCCCTGAAACCAAGCTTCATCTTCCTGACCGATATTTTCGCCATATAAATATGCGACCATTTTAGAAAAATCCACCGTTACAGGTGCTTTGTCATCTTCGGACTTAGGTTGCCATGCGTCAATTTGTTCTTGCAGATTGGCAGGTGCAACACCATCATTGGCTGCTAAAATATCATTCAGCGCACGATGGTGTTTAATTGACGCAGGATCATCGACCACCAATTGTTCGCCTTCAGCAACAGCTTCAAGTTCATACGCCCATGCGTTTAAATGCACCCAGTAGGTTTGATCTTTTTGGTATTGTTGATGGTTGACGCTGTATAAACTGTCAAAAGCATAGACAATACTGTTGTTGCCTAAATTGAGTCGAAGCACCGCTTGAGTGTTAGATTTGCAGCTAATGATACGTTCAATTTTAGCTTCAACTTTGTAAGGACTTTCAAAGCAAGGGAAAGCCGTTTTTACAGCTTGTGGTTTGTTATTTTCAACCGCAATCACTTGTGTCAATTGAATTGCCTCTTTGCTTGGGCCTTGAATCAGCCATGTGCTTTGATCCATTTCTGCTTCTTGGCGGCATAAACCCATTGGCATAATTGGTGCATCTAGAGCCAGTCCTAACCATTTTGGAACTTCGGTGCAGGGTTCATCCGTGAGTAAATTCCAATGTTCAACATGGCTGCCGAAGTTCTGATCTTCAATGCGGATGATTTCTGGTCTATTTTGATTGTTCATAGGCACTTTGAGATGTTGGGTTCTTTTCTTTACTCTTAGATCGAGGGTTATTTCGATTTTTCAAGTCTTTGGCTGAAATTTCATGTAATGCCACTGCATTTGTACAGATTGTGGACAGCGATGCAGCAGAAACAAAATCACATCCATCTACACTTTAGCATGCAATTCTGAGCATTTTAAACATACTGCAATGTAATGAGTTTGATACACTAGTCGCATATTATTATCAGGGTTGCACAGTGCTGCCATTTAAACTTTGGGTTGATGCAGATGCATTACCTAAAATTCTAAGAGAAGTCATTTTACGTGCTTCAGATCGTTACCAACTTGAAGTCACTTTTGTTGCCAATCAATCGGTCGGGATTACGCCTTCGGTACGGATTAACTCTATTCAAGTGATGCATGGTGCCGATGCCGCCGATCAGGAAATTGTAGATCGCATGAAGGAACACGACATTGTGATCACGCAGGATATTCCACTAGCGGCACAAGTGATTGAAAAGGGCGGAATAGCGATTCATCCACGTGGTGAAATTTATACTGTTGCCAATGTGAAAGCGCGTCTGCATTTGCGTGATTTTATGGATACTTTGCGTGGTGCAGGCGTACAAACAGGTGGGCCAGCACCTATTTCAGAACGTGATAAACGTGAGTTTTCAAGTAGTCTAGATCAAACCATCCAAAAGCAAAAACGTAAAACTGCTTAATACGAGTCACGCATGCCTTCTAAAACCAATATTATGATGACCTATGCCTTATTGGTTTTCATTTGGGCAACAACGCCTTTGGCAATTGTCTGGAGTGTGTCAGATTTACACATGCTTTGGGCTTTGGTGCTACGTTTTTTCATTGCTTTGCCCTTAGCTATTATTTTATTGCTGCTGTTAAAAGTGAAATTTCCACATCATCTACAAGCGTGGCATAGTTATTTGGCAGGTTCGTTTAGTCTGATCGGTTCACAAATTTTCACCTACATTGCCACCGCTTATTTAAGCTCAGGCATTATCGCCCTGATGTTTGGTCTGACCCCCATCATAGCAGGTTTGATTGGTCGTTTTGTGTTTCAGTTGCATTTGGCACGTATTCAATGGATCGGAATGACAGTGTCCATTTTAGGGCTTGGCATCATCTGCTTTGGCGGCGAAACACAGCATGTGCATCCTCTGGGTATTGTTTTAATGCTGTTTAGTGTATTGACCTACACCATGTCTATTTTCTGGGTGAAAAAAGTTAATGCGCAAGTTGAACCTGTAGCACAGGCAACTGGCTCGATTTTGGTATCAACCATTGCGGCTTTATGTATTGTGCCGTTTATTTGGCAATATGTACCGACTAGTTTGCCGAGTCTTAAATCTATCGCAGCTTTACTTTATACCGTGATCATGGCTTCTTTGATTGCAATGTTCTGTTATTTTAAATTGGTGCAGAATATTCAGGCGACCACCTTATCTTTAACCACCGTCATGACGCCAATGATTGCTTTGTTGATTGGTGCTTTACTCAATCAAGAAGCTTTATCGGTCATGGTATTTGTGGGCGCTTTGGTTTTATTGTCAGGCTTAGTGCTGTATTTTTATCGTGATCTTAAAGCAAGTCGGGCATTGGCTCAGAAAATCAAAACACCATCCTAACGATATGCAAAGATGGCGTTATCCACGTGATTTTATATACGCGAACATGCAGAAATGATTTATTTTATTTCTTAGATTATGCTTGTTTTAAAGCAACGGCTTCTGCAAGTTTGACGCGATCTTGAGGGTGTAGAGTAATAAAATACGCCCCAGTACGATATTGTCCATTTTCTTCTTCACGGCTGTAAACCACTTGCGCGGTTGCGGCTATATGGAAAAAGTTTTCAGGATGGCTGAGCGTGACATGAATATAACTGCCCGTGTTTAATTCACGTTCACTATAAAAACTGAAACCACTTTCTGAAAAATTGACCTGTTCAGGGATGGGTAACATGCTTTGTACAATTGCATCGTATAAAGACCCTGTAATAAGGTTTAATTTTTGGTTGAATAAGGATAAGATTCGAGCAATTTGTTGATCTTTTTCAGTTAATTGTTCTAATTCGTAGTTTAATGCATGATCAAATTGATCTAATTCTGCGAGTAGTAGAAAATAACGCGGTAAAACAAAATTAGCATCGTAAGGGTCGTTCAGCGCAACATCGTCAGAAATGATCTGGTAATTGATTCTCAGGGCAGCATCAATTCGTGACATGACACGACGTTCAGACGCGACGCTTTGATGCTGTAAATTTTCCATAATGTATTACCTCGGACTTGATGGTATGTTTAAACCAATCTCGCTATATATAGGGTTGAGATATACGCGCGCTCGGCGCAGTAACCACTTTATTTCTTTTATTGCCTTAGTTTCGATGATCGGTCTAACTTTGGGTGTTGCCGTCCTCATTACCGTACTTTCGGTGATGAATGGTTTTGATCGCGAATTAAAAAATCGTGTCTTGGGCATGATACCTCAAGCCACTGTTTCATCAACACAAATTTTAACAAATTGGCCAGAACTTGCAACGAAAGTTGAGCAACATAAGCATGTTGTTGGTGCTGCACCATTCACGCAATTGCAAGGCATGTTGACCGCACAAGGGCAAGTGTCGGGCATTATGGTCACGGGAATTGAACCCGAATACGAAAAGAAAGTATCCATCATTCAAAACCACATGGTTGCAGGCAGTATCGATAATCTGCAAAAGGGTGAGTTCGGTATTGTTTTGGGCAAACAAATGACCGATGCCTTGGGTTTGGGTTTAAACGACAGCATTACCTTGGTTTTACCTGAAGCGACGCCATCACCTGCAGGGGTTGTACCGCGTTTTAAACGCTTCAAAGTGGTCGGTATTTTTAGTATTGGTGCAGAAGTCGATTCGATGATGGGATATATCGCCCTGAATGATGCTTCGACTTTGCTGCGTTTACCCGATGGTGCGCAAGGTGTACGTTTAAAACTGGATGATATTTTTGCTGCACCACAAGTATCTCGAGATATTGTGCAAGAGCTACCTGCCAATTTTTATGCTTCGGACTGGACTTATACTCACGGCAACTTGTTTAGCGCCATTCAAATGGAAAAGGCAATGGTGAGCCTATTGTTATTCCTAATTGTTTTGGTGGCTGCATTTAATATCGTGTCGTCTTTGGTGATGGTCGTGACCGATAAAAAATCGGATATTGCGATTTTAAGAACTTTGGGTGCATCACCAAGCACGATTACCAAAATTTTTATGGTGCAAGGTACGGTCATTGGGGTTATTGGCACGGTTTCAGGTGCAATCTTGGGGATTATTTTCGCGTCCAGTATCAGTGGCTTTATTGCATGGTTGAATAATGTATTAGGGCTAAACTTATTTGATGCCTACTTTATCAACTACTTACCTTCATATTTAAGATGGCAAGATGTGGTGGTGATTGTGAGCTTGTCATTAATTTTAAGTTTCTTGGCGACGATTTACCCTGCATTACGTGCCGCGAAAATTCAACCAGCAGAGGCATTGCGTTATGAGTAAGATTGTTCTGGAAGCCAAACAAGTTTCTAAACACTTTACCGATGGCAAAACCACTGTTGAAGTGATTCGTGGTCTAGATTTACAAGTTCAGCAGGGGCAATTTATGTCTATTGTTGGGGCGAGTGGTTCGGGTAAAAGTACCTTATTGCATGTTTTAGGTGGCTTAGACCGACCAAGTACAGGCGAAGTATTTTTAAATGGTCAGCGTTTTGACAATTTAGGCGAAGCTGAGCGCGGTTATTTGCGTAATCAATACCTCGGTTTTGTTTATCAATTTCATCACTTGCTGCCTGAGTTTAGTGCGCTTGAAAATGTGGCGATGCCGTTAATGTTACGCGCAGGCACGAACTATAAAGAGGTGAAGGCACAGGCAGAGTATCTGCTTGAGCGTGTCGGTTTGTCGCATCGTTTAACCCACAAACCGGGTGAGCTTTCTGGAGGGGAACGTCAGCGTGTTGCATTGGCACGTGCGTTGGTGGCGAAACCCGCACTCATGCTTGCCGATGAGCCTACTGGAAACTTAGACCGCAAAACTGCAGTTAAAATTTTTGAATTGCTGCGTGAATTACGCAGTGAATTTAACATGGCGATGCTGATTGTGACCCATGATGAAGAACTGGCAAAATCTGCCGATACCATTTTGCACATGCAAGATGGTGTTTGGGTAGATGCTTAGGGGCATAGCTCGTAAAGCCACTCAAAAGCGATTGCGTTTAAAACAGTAATTGCTGGAATAAGATTGTTTTGTTGAAGCCCACTTCGGTGGGCTTTATGATGCATGCCAATAAAAATAATAAGTTTAATATTCATGCTGCAATTGATGGGACTAGCTTGGGTGATTGGGATCGCCTGTGTCGGAATACGTTCTTCTTCTTTTCCAATACATTCATTGACTTCCATGCCCAGCGCAATGGTTTTACTGATTTTATGCAGTATCGTTGTGCAATACTTGTTGCAAGCTCGCTTATCTTCAATCTATTGGAAATGTTTGAATGTAGGAGTGGCAGGTGTTTTGAGTCTTGTTTTCGGTTTGATCTATGCGGATACGCAGATGCAGCAGCGTTTGCAATGGCGTGAACTACAACCTGAATTTGCTGAAGTCGTGGTTTATGTCAGACAGTTAAATCAGCTAAATGACAACAGCATTTCACAAAGGGTTGAGGTGTTAAACCGACATCCTCAAACAGTGACATGGTTAGCAACTTTAGCACAAACTCAGGTAGATCAAGAGCAAAATTTAGAACTTGGACACTATTACAAATTAAGTGGAAAAATTCGCCCTGCGCATAGTTATGCCACAGCAGGTGCATTTGATGTAGAGCGGTGGTATTTACAGCAAAATATTATGAGTGGTTTTCGGGTTGAGCAGATTCAGCCTATCTCGGCTGAACAAATTTATGCCATGGGGTTTACACAACATTGGCGTGCCCAACAGACGCTATGGGCAAAATTTCGATTATGGATTGAACAGCAGCGTTATCAAATTCGACTGTTTATTCAGCAGCAACCTTTGCATCATCAAGGTTTAATTCTTGCATTACTCACAGGAGATAAAAGCCTATTAGATGCAGAAACTGAAGCACAGTTTCAGCGTTTTGGAATTAGCCACTTATTGGCTATTTCAGGGCCACATGTGCTGATTTTTGCAGGCATGCTATGTTGGGCATTACGTCAGCTGATTAGGTATTACCGTCCGCATTGGTATTTGTGGATGCCTAAACAATACTTGCTCATGTTGCCATTTTTAAGTTGTGTATTGCTGTACACCGCCTTTGTCGGTTTTGAAATTCCTGCATTAAGAACCTTGCTGATGTGCAGTCTAGTGACAGTAATGTTAGTGCTGAAGCAGAAGCTTCAAGGCTTTGCCTTGCTGATTTATAGTGCTGCCTTATTATTATGGTTTGATCCTTTAAGTGTACTGTCTGCTGCTTTTTGGCTGTCTTACGGGGCCTGTTTTATTCTACTGCGTATTTATCAGAGTTTGAGTGCGCAACCACGTATAGAGCTGAATCGTTGGCAGCAATTGAAACATGCCAGCAAAATTTTAATCGAATCGCAATGGAAAATTTTTATTGCCTTATTTCCTTTGGTGATTGTGTTTTTTAAACAAGTGGCGTGGATTGCACCGCTGAGCAATATTATTGCAATTCCATTGATTGGTATGCTGATTGTGCCTTTAGATATTTTGGCGGGAATTTGCTTTTTTATTTTTGAACCCTTGGCTTCAATGCTGTTCCAATTGAATGATCTGGTTGTAGCTTTATTAAGCTTGATTTTTCAGGGGATGGAAACCATTTTTGCACCACAGTTGCATACTTTGTCGATGTCTGCAGCGGTGTATGTCTGTCTATGTTTAGGCTTATTTCTGCTATTTTTACCACAATCGGTATTGCCTAAAACTTGGGTAATCTTATGTTTTGTTCCACTGATTATAGTCGATAGCCAACGACAACCATTTGAATTAACAGTACTCGATGTGGGGCAGGGACAAGCTTTATTTTTACGTTCAGGTCATTACAACATGATGATTGATGTGGGCGGTTCTTATGATGAAAGTAAGTTTAGTATTGGACAGCAAATTTTACGTCCATTTTTAGCGGTGCATGGTATTAAACAACTGGACTTGGTGGTTTTAAGTCATTTAGACCAAGACCATAGTGGTGCATTTCCTCATTTGCAAAATGAAGTCAATATTCAGCATGTCTTTGCCAATCAGACCGTAGATGTGGCAGTAAATAGCAAGTTTAATTTGTGTCAGCAAGGGCAACAGTGGTCTTTACCACATCAGGTACAGATACAAGTTTTATCTCCTAAACCGAGTCAATTACCTTATGCCGCACAGCAACAAAATGAGTTGTCATGTGTGTTGTATATTTCAGTGCCATCCGCACAGCCATATCAGCATTTTTTAGTGATGGGCGATGCAGGTTGGGCAACTGAATATCAATTGTTGCAGGAATATCCTGATTTAAAAGTAGATGTGTTAATTTTGGGGCATCATGGCAGTAAACACAGCTCTGCTTATGATTTTTTAGCACATTTTCGGCCTAAACTGGCTGTGGCATCGGCAGGTTTTGACAATCGTTATGGGCATCCTAGCCCTATCGTTGAGCAACGTTTGGTCGATCTGAATATTCCATTCATGTATACGGCTCAGCATGGAAGTTTACGTTTTTATTTAGATGCGCCACAACGCATGCTTATACAGCCGTATCGGCAACAGAAGTTGTGGCTGCAGCGTTAACTTGATTCTGAGCTTGCATGCGCACAGCTTGAACATCAGCCAAGGCTTCATGCGCAGGCTTGTGATAAACCCCGCGTAAATCTGGATGGGCTTTGTAGCGTTTATAACTCCAGTGATAATGCGCAGGATAACGACGGATCAAGTTTTCGATGGCATTGTGAATGATCGCTGTTCCTGCATTGGCATCACACTGATATATGTGTTCATCTACCGCTTCGATATACATATCAAAGCCTTGATCTGTATTTCTTAACGCATATAAGAACAAGGCCTTTGCTTTGGTTTTCTGAATCAGTTTGGCGCTTAAATTACTCGATTCCAACGGAATACCAAAAAAAGGAATCATCTCACCACCTACATTTGGGGTATGGTCTGGCAAAATGACAGTGGTTCCGCCTTGTTTAAGTGCTTTAAAAATTTGACGTACGCCAGACTCATCGGTTGGAACTAAATTCGCCTGTTCACGGCTACGTGCCTGACGAACAAAGTCATCTGCCGCAGGGTTTTTGACAGGTTTATACATGATGGTCATTTGCGTAAATTGAGCGACCCACGCATTCATAATTTCCCAAGTACCAAAATGCGGCACAATCAAGACCAAACCCTTTTGCGCAGCCAGTGCTTCTTGTAATAGTTCTAAACCATATACCTGATGAATTCTTTGAATATTTTTTTGATTGCTTGATCCCCAAATATGAAAAAACTCAAAATAAGACGTCAATTCGTTACGAATTGCTTGTCGGGTAATTTGTTGGCGTTGCTGTGAACTCAGCTCAGGAAGTGCTATTTGTAGATTAAGCTCAATGGTTTGAGAGGTCTTACTCAAACGCAGAGTATTGACCAAAAAAGCTAAAGATTTTGCAAAAAGACGCGCAACAGTTAAAGGTTGTCGACTGACAAAATTAAGCAGGCGCGATAAAGCCGTTGTCGGTGCAGGTTCGGTCATAACGACAGCATCAATTGATAGAAAGGATAAAGATGTAAAATATTATAGGAGAAAATACAGGCTTTAGACAGTTTTTGCCAATTCCGTGTATATAATGGAGCAAATTTACTATTTTTTGGATTGTTTCATGTCCGATTGGCCACCAAAACCACAAAATGAATCACAACAAATATCTCCACAAGCACAGCAGCCCACAGGCAATGAGTGGAAACTATTAGAAAAAGCTGTTTT
This sequence comes from Acinetobacter sp. YH12131, assembly GCF_013418635.1. Taxonomy (NCBI): domain Bacteria; kingdom Pseudomonadati; phylum Pseudomonadota; class Gammaproteobacteria; order Moraxellales; family Moraxellaceae; genus Acinetobacter; species Acinetobacter sp. YH12131. The sequence goes on from NZ_VPBQ01000001.1 coordinate 273,090, forward strand.
AGCTTCAGTTGAAGAACAACGTCGTGCACGTCGTTGGGGGATTTTCTTTAAGTTTTTAACTTTTGCTTATATATTTTTACTGTTGGTGATAATGGGCAAAGGGTGCAGTACCACGACCACGAATCCATCGGCAGCGAGTCCACATATCGCGGTGGTGGATATTGTTGGCACAATTGCATCTGATAAGCAAAGTGTGAACAGCAATGACACCATCAAGTCACTGAAAAAAGCCTATGAAAACAGCAACAGTCAGGCGGTGGTGCTAAATATTAATTCTCCGGGTGGTTCACCTGTGCAGTCAGATGAAATCTGGCAAGAAATTCAATATCTGAAAAAACAGCATCAAGGGAAAAAACTCTATGCCGTGATTGGCGATACTGGCGCTTCAGGTGCGTATTACATTGCTTCCGCTGCAGATGAAATTATTGTCAATCCATCAAGTTTGGTGGGTTCAATTGGCGTGATTATGCCAAATTATGGGCTGAGCGGTTTAATGCAGAAGATGGGTGTGGAAGATCGTACTATGACCTCAGGTGAAAATAAAGCCTTATTGTCGATGACACAACCTGTTGATCCTGAACAGAAAAAACATGTGCAAGCCGTATTAGATAATGTGCATGGCCACTTTATTCAAGCAGTGAAAGATGGACGCGGCGCGAAACTGAAATCACAAGATCCTGCGATTTTCTCAGGTCTGTTTTGGACAGGTGAGCAAGCCGTGACTTTAGGCATTGCCGATAAGATTGGCAGTTTAAATAGCCTGAAGCGTGATTTAAACCTAGATAAAACAGTGAACTATACCATTGAACACAGTCCTTTAGACTCTGTGTTGGGTCGTATGGGTGCAGCAGTGGGAGAGGGCTTTGCCACTTCTTTATCTCAACATATTCAGACTGAGCAAAACGCGAAATTACAATGAAACCACTGATTCATTTTGCGCATGCCAATGGCGTGCCATCGAAGGTTTATCAAAAACTGTTTGATTTACTTAAAGATGATTACGATGTGATTTACGTCCCTTTGTTGGGGCCAGATAAGCGTTATCCGATTGATAATCATTGGCAAAGCTTAACCCAACAAGTGATTGACAGTGTTGTACGTCAAGCTCAGGGACGTAAAGTGATTGCGTTGGGGCATTCTTTAGGTGCAGTGTTGTCGTTTCAAGCCTCTTTACAACGCCCTGAATTATTTGAACAAGTGATCATGCTTGATCCACCTTTAATTATGGGTAAAGCATCGGTGTTTTTACATTTTGCCAAAATGTTTAAGCTTAAAGCAGTAGATCAACTGTCGCCTGCATCTTTGTCTTTGCGCCGTCGTGATCATTGGGAAAGTCGTGAGCAAGCAGCAGACTTATTGCGTCCGAAAGGTTTTTATCAAGATTTTGATGCCGACTGTTTTCAGGCTTATATCGAGCATGCTTTGACTGATGACCATGTACGAGGCGGGGTACAATTGACCATTCCAAAAATGGACGAGGTCAATATTTTTAGAACCAATCCATCACTGTGGTGGTTACCGCAAGCAAAACTGCAAGTGCCGACAGAATTGGTGATTGCAAAAAAAGGGCCGTTCTTAAAAGCAGGTTTCCCACAAATTACCGCCAAGAAATTCAACATTGCTTATCAGGTGGTTGAAGGTGGACATATGTTCCCTTTAGAAAAACCTGAAGCGACGGTGCAGTTGATTAAAGATTTGATTCAAGCACAGCAGAGTAAAGCTGCTTCTGTTTAATTCAGTCTGAACCAAATACGAACCATAAAAAACGCCTGATCAACAGGCGTTTTTTCGTATATATCAAAAGCTACATACTTAAAGAATATTTAAAAATTGCAAAACTGCACAGGTTGTTGTATCAGTTGTTGGCGATACATCACACCTTGCGCAGTGTGCTGAATGGTTCCGTTACAAATCCATTCAACCACTTGCGGATAAATCAAATGCTCCAACACATGCACACGGTTCGCCAAGCTTTCGGCATCATCGTGGATGTTTACTTGCAACACACCTTGTGCCAGTGCTTGACCTGCATCTAATTCAGCAGTGACATAATGCACGGTACAACCATGTAAAGTATCGCCTGTATTGAGTACACGTTGATGGGTGTGCATGCCTTTATAATGCGGCAAGAGTGAAGGATGAATGTTGAGCATTTTACCTTCCCAAGCGTGCACAAATTTGGCACTTAAAATACGCATAAAGCCCGCAAGCACCACCAAATCAACATCCCATGCAAGTAATTGTTGATGCATGACATCATCAAATAATTCACGACTCGGATATTGTTTGTGCTCAATCACTGCAGTTTGAATCCCTGCTTGTTGAGCGCGTTGTAAAGCATAAGCATCAGGCTTATTGGAAATAACCCCAACAATTTGCCCTGAAAGATTGGCATCTATCAGGGCTTGTAAGTTACTTCCGCTGCCTGAAACGAGGACAGCTATTTTGATCATCTGAGTCAAATCACGCAAAAATTACGCGAATTTTTTCATCTGCGCCTTCAACGGATTCGGCGTTGTCTTGAATATGACCCATCACCCAAGCTTTTTCGCCAAGGCTGTTGAGAAGTTCAACTGTTTTGTCTGCATCGTTGGCATCTACAACAACAACCATACCTACACCACAGTTAAAGGTGCGATACATTTCAAACTGTTCTACACCGCCTTCACGTTGTAACAATTTGAACAGTTCTGGCCATTCCCAAGATGATTCGTCAATCACTGCTTGCGCACCATTTGGCAATACACGTGGTAAGTTACCTGGTAAACCGCCACCCGTAATGTGCGCCATAGCATGCACATCAACTTGTTTGCACAGTTCAAGCATTGATTTGACATAAATGCGTGTTGGTTCCATGGCAACGTCAGCCAGTGGACGACCATCAACCAGTTGAGTTAAATCAACATTTTTTACGTCTAAAATTTTACGAAGTAAAGAGTAACCGTTTGAGTGTGCACCTGAAGAAGCGACACCAATCAGAACGTCACCAGCTTTTACTTTAGAGCCATCAATAATTTTGCTTTGCTCAACCACGCCCACACAGAAGCCTGCAAGATCGTAATCTTCACCTTCATACATGCCTGGCATTTCAGCAGTTTCACCACCTACAAGCGCACAGCCTGCAAGCTCACAGCCTTTACCAATTCCTGTAACAACATTGGCTGCAACGTCTACATTTAAGTGACCTGTTGCATAGTAGTCTAAGAAGAATAAAGGTTCAGCACCGCACACCAGCAAGTCATTTACACACATTGCCACCAAATCTTGACCAATTGTGTCATGGCGGTTTAGGTTCAACGCTAAACGTAATTTAGTTCCTACACCATCTGTGCCAGATACGAGCACAGGTTCTTCATAACCTTTCGGAATTTTACAAAGTGCGCCAAAGCCGCCTAATCCACCCATCACTTCAGGACGAGTCGTGCGCTTAGCGACAGATTTGATACGATCGACTAACGCGTCGCCCGCTTCAATATCGACACCAGCATCTTTATAGCTTAAACCAGTGGTTGGGTTAGAAGTTGAGTTGCTCATAATGAAGTCTCCGCATTCGCGGGGCGATTATACCTGAATATACGAAACTCTTATGTTATTTATGCGCTAAAATGCTATCTTTATTCAAATATTTTAACTTCTATAACGAATAAACTGAAAAAAGGCGAATTTCTATGGTCGATCGTACCTTGCGTCGCATTTTTATCCTGTCTGGGATAGTGCTGCTCCTTTGGGTGCTGTACTTATTAAAACCGGTTGTCATTCCTTTTGTTGTTGCATTTTTCATGGCTTATTTATTTAGCCCATTGGTTGAACAATTTTGCAAAGTCGGTTTGCCACGTTGGCTATCTATCAGTTTGGTTTTTATTGGGATTGGCATCGCGCTGACTTTGGCAGTTTGGTACATCATTCCTTTGGTTTGGAAGCAGTTGATGATTGCGCGTGACAGTATTCCTGTCGGTATTAACTGGATCAATTCGACCTTCTTGCCGTGGGTATCATCCACTTTCAATATTGAAGAAATGGAAATTGATACCTCGCACATGAGCAGCATCGTCATGGATTATGTGCAAACCAATTATAGCGCCGATAGTATTCAAGCCATGTTATTGCGTGTCGCACAGTCTGGTCTGAATTTTATTCAAATTGGCGGCACCGTGGTGCTGATTCCAATTATTGCTTTCTATTTCCTACTCGACTGGCAGCGTATGCTCGACAGCCTGCGTCGCTTAATTCCGCGTCCTTATGAGCAAAGCACGTTGGCTGTGGTACAAGAATGTCACAGTGTTCTAGGTGCTTTCGTTAAAGGTCAGTTTTTGGTGATGATCTTGTTGGGCGTCGTTTATGCTACAGGGCTACAACTGATTGGTTTAGAAGTCGGCTTGATTATTGGGATGGTAGCGGGACTTGCCAGTATTATTCCGTATTTAGGTTTCGCTGTAGGCATTGTTGCAGCCATTATTGCCACTTTCCTGCAATTTGGCATTGACTGGATGCAATTGGTTTTAGTCCTTGTGGTCTTTATGATTGGACAGGCGGTGGAAGGCTATATTCTACAACCGTTTTTATTGGGTGATAAAATCGGGCTTTCGCCAGTCGCGGTGGTGTTTGCTGTTTTAGCAGGTGCACAACTGGCTGGATTCATGGGGATGTTGATTGCTTTACCAGTAGCAGCAGTGATTGTGGTTTTACTGCGTCATTTACGTGATTTTTACGAAAAAAGTTATTTGTATGGGCAACCTGTGGTGGTGTCGGAAGATGGTGCATCGGGTGACATCAGCATTGATACAGCACAAGTTCATATTGATATTGAGCTTGATCCTCAGTCAGCAAATTCACTGCAACAGACTGAAAAATCAAGTAAGATAAAGCCCTCAGATCAGCAAAACTCCTAGGTGATTACAATTCTATGCGTCAACTGCAGTTAGATATCGAGCCTCAATTAGATGCACGGATCAGTGATTTTTCTGGTCCGGGTTGGGGGCATGTGATTGATGCAGTTCGACAGCTTCATGCAGGATTGGTCAATCGCTTTTATGTCTATGGTGGTGCGGGCACAGGCAAAAGTCATTTATTGTCTGCAATTTGCGATTCCTATTTAGAAATTGGCAAATCAGCTATTAAAGTATCCTTACTTGAATTATTGGATGCCCCAACAGAAGCAATTACCTCTTTAGACCGTTATGATTTGGTTGCTTTAGACGATATTGAAGCGATTAGTGGTGTACCACATTGGCAACGTGCGGTGTTTCACTTAATCAATTACAGCAATGAGGTTGGTGGTCAGTTGGTGTTTTCATCACGTTTTGCACCGATTGAATTAAAGCTTGAATTGCCCGATTTGCAATCACGTTTGACGCAGGCAGTGAGTGTTAAAGTGCCTTCAGGCAGTTTGTATGCAGACCGACAAGCTTTAGTGAGTTCCGTGTTAGAGCGTCGCGGGATTATCATCGACCCACAAATTATTGATTACTTATTGTTACATGGCCCACAGCAGACCTCGATTTTGCTGCAAAGCCTTGAACAGTTGGTGCAATTACTTAAAGGAGAGAAAACGAAATTAAGTGGCGCAAACCTGCGTCAGATTTATGCTTTAATTGACGAATATCGGTAAAAATTAAAATTACTTGAGAATTTGCGCAAGCTATGCCAAATTATTCGGAAAATAATTCGAAGTTGCAGGGAATTTGCAACTAAAGAAGAAAAAAAACAAAGAAAATTACAAGGAGTACGCTTATGCTCAAGCAGAGCATCGGCATTGGTATGCTGTTTATCGCAGGTCATGCATATAGTAGTAATATCATTGTCACCACCACTGCTGACACCAAAGCAGATGATCAACAATGTTCTTTGCGTGAAGCCATTGAGTATATTAATTTAGGCATGCCTGAAGAAGGCTATTTGGGCTGTGGCGGCAAAAATGCCTCAAGTGTGATTTTATTAGAAAAGAAAGCCGTCTATCAAATTGATACTCAACTTAAAATTACAGAAAACCTTGAAATTAAAACCACCTATGACAGTAGTCTGAATGATAAAACTGCCCCAGGTTTGAATAATGCCACGATTCAGATGCGCGGCAATGAGCGAATTTTCCACATTGAAGATAGCAAGGATCGTTTCTTAAAAGTTTCTTTAAAAGAATTAACTTTACAGGGCTGCGGTGAGGAACGCTGTCGTCAGCAACAAGGTGGTCTGATTTATAATAATGAACATTTAATTTTAGACTATGTGAAACTGAGTCAGGGTGTAGCCAATCAAGGTGGGGCAATTTATAACCTCGCACAAATGACTGACGAGAAGATCCCTGCAGGTTTTATTGAGATCAAAAATAGCTTGCTTGAAGCTAACCAAGCGCAGGAAGGTGGCGTCATTTATACGCAATTCCCACGCTTTGTGATTACAACTTCAGTATTTAAAGGCAACAAAACCATATCAGTTGCTTCAGCCAATCTCTATTCTGCAGCAAGTTTGGCAGATGAAGAAATCAAAGCCTTTCCTAGTATGGGGAATATGATCGTGAGCAGTACTTTTACTGCAAATGAAGGCTATGTCATGAATGTGCTGGATGATATTGGTGTCAATAGCATTAGCTTGATTGGTAACAGCCGTGGTGTGTATCTCAACGCACCTTTGGGTAAAGCCTATATTGCCAATAGTGTGATTTTAGGCAATCCACATCCTGTGAGTGTGAATACTGCAGCAAACTGTGTGCAAGCAGGTTCAGATGCAACAAGATTGCAAAATAATTTAGTTGGTGCAGGCTGTGGAGCAGGCGATAGCAACTATCCAAATACGCTATGGACTGCGAATTCGGTGCTTGCAGGTAATATGCTTGAAGGTGCATGTCAAACTCTCAGTCAAGATAAAACGGCACTCTTTTGTCCATATCAAGTTCCTGAGAACTCATTCTTGGGCTTTATGCGCCCACGCGTATTGCTCAGTTATAACAGCCTGAAAGATTCTGTGGTGTTAAATCGTGGGCAATTACAACTGGGAGATAATACGGTAGTCGGTTGTGCTGCTTCAGATCAGCGCGGTAAAAACCGTCAGTCAGATATTACCTTATGTGACCGTGGTGCAATAGAGGTGATGGTTCCTGAAACTATGGGGCTTATAGGTCAAGATATTTTGGCGGGTCAAATTGCTAAAATGTCGGTGAGTGATTTGTTGGGTGATAGTGATTTGGTGCCTAAAGAATTTTGTGATCAAGTCTATCCAAACAATCCGACAGGCCAAGCATGGCAAGCAGGTTGTGTGCAAATTGAGCAACTCGATACACGTTCTAAAGGAAAATTGACCGTAGATGAGTTGGGGAATTTGGTATATACCCCAGATTCTGCTTGGCATGGTGCAGATGTCTTTAAAATTAAATTAGTTACCAGCACCACACGCTTTAACAGCACAACACCTTATATGGAAGTGAAAGTCCAAGTTATTCAAGAACATGAAAATCGTATGGAAAGCGATAAAATAAAAGTTTCTGGTGGTGCATGGAGCGCTTACGGATTAATGACTTTATTGGGTTTGTTGGGTTTACGCCGTAGAAAAGCATAAAGGATGAATATGAAAAATAATAAAAAAACACTATTAGGGATAATGGTGCTGTCTGCTATGTCGCTTATGGCAGCAGATAATCGTGTGATTCAGGTCACGACCTTTGAAGATCAAAATGGTGAAGACTTAAGCAAATGTTCATTACGTGAAGCGTTAGTTGCGGCCAAGCAGAATATTGCGTTCGGTGGATGTAGTGCAGGCAATACCAACCGTGGTGCAACCGATATGATTCAGTTGCAGGCTGGGGAATATATCTTAAACTCAGAATTACGCCCACAATCTATGGTGCGTATTTATGGGGCGACAGCAGTCGACTATAACCAAGTAGATCCGATTACCCATCGTTATCCTTCAATTGCACCGTTAAAAACCAGTATTAATGCACAGGGCAATAGCCGTATTATCAATACTTCAGATACCCAAGCCAGCGTGGCGCTATACGATGTCATTCTAAAAAATGGGGATGCCAATGGTGGTGGTAATGCGAACCCTGTAGATGCAGGCAAAGGTGGTGCATTATTTGTGGCAGGCCCACTAGCTGCGAACAATGTCGAAATTCAAAATTCGCATGCAGAACAAGGTGGTGCAATTTACGTTGTTGCTCATCAAGCGGAGCGTCAAGTCAATTTAGAGAATGCTTATATCCATGCGAACCAAGCCAAAGTAGGCAGTGTGTTGGCAATGGATTGTAGTGCTAACTTGGTCAATACACGCTCTATGGTGAAAATTGACCGCAGCAGTATTGTGAAAAATGGTGCTGCAAATAGTCTTAGTACTTTTGATCTTTGCGGCCAACCAGATCTTGCGTTGACTGCCAGTACGATTGCACAAAACCAAGCTGATACCAGCAAAGGTCATATCTTTAACTTAAGTAATGCAGAAAATCATCCGCTTAGCACTTTGTCACAGGTGTATTTGCAAAGTAATACCATTGTTGAAAATAAAGCATTGAGTACTTTGTTTTATGACAATTATCCACGTATTGTCCTCTCTTTTAATATGTTGGCCTTTAACCAAGGTAAATCTTGTCGTTATGCATTCCCTGCGAGCTTAGAGCAGGCGCGCAACATCAACACAATTCGCAATGCCTTATTCGCAATGGGATCAGCGACAGAGCAAGGCGAGTGTGATTTGCCTGAAACAGCAAATAGTTCTTATGATGGTGCTAAAAATTTGGATTTGACAGGGCTTAGCTTTGATCAAGTATTGCAGCCCTTGCAAGAACCATCTGCTTATAATTTATTCCTGCCGTTGTATTATCCAAAACTTGGTTCAGACCCTGCGAAAGATTTGATTGATGTAAACAGCATGGGGTGTAGTGATTATGAACAACGTGGTTTAGCGCGGGTGAGTAATGCAACTTTAACTTTAAATCCTGATGCAAAAAATACCTGTGAAATTGGCTCTGTAGAAGTGATGCGCTTAAATGCAGCCGATATTCAAAGCTTGCGTAATGTCTCTTATGAAAGTTTATTTGCCAATTATCAGCAACAAATTGACCGTATTCAGTCTGCGATAGATCAAAGTAAAGATGCTGCATCTTCGGTCGTTTCTCAATCGCGTACTGATTTGAAAACGATGCAGGATTTGTTGGCGAATACCAAAGCTAAGCAGCAATATCGTGCCATTTATGTTGATCCATTTGCGATGGCATTAAAGCAAGATGAACCAACTGCAGATGGGAAATTTGTTCAGTTAAGACAGCTTAATTCTGACAACTTTAGCATTAGCACTGAAGTATTGGGGATTGGTGCAATTTCGGGTTCAGGTACCACATTTAGTACCGATAAATTGACCCAAGATCCACTATTCAAATGTGAATGGGATGCACAGTTGCAACGGATTGTGATGTATCGACTGAATGATAAAGTCACAGAAGCAACCGATTCAGCGTATTGTAAATACACCATTACCTCAAAATTGGACAGTAATTTGCATTCTTCGGGCTTACTTGAAGGTAAATTTAGCAATATTGCCCCAATTGCAAAAGATGATCGTGTACGACTTGAATATGGTACAGACCTCAAAGTGAGTTTTAATCCATTGCTGAATGATAGCGATGCAGGCGATGGTTCTATCAGCACTTTGAAAGAAAATACCAATAAGCCTGCATTCTATAAAGATAGTACAGGACAAGAACTGGCAATTCGTTTTACACAAGTACCTTCAGGTGTGGTACTTACGGCAGATCGTCAAGCACCTTGTCCTGGGGATTATGCACGTGAAATTTGTTATGGTGGCAATATTCAGGTTCAAGTACGAAATAGCTTTAGCCCATTTGATTATGAGCTGAAATACACGATTTTCGATCATGAACTGGAATTATCGCCTGAAGCGACCATTACTTTAGAAAATACAGCGAAAAATACCAATTATGAAGCCAGTGGTGGCGGTGGGGGAAGCTTAGGTTTCTGGGGTATGTTTGGTTTAATCGGATTGGCGTTCTATCGTCAACGTCCAAGAAAATCGTAATCTACCGACTCTTTATTGCAAAAGCCTCATCTGTTTTACACGATGAGGCTTTTGTTATTGGTGACTTCAAGTACTTTCTATTATCCATGAACAGATAAAATTAGTGACTCATTGCAGGCTGCTGATATTTAAGAATGTATTCCTGACGAATTAAAGGTCGTTGTTCAGGTGTTGCTTGTTGCAAGCGTTGTCCTAATTCACGACGTTCTTGCGTGCTCATTTTTTGCCAAGTTTCACGCATTTTTTGTTTTTCGCTATCAGGCAGTTGAGTAAACCAATCCATCCGCTGCTGTAAAGCTACGCTTTTTTCTGCAGGAATTTCTTTTAAGTTTTGATAGCGCTTAATTAAGGCCAATTGTTCTTCTTCAGAAAGAGTTTCCCAGGTTTCTGAAATTTGCGTATCTGCATCTTTGGAAAAAATCCAAAAACGCTCAAACCCTGCAAAACTGGTTTGTAAAAAACTGAGCGCACAACACGCAATCACAATTCGTTTAGCTGCCATGTGGAACTTTGTCCTCACCCAACACCATTAACATTTCTAAATCTTCCACCATTTGTGGAGAAAGTTTAGGAACAGATACAGCTTGATTCTGCGGCTGTGTGGTCATTTCAATTGAATTTGGCAAGACCACAAAACCTGCAATTGCCGCAGCCAATGCAAAACCTGACATTTTCCAAAGCCCATAGCGCGATGTTTTCTTGTCTTGAATATTGTCCAAGACATGATTCATGACCGCGGCTTTGTCTTGATGGTGGCGAGCCAATCCATCAAGTTTAGATGTCACTTGTTTTAAGAAATCATCTTGTTTCATTCTGATGATCCTCCCAGATACGGATTCATATGTGCCAAACTGTTGCGTAAAGCTTGAATAGCACGGTGATAATGCGTTTTTACACTGCCTTCAGTGCAGTTCATAATTTGTGCGGTGGTTTGCGTATCAAAACCTTCCCAAGCACGTAACATAAAAGCTTGTTGTTGCCGCACAGGAAGCCCCGCAATTGCTGCCTGAATTTCTTCTACAGTCACAGCTTGATCTAAAAACTCTGCAGGATTGAGTGCTTGCTCATCGACAATATCAAGTTGTTCAACATCGTCATCATCTAAACTGATTTTTTTGAACCATGAAAACGGTTGAGCGCGGCGAGCTTCTTTACGACGCCAATCTTGTAATTTGTTATTTAAAATGGTGTAAAACAGGGGATACCATTCCTCTGTGGCTTTGTCAGCATAAGATTTATGCAAGGAAATAAAGGCTTCTTGCACCAAATCCATAGCAATGCCGTGCTGTCCTTGCGTTGCACTTTCCATCATCACTAAGGCACGCCCCGTTACGTCTTGCATGAAATTCTTCAGACGTTGCTCAGCCGTACTCTTAAGAGCACTCAAATTTTCCGAGTGTGACGACTTCGGGTTTAAATCCATAGAGATGGAAAATCCTGTCATTGGATACCCACCATTATTTTTAACATCATATTTTTATAACGCTAAAAACAATGGTTTGGTTGACATTGCAAGTTATTATTTTCAGTCTAATCTATTTTTTTTGCAGGGCTAGTCTTTTTAAAATAAATTAACCATTTACAGACGTTGGCGTACCATTTCAAAGAAACAGATTGAGCCTGCAATTGCCACATTCAAAGATTCCTGTCCACCTGGTTGTGGAATACTTACCGCTTCTGCATGCTGTAAGGCATAATCGGACACACCTTGACCTTCATTGCCTAGAATCCAGACGCAAGCCTTACGCAGATTTTTGGAATAGAGACTTTCTGCATGGTGTGAACTGGTCACATATACAGGAATCTGAAATTGTGCTAAGACATCTTCGAGTTCAATATTTTCAAAGGTATGCAAGCTAAAGTGTGCGCCCATGCCTGCACGTAACACCCGTGGCGACCAAAGTGAGGCAGAACCTTTGGTACAAATAATTTGTTCAATACCTGCTGCTGCTGCAGAGCGCAATAAGGTGCCGACATTACCCGGATCTTGCACATTTTCTAAAATCAGTGTGTCTGCTTTAAAGTCTAAAGCTTGGCTTGAACTTGGCACGTCGACAATGGCTAAACAGGCAAGGGAAGTGCCTAAAGTGCTTAAATCTTTATATAAAGATTCGCCAATGACAAAGACCACGCCTGTGTATTTAGCCAAAATACGCTCATAGTCAGGATGGCTTAGTGCATGTTCGGTGGTAAAAATCGAATTGATTTTTTTATTTTCATGTAACCACGCCAGACACAAATGTGTACCTTCAAGTACCGTTTGTCCCTGTTTTTTGCGATAGTTATTTTGTTCAATTAAACCACGTAAGTGTTTAATTTTCGGGTTATCTTTTGATTCTAAAAAAATCGTAGGCATGCGATAAAATCCACAGCAGTCAGCGAATGGCCGACTGCTGTTGTTAAAAATTATTGATGGTAGCTGCTGACCAAATCGACTTCATTTTTTGAGCCAATGATGACAGGCACACGTTGATGTAGGTCTGTGGGTTGGATGTCTAAAATACGCACACGACCTGTGGTTGCCGCACCGCCTGCTTGTTCCATGAGCATACTCATTGGATTGGCTTCATACATTAAACGTAAACGACCTGCTTTTTTCGGGTCTTTTAAGTCGTATGGATACATGAAAACCCCGCTACGGCAAAGGATACGGTGAATATCGCCTACCATACATGCAACCCAACGCATGTTAAAGTCTTTTTCGCGTGGCCCAGTTTTACCAGCCAAAAGCTCATCAATATAGCGTTTTACAGGTGCTTCCCAATGGCGTTGGTTTGAAGCATTGATCGCGTATTCTTTTGTATCGGCAGCAACTTGAATGTTGTCTGCAGTCACCAAAAACTCTTGGCTTTCTGGGTCAAAGGTAAAGAATACCACGCCTGCACCAACAGTGAGCGCCATCATGGTAGATGGGCCATACAGGACATAACCTGCAGCAACTTGTTGTGTACCTGCTTGCATAAAGTCTGCAGCTTGGGTCACGGCATTTTTTGCAGGTAAAATTGAGAAAATGGTACCCACACACATATTGATGTCGATGTTGCTTGAACCATCCAGTGGGTCAAATAAAACTAAATATTGACCATTTTCCTGAGCAGGAGTGAATTCGTCTAATTCTTCCGACGCCAAACCACCCACATTAGGATGTTTTTGTAACGCTTCAATTAAATAATCATTTGAAATAACATCTAATTTCTTTTGTTCTTCGCCTTGTACGTTTTCATTTTGTGCACTGCCTAATACGCCCGCCAATGCACCTTTTTGTAATGTTTGGTCAATTGTTTTGCAAGTATTGGCTATAGTTTCAATCACTTGAGCAAGTTCGGGTGTTAAATTTCCAGTTTGTTGTTGTAGAAATTGGGAAAGGGTGCGGTATGACATGACTGGAAAACTCCGAATGACTGCAAAAATGAGGATAACAATATGCTGCAATAGTTTAGATGAGAACGCGTTAAAAGAAAAATTAAACTCGACTATTTGCTGTGATTTTACCCTTGCAAGTCCTGCAGAAAGTGCTATGTTGATGTGAAGGATTTAATTTGAGATAGGAGCACAGATATGACAACGTTAAAGTTTGATGCGACTCCAACGCCAAGCGAAGGGATTAGTTTAGACGATATTTCTGAGGACAAGATGAAAGCCGCTTGGAAAGATTACGAGTCTAAACCTGAATATAAAAAGTTTAACAAGCATGATTTGATTGAATCTATGCAAACTGCAAAAGCTGATGCCGAGTCGGAATAACTGAAGCAAAGCTGTATTTCTGCACTTATCTGTTAGTTTTTAAAATATTCGTTTGCCCAGTTTTTTATGTCATAAAAAAGCGCCCTTGTAATAAAGAGCGCTTTTTTCGTATTGGGGAAACACGTTCTAAACGAGTTTTTCCCAAACAGCAAATTATTATTTCAATAATGGTGGAACAGCTTCGTAGTTAATTTCTACGCGACGGTTTTCTTTCCATGCATTTTCATCATGTCCAGGGTTGACTGGCATTTCTTTACCATAGCTCACTGCTTCAAGCTGACCTGCGTTAACGCCGCTGGTGATTAAGAAACTTTCAACTGCTTTGGCACGACGCTCGCCCAATGCCATGTTGTATTCACGTGTACCACGCTCATCGGTATGACCTGTAAGTGCCACTTTAGAATTGGCATTGGCCATTAAAAACTGTGCATGTGCTTGTAGAGTCTGGTAATCATCATTAGATAATTCGCTGCTGTCGTAGTCAAAATGCACCACGCGCTTTGCTAAGAAAGCTTTGTTGGCTTCGGTTACACCTTTAGCAGATGCACCTGCAAGGTTTTGTGCATTTAAAGCTGCATCTTCACTCAAACCTTGGGTGTTGACTGTGGTTGCGCCACTTGGTGTTTGACCTGCTTGTAAGTCAGTCGTTGGTTTGCGGTTTGCACAACCTGTCATCACTAAAGCCGATGCCAAAACAGGGAGTACCAATAATTTAACTGCGTTCATCCTCATCTCCATGAAGCTTGATTTTTGGTTTTAAAACAGAACTGAAAACGTATTTACTTTGCGGGTACTCATTATTTTGGTGCCCACGCAGGTTCACGCACTTCACCTTGTTCACTAGGTAAGTTCATGCGGAAGCGACCATCTAAAGACATAATCGATAATAAGCCACGAGCACCTTCGCGTGTCGCGTACACTACCATTTGCCCATTTGGTGAGAAGCTTGGCGACTCATCCAAACTGGTTGGGGTTAAAATATTGGTGATATTGGTGTTGATGTCTTGAATTGCGACTTTGTAGTTACTGCCACTTGGACGATGTACCAATGCCAGTTTACGACCGTCGGCACTGAGCGTACCACGTGCGTTAAATGCACCGCGGAAGGTTAGGCGTTTGCTGCTGCCTGTGGCAAAGTCATAACGATAAATTTGTGCGGAACCACCACGATCTGAAGTGTAAATAAATGATTTACCATCTGGTGCATAACGTGCTTCGGTATCAATCGCACTGTCATTGGTCATGCGTCGCAGTTCACGGGTGCTTAAATTCATTTGATAAATTTCTGGATTGCCATGCATGGATGCGGTAAACAACATGCTTTGACCATCTGGTGAGAAGCTTGGAGCACCATTTAAACCACGGAAACTGGCTAATTTTTCACGCTGACCTGTCGCCAAGTCTTGCACATAAATAGCAGGACGCTTGGTTTCAAACGACACATAGGCAATTTTTTTGGCATCTGGTGTCCACGCAGGCGATAAAATAGGATCACGCGAAGTCAAAATAGTTTTAGGCTGTTCACCATCAGTATCGGCAATTTGCAGCGTATAGCGTTGCTCAGGCGTTGCAGGATTGCGCAGTACATAGGCAATGCGTCCGCTAAAGTCACCTTTAATGCCCGTGAGTGCTTCATAAATGGCATCACTGATCATGTGTGCAGCAGAACGCACGCGTGATGCAGGCACGCTCAATAATTCATTCAATAAGTATTGCTGTTTTTGCACATCATAAAGTTGGTAATGAACTTCATAACCGCCTTCTGCAGTGGCTTTGACATTTCCTGTCACCACATAAGGTACACCTGCGGCTTGCCATGCAGCTGCATTTGGATTGTTCATGCTTGCAGTTGCAGCAAGGTTTTTAGATGAACTGGTGAATTTGCCTGAACGGTTTAAATCGTTTTCTACAATAGGATAAATACTTTGATCATTGCCAAACGGCACAATGGCAATTTTAGGTGCTTCTTCTGGTGCTTTGGCAATTTCTAAATGCAGTTGTGCAAAAGATTGTGTGCTTAAAACTGGGCTAAGCGCAGTTAAAATAGCAAGACAAAGTAGGTGTTTACGCGTTGTTTCCATCATTCGCTATTTTCTCAAATCAACATAACTTTTTTGGATGTAATTGTGGTACATAATGGCATGCTTTGGTAGGAATGAAAGCATGAATTTATAATAAAACTGTTATAACACTGTGAAAATTTAAATTTATTTATACTCGTAAATATTTTGAGAAGGAGTTAGCCAAATAGATGTTATTCGGCTAACTGGTAACTTATTGCGCTGTAAAGGTAGAGGTGAAGCTACGTGCTTCGCGTCGTGCATCTGGGTCTGATGGCATCGGATAAGGTGCGGCAGCACGAACAGCAGCTTCTACACTGGCTTTCATGTCAGGGTCGCTAGAATTAACCACGACAGACTGAACTGCGCCACTGTCACTTAAAGTCACGCGGGCAGTTGCACGTTGACCCGAAGAACCAGCTGGGGTATCCCACGCTCGTCTGATTTTATTTTCGAAATCGCGTTTAGCAGTGGATGCAATGCGTCGTACTTCAGCCTTTTTCTGAGCAGCTTCTTCTGCAGCTTGTTTGGCAGCTGAAGCTTTGGCTTCAGTATCGGCACGTGCCTTCGCTTCGGCATCAGCTTTGGCTTTTGCATCTGCGTCAGCCTTACGTTTTGCTTCGGCATCAGCTTTGGCTTTTGCATCTGCAGCAGCTTTACGTTTTGCGTCGGCATCAGCTTTGGCTTTTGCATCTGCTGCAGCTTTACGTTTTGCATCGGCATCTGCTTTGGTTTTTGCATCTGCGTCAGCTTTACGTTTTGCATCAGCTTTGGCTTTTGCATCTGCGTCAGCTTTACGTTTTGCCTCAGCATCTGCCTTGGCTTTTGCATCTGCTTCAGCTTTGCGTTTTGCTGCTGCATTGGCTTCGAGTTGACGTCTTTCTGCCGCTTCTGCTTTTTTCAGGGCTTCGGCTTCTTTACGACGTACAGCATCTGCTTCAGCACGTGCTTTGGCATCGGCTTGAGCTTTTGCTTTGGCGTCAGCTTCTCGTTGAGCACGTTCTTCGGCGCGTGCTTGTTGAGCTTTTAAGCGTTCAGCTTCTAGTTTTTGTCGCTCTGCAATTTGTTTGGCTTCAGCAGCTTGTCGTTCTGCACGTGCTTGAGCCTCTGCTGCTTGTGCAGTTTTTTGTGTATCAACTTGAGGAGCGGGTGGCGTAGGAGCCGCTGCAGGTGTTGGAATGACAGGGGCAGGTTCAAGAGCAGGCTCGGCTGTTTGAGTAATTTGCTCTGCTACATTTTCATGTGTGGTTTCAGCAGATTCAGTTTCTAATAAGGGTTTTAAATCTTCTGGTTTTATTAATACCGTTTTAATGGGTTTAGGCGGCTCAGGTGCTTTACTCATGCCCAAATAAAGCAAGCCAACCACTGCGATAAGGTGGACACCTACGGTGAACCCAATCGCGATGGCTTTTTGTTGAAAAGGTGGCTTTTTAAAATCTTTCATAAATTACTTTAAAGGCTCGGTCAGCAATCCAACTTGGGTTAAACCCGCATCTTGTAAGTCAGACATTAACGCAATCACATCACCATAAGGGCGTGTATTATGACCGCGAATAACAACCTGAAACTCTTTGTTTTCAGCTTTGGCTTGAATTTGAGCATCGGTCAAAATTTGTTTCAGTTGGGCTAATTCCAAAGGTTCGGCTTTGTGTTCTTTGTATTCTAAAAAATATTGCCCATCTTTATTTAAAGTCACCAAAGCAGGGGCATCTTTCGATTCAATTGGATTACCATTGGCTTGAGGTAAATCGACTTGAATCCCACTGGTAATCATCGGTGCAGTAACCATAAAAATCACCAATAACACCAACATGACATCAATATAGGGCACTACATTCATGTCACTTTTGAGTGGTTTCTTAATGCGCTCGAAGCGTCCTGAGCGTTGAATGGCCATTAGTCGTGATCCTTAGTATTGCCTAAAGATTGACGTTGTAATAAAGCCACCATTTCTTCGGCAAATAAAGCACGATCAGAATAAATCGCTTCGCCTTTGGCGGTGTAATGGTTAAAGGCAAGTACCGCAGGAATGGCGGCAAATAAACCAATGGCTGTGGCAATGAGGGCTTCGGCAATCCCTGGTGCGACTGTTGCCAATGTGACTTGATCGACATCTGCCAGTCCAATAAAGGCATTCATAATGCCCCAGACGGTACCAAATAAACCAACGTATGGCGCAACCGAACCAATGCTGGCTAATGCACCTAAGCCTTGTTCAAGTTGAGCTTGGTCGCGGCTTAAACCGACACGTAAAATACGTTCTGTGCCTTCAATGGTTTGTGGAGCAGGCGCTTGGCGCTTTTTGAGTTTTAAAAACTCACCTAAGCCTTGATAGAAAATATCTTCCAAACCGACACGTTTTGAATTGAGCTGTGCGTTGTTGTAAAGCGTATTTAATTCTGCACCAGACCAGAAGATTTTTTGGAAATGCTGATCATCTGCCTGTGCTTTTTTATAGCTCATGTGTAACTTGGCAATCAGATACCAACTGTATAATGATGCTAAAAGCAGCGAGAGCATTACCAGCTGAACAACAGGACTTGCTTGTAAAATAAGATCTGATACTTGAAGAGATGATTCGAGTTGTGTTGCCATAGTTACTACATGTGCCAATTCATTTTTTTAATCTTGTCCTAATTCTTTCAGAATAAGGCTACGAATTTCATCTGGCAGACGACGTGGTTTCATATCTGAACCAAGACAGGCCAATTCAACCTCGCCAGATGCAAGCATGATTTCACCACGATAAATATTTTGTTGCAATACAAATGATGACGCTTTACACGAAACTACACTTGCTGTAACAGTAATTAGGTCATCCATTAAGATTGGACGTGAATATTTCACGTTAATTTTATGCACGACAAAGTTGTAATCTTGTTGATGCCAATAATGATCAACACCCGATGCACGAAGCCATTCGGTACGGGTACGTTCCATAAAGCGAATATGGTTGGCGTGGTAAACAATGCCGCCTGCATCAGTATCTTCCATATAGATACGAATTTTAAATTCAAATTTATTCGCCATGATGATGTTCCGCTTCAATGTTGCAAAGTTGTTTGATAAGCAATACTTATAGCTTACGCCGTGTCTGTGAAATTGACGTGAATCGGGGCTATAAGTCAAGCTGTGTATAGCGTGGCAGTTTATCATTCTCAACGCTTCGTCCAATGGCACAAGATTTCAAACATGCTTTTAAGTTAAAATTAGCTGCCTGCCTGATACATGCAGATGATCCACCCCAATGAGCAGCACATGAGCCGTTTAGTTAAATTTTTTGTGGTAATTGCCATATTGTATTTGTTGTGGATGACGCTGTTCCAGCCAGATGGAGGAATTGCGGATAGCACAACCTATCAGTCATCGCAGCAAGTGCATCAATTTAAAGACTATACCATTCAAGCTTTGGAAACCTATGAAGGTGAGTTTCGGGTATTGTCACGTGAAAATTATAATTTTGGACGTGAAGCCGAACTTAGCCCTATCGATTTTGCTTTGGGATGGGGCGAAATGGCCAAGCCTGAAGTGTATAAACAGTTGTCTATTCGTCAAAGCAACCGTTGGTATCATTGGCGTTATGAACAAGCACCACCGATTCCTGTGCAAGAGATTGCAAGTTTGAGCGCCAATACGCATTTAATTCCTGCCACACCCGCGATTGCGACACAGTTAAAACAGATTGATGAAGATGATTTGATTTATTTGAAAGGTAAATTGGTTGAAGTTACTGCCGCAGATGGGTGGCAGTGGCGCAGTTCTTTAAGCCGTCATGATACAGGGGCGGGCGCGTGTGAATTAATGCTTGTTGAAGATGTGCGTGTCATCGAAAATTAGGGTCTATCTACAGACCCAATTGACCTAAATATTTAATAACTTAAAGGGAGATAGCTCCCTTCAAGCTATTTTTTCCTTTGAGCTATTTTTCTTTTGGCTCTGGCGGTGTCATCCCAAATTGTAAATACGCCATATTGGTGGCAATACGCCCGCGAGCGGTTCGCATTACATAACCTTGTTGAATTAGGTATGGTTCAATTACATCTTCCAAAGTGCCAGAGTCTTCAGCCATAGCAGCGGCCAAAGCTTCCACACCTGCAGGCCCACCATCAAAACGCTCTAATAACATTGATAAATAACGACGGTCTAAGGTATCTAAACCATCTTTATCGACATTCAGCATATCTAGCGCACGTTGTGCCATCTCTTGCGTGACTTCACCTGTGCCTTTGACCTGCGCATAGTCACGAACGCGACGCAATAATCGGTTGGCAATACGTGGTGTACCACGTGAACGACGAGCGACTTCATTGGCTCCTGCATCGGTCATTGGCACATCCATTAAACTCGCCGAGCGTTTGACAATATGGGTCAAATCTTCAACCGAATAAAATTCCAAACGCTGCACAATACCAAAACGGTCACGTAACGGTGAGGTGAGTAAGCCTGCACGTGTGGTAGCGGCGACAAGGGTAAATGGTGGCAAGTCCAGTTTAATGGAGCGTGCTGCAGGCCCTTCACCAATCATGATGTCCAGTTGATAATCTTCCATCGCTGGATACAAAATCTCTTCAATCACAGGTGAAAGACGATGGATTTCATCAATAAATAACACATCGCCTTCTTCAAGATTGGTCAGCATGGCGGCTAAATCACCTGCGCGTTCCAAGACAGGCCCTGAAGTGGATTTAAGATTGCCGCCCATTTCACGGGCAATAATATTGGCGAGTGTGGTTTTGCCTAAACCTGGTGGTCCAAAAATCAGGGTGTGGTCCAATGCTTCTGCGCGTCCACGGGCTGCACCAATGAAAATTTCCATTTGTTCACGCACTACAGGTTGCCCAATATAGTCATCGAGTGAAGTGGGGCGAATGGCGCGATCAATTTGATCTTCGGGTTTTTCAGAACCACTGATTAGACGGTCTTGCATATCGTGTTAACTAATCTCTTGAGCTGGGCATTTTGATGCTGCATGCACAGCCTCAAAGTATGAGTTGCGTTTAAATGCCTTTGCGAAGGCATGATTTTACTTTTGAAAGATCAAAAGTAACAAAAATCTTATGTTGAGTTGAGGGTATATCCCTATACCCCAACTCAACGGGCGACATCCATGTCGCCAGTCATGTATCCAATATTGGAAAGATGAACTTACGCTAGGTTTGTTGGCATCTTTTATTTATTCATCGACTTTAATGCTGCACGGATAATATCACTGGCTTCGGTAAAATCGGCCTTAACTGCATTAATCAGTTTTTGTGCTTCGGCAGGTTTATAACCTAAAGATTGTAAAGCGGCTTCGGCTTCGGCAACAGCAGAATTGCCTGTAAACTGAATTTGGGTCACAGTGGAATTGCTGCTGCTCACTTCGTTGGACATGGCTTTAAAGCGATCACGTAATTCAATCATCAGGCGTTCAGCGGTTTTTTTGCCCACCCCCGGTACTTTAATCAGGGTGTTAATGTCTTCATGTTCTACGGTGTGAATCAGTAATTCGACACTCAAGGTTGATAAAATACCTAGCGCCATTTTCGGGCCGACACCATTGACTTTGAGTAAAGTACGGAAAATGGTTTTTTCTTGGGCTTCTAAAAAGCCATATAACAATTGAGCATCTTCACGCACAGCTAAATGCGTCCACAGGGTAATTTTCTGCCCTTTTTGTAATTGGCAAAATGTGGTGAGTGGCGTGTCAATTTCATAGCCCACACCATTCACATTCAGCAACACGGTTGGTGCTTCTAAAGCCAATACTTCGCCAATAAGACATCCGATCATATTTGTGATTCACTGATTAATTTAAAATAAGTTGCTGTTCGCATAGTAGAGCGCATTTTCACAAAAGGCAAAATCTGCGCTTAAATCCTACTACTATTTATATACAAGTATTGATATGCAAATTATTCATTACAGCAAGCCGACCTTATTGCCTTGTAATTCTTGCGATAAGTTATAGGCTTGGTGATCTGAAAACTTAGAGATAATATCCAAGACTTGCATAATATTGTCATAGTGATTATGCGCAAAATCTGCCCCTGAGCGTTGCAAGATGGACATTAAACGCTGCTCTTTAAAACTTAGGGTTTTATGGGGTGTGGTGAGCGGAATAAACGCATCCAAAATATTTTGTAAACTTTGATGCGCAATAATTTCCAATCCAGCTTTTTGCGGATGCTCGAAAATTTTCTCACGCGCTAAGTCTTTGGCGCGATTAATACCAATTTCAATATCTGCTGAGCAATACTGTAAAAGGCTGCCTTTAAGTTGTCCCATTAGGATTTCAAAATGGTGTTTGGCAAACGCTGTGGTGACTTCATCGACTAAACGCTTCATGACCCGACCACGCAAAGCGGCAATTTTTTGTTGCCATGTGGTACGTGCCATCGCTAGTTCTGCAGGAATACTGTAGTCACCAATCAAGTTTAAAAAGATCGGTTCAACTTCTTCATAGCTGAGCATGTTTAAAATAATGCCATCTTCCAAATCAATTAAGGCATAGCAAATATCATCCGCTGCCTCCAATAAATATGTCAGTGGATGACGACAATAGTGATAATCGCCCAATTGAATCAGTCCAAGTTGTTCTGCAATTTGTTTGAGAATTTCTTTTTCAGCTTGGTAACAACCAAATTTATCACGTTGATTGGCAGGGCGGTTGCCTTGTTCGGCAATGGTTTTGGAGAGCCATGGATATTTTAAATAAGCGCCTAAAGTGGCATAGGTTAAACGCATGCCGCCATCATTTGGATGATAGTCAATTTTGGTGAGTAGCCGTAAACCTTGTGCATTGCCTTCAAACTGACGGACATCAGCTTCTTCTTCATCGCTGAGTTTGGCGAGGAAATTGCCGTGTGAAGCATCATCAAACCATTCACGAATGGCATATTCGCCTGCATGCCCGAAAGGTGGATTACCAATATCATGTGCCAAGCAAGCAGCTTGAATAATCGCACCGACATCGGCAGGGGAAATCCACATAGGCAAGTGATCTTTAATTTTTTCTGCAGCCAACATTCCCAATGAACGTCCAATACAAGACACTTCTAAAGAATGGGTTAGGCGAGTGTGAATGCCATCGTGTTGAGTCAGTGGATGGACTTGGGTTTTACGGTTTAGCTGTCTAAAACTTTGCGAAAAAATAATACGGTCATAATCTTTATGAAAAGGGCTGCGCGCCTGTTCTGTACTTTGTTTTTTACTACCAATTCGAACTGTGGAAAGCAGTTCTAACCAACGCATTTGAGTCATTTATCATTATTCACTATGTGCTTGTTTTGCATCATGCCAAAAAAATGACAAAAGCTCTAGGGGCGTGCGACATGGCTTGTCTTTTTAAATCTAAAATCATACAAAATGGGGGATAAGTTTGTGGCGAAGCGTACTTTAAATTTTTTGGGAATTGTATAAATTGAGGATTGGATGATGCGTATAGGTTGCCAAAATAGCAACGATGCCCAATTTTTTATGCTAATTTCTAATTAATTGTGAAATGGATAGCGAAGTTTAAATATGCTCAAACTGATTTACTATGTGCCTGAATCTCATCTTGAAGAAACTAAACTGGCGGTTTTTGCAGCGGGTGCAGGTGGAATTGGCAATTATGAACATTGTGCATGGCAGGTTTTAGGCACAGGGCAATTTAAGCCTGTCAAAGGAGCAAATCCGTTTATTGGTGAGTTAGATGCTTTGGAACACGTTGCCGAATGGCGCGTGGAAACCATTGTACCTGAGCAAAATGCTCAGGCAGTCGCAAAAGCGCTCAAGGCAAGCCATCCTTACGAAGAGCCTGCCTTTGAGTTTATGCAACTTTTAGATATTAATTTTTAAAGACTTAAATACCAATTTTTAAAGAAAAATAGAATTGTACGATCACTCATATATGGATTGGGGCAAATATAAGTTGCGTAGATAGATTTTACTTTTCACGGGCGAAAAGTAACAAAAGCCCTCTGTTAGACTGATGGTACGTCCTGTACCACAGTCTAACGGGCGACATCCTTGTCGCCTTATCACGAGTCAAAATGTGGCTAGGTTTTAAAAATACAGTTGAAATATTAGGGTCTGTTGACACTTCATCTATGTTTGCGACGTGAGAGATATATCTCGCAAGGTTTTTTAGCTGCTATAAGGCATGGGGCAGGAAATTTAGTTATTCTAAATGACTGACTCATAACGCAATAGCAGCAAAAAATATGCTCGTCCCCTTGCGCAGCAAACAAAGCAGCGCTTTGTTCTTGCTCATGTGGCTAAAACTTTCTCAGATTACGTTATGAAACTTGGCAATAGTCTCGCTATTCCTTGCGTTTCATGCCTAATCTGCTCAGTTTTAGCCTACAGCGCAAGCCATTTATGAAATGTTAACAGCCCCTAGACTTTCTGAATAAATAGGTCACGGTCAAAACGGTATTGCGGGAAAAAGACACCATCTTCGGCACGTTCACCTGCAGCAATCACCATCACTGGAAATTGTTGATCATTCAGTTTTAAGAGTTTGCGTACCATCGGCTCATCAAAACCTTCCATCATACAGCTATCAAAACCGTGTGCGCGAAGGGCTAAGACCATATTTTCACAGGCGAGTGCTGTAGTTTTACTTGCCCAAAGTTTGGCATCTGCAGGGTTAAACGCAGTTACAGGTAATTGTTTATCTAAACTACGTGCAATTTTGAAAGCGACTTTCTTAAAGTTACCTACTGCGTTTAAATAGCCAGTCATGTAGTTATAAGGAATAAACTTGTAATATTTTTTGACTGCAGCAGGTGCTTCAGGAAAAGGGAACTCGCTGATATTCTTTTTTGCCATTTCATCAACACGGTCTGTACGTGCAATACACACGATTAGCTCTGCTGCAGTACGAGCAGCGAGTTGTCCTAAGCAGGCTTTAACCAGTTGTTTTTTCTTGGCAGGATTTTGCACCACGACAAAAGTCCACGGTTGTAAATTAGATGAGTTTGGAGCCAATAAAGCCATATCTAAACAATCATCCAATACTTCTGCAGGAATGGCTTTGTCGGTAAATTTACGCACCGAACGACGGCTTTGAATGACTTTTTTAAAGTTTTCTACATCAATATCTTGTGGTGCAGGTTCAAAATAACGTTCTTTTTTTTCAGCTTTAACATCGGTTGGATTTGGATTAGACATTACAATTTTTCTCAATTTTTTAATGATTGACAGCACATTGCAGAATATGGGGGCGAATAAAGAAAAAACCACATTCAGCCAAAATGAATGTGGTTTTAAAACATCTAGTTCACTTGAAATGGGTGTAAGTACATTTCAGCTAAACAGCGCTTAATTAAATTGGCTGAAATCAGGTTTACGTTTTTGCATAAAGGCCTGCACCGCTTCCATCATTTCTGCTGAGCCGACACGTTGCATAAAAATCTCTGCTTCATGGTCAATCCACGCCACAATTTCATTGACATTATGTTTCATGAGGGCTTTAGATTGTTTAAGTGATGCCAATGGTAAAGCTGCCAATTGTGCTGCTTTTTGTTGCGCCGTTGCATAGACATCGGTTTCAATGCTATTAACTAAATTTGCCGATAATGCCGTTTCGCTATTGAATTTTTGTGCAGTTAGCAACAGTTCAGCCGCCTTGTGATAGCCTGCTTGTTCTACTAGAAGTTTGCTTGATGCACCTTCAGGCGATAAGCCCAAGCTCACAAATGGAATTTGGAATAGGGCAGTATTGTCGCTATATACCAAATCTGCATGTAATAGAATTGTGACACCAATGCCAATTGCCACCCCACGTACAGCTGCAATCAGCGGTTTAGAAAACTTAGCTGCAGATTTTAATAAGATGAATGGAGGGCCTTCGGCAGCAGGTAGTTGTCCTTTAAGTGCAGCAGACTTCATAAAGTCTTGCATGTCATTGCCAGCACTAAAATCTGCATCTGTGCCACGTAAAATTACACAACGTACTGCGTTGGACTGATCTGCTTCATCTAAGGCTTGTGCAATCCACAAATATAATTCACCATACAGCGCGTTTTTTGCTTCTGGTCGGTTGATGGCTAAAGTCAGTACGCCATTGTCTAAATTCGCATTCAAATGTGGGTGAGGTTGTTGAATACAGCTCAGTGTCATCGTACTATCCTTGCTTTGATTGGTTTGAATTTATGGCTCATTATGTCGCAAATTCGCAGCGCTGGCACAACTCATGAGTTCATAAAAAGTTAGTGAATGATGAGATTTGCGTTCCTAATTCAATGTGAAATTTATTTAGAATTTGGGGTTGTTCATTTAAAAAATGAATAAGCAAGGCGGAATCTTAACGTCTATTAATTCTATTTTAGGATTAACCTTCGGTTCGACCTACTTTTGTTTTGGCAAAAGTAGGCAAAACCATTTGTCATCCACGAAACCTGCCCAATTATTGTTTTTGATTTATTATCTTGCAAAAACAATAATGAGTTGATACCACGCAGGTTGTGGATGACATTTCCGCGTATCAGATAGCATCATGTTGTTATCAAAATTAGGATTGGCGTATTTATTATGCAATATACGTTTGATTATTTGGTTTTCATTGGCCGCTTTCAGCCATTTCATTTGGCGCATTTGCAAACCATTCAAATTGCGTTAGCACGTAGTCATTATGTGATTTTGGCATTAGGTTCTGCACAAAATGAGCGCAATTTAAAAAATCCGTTTTTAGCCAAAGAACGTGAGCAGATGATTTTGTCTAACTTTTCACCTGAGATGCAAGAACGGATTAAGTTTGTGCATGTCGTAGATGTCTACAATGATGAAAAATGGCAAAAACTAGTCAAATCTTTAGTCGGTGAATTGATTCAACCGCAAGATCGTGTTGGTTTAATTGGGCATTTTAAAGATGACTCGTCTTATTATTTAAAGTTTTTCCCTGAATGGGAGATGGTAGAATTAGACAGCTTGCAAGATGCCATGTCTGCTACGCCTGCACGTGAGGCTTATTATCGTGGGGAAATACAGCCTAATTTTTTCCCGCAAGGCACAATTGATTTCTTAAAAGCATTTCAAAGCACAGCTATTTATCAACAGTTACAAGAAAAATATCAACAACAGGACAGCAGCAATTTGCTGGAATAATGAATTTTTAGAGAGCAATGGATGATTGACAATATGTCAATCATCCATAATTTTTTAAAGCAGAAAATTAAGCCTGTAAAGCAGTTAAGTCAGCCAAGACTTGTTCTGCATGTCCTGCAGCTTTGACTTTACGATATTCTTTCAGTAATTGACCTTGATGGAAAATAAAAGTAGAGCGTTCAATGCCCATAACTTTTTTGCCATACATATTTTTTTCTTTAATCACATCAAACAACTGACACAATACTTCTTCTTTATCGCTAATCAAGTTGATGCCTAAAGATTGTTTTTCGGTAAAGTTTTGATGGGCTTTGACTGAGTCGCGCGAAATGCCAATGATGGTGGTATTAAGCGCATCAAATTGTGGCTTTAGCGCAGTAAAATCGACAGCTTGTGTGGTGCAGCCAGGGGTAGAATCTTTCGGGTAAAAATACACCACTAACCAATCTGTACCAAGTTCGGTTAAATTGACTTCGCCTGTGGTTGCAGGAAAAGCTTGATTTGGTAATTGAATTGTCGTGCTCATATTTTTCTCCAAAATCATGCACATAAAAAACTAGCCACATAAAGTGGCTAGTTGAAATTGTTAAGAAAAATTATTTTTTCTCAGCCGCTTTCATTGCTTCTTCAGTTAAGGTTTTTAATTTACCTGTAAGCTGAGGACCAAAACAAGTTTGCAAATCTTTATTTTGCTTTTGTACAAAAGCTAAAGTCGCAGGGCTCTTTTTCTGGTTAATTGCGCTTTGAATTTCCCATTTTTGAGCGTTGGTTAATTTACCATCTGCTTCTACTGCACAAGTACAATATTTGCTTACTTCAGCTGTAGTCAGTTTTTTGCCTTTTGCAGTTTCTTCTTTACAAACATTAATTAAAGCTGCTTTTACATTGGTGCTTTTATATGCTTGTTGCAACTTGTCATTATTTGCGTGTGTCGTTGTTGCGAATAATGCAGCAACAGACATAATCGCAGAAACTATAATGTTTGATTTTAAATTTTTCATACACTTTACCTTGTTATGACGGTATATAACGCGTTGGGTCTGCAACACCGGCATCGGCAAAACCTTGTTTGCGTAAGCGACAGCTGTCACATTTACCACAAGCACGTCCTTGGTCATCTGCTTGGTAGCAAGAAACCGTTTGACTATAGTCTACGCCATGTTCAATACCTAAGCGAATAATATTTGCTTTGGATAAATGTAACAATGGTGTTTCAAATTTTAGCGGTTTGCCTTCTACACCTACTTTGGTGGCCAGACGTGCCATATTGGCAAAAGCATCTATAAATTCAGGGCGGCAGTCAGGGTAGCCTGAATAATCTACCGCATTAATACCAATCACAATTGCTTCTGCATCAAATACTTCTGCTGCAGCTAAGGCATAAGATAGGAAGATGGTATTACGCGCAGGCACATAGGTCACAGGAATACCTTCTTGCTCATGATCAGGTACTTCAATGCTGTGATCGGTCAGGGCAGAACCGCCCAAGTTGCCTAAATCAATATTAATCACACGATGCTCAATGCCTGCATTTTTAGTCAAGGCACGTGCAGCATCTAGCTCTGTAGTCGAGCGTTGACCATACATAAAACTAAGTGCAATACATTCATAACGCGCTTGTGCCCATGCCAAACACGTGGTTGAGTCTAATCCACCAGATAACAATACAATGGCACGAGGGCGCATAATTGAACTCCAAATTTTAAAATATAGCGATAGAACTTGAGCAAAAGTGTGAAGATTGACGTCAATACGAATGGGGATTCGTGAGGAGATTAACGACCTGTTTCATCATTCCAAAGCAATTTATGTAATTGCAATTGGAAACGAACAGGGAGATGGTCGGCTAAAATCCACTGTGCCAAATCACGTGCAAGTTGTGGCAAGGCGACTGCACCTTTTTCGACAGCAAATGCAGGGGAGAACCACACTGTATCGACTTTTTTATGCAACTGATATTGCTCAACTTGCTGCTTCGCCCAAAGATAATCGTCATGATTGCAAATCACAAATTTGATTTGATCATGTGGGTTTAAAAAATCTAAATTTGATAATAAGTTGCGTGACATTTCACCCGATGCAGGGGTTTTTAAATCCAGCACCTTCGACACACGGTTATCCACTTTAGAAATATCTAAAGCTCCACTGGTTTCCAAAGACACTTCACAACCTAAATCTGCCAAGCGTTGCATGAGTGGCAGTGCATTCGGTTGAGCCAGAGGTTCACCGCCCGTCACACATACATACGGTGTTTTAAATTCTAGCGTGGTTTGGATGATGTCATCTAAAGATTGACGTTCGCCACCTTCAAAAGAATAAGTGGTATCACAGTAATGGCAACGCAATGGACAACCCGTTAAACGAATAAACACGGTTGGCAAGCCCGATGTATTGGCTTCGCCCTGCAACGAATAGAAAATCTCCGTAATGCGTAAACCCGCAGACGGATCAGAAACAGGAATAGCGGAAGATCGGAGGGTATTCATAAAATTCATCACAGTATGTAAAAAAACAAAAATCCCTACGGTCATTGCTGGCCGTAGAGATGGAGAAAACTAAAAAAAGTTTAGTCTTCGCGTAATAAGTCGTTCAAACTGGTTTTTGCACGGGTTTTCGCATCTACTTTCTTCACAATGATAGCAGCATACAAGCTATAAGTGCCACATTTAGAAGGCAGGTTGCCAGAAACTACCACCGAACCTGCAGGTACACGACCATAATGGATTTCGCCAGTTTCACGGTCATAAATTTTAGTCGATTGACCAATATAAACGCCCATAGAAATGACAGAACCTTCTTCCACAATCACGCCTTCAACAATTTCAGAACGTGCGCCAATGAAGCAGTTGTCTTCAATAATAGTTGGGTTTGCTTGAAGTGGCTCAAGTACACCACCAATACCTACACCACCCGATAAATGCACGTTTTTACCAATTTGTGCACATGAACCTACAGTTGCCCATGTATCAACCATGGTGCCTTCATCTACATAAGCGCCAATATTGACATAAGATGGCATTAACACCACATTTTTGGCTTGGAATGAACCTTTACGTGCAACTGCTGGCGGTACAACACGCACACCTGCTTGTTTGAATTGCTCGTCAGTCCAACCTGTAAATTTCGTGTCTACTTTGTCGTAGAAACGCAAATCGC
This sequence comes from Acinetobacter sp. YH12131, assembly GCF_013418635.1. Taxonomy (NCBI): domain Bacteria; kingdom Pseudomonadati; phylum Pseudomonadota; class Gammaproteobacteria; order Moraxellales; family Moraxellaceae; genus Acinetobacter; species Acinetobacter sp. YH12131. Next base: position 303,143 of record NZ_VPBQ01000001.1, read on the forward strand.
AAGATTCAATTGGCTTGTTATCATTGAGTTTAAAAGATAACAAAACTGCCTTTTTTAACCATTGGTGAACGATCCACTCACCATTAATTTTTTCAGCAACGCGTAATGTGCCGTTATCTAAACCTGCAATTGCTTGTTCAACTGCCTGACGAATTTCAGCGGGACAATCTGCAGCGCTGAAATTAGCGCGGTCTTCAAATGCTTGTTCAATGATTGTTGAAAGCTGAGACATCGATGTTCTTACCAGAAAAGAATTTTCCAAAGATTTTACACTATATTGAGTGAGGAATAGATAAAAATTGGAACAGATTGGAATTTATCCTTAGTAAGATAAACAAGTTAAGTTGCGCGCTAAATTGTTGAAGTTTTGAAAATAAATGCTTTTGCAATAAACAATAAGAATAAATTTGTATCAAAAAATAACAAAAACGGGGTAAATTTTGCATAAAAGCTGACCGCAACATGCTCTATAGTTTTCTCATGACAAACACGAATGAAAATTCAAAAAGTTTTAGTTTGAGGAGAAACACAATGAAAACTTTACATACAATTTTAGCCGCTTCGGTATTGGCAGCAGTTGCAGGTTCTGCAATGGCAGATACAGCTGTGGTAAAAGATGGCTATGCGTTTGATCGTAACCAATTAATTCCAACAGGTGTACGTGCTGAAGTAGGTACAACTGGTTATGGTGGTGCATTGCTTTGGACTGCAAACCCGTATGTGGGTTTAGCACTGGGTTATAACGGTGGTGATATTTCTTGGTCGGATGATGTCAAAATTGATGGTTCTGAATACGACCTAGATATGGATAACAACAACGTTTATTTAAATGCTGAACTTCGTCCATGGGGTGCAAGTGCTAACCGTTGGGCACAAGGTGTTTATGTAGCTGCGGGTGTAGCTTATTTAGACAATGATTATGGTCTTGAGCGTCGTGTTCAACCAGGTGAGGCCTTTAAAGTAAATAATACTAACTTTATCGCTGATCAAAATGGCAATGGTGTCGATATTAAAGGTCATATGGAATATAAAAATGACATCGCACCTTACTTAGGTTTAGGTTTTGCTCCAAAGATTAACAATAACTGGGGCGTGTTTGGTGAGGTTGGTGCATATTATACAGGTAATCCAAAAGTATCTTTAACAGGTAGTGGTGATGCTTTGACTGGCGGTCAAGACTTCCAAGATGCCTTACGTGCTGAAGAGCGAAAAATTGCCAATGATGACAAATACGAATGGATGCCAGTAGCGAAACTAGGTGTAAGTTATCATTGGTAATATCTATTAGCTTGAGCTAAACCAAAAAAACGAGCTTCGGCTCGTTTTTTGTGTCTTAAAAGCGATGTGCTAATTTCAAGTGATAAACCCAAGCCTCACGTTGTTCGAGTGAAGAAAAACTTGAAATTTGAGTGATCAATGACTGTGGTTGTACCGTGTCTGGCTTGGTAAAGTGCAAATAATGCAGACCTGCAATCATAAACGTTTTGGGGTTAAAGTGATAAACTGCGCCCGTACCAACACCAACATAACCATCTACAGGGTTTAAACTTGAGGCAGGATTACCTGCACCAGAATCCCATAATCCTTCCACCGCAGTGATCCACTTGGGTGACCATTGATGGGCAAAACCCAAACGCGTAGACCATTGATTCTTTTGATAATCAATCAGGTTGAACTGATTACCTAGTCCTTCAGATTGCAGAATTGCTGCAAATTGAGTGGGTTGAATTTTAAAATATTGCCAATTGACCCATCGCAATGATCCATACAGAAAATTTTGTGCAGGTAAACCTGTGTGAAAATCTAAATTCACCGATTCAGGTGTCTGAATTTCAGTTGCTTGTTGTGGTGCAATCTCTAAAGGAAATCCCCAAATACTTTCGCTTGCATTGGTACTGTGCTTGATTTTAGAGCGATAGGTAATTGCTGTATTAAATGCATATTCAGGAATTTGGTAGCTTACACCTGCCAACCAACCCCACGCATGGTCTTTTGGAAAATGTACGTGATAATCAAAAAAGGTATAGTCAACTTGTGTACCAATTTTCAGATCACCTGAAAATGACTGGTAACTCAGACCTGTAAAGAGGTTCCAATGTTGTGTGGGTTGATAGCCAATGAGTGCTGTAATATTTCTTGAGTCAAACTTAATATCTGCATTTTCTATAGGTAAGGGTTCACCTGAAAGAATAGGACTATAGTGATAATCCACATCAACAAAATAAGGTTGGTCAAATAATAACGCCACAGAAATTTGTGGATGTGGTTGTAATTTTAATGCAGCTTGGATGAAGTGTTGATTATTGACTAAATTGCCTGTTGAAAAATCTTGAACGCCTAATTCGGCAATATTTTGTTGATGCTGTACCTGACCTGAAATATTGGTATCCACGTGTAGCAAAGCGACTTCCGCATAATTTCCTTTTTCAAATAATGCATGTACCGATTGACCGCTGCGTTCTAAAGCGGCAGCAGAGGCATAACCTAGTGGCAGGACACACAGCAATCCAACAAAAATGTGAAATTTCATGTTACGTCCTTGGTCTAAATTATAGAATTGTGTTTAAAATCAAATTACGCTTTTTATTGTTGATTATATTTTATTCATGTTTCTGATAAATTAAAATCATTATTTTGATTATTTCTAGGCATTTAGATCAGCAAGAATTTTGCCAGAGAACTAAAAGAGAGCCTGGGCTCTCTTATGCATTATTGTTTTATTCTTCAGGATAGGCGATACGTTTTAAAGCTTTAATATCGGCATTTGGTGCACATAAAGAAATAAACTCATAGCCATAGCCACGTAGTAAATGTCCTTTGCGAACCGCAATCCATGTGGTGTTTACCCCAAAAATATCGGTCTGGATTTGTTTTAGACGGTAATCGCGTTCTGCATCGTATGCCACATTGTTTACCACGCCTACGCCCATGCCCAATTCAACATAGGTCTTAATAACATCGGCATCAAGTGCAGACATAACGATATTGACATCAATTCCTGCATCGGTAAATGCTTTGTCAATTTTAGAACGTCCCGTAAAGCCGCCGTGATAAGTGATGATTGGATATTCTGCCAAATCGGTCAGGCTAATCTCAGTTTTACTGGCTAAAGGATGATCTTGCGGGGTAATAATGCTGTGGCGCCAGTCATAATAAGGCACACTTGCCAAGTTCTCTTCAGTGGTTAGAGATTCGGTTGCAATACCAATATCGGCTTCACCTTGTAGCAGCATTTCGGCAATTTCAACAGGGCTGGCTTGTTGCAAAATCAAATGTACTTTAGGGAATTCTTTTTTAAACAAATTCACAATAGGCGGCAGCACATAACGCGCTTGGGTATGTGTAGTCGCAATGGTGAGCGTGCCTTCATCGACTTTATTAAAGTCATCGGCAAGGCGTTTAATGTTATCTGCATCAACCAACATGCGTTCGACAATACTCAGCAAAGCTTGTCCTGGCTCGGTTAAACCTAGTAGACGTTTGCCTTTGCGCACAAAAAGCTGCACACCAAGCTCATCTTCAAGGTCTTTAATGTGCTTACTCACGCCCGATTGAGAGGTGTATAGTGCTGCAGACGCTTCGGTTAAATTAAAGTTTTGCCGAACGGTTTCTCTAATAATTCTAAGTTGTTGGAAATTCATAGTGGTGCAACCCTAAAAAGGATGGAGCGGGTTAGGCTCCATCTTGATGTCCTTATGCGACTTGATTTTCAAATAAATGTAAAGTGGTTACACTTAACCAAACCGTTTGATTTGGGCGGAATTGGTGCAGTTTCGCTTCATCTGCAGTGAGTGCAATTTCAATTAAATTCCCTTGGCGATCTTGCAATTCTGCAACTACTTTACCAGCAATCCAAACCTCACGTAAGAAGGTCGCTTGAATGGTATTTTCCTGTGGTTGGGCATGAATATGCAACTCATCTGGACGCGCAAATGCAATCACTTTGCCTTGTGGTGCATTTGGTTGATTGAGAAGTTGTACGCGATCTTCACCAATTTGCACAACCCCTTGATGATGTTGTCCTTCAAAACGGTTGGCTTGACCTAAGAAGTCAAATACAAACGGTGTGGCAGGTTTTTCATACACTTCACGTGGTGAGCCAATCTGCTCAACATTGCCTTTGTTCATAACAATAATCTGGTCTGCAACTTCTAGTGCTTCTTCTTGATCATGGGTCACGAAAATAGACGTGATGTGTAGCTCATCATGCAGGGTTCTTAACCAGCGACGTAATTCTTTACGTACTTTGGCATCCAGTGCGCCAAAAGGTTCATCGAGTAGTAATACACGTGGTTCAACCGCTAGGGCACGTGCTAAAGCAATACGCTGACGTTGACCGCCAGATAGCTGAGCAGGGTAGCGGTCAGCTAAAAAGCCAAGTTGAACCAAATCTAATAAACGGGTAACACGTTTTTTAATTTCAGCTTCTGAAGGTCGGGTTGAACGAGGACGTACACGTAAACCAAAAGCCACGTTGTCAAATACAGTCATGTGGCGGAACAAGGCATAGTGCTGGAATACAAAACCAACCTGACGTTCACGGACATGCACATCGGTTGCGTCCTGACCTTCTAAAATCACTTGGCCACGATCTGCCGATTCTAAACCCGCAATAATACGCAACAAGGTGGTTTTACCACAGCCTGAAGGCCCAAGCAGTGCTACCAATTGACCATCTGGAAAATCGAGGGAGATGTCTTTAAGTGCATGGAATGCACCAAAATTTTTTTCAATATTTTTAACTTGAATACTCATGCGGTCATTCCTTAAGAAACAGTTGAATCTTCATTGCGTTGGTTTTGCTTTTCTTGGCGAATTTCAACCCAAGTTTTTAAAATCAGGGTCACAATCGCGAGAAGTGCCAAGAGAGAGGACACCGCAAACGCAGCACTAAAGGTATATTCGTTATAGAGAATTTCGACGTGCAGCGGTAGGGTGTTGGTTTCTCCGCGAATATGCCCCGATACCACAGATACCGCGCCAAACTCACCCATTGCGCGGGCATTACACAGAATCACGCCGTAAATTAAACCCCATTTTATATTTGGCAAAGTGACTTTCCAGAAGGTCTGCCAACCCGATGCACCTAATACAATCGCAGCTTCTTCTTCCTCTGTGCCTTGCGCTTCCATTAAAGGAATCAATTCACGCGCCACAAAAGGTACAGTAATGAAGATGGTGGCAATCACAATTGCAGGTACGGCATATAAAACTTTGATGTCGTGTTCCATCAACCAGCCGCCCATCCAACCTTGTGTACCAAAAATCAGGACTAGCATTAAACCTGCAATGACAGGAGAAACTGAAAAAGGCATATCAATTAAGGTGGTGAGAATCGACTTACCACGGAAATTGAATTTCGCCACTGACCACGCTGCGGCAATACCAAATATCACGTTTAAAGGCACGGCAATGGCTGCAGTGAGTAAGGTTAATTTCACTGCTGATAAAGTGTCAGGATGCACCAATGCTTGGGCATAGACACCAATGCCTTGTTTAAACGCTTCGACAAAAACCAAAATCAGCGGCAAAATCAGACAGCTTAAGAAGAAAATGAAGGCAATTGCAATCAGGGTATAGCGTACCCAAGTCGGTTCACGTGTTGCATCGCGTGATTGTAGTTTTTCAGCCAAAGCATTGCTGTTGGTATTTAAACTCATCGTGCAGTTCTCCCTGTGCGACGACTTGCCCATGCTTGTAATAAGTTAATTAAGAACAGCATGACAAAAGAAATCAGCAACATCACCACAGCAATTGTGGTTGCACCTGCGTAGTCATATTCTTCTAAACGAGAAATAATCATTAAGGGTGCAATTTCAGTTTTAAATGGTTGGTTACCTGCAATGAAAATCACCGAGCCATATTCACCCACGCCACGCGCAAATGCGAGGGCAAAACCTGTAATCAGTGCAGGCAATAAAATAGGGAAAATCACTTTGGTGACAATTTGAAAGCGGTTAGCCCCTAGCGCAGATGCTGCTTCTTCCAACTCGGTTTCTAAGTCACTGAGTACGGGTTGCACGGTACGCACAACAAATGGAATACCAATAAAAATCAGGGCAAGGGTAATCCCGATAGGGGTATACGCGACTTTAATGCCTAATGGTTCTAAATATTGTCCAATCCAGCCAGTCGGTGCGTATAAAGAAGTCAGGGCAATACCCGCAACTGCAGTAGGCAATGCAAAAGGTAAATCGACCAAAGAATCTATAATACGTTTGCCCGGAAAGCTGTATCGTACCAAACACCATGCCAATAATAAGCCGAAGACGACATTAATAAAGGCTGCAATGAGCGCAGCGCTAAAACTGAGTTGCAAAGATTTTTGGATACGTTCTGAACTTAAAATTTCCCATAAACCATCCCAACCGATACCCAGCGATTTAATAAATACAGCCGATAAGGGAATAAGAACAATTAAGGATAAATACGCTAGGGTAAAGCCTAGAGAAAGACCAAATCCTGGCAGCACTTTGGATCGCTGCGACATGATGACTCCTCAAAAGAGAGAATGAGTGTTTGAAAACAAACAGATAAAAGTAAAAGATAAATTCGGCACAAGCATAATTTGCGAAGATTAAATTGCAAATTTGAATAAATACTTGTTGTTATCAGAAATACTGATATGTGATTGCATATTTTCTGCAATCAAATAATCATAAATTTCAGGAAATGCCCCAAAGCCTGATGCAACATTAATATGACCCACTTGTCCTAAATTAATCGGTGTTAATTGCCATGCTTGGGCAAGTGCCTGTGCATCTGCAAAACTTAGCCACGGGTCATTTTCACTGATCAATAAGCGTGTCGGTACAGCCAATTTAAGTTGCTGAAAATAAGCCGAATAATTGCTTTGGCTGTGTTGTGCAAAACCAGATTCACCAAAACGGGCAGGGTTAGCAGGTGCAACCAAAACCACATTTTTTATTTTCGCCTGCAGTTCAGGGTGCTGCGCCAATGCTGCCACTGTGGTCAGACAACCAAAACTGTGCGCCACAATTTGAATGTCGTCCTGAATCGGGGCAACTGTTTTGACAAATTCAGCAACCCAGTTCTGTAAAATTGGGCTATTCCAGTCTGACTGTTGTACACGCGAGCAAGACATGAGTTGTCGTTGTAACCAAGATTGCCAGTGCGCATATTCACTGCCACCTACACCTGGAACAATTACGGTATGAATCATGTCGATGCTCCTTCGCATATTTCAGCCTGAAATAATGATCTGAATAACGCTTGAATATGAATTGAACCCATCATTTTCAGCTTTGGCTGTGATCACTTGGATTCAAAACTCAGTAAGATAATGCTGTAAAATTCATGTTTTAAATAATCTGCAACAAGGATAACGAGAGTTTCTATGCAAAAAAAATAATTAAAAATGAATTTTATATGAATAAAAGAGATATATGTGAATCAGGTAAAAATGCGTTTGTGAAAATACCCGCATTTTTCAATTTGGGTGTTTTCAGCTAGCGCTTTGGTATGATTTACCTTTCGGAGTATTATTTGGTTTGGTTGGCTTTGACAATCTGATCGAAAATGCCATCATTTTCAAAGTGTTGCTTCTGAACTTTGCTCCATCCACCAAACTCTTGATCAATAGTCACCAACTTCAATGGTTTAAATTGCGACTTATATTGTGCCAACACCGTAGCATTACGTGGTCGGTAATAATTCTTCGCAGCAATGTTTTGACCCGCAGGCGAATAGAGATAGTTTAAATAGGCTTTGGCTAAGTGTTGATTGCCATCTTTTTGCACATTTTTCTCTACAATCGCCACAGGCGGTTCAGCCAAAATAGATAGAGAAGGCGTGATGATCTCAAATTTACCCGGTTGTTCACGCACGGCTAAATAGGCTTCATTTTCCCAAGCTAACAAAACATCACCAATGCCACGTTCTGCAAAAGTGGTGGTTGAGCCACGTGCGCCTGAATCCAATACTTTGGTTTGTTTATAAATTTGGCGAACAAACTCTTGCGCTTTAGCATCATTGCCCGCAGGTTGATGTTTTGCCCATGCCCACGCTGCCAAATAGTTCCAGCGTGCACCGCCAGATGTTTTTGGATTTGGAGTAATGATTTCCACACCAGGTTTGACCAAATCGCCCCAATCTCGAATACCTTTCGGGTTGCCTTTATGCACTAAAAATACAATTGTGGATGTATAAGGGGTCGAGTTGTGCGGAAATTTCTTTTGCCAGTCTTTAGGTAATAGACCGCGTTTAGCAATTTCATCAATATCGGCAGCCAGTGCCAAAGTCACGACATCGGCACCTAGACCATCAATCACCGCACGTGCCTGTTTGCCCGAACCGCCATGTGATTGTTTAAAGTTAATGTTTTGCCCGGTGGCTTTTTTCCAGTACGCACCAAAATCTTTGTTAAAGTTATCGTATAATTCACGGGTTGGATCGTAGGAAACATTCAGAAAGTCTTTTGCAGAAACGCTCAAGGTTGTTGCCGAAAGTACTGCCGCCAGTAGTCCAATTTTCAGTTTTGTAAAGTTCATGTTTGACCTCAGGTATTAAATCTGTTGTTGAATGAGGCAAGCATATCGGTAGTCTATTTGCTGAAAAAATAATTTAAAATGCGGTGAATATCAGTAAATGATAAATATAAATTTCTTCATTGTTTTCTATATTTAGAGATAAATAACGAGTACTTCTTCCATGCAGTGTTATAAAAATGCCAAGCCTACCGAGCAGATTCATGTGTTAGATCGCGCGTTTCATTATGGTGATGGATGCTTTAGCACTGCACGTTTTCGCCAAAATCAAATTGAATTATTTGACCGCCATTTGGCGCGTTTGCAATATGCCAATCGCCAACTTTCTTTAAATGCCAATCTTGAGTTAATCACTGAAACGCTGACACTTTTAAAGCAGGCGCATGGCGAGTTAAATGGTACTTTGAAGATTGTTTTAAGTCGTGGTGTGGGGCAGCGTGGCTACAGCTTGCCTGATCATCCTGCCGATGTTTGGGTGTTTTTCTATCCACAAGTACAAGCGGCTTTAGATACGGCATATCATTATGACATCATTCAAAGTGGCATCTTGGCACAAGCGATTGGACTAAGCATGCCGAATTTAGTTGGGCTGAAAAGTCTAAACCGACTTGAACAGGTATTGCTCAAACAAGAAGCCGATCAAAAAGGCTGGACAGAAGCTTTGGTTACTGATGTACAGGGCAGTGTGGTTGAAGGTGTGAGTAGTAATTGTTTCATTCGTATAAACAATACATGGATTACCCCGCAACTTGGTTATAATGGCGTGCACGGTGTCATGCGGGCAGAAATTTTATCGCGCATGCAACAACAGAATTTGCATTGTGAACAGCGTGATGTTCATGTTTCGGAAATTGCGCAGATTCAAAGTCTGTTTTTCTGTAATGCCTTAACGCCCATGAAAATTGTCAGCCATTTAGGGCAGCAGGTTTTAGATGTGCAGCCGTGTGTGGAACTATTTAAGCAACTTCAACTGAATCAGATTCATTCTTATGTCTAAGCGTCCATCAAAATCTAAAAAGAAAACCAAACCTATATGGTCTAAGCGTGCTATTCAGGGTGCGCTTATTTTTGTACTCGGACTGTTTTTGGTCATTGGCATGATCTTATGGTCAAGCTTATTTAAAGATTATCCTATTGAAGGCAAAAAACAATTATTGGCAATTAATGATGGTGATACCTATTCACGCTTTATTGATCGTTTGGCAGAACAAGATCATGTGAATTTTCCAATTGTTTTAAAGCTCTATCAACGAGTGATGATTCACGACAGCATGAAAAAAGGCGTGTATGAAGTTCGTCAGGGCATGAGTGTGCGTCAGGTTATGGAAATGATCGCCAATGCTGAAAATGCACAAATGAACCGTATTTTGGTGATCGAAGGCACGACTTTTAAACAATTGATTGATGCGTTAAAGAAAGATGAGTTGGTCACCAAAGAAGTGTCGCATTTGCCGTATGATCAAATGCTAAAAGCTTTAAATATTCCTTTTACACATCCCGAAGGTTTATTTGCGCCGAATACTTATTTCTTTGCCAAAGGTGAAACTGACCGTAAAATATTAACCGATTTATATCAGCGTCAAATGAAATCATTGGATGATGCTTGGAATAATCGTGCAGCAGATTTGCCCTATAAAAATAAATATGAAGCTTTAATCATGGCATCTATTATTGAAAAAGAAACCAATGTTGATGCTGAATTAGAGCAGGTTTCGGGTGTGTTTGTACGTCGTTTAAAACTGGGGATGCGTTTACAGACTGACCCAACCGTGATTTATGGTATGGGTGACCGTTATCAGGGCAATATCACCCGTCAGGATTTACGCACTCCAACGCCATACAACACCTATACCATGAGTGGCTTAACGCCAACACCAATTGCTTTGCCAAGTCAAAAAGCCATTGAAGCGGCGATGCATCCAGACCAATCTGACAATATTTATTTTGTCGCGACAGGTAACGGTGGGCATAAATTTAGCACCAATTTGCAAGATCATAACCGTGCCGTACAGGAATATTTAAACGTACTACGCACGAAAAAATCAGGGGAATAAGCATGTTTATCAGTTTTGAAGGTACTGAAGGGGTAGGCAAAACTACACTTATTCGCCGTATTCATGATTATTTTACTGCACAAGGTCAGTCGGTGGTTTTAACCCGTGAACCGGGTGGAACCCCTATGGCAGAGCAAATTCGTGCTTTGTTGCTCGAGGTCAACCATGAAGAAAAAATGTGTTCAGACACTGAGTTATTGTTGATGTATGCAGCGCGTGCACAGCATTTAGATCGGGTGATTTTACCTGCGTTGGCTGCAGGAAAAACTGTACTGTGTGACCGTTTTAGTGATGCGAGTTTTGCTTATCAGTGTGCAGGACGTGGTTTGAGTGAAAGCAAGTTGCAGACTTTAAATAATAACTTTGTGGCACGTATGCCTGACTTAACTTTCTGGCTGGATGCACCGATTGAACTGGGTATGACCCGTGCACGGGCACGTGGTGAACTTGATCGTTTTGAACAAGAGAAAGCAACTTTCTTTGAGAAAGTAAGAGGTGGCTATCAAACTTTGTGGGAGCGACACCCTGAGCGAGTGAAGCGCTTAGATGCAACACAAAGCCCCGATCAAGTATTTGCACAGGCGATGCACTATTTGCAAGCTAAGACATAACAAACAAAGGTATAACAAGCCATTGGGTTGTAGTTAGACATTTGATTGAATGGAAAAATCTTCTATAGTGGAAACGCTTTAGAAGATTTTTTAAAAAAATAGCGAATAGTAAGTATGACCAAAGAAGAAATTATTGAATTTTTAAAAGTAGAGTTTCCGCAAAGTCTGGAAAAATGTGAAATTGTGTCCATCACGCCACGTGGGGCATTGGTGAATTATCACATCGATGAACGTGATTTACGCCCAGGTGGTACGGTATCAGGGCCGACTATGATGACTGTTGCAGACTATGCACTTTATATCGCCATTTTAGGGGAGTTGGGTTTGGTGGCTTTGGCGGTGACCAGTAATTTAAACATCAACTTTTTACGCAAGCCCGCAGCAGGGCGTAATTTACGTGGTGAATGTCGCTTAATGAAAGTAGGGAAAAACCTCGTGGTCGGTGAGGTTTGGGTATATTCCGAAGGTGTAGATGACGCCGTGGCGCATGTCACAGGGACGTATTCGATTCCACAGATTGGCTGAGAATAAAGTCAGCTTTATCTTAATTTTAGTTACTTATATTTACCATGTGGTTACATATGTACACATACCACATGAAAATCAGGGTTTGATTGGTTAAAAAATAATCACAAATATTTCATTTTAGGTTTTTCATATAGATCAAATCTGTTTTTGTCTAAGCTAGCAACCCGTAAGTGATAAAACAAGGGAGCTAAATGCTTAAATTTAAGAACAATATTGTTCATGGAGCAATCTTTGATATGGATGGAACAATGTTTGATACTGAACGATTACGGTTTCAAACATTGAAGCAGGCATCTCAGGAGCTCATTGGCGTTGAATTTTCAGACGTATACCTCATGCAATGTTTGGGTTTGAGTGCAAAGAGCGCTGAACAACTGGCGCAAGCAGAATATGGTGCAGACATTCCTTACCGTGAGATCCGTCAGCGTGCTGATGAACTAGAACTAGAAAGTGTGCGCAATTTTGGTGTGCCCATTAAAAAAGGTTTGTTGCAGGTATTAGAGCGGTTACGAAAGTCTGGCTTGAGAATGGCGGTTGCTACGTCTAGTCGTCGTGCCATTGCCGAAGAATATTTGATTAATGCCAATGTCTATAAGTTTTTTGATGTATTAGTTTGTGGCGATGAGGTGCAACAGGGCAAGCCACATCCTGAAATTTTTATAACAGCCGCACAAAAAATTAATCTAGAACCCAGCGAATGTTTCATGCTGGAAGATTCTGAAAATGGAATCAAATCTGCACATGCAGCGGGTGGCATAACCATACTATTTCGGGATATAAAAAAACCTAATGCTAATATGTTGTCACTCACGCAGCATTATTACGCAAGTATGCAAGCTTATTTAGATGACTTAAATCAAGTTATTCCTGTATTGGAAATGCCGAGTTTACAAGAGGCCTTCCCGCAAACTTTAAATCAGTTGAGTGTGGGGATTCATGGTTTTGGTGCAATAGGTGGGGGCTATTTGGCCCAAATTTTATCGCACTGGGATGGCTATACCCGTCCTAAACGTATTTATGCTTCTACACGGAATACCTTATATCGTTCTGCAGTAAACGCCTTTGGAACGTATTCAATTCGTTATGGACAATGTTCTTATGATGAACGAATTGAAAATATGCACATCATTGATGCGGAGAACTTGCAGCAGATGCAGCAAATGTATGTGGAGTCGAGCCTAATTGCATTATGTTTGCCTGAACATGCTTTACAGCAAGAGGCTAAAGTAATTGCGCAGGGCTTATATGCCCGTTTTATAGCGCAAGTTGAACTCCATCAGCCTTTAACTATTTTGGTAATTTTAAATAAAGTTGGGGCAAAACAGCTCTTGATGACGCATATTCATCAGGCGTTAGAGGCGTTGTTGGATCCCGATACGGCAGCCAAAATTATGGCGCAGCATTATTTTTGCGATACTGTCGTAAATAGAATGGTCTCTAAATTAAGCGATCAAAACTTATATCGCCAATTACGCATCAAGTATAATATTTTTAAGCAATTTCAGTTGGATGACGAAGCAGAGCCAATTGAAATTGAAGACAATACTCGATTGCAGCCTGAGCAAGAGCGTCAAGCCACCTTATATGTAGAAGATTTAAGACGCAATTTTCAGCCCAGTCACATTTTGCAAAGTATGGATTTAATTTTATTTCATGCTGAAAGTGACATGCCTATTTATGTGGAAAATGCCAGTCCATTATTGCAACACATGCGTCAAATGATTTTGGTAGATGATATTGCCGAAATCCAACTCATTAAAAATCGTTTATGGAATGGTGTACATGCCATGATGGCTTGGTTATCCAGTTTAATAGGGCATAACAGTATTGGTGTCGCAATGGCAGACCCATTGGTTGCAGATTTTACCCGCGCTGTTTCGGCACAAGTAGCGTTGGGATTAGCTGCACAGTTGCCGCATCGTCAGCAAAACTTAAAGCATCTGGCACAGAGCTTTCTGGACTCATGTGAACATGCCTATAAAGACCCGTGTCAGCGTGTGGCACGTGACCCTTTGCGTAAACTCTCAGCCAATGAACGGGTGATGGGTGCTTTGATTTATCATCTGCAGCATGATTTAGCTGCAAATTATGTGCAGAAAGGAGTGGTGTTGGGCTATCTGTATGCAATTAAAATGCAGCAGTTGGGGGCTCAAGCAGCATTACAGCATTTGTCAAAACAATTGCAAAATGCGCCTATAGACGAACAAACACGGCAGCAATTGCAGTACATAATTAGCCACCAATTACAGCAACTATTGGCTGGTCAAGTTCGCTTAGAAGCATTTATTCAAGATGGTACTCAAGTTGCAGCCGTAATCTAAAAATCAACTTGATGAATTCTTGGGGGGAGGTTTAGTAAGTTAACGTCATCATATTCAAAATGATAAAATACCGAATCGTGTTATGGAACACGATTCGGTGCTTTCTTGCATTAGAATTCAAATGCACTTTATTCACAGATACTTTTATGCAAATGCTGTTGTGTAACAAGCAATCAGATCACTCATTCACCAATGGGGTTTCCACTTGGAAATTTGGTGGAATAAGCACAGTCTTACGCAATTCAGGTGCGAGTTCAGGATAATCTAGCGTGAAGTGTAAACCACGCGATTCTTTGCGTTGCATGGCACAGCGCACAATCATTTCAGAAACCAGAACCAAATTACGCAGCTCAATCAAGTTTTTACTGACTTGATAGTCCTGATAATACTCGGTGATTTCACGTTTTAGCATTTCAATACGGTGTAAGGCACGCTCTAAACGCTTAGTGGTGCGTACAATGCCGACATAGTTCCACATGGTTGCACGTAGCTCATCCCAGTTTTGTAAAATCACCACATCTTCGTCAGGGTTCGTCACTTGCGAATCATCCCAAGCAGGAACTTCAGGTGAGCAATAATCTGTAGTGTGATGTGCTTCAATATGTTTGGCCGCTGCCATTCCATATACAAAACATTCTAAAAGAGAGTTACTTGCCATGCGGTTAGCGCCATGCAAACCTGTATAAGACGTTTCACCAATCGCGTATAAACCAGAAATATCGGTTTGGCTATGTTCATCCACCATTACTCCGCCACAAGTGTAGTGGGCAGCAGGTACAACAGGAATCATATCAGTGGTGATATCAATACCTAATTCCAGTAAACGTGCATACAGCGTTGGGAAGTGTTCCTTTACAAATTCTGCAGGTTTATGAGTGATGTCTAACCACACATGGCGAATACCTAAGCGTTTGATTTCATAGTCAATTGCACGTGCGACAATGTCACGTGGTGCCAACTCTGCACGCTCATCAAAACGCAGCATAAAACGCTCACCATCGGGTAAACGCAAATATGCACCTTCACCACGCATGGCTTCAGTAATTAAAAACGAACGTGCTTGAGGATGGTACAAACAGGTCGGATGGAATTGGTTAAATTCCATATTTGCCACACGACAACCTGCACGGTATGCCATCGCCATACCATCACCTGTAGCAATGTCTGGGTTAGATGTATATAGATAGGCTTTCATTGCACCACCGCAGGCAAGTGCGGTAAATGGCGCAAGGAAGCTATGCACTTTTTGTGTTTTTTCATCTAATGCATATAAGCCCAAAGCGCGATTGCTTTCATTTAAACCTAATTTTTGCGAGGTAATTAAGTCAATCGCAATATAATTTTCAAAAATGGTGATGTTTTGCTGTTCTTGGGCACGTTGTACCAAAGTGGTCGAAATTGCGCGCCCCGTTGCATCGGCAGCGTGAATGATACGTCGCTGTGAGTGACCGCCTTCACGGGTTAAGTGCAACTGTTCTTGTTCATCTAAAGTAAATTGCACACCTTGTTTCAGCAGAAAATCTACCGAAGGTTTGCCGCCTTCTACGGTTTGCTTGACGGCATCCATTTCACATAAATGCGCACCTGCAATCATAGTGTCATCTATGTGTTGTTCAATTGAATCTGTTTCATCAAGAACTGCCGCGACACCGCCTTGCGCATAGAAAGTGCTGGCTTCAGTAAGGGTAGATTTCGCCAAAACGGCAATATTGAAATGCTGGGGTAATGAGAGCGCTAAACTCAAACCTGCACCACCACTTCCCACAATAATCACATCAAATTGATGTGTTGTGTTTAAATTAGGCATGTCCATCAGCTAATTTGAAAAAAGTTGGATAATGACACCCCTTTTTACAGAAAAAGGCAAGTGCGAAGTGGATTTGAATAATGAAAAAAAAGAATAAACTGGCAACTTTTATGGAATATCCCACTTTTATTGTGATTCGATTCCACGCTTTTCATTTATAGCACTTTGGCGCATCATTTTTGATGGGTCAAATATAAGATGCTATCTCAGCTATCCTCCACAGTGCCTGCCAAACCGTAATTGAAAAAGATTCAACATTTTATTACGCAAAAGCCTATTATTTTGTGCTAAATAAGGTGAGTTCAAAGTCATAATTATTATTGAGTGAATGCTATTTATGAAAAATCGCAACTTAAAAAAAGGTTTATATGCGGCTGTTTTTACTATGGCAACTGTGCAGACTCAAGCAGCACCACCAGTAGACTTTTCTAATTTGGTTGAGCAGGTTAGTCCTGCGGTGGTGAGTGTCAATGTTGTCAAAAAAATGAGTCAGGAAGAACTCTTACAACAACAAGTTCCAGAAATTTTACGCCGTTTTTTTGGCAATCAAGTGATTATTCCTCAACAGCAAATTCCACAAGAAAAAACAGGTTACGGCAGTGCCTTTTTTATCAGTAAAGATGGATACCTTTTAACCAATCACCACGTTGTTGAAGATGCTTCTAAAGTTACCATTGTACTGAATGACCGCCGTGAACTTGATGCAACTGTCGTGGGTAGTGATGAACGTACCGATGTCGCGTTATTAAAAGTGCAGGGCAGCAGTTATCCAGAACTGCGTACAGGCAATGTCGATCAATTACGTGTAGGTGAGCCTGTACTTGCGATTGGTTCACCATTTGGCTTTGACTATTCTGCATCGGCAGGAATCGTGAGTGCCAAAATGCGTAATATGATGGGTGAAACTTCAGTGCCATTTATTCAGACCGATGTGGCGCTTAACCCAGGTAACTCAGGCGGGCCACTATTTAACCAGCGCGGTGAAGTGGTCGGCGTGAACTCCCGTATTTTTAGTGGTACGGGTGGTTATATGGGCTTGTCATTCTCCATTCCTATTGATGTTGCCATGGATGTTGCCGATCAGTTAAAGCGTA
The DNA here is from genome assembly GCF_013418635.1 of Acinetobacter sp. YH12131. Lineage (NCBI taxonomy): Bacteria > Pseudomonadati > Pseudomonadota > Gammaproteobacteria > Moraxellales > Moraxellaceae > Acinetobacter > Acinetobacter sp. YH12131. Next base: position 320,065 of record NZ_VPBQ01000001.1, read on the forward strand.
ACGGTAAAGTGACTCGTTCTTATTTAGGGGTGAGTTTGCAAGATATTGACCGTAATTTGGCTGAATCTTATAAACTGAGCAAACCAGAAGGGTCATTGATTACTCAAGTTGCACCAAATTCACCTGCTGCACGTGCAGGCTTACGTGCGGGTGATGTCATTCTTAAATATAATGGTACGCCAATTTCTAGAACTTCGGAATTGTTGAACTATTTAAACCGTTCAGTGCCAAATCAGAGTATTCAGCTTGAAGTATTACGTGATGACAAACGCCGTAATATTACCGCTACAGTCAGCACAGCACCTGATGATACGCCTGCAAAAAACAACCCTGAAACTGCTGCTAAAGGCCCTGTTTTAGGTGTGTCTATTCGTGACTTAACTGTTGCAGAACAAGGCCAGTTAGATATTAAAGGTGGTGTGCTCATTCAGGAAGTGCGTCGTGGTGGTTCAGCAGCTCAGGCGCGTATTATGCCAGGCGATGTGGTGGTACAACTGAATAATACGCCAATTCAAAATGCCAACCAGTTTGTTGAAACGGTATCTACCCTGAAAAAAGGTTCAGTTGCTCGGGTCGTGATTATTCGTCAAGGGCAACGTGCCATTATTGGGATGCGTATTCAATAAGTTGAAGTGGCATAAAATCGTAAATCTAACTAAATTTAGCATATTGCTAAACTTTAGATAGTCACTTATTTTAAGAAAGTCGCTCTTGAACTGGAGCGACTTTTTTTATGTAACTCGGTATTTTTGTTAGACTAGACCGACATCGCCGTTTTAGTTAAAAGGATGACATGAGCAGCATATTTGATTTAAAAATCACCGTACAGCCAGAACATATTGATATTTTAGGGCATGTAAATAATGTGGTGTATGTGCAGTGGATGCAGGATGTAGCATCGGCACATATCGAAACATTAGGTTTAGGGGTGCTGGAATACTTAAAACTAAAACATGCGATGGTGGCGGTGGAACATCATGTGCAATATCGTAAAGCGGCACTCGAAGGTGAGGAGCTGATTTTGCGTACATGGTTAAGTGATTTGAATGCGTTGTATTCATTCCGCCAATATGCGTTTTATCGCCCTCAAGATAAAAGTCTGCTGTTTATGGGCAATACACAATGGGCTTGTGTGGAAATTGCTACAGGTCGTCCAAAACGCATGTCACCGACATTTACGCAAGCCTATCAACCCCTTGCTGCTGATGTGAATCCGTTGGATTTTAGTGAGTATGATTCATTAAGATGAGTTGAAGCACCAAGTGTAGCGTCATTGAAAGTTGCTGCATGTTATTGCTGTCGATGTTGTTAAAGAGGGTATTCACCTGTTTCAAATAGCATGAAGTATTCTTCAATTCTCACTTTAATTACGACACACATCTCTGCATAAAAAGCCTAAAACTCTTGAATAAAAAGAAAAACGCGTGAGGCTGCAAAAGGAAGTCATTATTATGGATACATTGAAAAATCCATCTGCTATAATCCTTCGCAATTTCTATTCGGCTTTTGCTCTGCATGAATTTTGAGGTGCAGAGCGTGTTATTTTTCAAGGTAACCCATGGCGCAAGCTAAAAAAACTGTTGATATTAAAAACATCCGTAACTTTTCGATCATTGCCCATATTGACCATGGTAAATCGACTCTAGCAGATCGTTTCATTCAAACCTGTGGTGGTTTACAAGATCGTGAGATGCAAGCTCAGGTGTTGGATTCTATGGAGCTTGAGCGTGAGCGTGGGATTACCATTAAAGCCACCTCAGTGACTTTATACTACAACCATCCAAATGGTCAGGAATACCAGTTAAACTTCATTGACACCCCAGGACACGTTGACTTTTCCTATGAAGTATCACGTTCTTTGGCAGCTTGTGAAGGTGCGCTATTGGTGGTTGATGCTGCTCAAGGTGTAGAAGCACAGTCAGTTGCAAACTGCTATACCGCAATTGAGCAAGGCTTAGAAGTTTTACCTGTACTGAATAAAATTGATTTACCGCAGGCAGAACCTGAGCGCGTGATTCATGAAATTGAAGAAATTATTGGTATCGAAGCGCAAGATGCACCCACCTGTTCGGCTAAAACAGGTTTAGGCATCGACAATGTATTAGAAACCTTGGTGAATGTCATTCCTGCACCACAAGGTGATCGTGATGCGCCATTGCAAGCCTTAATTATTGACTCATGGTTTGATAACTATTTGGGCGTTGTGTCGCTGGTACGTATCAAGCAAGGTCGCGTGCGTAAAGGCGATAAAATGTTGATGAAATCGACAGGTCAAACGCACATTATTACCTCAGTTGGTATTTTTAATCCAAAACATACCGAAACAGGTATTTTGGAAGCAGGTGAAGTTGGCTTTATTATTGCGGGTATTAAAGATATTTTTGGTGCGCCAGTGGGTGATACCATCACACTCGCAACTACACCAGAAGTAGAAACCTTACCAGGCTTTAAAAAAGTTAAGCCGCAGGTTTATGCAGGTTTATTCCCAATTGATGCCAGCGACTTTGAACCGTTCCGTGAAGCCTTGCACAAACTACAAATTAACGACTCAGCTTTGTTCTTTGAACCTGAAAGTTCAGATGCTTTAGGCTTTGGTTTCCGTTGTGGTTTCTTGGGCATGTTGCACATGGAAATCGTACAAGAGCGTTTAGAGCGTGAGTACGATTTAGACCTAATTTCATCGGCACCAACGGTTATTTATGAAGCCGTGATGAAAAATGGCGAAACGGTGTATATCGACAGTCCATCTAAAATGCCTGATGGTTCAACTGTAGAAGATTTACGTGAACCGATTGCGGAATGTCATATTTTAGTGCCGCAAGAATACTTGGGTAACGTCATGACCCTATGTATTGAGCGTCGTGGTGTGCAAAAAGACATGAAATTCTTGGGTAACCAAGTGTCCATTACTTTTGAAATTCCGATGGCAGAAGTCGTGATGGACTTCTTTGATAAATTGAAGTCATGTTCACGTGGTTTTGCATCGTTAGATTATAACTTTGTCCGTTTTGAAAGCTCATCTTTGGTTAAAGTCGATGTACTGATTAACGGTGAAAAAGTCGATGCCTTAGCGATGATTTGCCACCGTCAAGATGCACGTCACCGTGGTATTGCCTTGGTTGAAAAAATGAAAGACTTGATTCCGCGTCAAATGTTTGATGTGGCTATTCAGGCTGCGATTGGTGCGCAAATTATTGCGCGTTCAACCGTGAAAGCGATGCGTAAAAACGTACTTGCGAAGTGTTATGGCGGTGACGTTTCTCGTAAGAAGAAACTACTTGCCAAGCAAAAAGAAGGTAAGAAACGTATGAAGCAAGTGGGAAGTGTTGAAATCCCGCAAGAAGCTTTCTTAGCTGTACTTAAAGTCGAACGCTAAAATTATAAGGATAATAAACCCATGGATTTTGATTTTAATTTGATTCTCGTTCCTGCCACATTATTTTTTATTGCGGTGTGGCTGCTCGATAAATTTGTATTTAAGCAAAGAGCAACGAAAGGGCGAGGCAATGAAAACTTCATTATCACATGGGCTTATGATTTTTGGCCTGTTTTGGCAGTGGTGATGGTACTGCGTTCATTCCTGTATGAACCATTTAATATTCCGTCAGATTCTATGGTGCCAACCTTAGAAACGGGCGATTTTATTTTGGTGAACAAGTTTGAATATGGTGTGCGTTTGCCAATTATTAACAGCAAAATTATAGATGTGGGTTCGCCTGAGCGTGGCGAAGTTGCGGTGTTCCGTTATCCACCACAACCAAGCATTAGTTATATTAAGCGTATTGTCGGTTTACCAGGCGATCATATTGTTTATGATCATGGTCAGCTGAGCATTAATGGCGAGAAAGTAACGAAAACCCCAATCCAGTTTAGCCGTGAAAAAGACAGTCTAGATACACCTACTTCAATTTACCATCAGGAAACTTTAGGGGCGCATACATTTACCATGCGCGAGCTTGAAGGTGTAAACGTGGCGCGTCAGGCACCATTCCTGAACTATGTAGACAATGGTAAATATTCAGCAGAAAATGGTTTATATTGGGAAGTCAAAGTACCTGAAGGTCATTACTTCGCGATGGGGGATAACCGCGATCAAAGTGCTGACAGTCGTTTTTGGGGTTTTGTACCAGAGGAAAACCTAACAGGTCGTGCATTCTATGTGTGGATGCATAAAGAGCCTGGGTTTAATTTGCCGTCATTTAGTCGTAACGGCAAAATTGATTAATACAGCAGATTAGGAAAATAAAAAATGCGTCATCAACAAGGGGCATCCTATATTGCAATTTTAATTGCAATTATTGGTTTTGCATTTATGGCAAAAGTGGCAATTGCGGTTTGGGGACCATATTTCGATGATCGAATGTTGGACAATCAAATTGAAGAGCAATTGTTGAATGGGCCAAAAAACCTATCACCACAAAAGTTTATTGGTGAAATGGACAAGCGTTTAAGCATGAACAACATTCGCGATATTAAATTTGCAGATGTAGCTCAAGTGACCAACGTAGATGGTTTAGAAGTGAAAAAAGAATATGAAATAAGAAAACCTTTCTTATTGAATATTGATATTGTAATGAAGTTCGAGAAAAGTTTTGATCAAAGCTCAGTCCAAGCTAAATGAGACCCGTCTAGCCAGCCGAATCGGTTATCAGTTTAAGCAACCTGAATTGCTTAAACTGGCTTTGACTCACCGCTCGGTGAGTCATAAACACAATTACGAACGTCTGGAATTTCTAGGCGATTCGTTATTGGGAATGATTGTTGCCAATTATTTATATGTGGCTTATCCACATGAAAATGAAGGGCGTTTAACGCGCATGCGGGCAACACTGGTACGTCAGGAAGCCTTAGGCAAAATTGCCAATGATTTAAAGCTCAGCCAAAATTTAATTCTCAGTACGGGAGAATTGAAATCTGGCGGTCATCATCGTGAGTCTATACTGGCAGATACCGTAGAAGCGATTATTGGCGCTATTTATGTCGATAGCGGTGATTTGAATTTGCTGCAAACGATTGTGCTAAAATGGTACAGCCCTTATTTAGATCATATTGAGCCAACTGATCAACTCAAAGACCCTAAATCACGCTTACAAGAGTATTTACAAGCACGTAAAAAACCTCTCCCGGTTTACGAGGTTGTAGATATTCAGGGCGATGCACCGAATCAGCATTTCATTGTGGAATGCCGAGTCGATAGCTTACCTGTAATGAAGGGTGAAGGTTCAAGCCGTCGCTTTGCCGAGCAGGCAGTTGCGGCAGATATTTTAAAATTCTTGGAGCAAAAGTCTGAATGACCATCCATTCCGATCACGTAGATGCTGATCACGAGTCGAATAACGACGCCAATGACCTAATTAACCAATTCTTTAGCGGTCAGGGAACTGAAATTCCATCTGATTTCCGCAGTGGTTTTGTTGCGATTGTTGGTCGCCCGAATGTGGGTAAATCGACCCTCATGAACCACTTATTGGGTCAAAAACTATCCATTACTTCACGTAAACCGCAAACCACACGTCACAAAATTGTGGGAATTGATTCACGTGAAAAATCTCAGGCTGTGTTTGTAGACACACCAGGGATGCATAAAAAAGAAGTCCGTGCCATCAACAAAATGATGAACCGTGCTGCATCATCTGCTTTGCGTGATGTGAACTTGGTTTTGTTTGTGGTGGATGCACAAAAATGGACGCAAAATGATGAGTTAGTCCTAGAAAAGCTGAAAAATGCAGAAATGCCAGTGATTCTGGTGATTAACAAACTCGACACTTTTGAGAATAAAAATCAGGCTTTGCCGATTATTCAAGAACGTGCCAAGTTAATGAACTTTGCCGAAATTGTACCTGTATCGGCATTGCGCGGCGCGAACCTAGATCATTTGCGTGACACGATTGAACGCTATTTGCCATTCCAGCCACCGTTGTATTCGCTAGATCAAATCACAGACCGTTCAGAACGTTTCTTGGCATCTGAAATTATCCGTGAAAAGATCATGCGCCAATTGGGCGAAGAACTGCCTTACGATTTAACCGTGCAAATCGAATCATTTAAAACTGAAGATGCGGTTTTAAATGAAAAAACGGGTCGTATGAAAGCACCATGTACCTATATTGATGCCACTATTTTTGTAGATCGCTCTGGTCAAAAAGCCATTGTGATTGGTGAAAAAGGCGCGAAGCTGAAAAAAATTGGTATGGATGCACGGGTCGACATGGAAAAAATGTTCGAGCAAAAAATCATGCTGACGCTTTGGGTGAAAGTCAAAGGTGGTTGGTCTGATGATGAACGTGCATTAAAAAGCTTAGGATATAGCGATATCTAAGTTTGACGAAAAGGGAACTGTGATGATGAAAGTGTTGGCCATTGTGGCATGTATGTTTGTCTTGCAAGGTTGTATTCACAAAGTTGTGACAGTTCCCGTAAAAGTTGCCTACAAAACTACAAAGGGTGTGGTGAAAGGCACTGCTGCTGTAGTTGGTGCTGTCATTCCAGATGGTGATGACGAAGAAAAATCCAAACAAGAATCCTCTAAAGAACAGGATTAATTGACGCTATCATGCGTAATGAAATCTTGCATGGTTATTTAATCCATCATCGAAAATACCGCGAACGTAGCCATATTGTGCACTTGTTTACCCGCGAACATGGGCGGGTTGATGGTATTTTAAGACAAATGCCACCGCCACAATATCAACCGATTCGCATACAAGCTTCGGGAAAATCAGACCTTAAAAATTTCACCAAGCTGGAAATTGTCAATCAACCGGTTTTCTTCTTTGGTGATGCATTTTTTTCAGGCTTTTATTTAAATGAAATCGTGCTGCGCTTATGTTCTGCCGAAGTGGAAATGCCAGAAACTTTTGTGCAATATCACCAGACTTTGGCGCATTTACAACACTTATCTAGTCAAGAAAATCCCAATCTATTCTTAAGACAAATTTTGCGTCAGTTTGAACATGCATTATTGGAAGAATTAGGCTATGCGATTGATTTTTCAGTCGATGCGAACCAAGAGCCAATTCAGCCCAATCTACATTATCATTTTCAACTGAATGATGGTTTTATCCCTACCGCACAAGCATCACGGGCTAACTTAGTCGGTACACAGATCCTCAGTATGTGCGACTATGAAAAAGGTAGGGATTTTAACCCAGAGCAGTTACAATTACTGTCTCGGCTGTATCGACAAATGATTAGTTCACTGTTGGGTGATCGACCTTTAAAAAGTCGCCAATTGTGGATTCAGAATTCTCAAACCCAAGCGTAATGTAGGAACCTATTATGGCTTTACTCGGTGTCAATATTGACCATGTGGCAACTTTAAGACAAGCGCGTGGCACGAACTATCCAGACCCTGTGAAGGCCGCATTAGTTTGTGAACAGGCGGGTGCAGAGGGGATTACTTTGCATTTGCGTGAAGATCGTCGTCATATTCAGGATGATGACGTGCGTCGTATGCGTCCGTTGTTGAAAACCCGCATGAATTTGGAAATGGCAGTCACCGAAGAAATGATCGAGTTTGCCAAGGAAATTCGTCCACAGCATGTATGTTTGGTACCTGAGCGCCGTGAAGAAGTAACCACTGAAGGTGGTTTGGATGTAGTAGGCAATTTTGCAGTAGTTAAGGCCGCTACTCAGGAATTAACAGCAATTGGCTGTGATGTGTCACTGTTTATTGATGCAGATCTTGCACAAATTGATGCGGCCGTTGCATGTGGTGCACCGACCATTGAAATCCATACAGGCGCGTATGCCAATGCAGAAAATGAAGCTGCACAGCAAGCTGAATTGACCCGTATTGTTCAGGGCGTAGAATATGCAGCTAGCCGTGGCTTAGTGATTAATGCAGGGCATGGCTTGAACTTGGATAATGTAGGTGCAATTGCCGCAATTCCACACATCCATGAGTTAAATATTGGTCATGCTTTAATTGGTGATGCTGTATTTGTCGGATTGGAGCAGGCTGTTAAACGCATGAAAGCCGCGATTGATGCAGCGCGTTAATCTGTATATTTGAAATTGAAAGATAAAATTTGAAACGTTATGTCCAGCATAAATTATGATGAATTGATGCAGCCTGTAATAGCATTTTTAGGCTGTGAAACACCTAAAGAATGGTTGAATGAAGCATTAAATAATTTAGATATTTTGATGCAAGATCATGCCAACTGTGAGAAAAAAGCAGCAGGCACAGCCATGAATCTGATGTTTCGTTACAGCTTTTTTACCGATTTGCAGGTCAAACTGGCACAGTTGGTACGCGAAGAAATGCTGCATTATGAGCAGGTGCTAGAGTTCATGGCAAAGCGTGGGCAAATGTGGCAGGGTTTAAGTGCAGGGCGTTATGCAGGCGGTTTACGTAAAGAAATCCGTACCTATGAACCTGAAGCACTAATTGATGTTTTGGTGATAGGTGCCTTTGTAGAAGCACGTTCATGCGAGCGGTTTTATGCGCTTGCGCCATTGGTAGATGAAGAATTAGGTAAGTATTACCGTTATTTACTGAAATCAGAATCACGGCATTATGAAGATTATTTGGCACTGGCTTTGGATGTAGCAAAAACAGCAAAACTGAAAAACCCTGAAGAAGATATTCAGGGGCGAATTCAGCATATACGTGAAGTGGAAAAGAATCTTATTTTAAGTCCAGATGATCTGTTCCGTTTTCATAGTGGTGTGCCTGTGCAAGCCGCTTAAAACTTGTAGATGATCTAAGATAGAAAACGGAACTTCGGTTCCGTTTTTTTTATCAATCAAGTTATTGCTTAGGTATTTTGATTGTGGATTGTTGCCTAAGTCACTTAGAAATGATCAAGGCTAAGATTAGGAATTACATTAAGCTGAATTGCCCAAAACAGTTACATTCATCTTTTTGAACGATTAAGGCATGAATCGCTGCTTGGTTATTTACAGACCACATCATCCATAAATTTTAGGCAATAAAAAACCCAAGTCGTTATGCTTGGGCTTTTTAGAATTTGGCTCTCCCACCTGGGCTCGAACCAGGGACCTGCGGATTAACAGTCCGTCGCTCTACCGACTGAGCTATGGGAGAATCTGAATGCGATTATAAGCAGATTTAAGCAAGGGTCAAGCATAAATTGTCATGTTTCTTTCATTTTGACTTTATATGCTTTTTATTTGAACAAAAAACAAAATTTTATTAAAAAATCACCCACAAGACTTGCGTTACACAAAATCGGTTGTTAGTCTGAGTGACAGAACAAAGCGTTTAAGTAGCATCTTAAACAGTGTGGATTTAACCCAACTTGCCAGCACTAAAATGGCTAAATCGGAGTAAGCGAATGAATACGCTCAGCATTTCTGACATTTTTTCTCAATTTTCTTATTATCAAGAACATTATCTTTCTATCTTGTCTACGCCTGAACAATACTACATTGCTGTAGAAGGCGCATATATTCATGTCTGGCCTTTAGCACCTCAAGATTTGTATTTGGGCGATTTATTGCAATTGTGGTTTAGTGAAAAATGGCTCATTCAATCATCCTGCCAATTGCTTTCAGACCATCCAGACAACGGCACCAAAAAACCATTACAGCGTGATCATGATTTATATTTGTACCAACTGGCGGGTAGTGCGCTTTCGGGGAGCAACCGTTCACGCGTGTGGTCTGTGTCTGAACAAAAACAATTGCGTGTAGAATTAGACTCTGCTTTTCGCTATTTATGTGAATATAAAGCGACAACTCAACCTGTAGTGTCTAAATCAGAGTTGATCGCAGCATTGAAAAACAGTATCTAATCTAAATAGTATTTAATCTAAGATGATTTATCATTTCAGCCAAATAGATTTGTATTGAATTGAGCGAAATGACTTGCACTAAAATAGTGTTCTAAACTGCGATAAAGATTTGCGAACAGCTTGAAAAGGATATTCAGCCGTGTGGATTAAAATATGCATTGCCATGCTCGCATTTGCTGCAAATTCCTTGCTGTGTCGTTTGGCATTGGCTGAACAGCAAATTGACCCTATGAGTTTTAGTTTGCTCAGGGTTGGCAGTGGAGCAGTGTGCTTAGGACTGTTCTATGCTGTTTTGCAGGTTCAACAACCAATTCAATTCCAATGGAAATCTGCACTCAGCCTTGCTGTATATCTGCTCGGTTTTTCGTTAGCATATTTGCATATAGACGCAGGCATAGGCGCATTGATTCTATTTGGCGCAGTGCAAATCACCATGATCAGTTATGCGATTTTGCATGGTGAGCGTATGACTTTGCCGCGCTGGGTCGGGTTAGGTTGTGCTATATTAGGGATGGGTTTGTTGCTATTGCCTGAAGCCAGTACGCCAACGTTCAAATATGCATTGATGATGTTACTGGCAGGTATTGCATGGGGTTTTTACAGTATTGCTGCAAAGACGATGCAGCATGCTTTAACTAATACTCTGTCTAATTTCATTCTGGCGACTCCGCTTGTTGCTGTATTTTTTCTTTGGTATTTACCCGAAAGTTTTATCACTTGGCAGGGGGTGGTTTTGGCGGTCTTGTCGGGTGCATTGGCTTCGGCTGGAGCGTATGTGTTGTGGTACAGCATTGTAAAAAAAATTGATCACATTACCGCAAGTACTGTGCAACTTTCTGTGCCGTGTTTGGCGATTTTAGGCGGTGTAATTTTTCTAGGCGAACAACTCACCCTGTTGATGGTCGTGGCAACCTTGATTGTGTTATGTGGTATTTTGATGGTGATTTTAACTAAACCACGTGTATAAAACCGTTTAGATTGCAGCGGGTATGGTCTTTTATTGAATTTCTTATATCTATCAAGAAATGATTGTGAGGCTTTTTTAAAGCGTTGTTTGTGATCTCTCTCCTCAGAAAGAAGGGAAAATAGTGAGTGAAAAAACGCAATTAAAAACAAAAACCCACGATTCAATCGTGGGTTTTGTTCATCTAAACAGGTTTAGATTATTTTGCAGCTTTTTCAGCTTCGATTGAAGCAATCGCTTCATCTACACCTTCAATTGATTCAGCAGCTTTTTTGATACGTGCAAGCGCATCTACAAGTACTTCGTCTGCAGTTGCATAAGAAATACGCATGAAACCACCTAAACCGAACGCATCACCAGGAACAACGGCAACACCAGTTTCTTCCAATAACCAAGCAGAGAATTCTGTGCAAGATTTTAAGCCTTTCGCACGAATTAATGGTTTGATGTTTGCATACGCATAGAACGCGCCATCTGCAGGTAAGCAAGAAATACCTTTGATGTCATTCAAGCCATTTACAACTAAGTCATGACGGCGTTTGAATGCTTCAACCATTGGCTCAAGTACGTCTTGTGGGCCGTTCAATGCAGCTTCTGCAGCAACTTGCGAAATAGAAGTTGGGTTAGAAGTCGATTGAGATTGAATTTTCTTCATCGCACCAATTAGTTTAGCAGGGCCCGCTGCATAGCCAATACGCCAGCCAGTCATTGCATAAGCTTTAGACACACCGTTTAACACGATTGTGCGGTCATAAAGGTCTGGTGCAACTGTCGCGATGTTATAGAACTCATCATCCCAACGGATTGGTTCGTACATATCGTCAGATGCAATGAATACTTCAGGGTATTTGCGTAGTACAGCAGCCAAAGCTTCTAATTCAGCTTTAGTGTAGATCATACCTGTAGGGTTAGATGGGCTGTTTAACACCACTAAACGTGTTTTGTCAGTGATCGCAGCTTCTAATTGTTCAGGCGTGATTTTGAAACGTTGTTCTTCACCACATTCCACAATAACTGGCACGCCTTCAGCAATAATCACCATATCTGGATAGCTTACCCAGAACGGTGCAGGGATAATCACTTCATCACCCTTGTTTAACAAAGCCAACGCCAAGTTAAAGAATGATTGCTTACCACCACAAGAAACCAAAATTTGGTTCGCTTGGTAGTCAAGATTATTGTCACGTTTTAATTTTGCGATAATGGCTTTTTTAAGACCAGGCGTACCGTCAACAGCAGTATATTTTGTAAAACCGTTATTAATTGCTGCAATAGCTGCATCTTTGATGTGTTGTGGTGTATCGAAATCCGGTTCACCTGCACCCAAACCAATAACGTTATGACCCGCAGCTTTAAGTTCAGCGGCTTTATTGGTTACTGCAAGTGTTGGGGACGGTTTGATGGCATTGACACGATCAGAGAGACGTACGTCCACGGCATATTCCTTCTTATAGGGATAAAAAAATAAAAAGCATATTATCTTAGCTTAAATTCGATGTCTGCGTCGTTTAAAATTGCATCAAATTAATAAAAAATCACCAAATTAGACCAATTTCCTATGAAATCGTGATTAAAACTGCTGTGAGGTGGAAGTTTCTCGCATCGGGCGGCAAAAAACTTTAAAATAGTCCAAATTTTATAAGAGTAATGGTCATGAGTAAGCAGCAGCCTACTTCAAAAAAACCATTGGTGAATCTCCCATTCCCAATGCCAAATACAGCGCAGGATAATGATCAGGCGGTACATAATTCAGTGCGTCCTAAACCTGAGCAATATGCCGATAAGACTTGGCCACCGCCACGTGGTACTCGTCGTTCGATGGGTAAGCGCTAAAAAAAATGCCACAATTACGTGGCATTTTTTATTGATGGGGATTTAAAAGTATTGAAATTAACGAACATGCTTACGCGCTTTGTTGGCAGGTTTTGGCGGCGAGATTTCACGTACGCCATGCCATACATCGCTAAAATCTTGCTCGTTGATATTATACAATTCCAATAAAGCCAAAATCGCTGCGCCAAATAGCATTGGGCCTTCTGAATTATTTTGGAACTCGAATACCTTACCATTTAAGTTGTGCAAAATATCCTGAATTTCAAAGACCCGATCACGCCCATTGCTGTCAGTTGGGTACATTTGTGTATTCAATATGATTTTAGCCAAGGCTTTTTCATTATCGCTCAATGCCAAGACTTCAATTAATTCATCGGTGGCAGGGGTAAAAATCACAGAATCACGGTAAATGGTGTGTAGTAATTTTTGCGTTAGTTTAGGCAATGCTTTTTCGACAAAAGGACGAAACGACGCAGGAAAAATCACATTATGGGCAATGCCTTTAAACATAGGGGCAATTTCTTCAACCGTATAACCTGCAATACCACAACCAATTGAAGTTAAAAAATACTTCATTTTAGGATGGTTTTTGGCATAGATTTTAAAGTCATCCACATAGTGCTGAATTTGCGATAGTGGCATTTGTTGTAAATGTTCATTCATGGTTGGAATGGCAAAACTTTGTCCTGCCCAACCGCGCCCGACGCCTTCAACGGCACCAAAAAATTCTTTGGCTGTTCGTGCTGCACCACCTGCATGTTGTCCTGCCATGTTACTGCCAAATACGAAAACAGTATCTTCAGGGAGGCTTTTGATAATTGATTCGTCGTGATATTGGTAAGTCATGAATGTGTGCTTTTATGGTTGTCGTCCTGAAATTTCATGTTGCCTTTGAATAGCCAGTGGGTCAAGTCTTAAAGCAGTTTCCCCGTGCTCAATTTAGTCGTAGCACATCTTCGTTCTAACAGCGTCCACTACAGAATTAAAACCGAGCAATGGCTTTGTAGCTACGCAACATCGCCACAACATATTCGGATGTCCTGAGTGTAGGCAAATCTGCTAAAATATTAGGTCGCATCAAACCTGAGAGCTGCATTTGTGAGTGATAAGCAACCTTTCGATTTAGTCACCAACTATCAACCTGCGGGTGACCAACCACAAGCCATTGAAAAATTGGTTCAAGGGATAGAACAGGGCTATCATGATCAGCTATTACTTGGGGTTACAGGCTCAGGTAAGACTTATACCATGGCCAATGTGATTGCCAGAACACAGCGTCCGACCATTGTCATGGCACATAACAAAACGCTGGCAGCGCAGTTGTATGGTGAGTTTAAAGCGTTCTTTCCGAACAACGCAGTCGAATATTTTGTCAGTTATTATGACTATTATCAGCCTGAAGCCTATGTACCATCTTCCGATACTTTTATTGAAAAAGATGCGGCTATTAATGATCATATTGACCAAATGCGACTCTCGGCCACACGTGCTTTGCTAGAGCGTCGTGATGCCATTATTGTCGCATCGGTATCTGCAATTTACGGTTTGGGTGACCCCAATGCTTATATGAGCATGTTGCTGCATGTGGTGCAAGGTGATCGGGTGAATCGTGATGATTTGATCCGTCGTTTGGTGGAAATGCAATATAGCCGTAATGAGCTAGAGTTTTTGCGCGGTACTTACCGTATTCGTGGTGAAATTTTAGATATTTTCCCTGCTGAATCTGATCAGCATGCTATTCGCATAGAATTATTTGATGATGAAGTCGATTCGATTCGTTGGTTTGATCCATTAACAGGCAAATTGGTGCGTAAAGTGCCGCGCGTGACTATTTATCCTAAAAGTCACTATGTTACGCCTAAGGATAATTTGGAACGTGCGATTGGTACCATTAAAGAAGAACTAAAAGAGCGTTTGGTGTTTTTTCGCGAACATGACAAATTGCTAGAAGCGCAGCGCATAGAACAACGTACCCGCTATGATTTAGAAATGATGCAGCAATTGGGCTATACCAACGGCATCGAAAACTATTCACGACATTTGTCTGGACGACCTGCAGGCGAAGCACCGCCCACTTTGTTTGATTATGTACCTGATGATGCCTTGCTGATTATTGATGAATCGCACGTGACCGTTCCGCAAATTGGCGCGATGTATAAAGGTGACCGATCACGTAAAGAAAACTTGGTGAATTATGGTTTCCGTTTACCTAGTGCGTTAGACAACCGTCCAATGAAATTTGAAGAATGGGAGCGCATCGTCCCATCCACAATTTATGTGAGCGCTACACCTGCACAATATGAGTTGGAAAAATCGCAACAAATTGTAGAGCAAGTGGTGCGTCCAACAGGATTGATTGACCCAGAAATTGAAATTCGTCCTGTGTTAACGCAGGTGGATGATGTGCTGTCTGAAATCAATTTGCGTAAAGAATTGAATGAGCGGGTGTTGGTCACCACTTTAACCAAACGCATGGCTGAAGATTTGACCTCGTATTTAAAAGAATACGGTATTCAAGTGGCTTATTTACACTCAGATATTGATACCGTGGAGCGGGTTAAAATTATTCACGAATTGCGTACAGGTGTGCATGATGTACTGGTTGGCATTAACTTGTTGCGTGAAGGTCTGGATATGCCAGAAGTCTCTTTAGTGGCTATTTTAGATGCCGATAAAGAAGGTTTTTTACGCTCGGAACGTTCATTGATTCAAACTATTGGACGTGCAGCACGTAACTTAAAAGGCAAAGCAATTTTATATGCAGACCGCATTACGGACTCTATGCAAAAAGCCATAGATGAAACAGACCGTCGTCGTGCTAAACAGATTGAATTTAATACCTTACACGGTATTACACCTCGCAGTGCCGTGCGTCAGGTCATTAAAGAAATTGATACGGGCGAAGTGCTGAATGATGAACAGGTCGATGAAAAAATCAATGCACAAACCCGTGCTTTGAGTGCCGATGAACAGCATATTTTGGCCGATCCTAAACTGTATGCAAAACACATTGCTAAGCTTGAAAAAGAGATGCTAAAAGCCTCTAAAGAATTGCAATTTGAACAGGCGGCACGTTTAAGAGATGAAATTCTGCGTTTAAAAGCACAAATGCTGCAATCGGGCTAAATCTTCAGCTTTACCTTATTATTGTAAATGCTTTATGCGTCCAACTACGTGCATGTAAATTTGAGTTTCAATATTTACATATCCATACAGTAAATTGAAAAGCTTGCGGTTATTTTGAAGAAGATAAATGAAATTGACTTTAAAATTAGAGCTTAGAGGTATTGTATGACTGCTAAAAAACTCCCGTTTGCAGGTGCACGACTCGCCAAAATTGCCCTAGGTGGAGCGGTACTAATAGGTTTAGGTGCAGCCACTTTGGCCTATTCCAAAACCAATGAGCCCATGAAAACGGTTGAAAAAGTTGAGTTAGATAAGTATTTGGGCGTTTGGTATGAAGTGGCGAGAAAACCTCTCTATTTTCAGAATAAATGTGCTTCCAATGTAACCGCAGCCTATACCTTAAATGAAAATGGCAATGTGCAGGTCGATAACCGTTGTACTGGAAAAGATGGCAAACAAATGCGCGCATTGGGTGAAGCTTTTGTGCAAAATGCGCCTTTTAACAGCAAACTTAAAGTCAGCTTTTTACCTGAAGTTGTACGCTGGTTACCTGTAGGACGCGGTGATTATTGGGTATTAAAACTTGATGAAGATTACCAAACGGTATTGGTAGGTGAGCCACGCCGTAAATATTTATGGGTACTGTCGCGCACCGCGCAGCCCGATCAGGCTGTGGTTACGGAATATCTGAATTATGCTAAATCATTGGGCTATGATTTGGGGGATGTGATTTATACCCAACATACACCAAAGAAAAAGTCAGCTGAAGAATAAAGTGAAATAGAAGAGCTAAGCCATAGCTAAAAGCATGATAACCTGCTCAGTTAAATAGCGAGCTTAATAATTTAAAGATGGATGGACCACGCACAGACTGCGTGGTTTTTTATGTGTGAAAAAAATCTTAGATTTGAACATGCAGTAAAATAATTCTATTAAAAATGTAGAAAAATTATGCACTTCTTTGCAAAATTTTAAGCAGTCAATATGCTGTCATTACAATATCGGTATAATGCACACTTGGGCAGGAGTGGGTAGATGTATAAAGGTGTAGCATTATCGGTTTTGGCATCGGTCACTTTTGGACTGTTGTACTTTTATACCCAACTCTTAAAGCCTTTAGACAGCGAAGAAACGTTTGCGTGGCGTATGTTGGCAACCTTGCCATTCCTGACCGTATTTATGTGGTGGTCGGGAGATTTTAAGCATATTTTCGCTATTTTTTCACGCATTAAACAACAACCACTTTTACTGTTGTGGTTGCTTGCCAGTTCTTTTTTATGCACCACGCAATTATGGCTATTTCTATGGGGACCTATTAACGGGCGAGGTCTACAAGTATCTCTCGGGTATTTCTTATTACCCTTGGTGATGGTCTTGGTCGGTTGCGTGCTCTATAAAGAAAAATTATCTACTTGGCAAATGGCAGCAGTTGCCTTGGCGGTGTTGGGTGTCAGTCACGAAATTTGGCGGATTGGCAGTGTGGCGTGGGAAACCTTATATGTCGCTTTTGCCTATCCTTTATATTTCTTTTTACGTCGTGTCTTTCAAACCGATCACTTGGGTGGTTTTTGGTGGGATTTGCTGCTCGTGATTCCTATTTCGCTATATTTGGCCTTTGTCTATAGTGACAGTGTGCAAGTCATTGCAAATTTTACACATTTAATTTGGGCGGTATTGGGACTGGGTTTTTTAAGTGCATTAGGGCTGGGTAGTTATATTTTGGCCAGTCGTTATTTGCCTTTTGTGATTTTTGGCTTATTGAGTTATTTAGAACCTGTGCTGTTGGCTTTTGCCTCAATGTTATTGGGTGAGCGAATAGAAGCAGGGGAATGGCTGACCTATATTCCAATTTGGTTGGCGGTGGCGTTGCTGGTAATGGAAGGTTGTTTGCATTTAAGAAAGCAAAAACAGAATCAGCAAGATTTACAGCAGAAGATAGAGCAGCAATCAGAGCGATAAATATCTTAAAAATCTATTGGCATACTTCTGTAGAAATACAAAGAAGATGGTTTAAAGGTTTGCCGATACATCTTAGTTTGAAAAAATGATCTTTTTTGAATTTAAGGTATAGAAAAAGCAGATGAAGCTTAAATATACCTGCCAAGTTTTTGGCCTGAAAAATTGAACATTGAATGAAAAAAGTAAAATCACAAAAATAATTACAACTATTTTATGAATTTATAGTGAATATATAAGAAAATAGTCGGGTCAATGCCAGCTTTTGATTCAATCTTGACGACAATTCCATTACAATTATCGGGTTTTGAAATTCATGCCTAGATATACAATTAATTAGAGGACGTATCTGTGAGCAAAGAGACTATCATCGCCCTACACGCAGAGCACCAAGGTCGCTGGAAAAACCGTGAAGAAATCGCGGAACGTATGATTGCTTTACTCGGTCAGTTGTACCGTGAAAAAAATATCATGGTTTCAGTATTTGGTCGTTCTTTAGTTAACCGTTCTGTGATTCAAATTTTGAAAGCACACCGTAGTACTCGTATGATGGATGTAGAACTTTCAGTTGTTCACACATTCCCAATTCTTGAAGCTTTAACCAAAGTAGAGAACATTGGTTCAGCAGAAGTTGACTTGGGTAAACTTGCTGTTGAATATAAAGAAAAAGGCGGCGATGTAGATGCATTTGTTGCAGACGCTGTGAAATCTTTAGCAGGTAACCCAACAACAGTAGAAAGCAAAGATGTTGTTCTTTACGGTTTTGGTCGTATCGGTCGTATTCTTGCACGTTTAATCATTGGTCAATCAGGTCTTGGCCGAGGCTTAAACCTTAAAGCTATTGTTGTGCGTAAATCATCTGACGGTGATTTAGAAAAACGTGCGTCTTTGCTACGTCGTGACTCTATTCACGGTCCATTTGCAGGCACTATTTCTGTAGATGAAGAAAATGAAGCCATTATCGCAAATGGTAACTTCATCAAAGTGATCTATGCATCTAACCCATCTGAAGTAGATTACACAGCTTACGGCATCAACAATGCTTTAGTCATTGACAACACAGGTAAATGGCGTGATGCAGAAGGTCTTGCTCAACACCTTCAATGCCCAGGTGCTGCACGCGTAATTTTAACTGCACCAGGTAAAGGCGACATGAAGAACGTGGTTTACGGCGTAAACCAAGCTGACATTCTTGATGAAGATACCATTATTTCTGCAGCAAGCTGTACAACGAATGCAATCACACCAACTTTAAAAGTGTTGCATGACAAATACACTGTTGTGAATGGTCACGTTGAAACTGTTCACTCATTCACTAACGACCAAAACTTGATTGATAACTATCACAAGGCTGATCGTCGTGGTCGCGCAGCAACATTGAACATGGTTATTACCGAAACAGGTGCAGCAAAAGCAGTGGCGAAAGCATTGCCTGCATTACAAGGTAAATTAACAGGTAACTCTGTACGTGTTCCAACGCCAAACGTATCACTTGCAATCTTGAACTTAACGCTTGAGAAAGAAGTAGATCGCGAAGAAGTGAACGAATACATTCGTCAAATTTCAATTCACTCTAATCTTCAAGGTCAAATTGGTTATACCAACTCGACTGAAGTGGTTTCAAGTGACTTCATTGGTTCGCGTACTGCAGGTGTATTTGATGCGCAAGCAACCATTACTTCAGGCAACCGTTTAACTGCTTACGTTTGGTATGACAACGAAGTGGGTTATAGCTGCCAAGTATTGCGTATTGCTGAACAAATGGGCGGCGTAAGCTATCCTAAAGTTCCTGCTGAAACAAATGCATAATTTGTAGATACAGAATTTAAAATCAAAAAGAGCTTCAAATGAAGCTCTTTTTTTTGCATTTATTTCATTCTTAAATATAAGGATGAGTGTTGAAATTTCCACCTAATACGCTATCCTAAACTTACCAAAATAAAGTCTATGCTAAAAAGTAAGTAGATTTGATTTTGCTTTCAAGCTTTCAAAGCCTGAACAATAGAAATAACAGAAGGATACCGTTATGCAATATGCAACCAGTCACTTACTCGGGCAAGTCCTTGCTAAAGATTGTCCATCACGGATTCGTTTAGAACATTTAGCCAATAAATGGTCAATGTTGGTGTTGCATTGTTTAAGCGAAGGTTTGCACCGCTTTAGTGAGCTAAGACAGCGCATTGAAGGGGTGAGTGAAAAAATGCTGGCGCAAACCCTGAAAACTCTTGAGCAAGATGGGTTAATTTTACGTACAGTTTACCCAACGGTGCCGCCTAAAGTGGAATATCAACTCACTTTTGAAGGCTCACAAATTGCAGCAAGAGTGAATCAACTGATTGAGTATTTAGAACAGCATTTGCCTGAAACTTCACAGCAATCTTCTCACTAATGGATTACTCATCTTTTAGGGAAGTTGCTGTAGATGTTCCTACTCCAAAGCACATTCTGGATGATTAAATAGTGCGTCGATGTGAAAAATCATAACGATCAATCAGCAAAATCCCGATGGCAAATACCAAAATACTGACAACACAGCCCATCCACCCCCAGTGCTGCCA
Source organism: Acinetobacter sp. YH12131 (assembly GCF_013418635.1). Taxonomy (NCBI): domain Bacteria; kingdom Pseudomonadati; phylum Pseudomonadota; class Gammaproteobacteria; order Moraxellales; family Moraxellaceae; genus Acinetobacter; species Acinetobacter sp. YH12131. The sequence goes on from NZ_VPBQ01000001.1 coordinate 340,263, forward strand.
TGCGTAGACCGCCGTCAGAGAACCAAGTGCCGCACCCGAAAAATAAATGGTCATATATACGGCATTAATGCGTGAGCGTGCGGTGGCATCAATTCGATACACCAAGTTCTGATTCAGTACGTGAAATGCAGTGAGGCCAAAATAACTCATCAATACGCCCACTGCATAAGCCATAATATTCTGCTGTGCAAAAAAGAGTGGAATGCAAGAAAACAACATCAAACTGATACAGAGCATTGCGACGAAATTTTCGCGGCCTTTGCCCACCGTTTTACCTGACCAGCTTGAAGAAAAAATGCCTATTACACCCAATAAGCCAAAAAGCCCGATTTGAAAATCACTAAAATGATAAGGTGGATTGGCCAAGACAAAAGTCATGGAAGTGAAAACTAAAGATAAAATGGCAAAGCCTAAAGCACCTGCGCAGGCTCTGCGAATTAAATGTGGCTGGGTGGTGGCCAATTGTATTAGAGAACGATAAATAGCTACCACGGTCAAATTTTTATTGGCAGTTGTAGAAGGTAGCTTTTTCCACATCAGCCCTGCAAACAGTAGGGTGATTATGCCGCTACTTAAATAAACACCTTCCCAAGACCAAAAGGTCGAAACAAAACCAGCAAAGGTGCGCGATAAAATAATACCCATCACCAAACCACTCATCAGTTTGCCTACAATGGCAGCACTCGATTCGGGTGGACTAATGCTTGATGCAAAAGGAATTAAAACCTGTGCGGAAATCGCACCAAATGTGGCACATACCGTAAAGAAATACAGCATGGTTAAATTGCTGCTAAAGGACAGTAAAATTTGTGAGAGTGCTGCAAAGACCATCAAACTCACAATCAATTTTCTTTTATTGAGTAAATCGCCCAAAGGCACAAGTAACATTAATCCTAAACCATAGCCGATTTGTGCAAGTACTACTGCAAAACCTGCTTGGCTGGTGCTGATGCCTAAACTTTTTTCAATTGAATAAATCAGCGGTTGGTTAAAATAAGCAGAGCCTGCACATAAACCACATGCTGTTGCCATCAGTAAACTAAATTGAGGAGATAAAGCAGTTGTTGTGGTTGCAGAGTCAGACATAAATGCAAGTAAAACAAAAAGGGCGGATGCACTATAAGAATTTAACCTAAGAAGGAGAAATAAGAAAAAACGATCACATGATTGTTAAAATAAATCAGTGATTTTGACGTTCCTGATATAAAAAGCCTGAGTTGATACGATTGCATAAATATAATTCGAGAAATTTTCTAAAATATGGCAGAATATACGGCTTTTAAAGTTTTAGAGGATTGGCAAGATGCGCTTTGTTGATGAAGCAGTCATTACCGTAGAGGCTGGCGACGGTGGCAATGGCGTAGCCAGTTTTCGCCGAGAAAAATTCGTACCATTTGGTGGACCAGATGGTGGTGATGGTGGACGTGGCGGCAGTATTTATGTGCAAGCCGACGACAACGCAAGCACCCTTGTAGATTATCGTTATACCCGTAAATTTCGCGCTGAACGTGGTAAAAATGGTTCTGGCGCAAACTGTGCTGGTCGTGGCGGTGAATCTGTTGTATTGACAGTACCAGTGGGAACGACCATTGTAGATACCGACTCTGGCGACATCATTGCAGACTTAGTCGAAAGTGGTCAGAAAGTATTGGTTGCACAAGGTGGAGATGGTGGTTTAGGGAATACGCACTTTAAATCATCGACCAACCGTACCCCGCGTAAATTTACGCATGGTACCAAAGGTGAGTTCCGTGAAATTCGTCTGGAGTTGAAAGTACTTGCGGATGTTGGCTTATTGGGTATGCCAAATGCGGGTAAGTCAACGTTCATTCGTGCTGTTTCTGCGGCAAAACCAAAAGTAGCCGACTATCCATTTACCACCATGGTGCCAAACTTGGGTGTGGTAGATGCAGACCGTCATCGTTCTTTTGTGATGGCCGATATTCCAGGGCTAATTGAAGGTGCGGCTGAAGGTGCAGGCCTTGGTATTCGTTTTTTGAAACACTTGGCACGTACCCGTATTTTGCTACACATTGTAGATGTTCAGCCTATTGATGGCTCTGACCCAGCGTATAATGCCAAAGCCATTATGGAAGAATTGAAAAAATTCTCTCCGACTTTGGCTAAATTGCCAATGGTGTTGGTGTTAAATAAACTGGATCAAATTCCTGAAGATTCACGCGAAGAGTGGTGTAAACACATTCTGGAAGAATTGCAGTGGGACGGCCCTGTATTTAAAACTTCAGGCTTAATGTCTGAAGGTACTCAGCAAGTGGTTTATTACCTGATGGATCAAATTGAGCAACAACGCGAACGTGAAGTTGAGGATCCTGACTATGCTGCAGAAATGAAAGCATTCCGTGATCAGCTAGAAGCTGAAACACGAGAACAAACCATTGCCGCGAAAGAAGCGTATCGTGAGATGCGCCGTCAGCAACGTCTTGCAGGTATGTTGGGCGATGACGACGAAGACGATGATGGTGAAGATGGCGATGTAGAAGTGTACTACGTACGCTAAGCGCTACAAAAAGTGACTGAGGACAAGATGATAGAAGTGGTAGATGGGCAACGTCAGCTCAAGGGTTGTAAACGAATCGTTGTTAAAATCGGATCATCTTTACTCACAGCCAATGGGCAAGGTTTAGATTTAGATGCGATCTCGCATTGGGCGGGACAAATTGCAGATCTACACAATGCAGGACACGAAATTATTTTGGTGTCATCGGGAGCTGTGGCTGAAGGTATGGTGCGAATGAAACTAGAGCATCGACCCACTGATCTACCCAGTCTTCAGGCATGCGCTGCCATTGGTCAAATGGGACTAATTCAGACTTGGTCAAGTGTGCTGGAAAAACACCAAATTCAAACGGCACAAGTACTTTTAACGCATGATGATCTGGCAGATCGTCGTCGCTATTTAAACTCATGTGATGCTTTGCAAAACCTGATTGAATGGCGGGTGATTCCTGTCATTAATGAAAATGACACAGTGTCTACTGACGAAATTCGCTTTGGTGATAACGACACTTTGGCTGCGATGGTGGCAGGGCAGGTACATGCAGATTTGTTGATTATTTTGACCGATCAGCAAGGCATGTTTGACTCCGACCCACGTTCTAATCCAAACGCAAAACTGTTCCATACTGTACGTGCTTTGGATGAAAGTCTGTTTGATATGGCGGGTGGTGGCGGCAAGTTTGGGCGCGGTGGCATGCTGACCAAAGTCCGTGCAGCGCGTTTGGCGGCTAAATCGGGTTGTCCAACTTTAATTGCCAGTGGTGAAAGTGACAATGTGCTTGCGCGTTTAATGGCGGGCGAAATGTTGGGTACACTGTTCATTACTGACAATGACCGTATTGCAGCGCATCAACAGTGGTTGGCGGCACATTTACAAACGGCAGGACGTTTGGTGATTGATGATGGCGCAGTCAAAGCCATTAAAGAAAATCATCGCAGTTTATTGCCTGTGGGTGTAAAAGCGGTAGAAGGGCATTTTGAACGTGGCGATGTGGTGGAGTGTGTAGATACACAAGGTCATCGTGTCGCTGTGGGACGTGTTAATTTTAGTTCACGTTCTGCAGATTTGGTCAAAGGCTTGGCTTCTGACAAAGTGCATCAGGTGTTAGGCGAGGCACGTTCGTTGGAGATGATTCACCGCAATCACATGGCGATTTATTGATGATGCTGTAAGTTATCATTCAATTGAAGTTATCAAAAAAAACCGCTTGGAATATCCAAGCGGTTTTTTATTACTTAAGCAATTCATGTCATGCTTCAAGTTTATTTAAACTGAATCGTTCCATTTGCATTGACTGTAATTTTAGATTCACCTGCTGCCATATCTTGATCAGCTACAGCCGTTTCTGCGACTGCAAATTTTGCCATGCTTGCGCGCATAACAGGCTGCGGGAAATAAGAATTGGTGTTTAGGTTCAAGTTTACCAAGTTATAGCCCGATTTATTCCAAGCCTGACTTAACATTTGCGCACGTTGTTGAAAGTTTTTAGATGCTTCGACCATCAACTCATTTTCAACTTTTTTACGTTGTGCATCAGACACGCTAAAATTAATAGATTGGGTCTGAAAGTTTTGTTGTAGCTCGCTCACCAATTGGCTTGCTGCTTTAAAATCGGTACTTTGTACCCGTACCTCTGCACGACCGCGCCATTCTTTTAACTTACGACTGTCATTGTCGTAAATTGGATAGGTGGTTTGTGAGCCCGTTTCAACTTTCACTTGTGGATACTTACGTGCAGTTGCAATGGCTTGGCTCATTAACTGGTTAATTTGTGATGCAAGTTCAGCAGGCTGTTTGTGACTTTTTTCAATATATAACACAGCGTGCATTTGATCATTTGAAACTTCGCGTGTAGCTTCGGCTTGAACATTGACGATATTGTAATTTAAAGATTCATTTTGTTGGGCAAAAGCAGTGCTTGCAGCACCAACAGCCAACAGGGTAGCAGCGAGAGAAAGTAAGCGCATATTTTGACCTATTATTCAGGGGATCAGGATTTATGAAAAGCGTTTGAATTGATTTAAATAGTAACTTTGCTTTGTGAGGATTTTTAGTTGAATTTGTGGTGGCTTTGTAAAATATGCGTTAAAAATTGCAGCAAAAAAGCATTTATAAAATTCAATAAAAATAATGATCTATACTATTTTGAAAATAAATGCTGCATGACTTGAGAGATTGTGCAAAAAAACGTATAAAGGAAGTGGAAAGAGTTAAATTTTCTTTCCTTTGTCACAATGTAAGATGATAATTCAATCGAATCATCTGCAAGATATGTTTTTTCGATGAAATTAGGCAATATTTGGGTTAAACCTGTTTATTTTCTAGAAAAATTAGGTATTATCCCGCTTCCTAGTCTTGAAGAACAAAACTCTATCTCGCTAGATCAAAAAAGCACCGAGTCAAAAGACCGCAAGTCACCAGACTTATTTCTTTCAACCCATATCAGAGATGGTAATTCGATATGAGCGTTACTTCTGTAAACCCTGCCAACCATTCCACAAACGAATACTACTTGACTCGCCAAAGTCAGATGGAATCGAATGTGCGTAGTTATCCTCGTAAATTACCGTTAGCGATAGCGAAAGCACTGGGTTGTTGGGTTACCGATGTTGAAGGTACTGAGTACCTAGATTGTTTGGCTGGGGCAGGAACCTTGGCATTGGGCCATAACCATCCTGAGGTGGTTCAAAGCATCCAAGACACTTTAGCGAGTGGTTTGCCATTACACACCCTAGATTTAACGACACCTTTGAAAGATGCTTTTACTGAAGCGTTGCTTTCACACATGCCTGGCGGCCAAGAAGAGTACTGCTTACAATTCTGTGGTCCTACAGGTGCAGATGGCACTGAGGCTGCAATTAAACTGGCAAAAACCTACACAGGTCGTAGCTCAGTTATTAGTTTCTCAGGTGGCTATCATGGTATGACACATGGCTCATTGGCCATGACAGGTAACCTGTCTGCAAAAAATGCAGTAAATGGTTTAATGCCTGGTGTTCAATTTATGCCGTATCCGCATGAATACCGTTGCCCACTTGGCATTGGTGGCGAAGCGGGTGTAGATGCGTTAACGTATTATTTTGAAAACTTTATTGAAGATGTAGAAAGCGGTGTCACTAAGCCTGCAGCTGTAATTCTTGAAGCAATTCAGGGTGAAGGCGGTGTTGTGACTGCACCAGTAAAATGGTTGAAGAAAATCCGTGAAGTGACTGAAAAGCACAACATCGTTTTAATTCTAGACGAAGTACAAGCGGGCTTTGCACGTTCAGGCAAAATGTTTGCATTTGAACATGCAGGTATTGAGCCAGACGTGATTGTTATGTCTAAAGCTGTTGGTGGTGGCTTGCCATTAGCTGTACTTGCTATTAAACGTAAGTTTGACGCATGGCAGCCTGCAGGTCACACGGGTACTTTCCGTGGTAACCAATTGGCAATGGGTACTGGTCTTGTGGTGCTTAAAACCATTAAAGAACAAAACCTTGCACAAAACGCGCAAGAGCGTGGTGAGTTCTTACAAGCTGAATTGAAAAAATTAGCTGTTGAATTCCCATGTATTGGTAACGTGCGTGGTCGCGGTTTAATGATTGGTATCGAAATTGTAGATGAACGCCAAGAAAAAGACCGTTTAGGTGCTTATCCAGCAGATTCTCAATTGGCTGCTGCTGTTCAAGCTGCATGTTTTGACAACAAATTGTTGCTTGAGAAAGGTGGTCGTGGTGGTACGGTAATCCGTTTACTTTGCCCACTAATCATTACTCAAGAAGAGTGTGTAGAAGTCATCGCTCGCTTCAAGAAAGCAGTTGCTGAAGCGTTAGTCGCAGTTCGAGGCGCATAAGTTTATGGTAGATTTTGCAGAACATCGTAAAGCGTTACTCTGCAATGATGCTCAATCCATTGCTGACTACAGTGCAGCAATGGAACAAGCGACTCAAGCAGTCGCGGCATGGTTGCAAAATGACAAAATGTACACGGGCGGTAGCATTAAAGAATTGCGTGAAGCGATTGCTTTCCAGCCGTCTAAACAGGGTTTAGGTGTACAAAAGTCATTGGAACGCATGGTAGAGCTTTTCTTAAACAAAAGTTTAAAAGTTCATCATCCACATTCTTTGGCACATTTGCATTGCCCAACCATGGTGGCAAGCCAAATTGCAGAAGTGTTAATTAATGCAACCAACCAATCTATGGATTCATGGGATCAAAGCCCTGCAGGTTCATTGATGGAAGTACAGCTAATTGACTGGTTACGTCAAAAAGTTGGCTATGGCGCAGGTCAGGCAGGTGTGTTCACATCAGGTGGTACACAGTCCAACCTAATGGGTGTGTTGTTGGCACGTGACGCTTGTATTGCGAAAAACTGGAAAGATGAAAACGGTAATCCGTGGTCTGTTCAGCGTGATGGTGTACCAAGCGATGCAATGCGCAACGTAAAAGTCATTTGTTCTGAAAATGCACACTTCTCTGTGCAAAAGAACATGGCGATGATGGGTATGGGCTTCCAGTCGGTTGTTACTGTACCTGTGAATGAAAATGCACAAATGGATGTGGTTGCACTTGAGCAAACCATGGCACATTTAAAAGCAGAAGGTAAGATTGTTGCCTGTGTGGTTGCAACTGCGGGTACAACCGATGCTGGTGCGATTGATCCACTTAGAAAGATTCGTGACATCACCAATCAATATGGCGCGTGGATGCACATTGACGCGGCTTGGGGTGGGGCATTAATTCTTTCTAACAGTCATCGTGACATGCTTGATGGTATTGAGTTATCAGACTCTGTAACACTGGATTTCCATAAGCATTATTTCCAAACAATTTCGTGCGGTGCGTTCTTGCTGAAAGATGAAGCGAACTATCGTTTCATGCACTATGAAGCAGAATATTTGAACTCTGCGTATGATGAAGAACATGGTGTACCAAACCTTGTGTCTAAGTCATTACAAACGACACGTCGTTTTGATGCATTGAAGCTTTGGATGACTATTGAAGCTTTAGGTGAAGAGCTTTACGGTTCAATGATTGACCATGGTGTAACCTTAACTCGTGATGTTGCTGATTATATTAAAGCAACGGCAGGTTTAGAGTTATTGGTTGAGCCTCAGTTTGCTTCTGTATTGTTCCGTGTAGTGCCTGAGGGTTACCCTGCAGAGTTCTTAGATAGCCTAAACCAAAACGTAGCAGATGAATTATTTGCGCGTGGTGAGGCCAATATTGGTGTAACGAAAGTAGGCAATATCCAATCATTGAAAATGACGACGTTAAGCCCTGTTGCAACATTAGACAACGTGAAAAACTTACTTGGTTTAGTCTTGACTGAAGCAGAACGTATTAAAGATGCAATTGCTGCGGGTACATATACACCAGCAATTGACTAATGGCTGAATTACAGCAATTCTGATCAAATACAGCAAAAAAAGTCACTCCGGTGGCTTTTTTTGCGCCTATTGTTTAGCGAGCGTATAACGATGCTAAAAATGTTTTGTTAATTTGAGTGTAATAAAAGAGTTAATCGTAGAATTTTCAACAGTTTTAGGCGTATTTGTAATAGAAAATAATTAAAATTGATGAATAAAACAGCAAATATTGCAGAAAAATTCATGAAAAAAGATGACATTGGCATGAATTATTACATTTTAAAAATAAATTTAAGAAAAAAATGAGCACAATAATATTTTATTACATATTGATTTTTAAGGAAATTAAAATAAATCAATGCAGAAAAGGCAAATATAACCAAAGCGTAACAAAGTTGTAACATGGCTGTCATATTATAAAACCACAATGCAGTTATCGAAATAAGTACAAAACTTAATAACAAGTGACGTACTCCGAACTTGCATACATTGAGAGAGAACAGAATGCGCTTTACAAACATCGCCATTGCTTTAGCCGTATCTGCAGCAGCTGTAACAACAACTGCAAACGCAGCTCGTGACACCATCCAAATCGCGGGTTCTTCAACCGTTCTACCATACGCAAGTATTGTAGCAGAAGAATTTGGTAATACTTTCCCACAATTCAAAACTCCAGTTGTTGGTTCAGGCGGTTCTTCAGGTGGTTTGAAGCAGTTCTGTAACGGTGTAGGTGATAACACAATCGACATCGCGAACTCTTCTCGTAAAATTAAAGATTCAGAATTAGCAGCTTGTAAAAAAGCAGGCGTTAACCAAGTTTTAGAAATTAAAATTGGTTACGACGGTATTGTATTTGCATCAAATGCAAACAAAGCAGCTTATAAATTAAAGCCTTACCACGTGTTTGCAGCTATTGCAGCTGAATTACCATCTAAAGGTAAAATGGTTGCTAACCCATATACACGTTGGAACCAAATTGACAAAACACTTCCAAATGAGCCTATCACTTTAGTTATTCCAGCATCTAACCACGGTACACGTGAAGTGTTCCAAGAAAAAATGGTTGATGCAGGCTGTGAAGCTTACTCAGCAATTAAAGCTTTAGACAAAGATGCGAAGAAAAAAGCATGTACATCTTTCCGTAAAGATGGTCGTGTAATTGAAATTGCGGGTGACTACACAGAAACATTGGCTCGCTTGAAAACTTCTCCAAGCGCAGTAGGTGTATTTGGTTTAGGCTTCTATGACCAAAACCGTGACCGTTTACGTGTTGCAACTGTAAACAACGTAGCACCGTCTGAAAACACAATCTTAAATGGTTCTTACCCTGTATCACGTCCATTGTTCTTCTACGTGAAAGGTGAGCACCTTAAATCAATCAAAGGCTTACCAGAGTTTACTGAATACTTCTTGAGCAAAAAAGTATCTGGTAAAGGTTCTAAGTTAGACAAAGCAGGCTTAATTTCTATGTCTGACAAAGAGCGTGCACAAGTTCTTGCTAACTTCAAAGCTGGTAAAGCGGTTAAGTAATTTGAGTTAAAACAGCTGATGGCAGGGAACAACCTGCCATCGGCTTTTTGCTAAGAAATGTTTTTTCAAAAACGAAATTGAAAAAACAGTGGAGAATACATGAATCTGCTACTCATAGGTGTGTTATTGGCCATTATCGCCATAGCCTATCAAATCGGGTTAAGCAAGAGCCGTAACCTAGCAGGTAAGGGAAATAACTCTGCAATGTTACATTCACGCCCAGGATATTATGGCGCGTTGGTAGCATTATGGTGTGGTATCCCTGCTTTTTTAATTTTGATTGTTTGGAACTTGGTTGAACCAAGTATTCTAGAGCAAGTGGTGTTAAATAATGTGCCTGCGCACATTGCTGCTGGTCTAGATCCTGCAAGTACCAGTGTTTTGGTTGATCGTGTACAAGCGATTGCTTCTGGTTTTGGTGTAAGTGATACACCAGCTGCTTATGAAATTGCAGCAGCAGAGCAATTGTCTAAAGTAGCAACGATTGGTTCATACGCTAAACTTGCGGTTGTTATTTGTGCGGCTTTATTTGGTCTGGTGTGGGCAAAGAAACGTGTTTCACAACAATTCCGCGCACGTAACCAAGTTGAAAAAATCATCAACATTTCTTTGGCATTATGTTCTGGTGTCGCGATTCTGACTACAGTCGGTATTGTGATGTCTATGTTCAGTGAAGCAATGCGATTCTTTAGTTTCGTTAGCCCACTGGATTTCTTCTTTGGTACTGTCTGGAACCCAGGTTTTAGTACATCGGGTAGTGCAGACGGCAGTTATGGTTTATTGCCATTGCTGTGGGGTACCTTAATGGTCAGTGGTATTGCCTTACTTGTTGCAGTACCAATTGGCTTAATGATTGCAATTTATCTAGCAGAATATGCATCTCCTAAATTCCGTGCTTGGGCAAAACCAACCATTGAAGTTTTAGCGGGTATTCCAACGATTGTATATGGTGTATTTGCCATGATGATCATTGGTCCGTTCTTAAAAACTGCAGGTGCCTTAATTGGACTCGATATTAATGCCACTAGTGCATTAACTGCAGGTCTGGTCATGGGTATTATGATCATTCCATTTGTATCTTCATTGTCTGATGACATTATTACGCAAGTGCCGCGTGCGCTACGTGATGGTTCTTTAGGCTTGGGTGCAACCAAATCTGAAACCATTCGCCGTGTGGTTATGCCAGCTGCATTACCAGGGGTGATTGGTGCGTTCTTACTTGCTGCGTCACGTGCGATTGGTGAAACCATGATTGTGGTGTTAGCTGCAGGTAATAGTCCTTTACTACACGCAAACCCATTAGAGGCGGTATCTACGGTTACGATTACGATTGTCAACCAATTAACAGGTGATACAGATTTCGCAAGTCCGCAAGCATTGGTTGCTTTTGCACTTGGCTTGACCCTGTTCGTGATTACCTTAGGTTTGAACATTGTTGCACTATACATCGTGCGTAAATATCGTGAGCAATACGACTAATGAGTACTTCAAATACATCGTCTTTGGATCAGTTAGATCCACAAGCTGCTGCCGAATTACGTGAACAACGTAAAAAGACTATCGCCAGTTCATTGGGTAAGCGCCATCGTAAGGAAAAAACTTTCCGTATTATGGGGCTGTCGGCAGTTATCGCAGGTTTATTCTTTGTCGTGTTGCTTTTTGGCAGTATTTTGGCCAAAGGCTTGCCAGCATTTTGGCAAAGCAGCATGAGCCTTCCAATTTATTTCGATCCAGCAGTTGTGAATGTAGGTCCAAAACCGAAAGCAATTGCAGGTGAGTCACCAGCCCAATACGAAGAACGTATGATTGCGTGGCAAACTGAAATGGGCATGGTAGATTGGGATGCCCTCATTGTGAACGGCATTATTGCTAAAGATAAAGCGCTAGAAGCACAGCGTGATGATCTTGGCTATTTATATACCAGTTCTGAAGCGTACCGTGTACGTGACATGGTGTTGGCTGATCCATCACTGATTGGTCAAACCAAAGATGTTAAAGTACTTGCAGATGCTAACGTAGATGTATGGTTAGAAGGTAATATTGACCGTAGCCTGCCAGATGAGCAGCAACAGTTAAGCCCTGAAGTACGTCAATTGGCAGACAAGTTAGAGTCACAAGGCATTATTGAAAGTACATTCAATACCAACATTTTTGTTAGCCCAGACTCACGTAGTTCTCCTGCAACATCTGGTTTGGCGGGTGCATTCATGGGTTCTTTATTCATGATGCTAATTGTGATCTTTATTTCGATTCCAATTGGTGTGGCATCGGCAATTTACTTAGAAGAATTTGCGCCAAAAAATGCCATTACTGATATTATTGAAGTGAACATTAACAACTTGGCTGCTGTACCTTCTATTGTGTTCGGTTTGTTAGGTGCTGCCATCTTTATTGGTTGGATGCACTTACCATTGTCTGCACCGTTGGTGGGTGGTTTAGTGTTAAGTTTAATGACTTTACCAACCGTAATTATTACCACACGTGCATCGTTAAAAGCAGTGCCACCGTCTATTCGTCAGGCAGCTTTAGGTTTGGGCGCATCGCGTTTACAAACTGTGTTCCACCATGTACTCCCACTTGCATTGCCGGGTATTTTAACGGGTGCAATTATTGGTGTCGCACAAGCTTTAGGTGAAACTGCACCATTGTTATTAATTGGTATGAGTGCCTTTGTTGCCAGTGTACCAGCAACTCCATTTGATCAATCTACTGCGTTACCTGTGCAAATTTTCTTATGGCAGGGTAATGAATTGCGTAACTTCTTTGAAGGACGTACCGCTGCAGCCATTATCGTATTGCTTGCGTTAATGATTGGCTTGAACAGCCTTGCAATCTGGTTACGTAAGAAGTTTGAAGTACGCTGGTAATTGAGGGCAGAATATGAATACTGTAGCAAGCACAGAAAAACCAAATTCCTTAGAACAGGATAAACAAGTGAATCCACAGCAAAGCCAATTTACATCTCCAGATGTAGAACAGAAGCAATCATCAACTTCGTTTGTTTCACAGTTTGATACACAAGCGTCTAGCAAAAAAGAAGCTAAGTCTTCAAATGTGAAATTAAGTACCAATGATGTGCATGTGTACTATGGTGAATCTGAAGCAATCAAAGGTATTGATTTAAATATCTATGAAAATGAAGTGATTGCATTTATTGGTCCATCTGGTTGCGGTAAATCTACTTTCTTGCGTACTTTAAACCGTATGAACGACACCATTGATAGCTGTCGTGTAACGGGTAAAGTGATGTTGGATAACCAAGACATTTATGATCCTAACCTTGACGTCGTATTATTACGTGCGCAAGTTGGTATGGTGTTCCAAAAGCCAAACCCATTTCCAAAATCAATTTTTGAAAACGTAGCCTATGGCCCTAAACTGCATGGTTTAGCGCGCGATAAATACGATTTGGAAGAAATTGTAGAAAACAGTTTGCGTAAAGCTGGTTTGTGGGATGAAGTGAAAGACCGTTTGAATCAACCAGGTACTGGTTTGTCGGGTGGTCAGCAACAACGTCTTTGTATCGCACGTACCATTGCGGTAAGTCCAGAAGTAATTTTAATGGATGAACCATGTTCGGCACTTGACCCAATTGCAACGGCAAAAGTAGAAGAATTAATTTCTGAACTTTCTACTCAATATACAATTGCAATTGTAACGCACTCTATGCAACAGGCAGCACGTGTATCTGACCGTACTGCATACTTCCATTTGGGTGATTTGATTGAAGTGAATGCAACTGAAAAAGTATTTACTCAGCCAGACCATCAATTAACAGAAGCGTATATTACAGGTCGTTTTGGTTAATTTTCAAAATTTGTATAAAAGGACCGCAAATCAAACCGATTTGCGGTTTTTTTATGACGAATGTTTAGTACCTAGCATGATTTTTGCTTTTGCACAAATTAAACGGTAATGAGATTTAAAATCGATTAAATTAAGCAAATCAACAAGGTGATATTGAATTTTTAAGTTCAGCCCTCATCTTAAGCTAAGCACAAATAAAATTGAGAATTGCGGATCTATGTTATTTCATTTACCTAAATTACCTGCCGAAATTCGTATTAGCCATTTAAATGCGCGAATTAACGACCAACGAAAAAAAATTGCGCAAACTACGGCATCTAAACTTGAGTTGTTGCAACTTAGCCAACAAATGGCACGTGAAGCACGTGCTCGTAAAAAGAACAATCAAAAAATTTATGTACTTGACTTTAAAGGCGATACTGCTGCATCTGCAGTAGAGCAATTACGTGAAGAAATCACTTTGGTTTTGGCAACAGCAAAAGCAGGTCGTGACCGTGTGGTGGTGCGTCTAGAAAGCCCAGGTGGTATGGTACATGGCTATGGTCTTGCTGCTGCGCAATTGGTACGTTTACGCGATGCAGGATTCCATTTAACCATTTGTGTCGATAAAGTTGCGGCAAGTGGTGGCTATATGATGGCATGTATTGGTTCAGAAATTGTGTCAGCGCCATTTGCGATTTTGGGTTCTATTGGCGTAGTGGCACAAGTGCCTAACTTTAATCGCTTGCTCAAAGAAAAAAATATAGATTTTGAGATGTACACAGCAGGTCAATACAAACGCACTGTGACCATGTTTGGTGAAAATACCGAAGAAGGCAAGGCTAAGTTTGAAGAAGAATTGCAACAAACTCATGTACTATTTAAACACTTTGTCGAAAAATACCGTCCACAACTGAATGTTGAAAAAGTGGCAACAGGTGAGCATTGGTATGGTCAGGATGCACTGGATTTAAACTTGGTAGATAAGTTACAAACCTCAGATGAATACTTACTAAGTTTGTTGCCACAGCATGATATTTATGTGATTCAAACCCGTAAAAAGCCAACTTTGGGTGAAAAACTGGGTTTGCAAGCTGCACAAATGGCAGACAGTTTGATTCCTGCAGTGATGAATAAACTGGTTGATAGCCTAAGCAAAGCCAACAGCAGTTTGTTGCAAATCCGTGATCCTAAACTGTAATAGTGATGATCTAACTTCTAAAATTTATCTAAAAATTGCGCTCAATTGAGCGCAATTTTTTTATTCACTTTTATTCAAAAATATAGGGTCTTTGATTTAAGCATCTTAATTTTCAATTCAGCTTGATGTTATATCTTTGTGATAAGAACAAAACCACCTTGATAGATTGAATATGCAAACAAATAGTGTGCCCGCGAAGCAATCAACATCTACAGATTTAATGATTCGCTTTTTGCATGTGGTGATGCTGCTAAGTTTTACAGGGGCTTACTTAACAGGTGATGCGGAAGAATGGCATCAGTTACATATGGCTTTTGGCTATACGTTGGGGATTAGTTTAGCTTTACGAATCGTATGGCAGGTGTTGAGTATGTTGAACAGCACACAGCCGACAGGAATTTCTAAACGTTTAGGCATGATTCAACAATTTGTAAAACGCGATTGGAAACAGCCACAGCAGTTTTTTTCATTACCGTTTTTAAAGTCAGGCAGTTCCAGTGCGTTTCAATTCAGTATTTTGTTGATTTGGTTGGCATTGCCTTTAACTGTGTTGGTTGGATTTTTCACCGATTATACCCAAAGTCATACTTTAAAAGAGCTACATGAATTTGCAGCAAATTTATTCTTAGCTGCGGTATTGGTGCATTTAGCGAGCTTAACTTTAAGCAGCGTATTGTTTAAAAAATGGCTTGCCAAAACCATGTTTTGGGGGTCGGGTAAACCTGCAGTATTAACGGTGTTGATCTGGATGATTTCAGTCGCAAGTTTAGCTGGCTTCTGGTGGTGGTATTGGCAATAAATTTGGATTTAGTACGAAAGAGGCATCCTGTTAGGGTTTCTTGATCAAGTAGAAGCATCCCATCAGCATTGCTCCTATCGTTGCTAAAAGCATATCCATGTGTGCATCCCAAATATCACCTTGCTGACCATTATAATTTTCAGCATCTTCTGGCGATAAGCCAAGCGCAATGAGCCATTCCACCCATTCATAAATTAAACTGCTTGCCATGATAAATTGAATGACCAAAAGATATAAAACGATAGGTTTGTTTTTTGGAAACCAGACTTCAAACAAGCGCAATAAAACAGGATAGAGCAAAATACCATAAGCCAAATGCACAAAACGGTCATACATATTGCGTGACCAACCCATGCTCTGATCTAAATTGAAGCCAAAGCTGTGCAAAATCCAATCATTATAGGGTACATAAGAATACAGATAATGTGCTCCGACAATATGAATCAGTAAAAATATTAAATACAGCACAAAGCTAGAAAAACTCAGTCCTACTTTTTTAAACGCAATCAATAAAGCCGCGAGCATAAAAACTGTGCCTGCCTGATGCAGTAGATACGATTCAAATTCCAGTGGTTGAATACTGGCAGCAAGCATGGCGAGTATAACCAAGCCTAAAGCACAGTAATGTTGAATGCGGAATTGATTTTGCATGTGATGTTTAAGTTGGAAGATTTGTTTTATTCTAATAAAAATGCGAAGCCGAAGCTTCGCATTTTTGTATTGTGATGAATGCTTTTACAAATTAGATTTTAGCAATTAAATCTTGAATTTGTTTTGCTTGTTCAGCTGCATTACCTGTGTAAGTTGCAGGCGTCATTGTCGCTAAACGTGCGCGATCTGCTGCAGGAACGCCTTCCAACTCATTACCATTCACGAAATCTACCATCATGTCACGTGTCATAGCTTGACCACGTGTAAGAGCTTTTAATTTTTCGTATGGTTTTTCGATGTTATAACGACGCATCACAGTTTGAATTGGCTCAGCCAATACTTCTTGAGCATTGTCTAAATCTTCAAGAATACGTTGTGCGTTCAATTCAAGTTTGCCAATACCTTTAGAGCAAGCTTCAAATGCGATCAAGCTTTGTGCAAAACCAACACCCATATTACGCAATACAGTCGAGTCAGTTAAGTCACGTTGCCAGCGAGAGATTGGTAATTTTTCGCCTAAGTGAGCCAAGACTGCATTGGCGATACCCAAGTTACCTTCAGAGTTTTCAAAGTCAATTGGGTTTACTTTGTGCGGCATGGTTGAAGAACCAACTTCACCTTCTTTCAGTTTTTGCTTGAAGAAACCAAGTGAGATGTAGCCCCAAACGTCACGGTTGAAGTCGATTAGAATGGTGTTGAAACGACGTAGCGCATCAAACAATTCTGCCATATAGTCGTGTGGCTCAATTTGAGTCGTGTATGGGTTAAAGCTTAAACCTAAAGACTCTACAAATGCTTGAGAATGTGCAGGCCAGTTGATTTCTGGGTATGCAGAAAGGTGAGCGTTGTAGTTACCTACTGCACCATTGATTTTGCCCAAAAGCTCAACTTGCTTGAACTGTTTGATTTGACGTGCAAGACGATATGCCACGTTTGCCATTTCTTTACCCAAAGTTGTTGGGCTTGCAGTTTGACCGTGAGTACGTGACAACATTGGTTGATCTGCGTGTTTTTCTGCCAATGCAACAATCGAATCAATGATTTGCTGCATCGCTGCAACCAATACTTCACGACCATTTTTAAGCATTAAAGCATGTGACAAGTTGTTGATGTCTTCTGAAGTACAAGCAAAGTGAATGAACTCACCTGCATTTTTTAACTCATCAATGTTGGCAATTTTTTCTTTTAAGAAATATTCAACTGCTTTTACGTCATGGTTGGTGGTGCGTTCAATTTCTTTAATGCGGTTGGCATCATCTTCAGAGAAATCTGCAACAATTGCATCTAATGCAGCATTCGTTGCAGCACTGAAAGCAGGTACTTCGGTAATTTCAGGACGATTGGCAAGCGCTTGTAACCAACGCACTTCAACAGTCACACGAGCATGGATTAAACCAAACTCAGAGAGGAAAGGGCGGAGAGCATCACATTTGCTTGCATAGCGCCCATCTAATGGAGAAAGTGCGGTTAAAGCGTTCATATCGATTCCTTAAACTTTGGAATTAAACCTAAAACAAAAGCGTGTTCAGCATAGTTTAAACCACCTGATACTGTAAACGCGCCAGATCTTGAATATCACGTAATAATTTACGTTTGCTAAATACCATGCCCCATGAACTGCCACCAAGTTGACGCCAAAGGTGTGCCATTTGTAAGCCTGTAAAAAGCGAAGCTCGAATTCGGTTGGTATGTGCAGAATCCTTAAATGCTTCTGCATTGCCACGTACCATAATGCGCGGGTTAATTTGTCCCGCAGTATCGACATAGGTTTGGGCTAAATTGGCAATAATACTGGGATGCAAATAGTTATGATCAAAAAATGAAAGTTGTTTTAAGATTTTTTGCTGTGACTGCTCAATAATTTCGACGTATTTAGGATTGCTATACACTTTCTTTTCTAATTGTAAGAGTGCCATCGCATACGACATGGGTAGTTTGGTATTGGATAGTTTAGGTAAACGCGATTTAGGAGCAGTATTAAAAGGTTGGTTGATGCTGCTTTCTAGCGTTTTTAAACCCAAAGAAATATCGGCCAAATGATTAAAAAAATCCAAAGTTTGCGAACTGTGATTGCTACTCGGACGGATATTTAAACTGGCTTTAATTAATTGCTCAAAATAAAAGTTACCGCTTTCACCAATACTTTGTCTGCCTGTGAGTGCAGTCATGTGCGTGAGCTGGGTGGCTTGAAACACACCCGCTAACGCCAAGGCACGATTTTGGCGAACATTCAGAGTTGGTGACTGTTGAAACGGTAACTCTGTCATCCAAAACAATCCTTAAATAAAATCGGGTTTAGGTGCATTGGTATGGTGAATCACACCACCGCCTAAACACATTTCGCCTGAATAGAATACGACACTTTGACCAGGAGTGACTGCACGTTGTGGTTCATCAAATTCCACACGTACACCGCCAGGCATGCTGTCATCATTGAAAATTACACAGTCCTGATCATCTTGGCGATAGCGAGTGCGACAAGTACAACGGAAGCCTGACGCTGGAATTTCTTGTTCACCTGCCACCCAATCAATTGCTTCGCTCCATAAAATAGTGCTTTGCATGAGTGGATGTTCATGACCTTGACCAATCACTAAACGATTGTTTTCAATATCTTTATGCAGGACAAACCATGCACCTTCAGCAACACCTTTTAAGCCGCCAATACCAATCCCGCCACGCTGACCGAGCGTATAGTACATTAAGCCGTGATGTTCACCAACCTCTTTGCCATCGTCTAAAACAATTTTTCCAGCTTGAGCAGGCAAATATTGTTTTAAGAAATCATTAAAGCGACGTTCACCAATAAAGCAAATCCCTGTCGAGTCTTTTTTCTTGGCAGTGACTAAATCTAGTTCTTCGGCAATTTTTCGGACTTGCGGCTTTTCAATTTCGCCCACAGGGAACAAGGTTTTATTGATTTCACGACCATGCACTGCATGTAAGAAATAGGTCTGATCTTTATTTTTATCTAAACCACGTAACAGTGGAGCGTAGGCTTCACCTTTGGAGTTGTACTGCGTTTCACCACGACGAGCGTAGTGGCCTGTAGCAATAAAATCTGCACCTAAATTCATGGCGTGATCTAAAAAAGCACGGAACTTAATTTCTTTATTACATAAAATATCTGGGTTTGGCGTGCGTCCTGCGGCATATTCGGCAAGAAAATGCTCAAAAACACGATCCCAGTATTCCATAGCAAAGTTAGCGGTGTGTAACTTAATGCCTAGTTTGTCGCACACCGCTTGCGCATCGGCAAGATCTTCCATTGCAGTGCAATATTCGGTGCCGTCATCTTCTTCCCAGTTTTTCATGAAAAGCCCTTCAACCTGATAACCTTGTTGAAGTAGAAGTGCAGCAGAAACAGATGAATCTACACCACCTGACATACCGACGATGACACGTTGTTGCATAGGATTAGGCATCCAAACTTGAAATTAGGGGAGAATTTTGGTGCTCGTAAATGAGCGCTAAAGGATAAGACTGACCACTGAGCGCATCTTGAACCGCTCTCATTACCAACGGACTACGGGCACGTGCAGATTCAGCCAGTTCATCTGCAGACATCCACACAGTACCGATAATGTCTGGATCGAGCTGGGCTTGCACATCATGTTGCAGCGATTCGGCTAAAAAGCAGAAACGGTAATAGGTGCGGTCGGGAAACATGGGCGGGGTATAACTATAAATACCCAATAAAGCATTAATTTTGACCTGATGCCCAGTTTCCTCCATGGTTTCACGCAATGCAGCTTCAATTAAGCTTTCGCCCGCTTCAACATGCCCTGCAGGCTGATTAAACACGCTATGCGTCACACCTTCTGTATGTTCTTCAACAAACAGGAATTTTCCGTTTTTTTCGATAACGGTGGCGACAGTAACGTGAGCAGTCCAAGCGGTCATTGAAAAGCACCATGGGGTAAAACGCATATTCTACAAAATTTAGGGGGATGTGGCTATGTTGAAAGGGGATTTCTTTAAAACTGTAAATGTAGGTTTGTGTAGTTGTGGGAAGATGTGAGGGGTACTTTGTTCTTTGATTCATTTGGTGATGCTGGATGTGATCTCATTTGCGCTAGGTGTTGTTGCCAAAGTCAAAGCTATTGCACAAATAGAAAAAGAGGCAGATATTGACCGTAAAGCTTTGTATAAAACTCTAAGTCAAGATTCAGCCTCTCGATTTGATAAGATTAATCATGTCATTCATACACTGAGTTTAAAATTAACGGTGCAGAACGTGTAATCCCTCAAATTACAACAATCAAAAAGAACTTTGAGGGGGGGATTATTGATAATTCCCCGCCACTTTTACATAGTGTCGTGCAGAATAAGGTAAAAACTCTTTTTCCTTGTCAGTTAAAGGACGAACTTTTTGCACAGGGCTACCCACGTACAAATAACCACTTTCCAAACGCTTACGCGGAGGTACTAAAGACCCTGCGCCAATCATCACATCATCTTCAATAATGACATCATCCAAAACAATTGTGTTGATGCCCAATAACACCCGATTGCCAATGGTGCAGCCGTGCAAGGTCACACCATGTCCAACCGTGACATCTTCGCCAATAATCAGCGGTGAACCTTCAGGTTTGTCGGCTTTTTTATGGCTGACATGCAGCATGGCATGATCTTGTACATTGGAATTTTGACCAATCCGAATATGGTTAACATCACCACGAATCACAGCAAATGGCCAAACCGATACATTTGCGGCCAAATGCACATCACCAATTACCACCGACAATTCATCTACATAGCAGCTAGCGTCAATTTTTGGGGTTTGCTCTAAATAAGCACGCACATTTTTTTTCATGATGGACAAATCTTTAGCTTATAAATTTAGGATTGAGGACAGTATAAAATAAAAAAGCACACATGCGGGCATGTGTGCTTTGCGCTTTAGTCTAAGCTTATGAATCTTAGAATAAGTTGCTAAAGAATTGTTTGATATGGTCTAGCATACGTGCAAAGAAACCCGCTTCTTCCACTTCCTGCAACGCCACCAATGGTTTTTCAGCAATCACTTTACCATCTAAGGTTGCGACATATTTACCAATCACTTGACCTTTTTTCAAAGGAGCAGTCAATTTAGGTTGAACCACCAATTGAGTTTTAATTTGGTTGGCTTTGCCTTTTGGCATGGTCACGTTAAAGTTTTCTGGCAAACCAATTTGTGCTTCTTTGCTTTTACCGTACCATACTTTTGCTTTAGCTAAGACTTGGTTGGCAGGCTGTACACGTACAGTTTCGTAGTTTGCATAACCCCAAGCTAACAATTCACGAGTTTGAGTTGCACGAGCTTGCATGGTTGGCGCACCAAAAATCACCGAAATTAAACGCATTGGGCCACGTTTAGATGAAGTGGTTAAGCAGTAACCCGCTTCGTTGGTATGACCTGTTTTTAAACCATCCACGCTTGGGTCGGTATATAACAGGGCATTACGGTTGCCTTGTTTAATTCCATTAAAAGAAAACTCTTTTTCAGAATAAATTGGGTAGTATTTTGAGCTGTCATGGATGATGTGCTGCGCTAAAGTCGCCATATCTTTTGCGGTAGAAAAGTGACCTTCAGCAGGCATACCCGTAGAGTTCATAAACTGGGTATTGCTCATGCCAATACGTTTGGCTTCTTCATTCATCATGTGAACGAATGTGCCTTCATTACCTGCAATGTGCTCTGCCATGGCTTTAGATGCATCGTTGCCCGATTGCACGATAATTCCGCGTAGCATTTCAAGTACGGTTGCTGTGCCATTTAAAGGAACATACATACATGATTCTGTGCTGCTGCCACGACACCATGCAGACTCATTCATGCGGACTTGTTCATCTTCCGTGAGTTCGCCTTTTAATAACTTTTGTTCAATGATGAAACTAGTCATCATTTTGGTCATTGAGGCAGGGGCGAGTTTTTCGTTTTCATTTTTTGAAGCTAAAATTTGTCCCGTCTCATAATCCATCAAAACGTATGATTTGTTATTGAGTTCTGGTGGTGTAGCTAAGACAGTTGCTGCATAAGAAAAGCTTGGTAATAGTAATAATGCAGCAAGGGCGCTTTTTGGGGTCATTCTAAGAGGTTCCAATACTTGAGGTATGCACAAAAGAGCTAGCATTTTAGGGCAAAGCTCAGCCGACTTCTATGGGAGAAATCGGCTTATTGATAAAAGTATTGTAACCAAATTGTATTATCTGCTATATGCTGTCAATTCTTGGCAAATTGCTTGGTTTTTGGCTGTTCCAGCAGCTTTGGCATCGGCACGGGCTTCTTTTAAAATTGGCTGGAAGCTTTTTTGTTTGCTGAGTTTACTTAAGGCAGTAACAGCGTCTTTTTCTTTAGGCATATATTCTTGGGCAAGTTTTGTATAACCCTGATGAAATTGATCTTGTTCTTTGACTAGTGAAGGGCAAACTTCAGATAACACATAAATAGCGGCTAATTCTTGCTGAGTCACTTGTTGTAATGGCGTCACTTCAATATTTTCTTCTTGCGCAATTGCGGCTTGACTTAAACCCAAACTGAGCGCAACTGCGCCAAAAAAATGAACTGCACGTGAATTTTTTAAGCCAGAAAATTGCATATCAAGTACCTTAAATATTGTTTGAACTGAATCTACCGATTCATTTAAGTGCTTATAAGATGAATCATTTATTTGCGAATTGAAAGAGTGAAAATGTATTAAAGCTGTGTGATCTGAGCGCAAATCATGTATAAAAAGTGAAGATTAAAGTCTGAAATTTGAAAATCAGTGGCTTGATATAAAGCGTAAAATAATAGTGGAAAAATACCAGATATAAAAACTAAGCATAAAATTTAAGGCAAACTTTGAAAGTTTGCCTTAAAGGGTGAGTATGCAAAATTATTTACAGGCTCAAAATAGTATTTAAATCATGTGATTTAAAGTGCTAATTCTAAAGCTTCCTGACACACTACTTTTTGCTCTTCTTTGGCTGTATCTTTTGCTGCTTCACGCGCTTCAGCTAAAACGGATTGATATTCTGCGTCGGCTTGTAGTTTGGCAAGCGTCATGTTCGATTCTGAATAATCTTGTAGATAAGTTTGAATCAGTGCTTGAATATTGGCATCTAATTTTGCATTTTTTCCAATCAGTGCAGGGCACATTTCAGTCATGACTTGTGCCGCTGCAACATCTTCTTTCACAATCGTATTGGCTTCTGCTGCAGTCAAATCTTCTGCAATTACAGACTGCGTTAATACAGCAGCAAAACCTAGACCCAATAAACGACGAAATGACAAAGCTAAAATCATGAGAATCACATATATTTTTGGATGGATGTTAAGCGCTAAATATATATAATCTTTTGTATATTTCAATGAAATGTGCTGATCAGTCATTTTGTTGTCGTGTGCTTATTAAATGTGCTTAGGCATGAATCAGGCACAAACAAGTTTAAGATTGAACCGACGTTGCTATATTTTAGTATATAACCTTTATATTTGTTTTATCTGAGATTTTTCTGTGAATATTTTGATAGCCAATGATGATGGCGTGTTTGCACCTGGTATCCAAGCTTTGGCGAAAGCCTTAAAACCTTTGGGTCGCGTGGTGATTGTTGCACCCGAAAGTGAACGCAGTGGTTTTTCGAGTGCGCTGACTTTAGACCGACCATTACGTCCTGTGCAAATTGCTGAAGATGTCTGGGCAGTGAATGGTACACCTGCAGACTGTGTCTATTTGTCGATGAATGGATTGTTCGATTTCGAATTTGATTTGGTGGTCAGCGGCATTAACAGCGGTGCAAATCTAGGGGATGATGTACTGTACTCAGGCACAGTCGGTGCGGCATTTGAAGGACGTTTGATGAAACAGCCTGCGATTGCGGTATCACTTGCAGGGCATAATGTACGTGCTTATCAGCATCCGCAAGATTATATGCAGGCAGCGCAGTGGGTACATGACTTTATTGCTCAAGGTTTACCAAGTTTACCTGCACGACATATTTTTAATGTGAATATTCCAGATGTGCCAGTGTTGCAGGGCACAAAAATTACCTATCAAGGACAGCGTACCCAATCTAAGCCAATTACTAGTCAGGTCGATCCACGAGGGCGTCAAGTGTATTGGATTGGTTTGTCGGGCGAGGCAGTGGCTGCACCGAAAAAAGGCTTAACTGAAATTGAGTCTGATTTTTTTGCGGTAGCAAATGGCTATGTCAGCGTGACACCAATTCAGATGGATGCCACCAATTATGACGTTTTGCAATCATTGCACAGTCAATTTTCCCAAATTGGCTAACTAATGTTATAACTTTGTGAAAAAGTAGCTTGTAAGCCTCATTACAAGGACTTTTTTGCTACTCTTAGCGCAATAGAAAATATTTAGAATTTGTAGAGAGGAAAGAATGCCTGTGGTGTTTCAGTATCGTTTATTTAGCACACCAACAGCATTGTTGAAAACCTTAGTGTTATCAAGTGCTGTTGTGGCTACCGTCGTGTTGAGTGGTTGTGCCTCTAAACCTCAAGTGAATAATTCTGCGCGTTATGCAACAGCGCCGAATTTTTATACTGTACGTTCAGGTGATACTTTAAGTGGTATCGCTGCACGTTATGGTTTGAGCTATCTCAGCATTGCAGAAATGAATGATATTGCACCGCCGTATCGTATTTATGTCGGGCAGTCGATTCGTTTGAAAGCGGGCAATGCACCACGTACAACAAGCACTCGCCCTGTAACACAGGCTGCACCAATTCAACGTCAAACAGTCACATTACCAACGACACCTGTGACACCTGCACCGGTAACATCGACTACAACCACGACCACTAGCTCAACCACACCAAGTACACCTGTGCGTAGCAGCACATTGCGCTGGGTGAAACCATCACAAGGTGCTGTGATTGCACAGTTTAATTTGGCAAGTAATATCAAAGGAATTCGTTACGGTGGCAATGTGGGCGATCCAATTTATGCCGCAGCAGATGGGCAGGTGGTTTATGCTGCAGATGGATTAAAAGAATATGGGAACTTGATTTTAATCAAGCACATTGATGGTTATATCACCGCCTATGCACATAACAGTAAGATGAATGTGAGCAGTGGTCAAAATGTCACAGCGGGTCAAAAGATTGCTGAAATGGGTTCTTCTGGTGCAACACGTACCATGTTGGAGTTTCAGGTACGTCTAGATGGCAAGCCAATCAATCCAACTAATGTTTTACCAATAAATTAAATATCACGAATACAAAGCATAAATTTCACCGTATAATACAATAAGTTGCTTTTATCGATAGATGAGGGCAACGATTATAATTTCAGAGGGAATTTATGTTAGATCAACTTCGAGCAATGGGTGTATTTGCTTGTGTTGTTGAAAAAAGCTCGTTTAGCGGTGCAGCACGTGATTTAGGGATCACCACCAGCGCCGTCAGTCAGCAAATCCGTTCACTAGAACAAGATATGGAAGTCACGCTTCTGCATCGTTCTACTAGAAAACTGAGTTTGACTGAAGCAGGACAAGCTTTTTTCCACAGTTGTCAAGAAATGCTCGCCGCTGCTGAGCGTGGTAAAATACGCATTAATGAGTTAAGAGATGATTTGGTCGGTGATTTAAGAATTGCCACCACTCCAGAATTAGCCGCGAACCATGTGATTCCCGCACTTTCTCATTGGCTGTCTGCCCATCGTGGCTTGTCTGTACATCTAGAAACCGACAATCAATACATTGACCTGATTGATGGTCGTATTGATATTGCGCTGCGTATGAGTCCAATAATTGAAGATCAAAACCAGCATGTGATTCCTATTGCACTTATTGACCAAGTTTTAGTCGCATCACCTAGTTATTTAAATCAAACCGCGCCCATTTCACGTCCTGAAGATTTAAAACATCACGAGTTAATTCCATTAACCATTATGAAGAATTTTCAGCAACTCAATTTTAAGCATATCAGCACTGCTGAAAATGTGGATGTAGAGTTGGGCTCGCGTCTATCGACCAATAATGTGTTGGTGTCTAAATCTTTGTGTATGCAAGGGCATGGGCTTGCGCGAATTTTGCATTTGGATATTCAAAAAGATTTGCTTAATGGCAGTTTGGTTGAAATTTTGCCTGAGTGGAAATTACCCGCATTTACCTTGTATGCAATCATTTCCAAACATGAGCAACAACCGATGAAAGTACATCGTTGTTTGGAAGCCTTAAAACAATATTTTTCTCAATTGCCGGGTGGGCGAGTGTTTCAAGAAGCATCTTAATTGAATGTTGATAATATACTGATCGACCATTTATTTAGCAAAAAGCCGCAGTTCAAACTGCGGCTTTTTGTTAGGGATTTATTTAAGCCAAGAATTTTTTAATCATTGCTACAAGGCGTTCAATCAATTGATCTGCCTGGGCTTGAGTAATATTTAATGTTGGCAATAAACGCACTACAGAACCTGCAGTTACATTAATAATCATTTTGTATTCATCGCGGGCAATATCGACCAACTCTGCACATGGTTTTGGTAATTCAATACCAATCATCAAGCCAAAACCACGCACGCTTACATTTTGGTCTGCGAGTTGTTGACGCAATTGTTCCACAATGTAGCCACCCATTTTTGCTGCATTTTCTACCAAGTTTTCTTTCTGGATGGTGTCAATAACAGTGTAAACCACGCGTGAACCTAACGCAGTACCACTGTAGGTTGAGCCATGATTACCAGCAGTAAGAACGCCCACACCACGACCTTGAGTCATGACTGCACCAATTGGGAAGCCATTGCCCAAACCTTTCGCTGTAGTCAATACATCAGGCACAATATTGGTGTGCTGATAAGCAAAGAATTTACCTGTACGACCATTTCCTGTTTGTACTTCATCCAGCATCATCAGCCAGTTGTGTTGATTACAAATACGGCGGATGTCTTCTAGGTAGCTAAAGCCTTGTGGTGCAGTATTCACACCGCCTTCACCCTGAATCGGCTCGACTAAAATAGCCACAATATCAGGATGCTGAATCGCAGCTTCTTCAATGGCTTCGACATCACCAAAAGGCACACGAATAAAGCCTTCAACCAAAGGTGCAAAACCTTCCTGAACTTTTTTATTGCCAGTTGCAGACAGGGTAGCCAAAGTACGACCGTGGAAAGAGTGATCTGCAACAATAATTTTAGGATTGGCTACGCCTTGCATATGACCGAATTTACGTGCAATTTTAATTGCACCTTCGTTAGACTCTGCGCCACTGTTTGAAAAAAACACTTCTTCCATGCCAGCAACTTGCGCCAATTTTTGTGCAGCAGCAGTCTGCCACGGCACTTCAAACAAGTTACTGGTGTGAATTAAGGTAGCCGCCTGATCTGCAATGGCTTCGGTAATTGCAGGGTGTGCGTGACCTAAACCACATACGGCAATGCCTGTAAGTGCATCTAAATATTCTGTGCCATCTTCAGTATAAAGATAAGAACCTCGACCGCGGACAAAGCTGATCGGCTGACGGCCAAATACAGGCATCAAATGTGATGGTTGATCAGTTTGCACAGGAGCAAGGGTAATGTTATTCATGACTAACTCTTATCTGTTAGGTTGGAGGGAAAAACTTATATAAGCAAAATCTACTGCAGATGAAAAGCCTAATTGTAAATAAAATTGGATTTATTGCTTTAGACGTACTGTTTTGCTCGGTTTTGGGTATAATGCCACACAGATGAGTTGAGGATTTACCAATGACTGAACAAGTACGCGATACCGAAGCGTTAATTCGTGAACAAATTGCTAAACATGCTGTTCTTCTTTACATGAAAGGCACACCACAATTTCCACAATGCGGTTTTTCTGCGCGCGCAGTAGAAGCACTCAGTCAAATTGGTCGTCCTTTTGCTTATGTGAATATTTTAGAAAATCAGGATATTCGTACCACTTTGCCAAAAATTGCCAACTGGCCAACTTTCCCACAATTGTGGATTAACGGTGAGTTGATTGGTGGTAGCGATATTATGTTGGATATGTTCCAGAAAGGTGAGTTAAAGCCTTTAGTTGAGCAATACAGCCCAGCACCTGAAGCTTAAAGTATTGGACTTGGGTCACACTAGACCAAAGTCATCCATACAAAAAAGTTGATATAAAAAAAGCGCCTTGGCGCTTTTTTTATATCTGGAATTCACTTGAATAGCTGATTTGAATCACTGCACTTAGTTTACCGCAGTACTTTTAGTTGCAAGTTCAGCAGTTTCAGCCGACTCAGCAGTGACTTCATCAGAAGTTGCCGCATCAGATGGTTCAGCCGATTTCTGTTTTTTCTTGGCTTTTTGCGCTTTGTCCTTTTTCTCTGGGTCTTTTTTGTCCTTTTCTTTCTTGGACTTTTTCTTTTTCTTTGGCTCTTCTTCAATTTCAGCACCATCTTCAATGGCTTGCCAATACTCAAGTTGTTCCATCACTGCAGCGTAAATTGAACCTTTACTGTAACGTCCTTTTTTAGTGAGTTTACCCACAGGACGCGCCATTAAAATTTCTAAGGCTTGGTCAATGGTATCAATGGCGTGAATGTGGAACTGACCTTGTTCTACCGCTTCAATCACATCTTTACGCAACATAAGGTGCTGCATATTTTGACGTGGAATAATCACGCCTTGCTTGCCAGTTAAACCTTGCAGTTTGCAGGCATCAAAGAAACCTTCAATTTTTGCATTCACTCCACCAATTGGCTGTACTTGACCAAGTTGGTTCATGGAGCCTGTAATGGCCCAAGATTGGTCAATAGGTAGTTGGCTGATTGCAGAAATCAAAGCAGAAAGCTCTGCCACTGTTGCACTGTCACCATCAACCTGACCATAACTTTGCTCAAAGGCAAGGGCAGCAGAAAAATGTAAAATTTGCTCACGGCCAAAATGTGCTTTGAGGAAACTGGCCATCAACAACACGCCTTTGGCATGTAAAGAACCGCCAAGTTCAACACTGCGTTCAATATCTAAAATATCGCCGCCGCCTTGATAGACTGAGGCGGTTAAGCGCGAAGGTAAGCCAAACTCGACATCGGCATAGTGAATGACCGACAGGGCATTAATTTGCCCCAAACGATGTCCGCGAGTTTCTATTAACTGCGTACCGCGTGATAAATCTTGCCAGTACAGTTCTCTTAAATAGCCTAAGCGATATTTGCGATGATCCAGTGCGGTATTGATATGCTGTTCGGAAACCGTTTTATCGCCCGCCTGTGCCGCATGGTGATGCGATTCACGAATTAAATCCCCCAAGGTGAGGGCATGTAAGGAGAGTGAGCTTTGATCTTCAGCTTGACGGCTTGAGTCAGTAAGTAAAGCCGCCAAAGCAGAACGGTCAAATGGTAATAATTTGTCAGATTGCACATAGTCGGCAATCAGCTGCATATATGCCTGCTCGTTTTCGTCATTACGTTGTAATGTATCGGTAAAGTCGGCACGGATTTTAAACACGCTGCCAAGTTCGGGTTCTAGCTCTAAAATTTCATAATAAATTTCAGGCTCTGCCAGTAAAATCACTTTAATATTTAGTGGAATGGCTTGCGGTTCAATGGAAATGCTGCCTGTTAAAGTTAGCATGTGTTCCAAAGATGAAAGTTTCAATTGCCCCGATTTTAAAGCGCGTTTCAGTCCTTGCCATGCATAAGGCTGTTCCAGTAACTGCTCTGCTTCGAGCATCAAAAAGCCGCCATTGGCTTTATGTAAGCTACCTGCACGAATTAAGGTGAAGTCAGTGGTAATGGTGCCGTTTTGCGTGAGTTGTTCTACATGCCCCAATAAATTGTAATGGGTTGGAAAATCTTCAAAAATAACAGGTACACCGCTGTTGGGTTTGTGCGTCACAATAATATTGGCTTGGTAGCGCGCAGGAATACGGCTAAAGGTGCCAGGACGGAAATCATCTTCTTCCTGTTCTAAAACAAACTCGACATTATTAATAATATCTTCGGCATAGTATTGTAAATATTCAGTCAAACCTTCGACACTAGGATATTTATTTTGAATAATATCAATGCGTGGCATTACCACTTGTTTGGCAATATCACGGTTCAGGTCTTGTACTTTGTCACGTGCGTCATCTTCTAAATCGCCTAAATGCAAACCCAAACGCTCCAGTTTTTTATTCATATAACGAATATTGGACGCAATTTCTGCACGGGTTTTGCTGTCCAAGGCGTTAATATCTTCCTTAGACATTTCCTGCATTTTGTCATTTTTCAGATGCACGGGTACAAAGCAATGTTCATCTTCCTGCGCAATCAGTTTTAAATCGAGTTCTTCACCTTCACTGGTCAGCTCAATTAAGGCTTGTTGCTGTTCATCACCCGCTTGCTGACGAATCATTTCAATGCGGTTGTGATAGGTTTCTGCGGTAAAGCGACGTTCGAGTTGCTTTAAAATAGTTTGCCAAGTTTGATGTAACAAACTTTGAAATTTAGGCGCTTGACCTGCAGGCAGTTGCAAGGCAATCGGTTGGCGCGGGTGTTTGAAATTATTGACATAAACCCAGTCATTCGGTGTGGGCATGCTCTTGGCATGTTGCTGCAGCAAACGCTTGACCATGGTACGTTTGCCCAATCCCGCCGTACCCACTGCAAAAATATTGTAGCCAGAATATGGCAGGGAAATACCTGCTTCCACCGAAGCGCGTGCCCGATCTTGTCCTAAAAAATTATTCAGCGGTTTAATGCGTCGGGTCGAAGCGGGAATGTTATCGTAATTTGGAATATGGGTTAGTTGTGTTGCTTTGAGTCGTGTATTTTCTAAAGTCGTTTGTATTTCGCTTTGTTCAAAGGCAGAGCTGAGAAGCGGTTGTTGTTCATCTTGCGCTGCTGTTGTTGTGTTGGTTGTCATTGATGGGGTGATTTGATCAAGTCTTTGGGTCACTGTAGAAATCCAAAACGAAATATTGCAGTTAGAAGTTTAAAGGTATACAGGTTTAAGCGGAAAATTCAAGCTAAGCCGTAATTTTTACTACAAAATGACAAGGCTGTTGTGGATAATTTCATAAATACTGTTGAAACAGAAGCTATTCCGCGATTGAATAACAACAATTTGACTTGATAGAAAATAATAATCGAATGACCACACAACAGACTGGGCAAACTTCAGCACAAAATACAGGGTGGAAAGCTGCATTTACGGCATTTTTAGACCGTCGTGCGCTGATTATGCTGTTTTTGGGCTTCTCTGCAGGTATTCCAATTTTACTGATTTTTTCCAGTCTATCTTTGTGGTTGGGCGAAGCAGGCATTGACAAAAGTGCGGTCACTTTCTTTAGTTGGGCTGCCTTGGGTTATTCCTTTAAATTTGTTTGGGCACCATTGATTGATGAATTACCCGTACCCTATTTAACCAAAAAACTAGGGCGACGTCGGGCATGGCTGCTCATTGCTCAATGTTTAATAGTCTGTGCAATTGCAGTCATGGCATTTTCTGACCCAGCTTTGGGGCAGGCGCATTTATATCAAATGGCATTGGGTGCAGTATTACTAGGCTTTTCTGCAGCCACGCAAGACATTGTGATTGATGCTTACCGTATCGAATTGGCTGAAACTCAAATGCAAACCGTGTTGGCATCGACCTATAACGCGGGCTATCGCATTGGGATGATTGTCGCAGGGGCAGGTGCTTTATTTTTGGCAGCCTCGTTAGGTACAGCCAAAGGCAACTATATTTATAGTGCATGGAAAATTACCTATTTGGCGATGGCTGCGGTGATGCTGATTGGCATTATCACGACTTTGGTGATTCGTGAGCCGCAAGTGAATC
This sequence comes from Acinetobacter sp. YH12131, assembly GCF_013418635.1. NCBI lineage: Bacteria > Pseudomonadati > Pseudomonadota > Gammaproteobacteria > Moraxellales > Moraxellaceae > Acinetobacter > Acinetobacter sp. YH12131. The sequence goes on from NZ_VPBQ01000001.1 coordinate 371,815, forward strand.
GGGTCAGCAAGCATTATCAACGACGCGACTATTTTCGTCTGGTTACGGTGTTTTTTGTTGCGGTATTCAGTTTTGTATTGTGCTACGTCTTTTCGGGTAATTTTACCGAAGCCTTAAAACAACAATTCCAACTCAAAGATGCATTTTTATTATTTTCTATAGAAGCTTTACGTTTTATTGCATCGGGTGCGGCTGCTGTAGGCATGGGCACAATTTTGGTCAAATTGGGCGCAGTCAATAAACAGATGGCATTTGAAACATGGGTGCATCCTGTTGCAGATTTCTTTAAACGCTACGGCATGAAACTGGCACTGGTGTTATTACTCTTGATTGGTTTTTATCGAGTTTCAGACATTATTGCAGGTGTAATTTCCAATGTGTTCTATCAGGATTTGAACTTTAGCAAAGAACAAATTGCCGAAGCGGTTAAGGTTTATGGGGTCATTTTCAGTTTAGTGGGTGGCTTCTTGGGCGGTTTACTGGCACAGCGTATGAACATTATGAAATTAATGTTTGTTGGCGCGGTGTTGGCATCATCCACCAATCTTATTTTTATTGGTCTGGTGAAGTCAGGACAGCAACTGAGCGATGTGCAAGTTTCTGTGGGGCAGCAACAATATCAAACCCAGGCCGATGAAGTTGGATATTGGAAAGTGGCTGTGCCTAGTCAGGTTTTAGCAACACAGGATGAAATTCAGGTACGTGCGCAATACCAAACGGGCGATACGCCGTCACGTTTAGTGTCGATGCCGTATTTGCACCAAACTGAGATTGAAACTGCACAACTCCAGTTTTTACCACTGACTTCGGATAATCGTATTAGCGAAAATGAAGCCAGCAACAGTATTGTCGTACGTGGGCAATATGCAGGGCCTGCCTTAACCGAACAGCAAAAAATTGTACTGCAGCTAGATGGTCAAAATTTTGATGCAAAACTAGATGCACAAGGAATTTTTACGGCAGCGATTGCAGGGCAGCTTTTGGCAGACTCACCAAGTAAACAACTGCAAGCCGTATTATTGAATAGACAGCAAACAGTACAACAACACAGCCAAACCTATCAGGTCGATTTAAACACACATGAAGGCAATGCTTTGGATGTAGATATACAACCTTTGCCGATCGTTCAATCATCTTCAAACAATATGGTTGAAATTCAGGGCAAGGTGATTAAGCCATATAGCACAGCATGGTTATATTTTGCGATTATTGTCGATAACTTGGCTTCAGGTTTAGCGGGCGCGGCTTTTATCGCATTTTTATCCAGTTTAACCAGTGTGTCATTTACTGCTGTGCAATATGCAATTTTTAGCTCACTCATGACCTTGACTCCTAAGATTTTAGGTGGTTATTCAGGTACTATAGTGACCAATATTGGTTATCCAAACTTTTTCCTCATGACCACATTAATTGGAATCCCTATTTTAATTTTAGTGGTGTGGGTGGCGAAATTGTTACGTGACCATCAACACATACAAGCAAAACCGATTGAACAAAAGGATGAATGACATGCGCATGCTGCATACCATGTTACGTGTAGGTAATTTAGAGCAATCATTAAAATTTTATACAGAAGTTTTAGGCATGACTTTGCTGCGTAAGCGTGATTATGAAGAAGGTCGTTTTACCCTTGCTTTTGTAGGCTATGGCGATGAAGAAAATCACACCGTTTTGGAGTTGACGCATAACTGGGATACAGACAGCTATGATTTGGGCAACGGTTATGGTCATATTGCAATTGCGGTAGACGATGCCTACAAAGCATGTGAAGAAATTAAAGCGCGCGGCGGCAATGTGGTACGTGAAGCAGGGCCAATGAAAGGTGGTGTAACTGTCATTGCTTTTGTTGAAGACCCAGATGGTTATAAAGTTGAATTGATTCAGCAAGATCAGAACGCACGTAATAACTAAGTCTTCATCAGTGAAGCAGTAAAAACCAAACCTTTATGGCGCAATAAACTGAATGTTGTTCAGTATTCATTTTGAAAATATTGAACATCGCCTGAAAATGCTCGCTTTTTGAATATTGCTCAGTAATATACCTTTATCGAAAGGTAAAAATTGCTGGGCTTTTTTGCAACAGTAAAAGAATATACAGGATGTGTTTATGTTGAAGTTATTGGCATTGGATCGCTTTACCATTCTTTTGTTTGTGATGGTCATCCTCGCCAGTGTCGTGCCTGTGTCAGGGCAAGCAGCCGAAGTTTTTAGTGTGATTACGACAGTTGCCATTGCAATCTTATTCTTTTTGCATGGGGCGAAATTATCACGTGAAGCTGTCATTCAGGGCATGATGCATTGGAAATTGCATGCGTTGGTATTTACTTTTACCTTTGCGTTATTCCCAATTTTAGGTTTGCTGGCAAAGCCAATTCTAGTGCCAATGCTCGGGCAGGAGCTGTATTGGGGCTTTTTGTTCATGTGCTTTTTGCCTTCAACCGTGCAATCTTCAATTGCCTTTACGTCAGTGGCAAAAGGCAATGTTGCCAGCGCAGTCTGCAGTGCGTCATTCTCTAATTTAATTGGGATGTTTATTACCCCAGTTTTAGTAGGCATCTTTATTTTAGGGCAGTCTGAACACGGTTTTGACCCGACAAATTCGATTATTCAAATTACTTTATTGTTATTGGTGCCATTTATTTTGGGGCAGTTATTACGTCCTTATGTTTTTCCTCAGATGTTGAAATTACCAAAGCTGGTCAAGGTATTTGATCAGGGTTCGATTTTGATGGTGGTTTATGGTGCATTTAGTGGGGCAGTGGTAGCAGGATTGTGGCATCAAGTTAGTGGTATGACTTTATTGCTGTTGATTATTGCTTGTTCCGTGTTATTGACCCTTGTGATGTGGTTGGCGTGGGTTGTGCCGCAATGGTTGGGTTTTGCACGTGAAGACCAAATTGCCGCATTTTTTTGTAGCTCCAAAAAAACCTTAGCCAGTGGTGTACCGATGGCGCAAATTTTATTTATTGGGCAGCCGTTGGGGATGATTGTTTTACCGATCATGATTTTCCATCAAATTCAGTTGATGGTGTGCGGTGTGATAGCCAATTATCTCGAAAAGCAGCCCGATTCGACCGAACCGCAAGAATTAAATTCCTAAGAATAATTAGCTTTAAAATATTTTATTCCGTATAATATTGCCCAACTTGTTGTGCTTAGCTCTGACGGTATCCGTCTCGGTGGGCCAAAAGAATGGTCTGTTGTGGTGTTGGTCTGCTTTTAAAGCATGTCCTCATTTTTTTAATGAGAGTGACCAATTGCGATGACAGCTTAAGCCTTCTTAAATCTTAGGAGTAATCGACGATGCGCGCCGATATTCACCCAAAATATGAAAAATTAGTTGCAACTTGTTCTTGCGGTAACGTAATCGAAACTCGTTCAGCAGTTGGTAAAGAAACTCTTTATCTTGACGTATGTTCTGCATGCCACCCGTTCTACACTGGTAAGCAAAAGAACGTTGACACTGGCGGTCGTATCGACAAGTTCAAACAACGTTTTGCTGGTATGTCACGTTCTATCAAACGTTAATATCCAGTACGAAAAAAACGGGCAATTGCCCGTTTTTTTGTGCCTTAAATTTTAGGGTCTACAAATAGACCCTAATGCACAAGACCTTATTGGTCTTGCACATCAATTAAATGATCGAGTTTTTTCTGGAAATAATCACCCTGAATAAAGCGCGCATCGACATTCCACGCATTCGCAAACAGGTTCATATCATTTAAGTCACGCAATAACACTTCTACAGGTTTAATTTCACTATAAATGCTCAATTGTTCCTGTAATTCTTGCGTCGAGTCATCAGCAGCCAGTTTTTCAGTCAGTGCACTGTGCAAGGTCAAGTAGTGAATATCGACTTGTTTCAAGATAGATTCACTATAAATCGAATGACCAAAATCACGCAGAGAAATTTCAGCGCCGTGCTGACGTAATAAACTGATTTGTTTCTGCGCATCACCTAAGTTTTGGCTGATGTCTTCTTCAGAGAATTGCAAAATTAATGGATGGCTGAGGCGGCTACCAATAATCGTTATCAGTTTAGACACAAACTCAGGGAAGCTGCGGTCTTGTAATAAAACAAATTTGTTTAAATTGATAATCAGCTTCGCTTCAGGATATTGGGTGATGAAGTTGTGCAATTGTTTACAAGCTTCGACCAAAATCCAACGATCCAGTTTAATGGATAATTCTGGGTCTTCAGCCAAATCTATTAAGCCTGTCAGTGATTTCCATTCACTATTGAAAATAAAGCCACTAGTTACTTCATAGGTATATAAATTGGTGTCTTGCTTATCATAAAGTTGTTGATACTTCAGATGAATTTCACCACGATCAAGACTTTGACGTATCGCTGCAATAATCGCAGATTCACTATACGATTGTGGTACAGCTGCGGCAGATTCAATTACATTTAAATTAGATTCACCAAATGACAAGTCTAAGGCTAAACCTGAGTTATGTTGTTCTTGCGGTTGTGGTAATGCGTTGGCAAAACCTTGACTAATCAGTTGCTCAAAACTGCTTTCATTTTGAATGTCTTGAGTGAGTGGCACATAACCAATACGCAAATTAAGCGGGTAGCTGTGTTGATCTACCGTAAGTAATTGAGGTTTCGTGAGTGAATTTAAGCCAATCAGTTTCGATTCTAAAATTGCAGGCGATTCTGCTTGGAACAAACCAACCACTAAACCATTACTCACATTAAATAAAGGTACATTGGTCTGTTCTTTTAAAAAGTTTCGGATGTTGGCAAAGTAATTTTTTGTGGTTTGCCAGTCGGCTTGGAAAATTGATTCAGGGCAGTTCGCCAAAGAAAACACCACCAAAGCATTGGCATTAGATGGCTGTTTGGCTAAAGTGCGATTTACCAATTGGTAGGTGCTTGGTTTTGTCGCTGCTTTGTCTGCTGTCGTTTGAGCAGGGACAGTATTTTGCGCCGTATTTTCAATATCTATGGTGATTTGTATGGCGTCGTCAGCTGCTCCAACAAATTCAATTTTGAGCGGGTTTTGTTTTGCCAGAAGCGGGTTTTGGCTATGAATATCAAAACGGCCGTGTTCAAATTGTCCTTGACTGACTTTCTTAAAGCGGAATTTAAAATCTGTAATATCTTGCGGTTGCAATAAATCCAATAATGGCAAGCCAATAAGGTCATCTTCACTTTTTAAACCAAATAGCTGTAAATATTCAGCATTGGCTTGTGCATGAATTCCTTCCTGAATAATGGCTACTGCTTTGCTACTGTCTTCGACCAACGCCTGAGCTTGTGATTGTGCATTTTCCAGTTCAGTCATAAGTTGTTCTTGTGACTGCTGTAAGCGACTAAAAGACAGTGCGCGAATTAAGCCAAAATAGAAGCGTTCGGGGTAATCTAAATTGATAATGTCATAGATGCCTTTGCGCACATAACTGGTGTATTGCGTGGCATCGTAATCGTCTGGTTTGAGCAAAAGTAGCGGTAAATTTGGTTGCTGTGATGCACGAATTAAAGTGAGTGCCTGATCGACTTTTAGGTCATAAGCACGACCAAAGATCACCAAATCCCAAGTTAAATGTAATTGTTTTTCAAAGTTTTTAATGTCATCTAATAGATAAGCCTGAACACGGTGCTCATTTGCAGTGAGTTGTTCACAAATTTGATTAAAACGTATTTGGTTGTCATCGATTATGAGTAAACGTGTTTCGGTACGTTTGAGCTTTTTAGACAATAATGGATTTCTCACTTTAATGCTTCCCATAAATCGTGATTTTTAACTTCATTCACTTGTTTCTGAATAAAACCATCAAGTAAAGGCTGTTGTTGGTCATTCAACAACTCAAAATCAAAGCGCATAAAGCTTTGGGTAATCAATAACGGCTTAATTAAGAACACTTTTAGTTCTTCTTCACCTAAACGTAGCTGTACGGTTTGTTTGTCACGTAATAATTGCAGACTTGGCAAAATCAATGAGGTATTGACTTCATTGACCTGCGTACTTTGTACCAATAATGCTGGATGATAATGTCCTGTATGCCGATCTGTTTTAACAAAAACAGCACAAGGGTAAATATCTTGGGTTAAAATTTCCAAGCCAAGTTCTAAGCTTTTTTCAGCAGATTGTTTAATCCAGCGAATGACACCACCACGCCACGGACTTTGGCTATTTTCCTGAACCAGAATAAATTCACCTGTTTTAAGGTTTTTCGGTGTTTCACCCGTCCATTTAATACGATAGCCATTGACACTAATATCTAAAACATCGGCATTGTAAATTTGTTTGGCTTCACGGTCTAAGGTTTTAACAGCGCTAATATCTACCGTAGAGTTGGTATGCATGGCATTGATAAACTGGCTTTCATTCTGGAATTGGTAGTTATCGCCCAAAGCCAGCGTTTCATTGAAGTTTTTACCATTAGACAGATAAAAATGTGCCACAGTCAAACCAAAGCAAATTTTAATCCGTGCCGAATATTCATAACGCTCATGCACACGTTCTGCTGTATTGGTCAAAATATTGTGCAAATGGAAATGCAAAGCAGGGGTTAAGAATAGCTTTTCATTGCGTGATAAATGTTCACCTTTACGACCTTGAACTTCATTTAAATGATCGAGTAGGGGTTGAGTTGCAATAAAAATATTGGCATGAAAACCTTGGCTTTGGTGCGTATTGTAAATAGGTGGATGATCTTTGCTTGCATCGACCACATAACGTGAAAGCGTCGTTTCTTTGGGTAAAACTTGAATCAGTTTTGCCCAATCAAAGCTACAGAGATATAAGCCTTGAATTTCTGCAGGTCGAATTTGATGGGTATTGAAAATTTCCAATAAAATCAGCTGTGCATAGGCTTGAGCAATATTAATCAGTTGATGTTGTGTGCCTTGTAACTGATTAATATTATTTAAATAATAATGTTGTTGAATGGCTGTATCTAAAAGTTGGTGTGCAATTAACCACTGATTTGGCAAGGCGTGGCTATAAAGCATGTGTTGTTGATAGCGCAGTAGAGCTAATTGTTGTAAAGCATAATAGCTAGATAGAACTCGTGCAGTTTGTAAGTTCTTTTTTAAATTAAAGGCAAATAAAGAAAATTTTTGTTGGGTGAGTTGTTGGTGGCTACGTCGGGAAATATTAATATAGACTTTGGCGAAATGACTGCGTAATAACAGCGCGAGTTCAATAATATGATCGTTGCGGTCATTACTAATCAAAGCCTGGTTGAAAAAATGCTTTTCCAGACTGGTAAGCACATTTTCAAGTGTCGGATGAATAGCTTGAATTAAGTCAAAACGTAATGTTTCCTGACATTTCAGTTCTGAAATTTCTAAAAGTGCATTAAATAGAGCTTGGGAAGAATCACCCAATTGTAAAATGGATAAATCCGCTGCCCATGCCTGAATGCTTTTAACCGTATTTTGACAAAAACTCAATTGCTCCAGCTTTAGTTCGCTGGGAACCTGAAAAAGATCTGAAGTATTCATGTTCATGGTTGTTATTTAACTCAATAAGTTGAAACCCCAAAAAGCGGTGTCTTGTTTTTTTCGCCCGCAATTTCCCTAACGAGTTTAGGAACGAGATAGCCTGGCAAGTTCGCTAAAAGCTCTTTATAAATATGATCAATGTCAGATGGCATTAGATCAAAATGATGCGCTCCTTTTACTTTATCTAACACGTGTAAATAGTAAGGCATCACCCCTGCATCAAAAAGACGATAGCTTAAATCGACCAAGACCTGAGCAGAATTATTGACCCCATTTAATAAGACTGCTTGATTCAGAACGGTGATGTTTTGTTCGACTAACTTGGCAAGTTGCGAACAGGTAAAGTCATCTAATTCTGATGCGTGGTTCGAGTGTACCACTAGAATAATACGCAGCCTACTATTTTTTAGTAAGGAAATCAGCGATTCATCGACACGGTTGGGAATAACAATCGGAACTCGTGAATGAATTCTCAAAAATTTTATTTGCGGAATAGACGCCAATCGCTCAATCCAGATATTTAATTTACGATTTGACAAAGTGAGCGGGTCGCCACCACTTAAAATCACTTCATTAATATCGGGCTGACTTTCAATGTAATTACGGATATTGTCCCAGTCTTCAGTTTTTGGCAGATTTTCCTGATAAGGAAAGTGCCTGCGGAAACAATAACGACAATGTACTGCGCAAGCACCAGTCAAGGTCAGCAAAAAGCGTGATTTATATTTGTGTAAGACTCCAGGTTGTTGATTGGCTTGTTCCTCACCCAAAGGATCGGTCACAAATCCAGGATGATCTTCCAGTTCTAAATGATGCGGCAGAACCTGTAACAGTAAAGGATCGAGTGGATTGCCTTTTTGCATTTTGGCCACAAATGCACGCGGGATACGCAATTTAAACTGATTGGATGCCAGTAAAGCACCTGACAGCAACTGCTGTTCAGACAGCTCTAAAATATTTAACAATTCGCGTGGGTCGGTGATCAAGTCACTGAGTTGAGATTGCCAGTTTTGTTCTTGGTACAGGTAGTTGATCATGCCAGAAAAGATTTAAATATGAGGTGAAAGGAACCAAGTACACATCTATTTAGCGTAGATGAATTCTTTGTTCATTGAGCGTGAATGCCGCGAATGATTAATCGCTTTGAATCAGAATCATTACAAAACAGCTGATTTTACCGATATCTTGAGGTGATCGGTAGTGGATTTTCATTGCTTCGTTATGGCTTGCTCATTTACAATACGTCCGATGAAAAAAGATGTTGCAAGATGGCGAGCATCGCAAAGCTGCGTTGGTCATTTGCTTTGTAACATAAATAGTTAAGTTAGTCAGTTTGGAGTGTGCCAGTCATGGCCTATTATTCTACGAATGATTTCAAGTCAGGCCTTAAGGTTATGCTTGATGGTAACCCATGTTCAATCATGGAAAATGAATATGTAAAGCCAGGTAAAGGTCAAGCGTTTAACCGCGTAAAACTTCGTAACCTTCGTTCTGGTAAAGTTTTAGAAAAAACATTTAAGTCTGGTGATTCACTAGAAGCAGCTGACATTGTAGAAGTAGAAATGGAATACCTCTACAACGATGGCGAAATGTGGAACTTCATGGATCCTGTATCTTTTGAGCAAATTGCTGCTGACAAAACCGCAATGGGCGATGCTGCAAAATGGTTAAAAGATGATTCAAACGAAAAATGTACCATTATGTTGTTTAACGGTGTGCCTTTAACTGTAAACGCACCAAACTTCGTGGTATTAAAAATTGTCGAAACTGATCCGGGTGTACGTGGCGATACTTCTGGTGGTGGCGGTAAACCAGCGAAATTAGAAACAGGTGCAGTGGTACGTGTTCCTTTATTCGTACAGCAAGAAGAAAGCGTTCGTGTAGATACACGTACAGGTGAATACCTAGAACGCGCATAATGATTTATTGATAAATCATAAGTAAAAGAGGGGGATGATTCGCGTCATCCCCCTTTTTTGTTGATTTGATTATGTGGTAAAAGAATAGGTGAAAAGTATAGGAAACTGTTGGTGCTCCATTTAAGTGTACGGTAGCGCACACTATGGATGTAAGGGCAGCAGACATCAAAATAAAAGGAGCAGGATCAACCAAGGATTTAGGAAATAAAGCTACATCTCGACAATAAAAGTAACGCTTAAAAAATGTAACAAGAAGAGAGATTGACATGGAAACAGTTCAACCGAAGTCAGGTCTGACTTCAAAAATTATATGGCTTTTGGTCGCTATATTGGGTGCAGTATCTTTTGGGATATTGGCAGTCAGTAGAGGCGAACACGTCAATGCAGTCTGGTTAGTTTTAGCTGCGGTCTGTGTCTATAGCATTGCATACCGCTTCTACAGTTTATTTATTGCCACCAAAGTATTTGAGTTGAATGAGCGACGCTTAACGCCCGCACATCGTTTGGCTGACGGTTTAGATTATGTGCCCACCAATAAAAGTGTGTTATTTGGTCACCACTTTGCCGCGATTGCAGGTGCAGGCCCTTTAGTTGGGCCTATTCTTGCAGCACAAATGGGTTATTTACCCGGCACGATCTGGCTTTTAGTCGGGGTGGTGTTGGCAGGTGCAGTCCAAGACTTTTTGGTTTTGTTTATTTCTACACGTCGTGATGGGCGTTCTTTGGGAGAAATGGCAAAACAAGAGTTGGGTTCATTTGCTGGTGTGATTGTCATGCTGGGTGCGCTGGGCGTGATGGTGATTATTCTTGCCGTACTCGCTTTGGTTGTCGTGAAAGCTTTAACCAATAGTCCGTGGGGCGTATTTAGTATTGCAGCCACCATCCCAATTGCGATTTTCATGGGCATTTATATGCGTTTTATTCGTCCGGGGAAAATTGCTGAGGTTTCCATTATTGGTTTTGTCCTGATGATGATGGGTATTATTTATGGTGAAAATGTTGCACAGCATCCATTCTGGGGGCCTTTATTTACTTTAAGTGGCACAGAATTAACGTGGTGTTTAATTGCCTACGGTTTTATTGCTTCAGTTTTGCCAGTGTGGTTGTTATTGGCGCCACGTGATTATTTATCGACGTTCTTAAAAATTGGTGTTATAGCGGGTTTGGCTGTCGGGATTGTGTTTGCAATGCCTGAAATGAAGATGCCTGCGGTGACCCATTTTATTGATGGTACAGGGCCAGTATTTGCGGGTTCATTGTTCCCATTCTTATTTATTACCATTGCCTGCGGTGCGATTTCAGGTTTCCACGCCTTAGTGTCTTCAGGTACGACGCCAAAACTGGTCAATAACGAAAAAGACATTCGGATGATTGGTTATGGCGGCATGTTGATGGAGTCTTTCGTGGCAATCATGGCAATGATTTGTGCCACGGTGCTAGACCCAGGCGTGTACTTTGCCATTAATGCACCCACTGCAGTTTTAGGTACAACGGTGGAAAGTGCAGCAGAAGCGGTACGAAATTTAGGCTTTGTAGTGACTCCTGAGGCTTTAACCATTTTGGCAAAAGAAGTCGGTGAAAGCTCGATTCTGTCACGTACGGGTGGTGCGCCAACGTTTGCAATTGGTATGGCACATATCATCACCGAGATTTTTAATAACCGCTCAATGATGGCATTCTGGTATCACTTTGCCATTTTATTTGAAGCCTTATTTATTTTAACTGCAGTAGATGCAGGCACACGTGCTTGCCGTTTTATGGTGCAAGATACTGTAGGTATTGTTATTCCTGCAGTGAAAAACTCACATAACTTCTTTGGTAACTTGCTTGGCACAGCAGTTGCGGTGGCTGGTTGGGGCTTCTTCGTCTATCAAGGCGTGGTCGATCCTTTAGGCGGTATTAATAGCTTATGGCCTCTATTTGGTATTGGTAACCAAATTTTGGCAGCGATGGCGCTCATTTTAGGTACAGTGATTCTGTTTAAAATGAAAAAAGAAAAATATGTTTGGGTGACGATTATCCCTACAGTTTTCTTGTTCATTACTTCAATGACTGCAGGTTGGCAAAAGATTTTCCACGACAATCCCAAAATTGGTTTCTTGGCGCAAGCAGATCGTTTCAATGCTGCAATTCAACGCAATGAAATTTTAGCACCTGCAAAAACAGTGACTGAAATGCAAACCATTGTCATGTCCAATCAAATTAATGCCGTGTTATGTGGTTTCTTTATGATTGTGGCATTTGTGATGTTGTTCGCTGCCATTGGGGTGATTCGTCGTGCCTTGGCAAGTCCAACACCAACTGTACATGAAGCTGAAGCGATTTATCGTGATCCTGAAACGATTCAGCCGAATAGTGGTCATTAGGAGTGAGCACATGATTAAGCTTAAATTTGCCCAACAGAGTAAAACGGTGATTTACAACATCATTAAAATGACCATCATGTCGCAAAAGGATTTGATTCTGAATCCGAAAAACTGGTCGCGTATCGCTACTTTATGGCAGCGTTTGCAACAAAGTTTTCGTTTAATGGTCGGTGTACCCGATTATCAGAATTATTTGGAACACATGCGTAAGCATCATCCAGATTTAGAAGCCATGGATCCGAAGACTTTTTATCGCTACTGTGTCGATGCGCGTTATCCATCGGCAAAAGGTGGTTTGAAAAAGTGTCCGTGTTAATCCCGTATCACGATGGAAACGTATAGAGATACGAGCTGTTTAAAACTTACTTTTTTAGGCAGTTTAGAATATCTCGAGGATTTCTTTGGAAATTTAGCAAAACGGTGTATGTTTAAACATGCGCCGTTTTTTATTGGGGATAAGGGGATTTACTGTGATTTGGGGTACAGAAAAAGTTCAAAAACAACAACTGACGCAAGCGCAGCAACAGCTCAATGCACAGATTGAATCTTATGCTGGAAAAATTCAGGCTTTTTTGACTGAAATTAATACCATTATTTTAGATAAAGAACAGCAGACCAAATTGGCGTTAAGTTGTTTGTTGGCGGGCGGGCATGTGCTTTTTGAAGATTTACCCGGATTAGGTAAAACGACTTTATCGAGTGCCTTATCGCACTTGGCGGGTCTGCAATTTCAGCGTATTCAGTTTACCAATGACATGCTGGCCAGTGATGTGATTGGCGTGAATATGTTTAATCAAAAAGAACATCAATTTGAGTTTAAGCAAGGCCCTATTTTTACCCAAATTTTATTGGCAGATGAAATTAACCGTTGTTCGCCTAAAACCCAAAGTGCCTTGTTGGAAGCGATGGAAGAAGGCGCGGTTACGGTGGATGGTGTGCGTTATAGCTTGCCGCAACCTTTTTGGGTGATTGCCACACAAAATCCACTGTTTCAAAGTGGTACTTATGCGCTGCCAGAATCACAGCTTGATCGTTTTTTAATGCGTCTGTCTTTGGGTTATCCATCGCGTTTTGCTGAAAAAATGTTGCTGCAACAAAACTCCAGACATGCGCTGATTGCCAGTTTGGCCCATATTTTTACTGAAACAGAAATTTTAAATTTACAGCAATTGGTCACGGAAATTTATGTGTCAGATACCGCGCTAGATTACTTACTCGACTTAGCCACAGAAACCCGTAAAGTGCGTCACGGATTATCTACCCGTGGTGTTTTGGCATTGAAAAAAGCAGCACAAGCACATGCTCTAATTGAGCAACGTAGTTTTGTCACTGCCGATGATATTCAAGCGGTATTTGTGGCAGTTGCTGCACATCGTATTGGATTGAGTGAGGCAGAAACTTTGTATGTGATGCAACAGGTTAAAGTGAGTTAGTACACGCATGTTTAAGCAGGCATGGCAAAACTGGATCAAGACACGTTTTAAATTTGATCGACACAAGGCCTTAAAACAAAAAGATATTTTGGTTTTTATTTACCAACAGGGCTATCTGTATTTAGTGCTGATTTTGATCACGTTTATTGCAGGCGTGAATTATGGCAATAACCTGATTTTAGGCTTTTGCTTTTTGATCAGTGCCATTTTATGTATCAGTTTTTATTTGACCTTTAAGCAGCTGCATGAATTAGAGATTGAAATTGTGACCACCGAAGTTGGGCAAGTAGGTGAAGTATTGCAATTACAATTGCATTTCAAACAAGAGGTCGCGCAGGCACGCTATTTATGGATTAAAGCCGATCATCAATTAGAAAAGGTTCTTATTCAAGACACTCAGCAGCAGTATGTGTTGACATTTTTTGCAGCGCAACGTGGGCAGTTTCATTATCCTTATTTACACATTTATTCGGTTTATCCTTTTGGCTTGGTACGTGCGTGGACTTATTTGAATTTGTCACGTACCGCGTGGGTGGCACCCAAAGCCGCCATGTATAGCGCAGAGAATAAACAGCATCAACACAGCTTTCAACCCGATTTAGACGAGTTTCGTGAGCTGCGTGATTTTCAATTGGGCGATTCCTTACAAGCCGTGTCGTGGAAGCAAGCGGCACGCGGTCAGGGCTTATATGTGAAAGTTTTTGAACAATATCAGGATCAACAGAGTATCGACATTCACTATGAACACATGCCTGCACCGACCCACGAAGAAAAACTAAGTTTGATGATGGGCTTAGTTGAACAATGTGAACAACAACAGTTGAATTATGCGATGTTTTTGCCGCATGCGACCCTTGAAAAAGGCGTAGGCGAGCGGCAGTTGAAACAGGCAAAAATTCTTTTGGCACAGGCTTGATGATAATGCACAATTCGATTCAGCAATCTATTCTGCTTAGCCTGATCTTAATTTTGGCTGCTCACATGCTGTTTAGCCCTGTGGCATTGAGTGTCATTTTCGGACTCATGTTGTTGCTGTTGTATCTTCACTATAAAAACAAGACAGCGCGTATTTCTAAAGTTTGGACTTATGGATTGACCTGTTGTGCCTTAGCCAGCATTTATTTGAGTTATAAAAGCCTGATTGGTGTAGAGGCAGGGGTTGCCTTATTAAGCACCTTTTTGTTTGCCAAAGCTTTAGAAAGTCATACTCAGCGCGACCTGATTATTTTATTTAATTTTGCGCTTTTTGTGAGCGCCAGTTCATTTTTATACAGCCAGAGCATGTGGATGACCGTGTTGGTCATTCTATGTTTAATCAGTTGTTTAATTGGGTTATATCGGATTCAAAAAAGTGCATTTTCAGATTATGCGTCGCGTCATTCGAGCAGGCAAGATGCAAAGCATGACCTTAAAAATGTCGCCAAGTTTATCGCATACGCTTTGCCATTCTTTTTATTATTGTTTTTATTCTTTCCACGTTTACCGCCATTGTGGCATGTACCTATTCCTGATGCCAAAGGCGTGACAGGTATTAGTGACACGATGTCACCGGGCGATATTGCCGAATTATCACAATCTTCTGCTTTGGCATTTCGTATTGTGGGGAATATGCAGCAACTGCCGCCACGTTCAAAACTATATTGGCGGGCGATGGTACTTGATCAATATGATGGTCGCACATGGACAAGCAATTTTAGCAATCAACAACCCGTTCAGGCAGCACAATTACAGCCAGAGCAAGTCGATTTTCAGTATCAATATATTGCAGCAGACCCACGTGCACAGTGGATTATGGCGCTGGAAAAATCTGTACCGAATCAACACGGTTATGTATTACGCCGTGATTGGAGTATGGTGCCACAGCGTCAAAATGGTCGGATTCAACCGATTGCTTTGCAGTGGGTTGGGGAATCTGCACGTATTCAAGGGGATGATGCACAGAACGAGCGTTATCGACGCTTTAGCCAGCGTTTAAATGTTCAGGTACAGACGCAATCTGACCCAAAAGCTCAGCAATTTGCCCTGCAGATGTTTGCTCAAAGTCAGCAACAACCTGAACGCTACGTGCAGAATGTATTGCAGTGGTATCGCAATAATGGCTTTAGTTATACCTTAAAACCTGGAATGCTCGGACAAAACCGAGTCGATGAATTCTTGTTTCAGAGTAAGCAAGGTTTTTGTGAACATTATGCCTCAAGTTTTGCCTTATTGATGCGTTATGTCGGGATTCCAGCGCGTGTAGTCGTGGGCTATCAGGGTGGGGAACTTGCACCCGATGGACAAAGCTGGGAAGTACGACAGCAAGATGCACATGCTTGGACAGAAGTGTTGCTCAATCAACAATGGGTACGCATAGACCCGACAGCCATCATTGCACCTCAACGTATAGATGATGGTATGCAAAACCTAATGGCAGATGATCGGGCCGTTTTGGGTGCTGACACACAAATGTGGCAATACCAACATTCTAATTTTATTCGTTCTTTACGGGTGTGGAGTGATTATGCAAGTTATCAATGGCAAAGCAAGGTCGTGGGTTATGATGCCGAGTCACAGCGTCACTGGTTTGGACGCTTAGGGCTGCACTCAAACTATGCTTTGGCAGCGGTGTTGGTTTCAAGTATTCTCATGATCTTAGCAGGGTATTTTGGCTGGATTTTTTGGAAAAAACGTCAGCAAGGTTCTCGCATAAATCGTGCCTTAGACAAATTTTCTAAAAGATTGCCCGCTCAGTTGCAAAAACAGGATGCAGAAACAGTGAGTGTGTGGATGCAGCGTTTAGCAGCGCAGGTAGATGCAAATGAACAAGAGGCATTTAAGCGTTTAGGCGTGTGCTATCAACAATATTCTTATGCGCCTGAACATGACCGTGTTTCAGAGCAGGTGTTTTTTGATTTGCTTAAAACTTGCTCGGATGTGTTGAAAAAACACAGAAAGGACTTGTCTTAAAAATCAAAACTGAATATGATGCGAAGCACTTTAGGCGTATAGCTCAGTTGGTTAGAGCGCTACGTTGACATCGTAGAGGTCTCCAGTTCGAGTCTGGATATGCCTACCAATACATTAAAATTATATGTTGTTACATAACTTCATATAAGTAATAAAGCTCTGAATTATAACGATTTAGGGCTTTTTTATTGCTTTTCTTAAAGATACATAAATTCGCTTATAGTTTAAAAATATGTACACAGTGGTGTACACATGTAAGTTTTCGGCTTATTTTGCACTAATTGGTTTTTATTTTGCACTAGAGCTTTGAAGCCTCTTTCCACATTTCATTTGTGCACTGATTCGTGAGCGAGAACATGGCACCATTAAGCATTTAACGGTTATGCTAGTCACGGTTTTTGAAATTATGCTGGCAAAGGTTTTATCGATGAGCCTTGTGGTGCTTTTAGCAGCTTTTTTAGGCTTAAAAGTAGTGGTGCAGGGGGCATTACAGGTACCCATAGAAGGAAGTTTGCTGTTATTTTTCTTTGGAGCCTTGCTGACCTTATTTGCAACAACCTCAATGGGTATATATATGGCAACCGTGTCTAAATCGATGCCGCAATTCGGTTTGCTGATGATGCTTATTCTGATTCCCTTGCAAATGTTGTCTGGGGCAAGTACACCACGAGAAAGCATGCCAGAAATTATTCAAAATATCATGTTGATTGCAACGACAATGCATTTTGTAACATTGGCGCAAGCAATTTTATACCGAAATGCAGGATTGGATGTGGTCTGGCCTTCCTTTCTATGGTTAATCGCAATTGCAACAACATTTTTCTATGTATCTTGGAAACGTTTTAAAAATACCATTCATACAATGGCTTAATGTAATAGATTGAGTTTGATCGCTGAAGCACAAATTTTGACTGGGGCGTATTAAGAGTTACACCGCGCATAATTTTTGCTAATATGTATGAAAATTGTTCAATAAAAGTAAATGACATGAAACACATTCTTGTGCCAGTTTTGGTGGTGTTGGTCGTTTTATTAGGTTATCTCGTTTACTTGGAAGAGGAAACGCGAAAGCAGGCAGAACTGAACCGAGTTTTGACTGAATCTGCAAATTTATCGCTAGAAAAAACAGAAGCGGCTACACCACAGATTTTGCAAGTCACAGAATAAGCGTAGAAATTTCTAACATAATGTGTGGTAATTGCTTTATTCATCACACTTTTGTGTGCTTCACTTTATCGTAAAATTTTATCTTTAATTCAAAAAACTAGAATTTTTAAAAAATCCCTATGGTATAATTTGCCAATTGAAACTGCTTCATCACAACTCAAAGGCATTACTTTTGAGAGTGACTGAAGTAAAAAAAAGATGAACAAAGCTGCATAAAATTTATGCGGCTTTTTTATTTAGCATTCCGAATTTTTGATTTTGATAAAATCAAATGCTTGATTGTGAATTAAGTTTATCTTTTTCATGTAATTTTACATGCTCATTGGGCAAATCCATTGCCGCAACTGACACAGGCTTTTAAGTGCTGACTTAAAATTGCGTCATGCTGCAAATTCAGTTTATTTACAGGGGCTAGGTCATGACGACTCCTAATCCATCCTCAGCGGGAATGCTTGAGCGCTTATTCAAATTAAGCGAAAACAAGACCACATTCCGTACCGAGATTTTGGCGGGTGTAACCACATTCTTAACCATGTGTTACATCATTATTGTCAATCCGATGATTTTATCTGAAACAGGAATGGATCATGGAGCTGTCTTTGTCGCCACCTGTTTAGCCGCAGCTATTGGCTGCTTGGTGATGGGAATTGTTGCCAATTACCCAATCGCACTCGCACCAGGCATGGGGCTAAACGCCTATTTCACTTACTCGGTGTGTTTAGGCATGGGTGTGCCTTGGCAAACGGCTTTGGCTGCAGTTTTTGTATCAGGGATTATTTTCATTGCCATTAGCATGTTTAAAATCCGTGAAGCCATTGTTAATGCCATTCCCATGTCATTAAAACTAGCCATTGGCGGTGGTATTGGTTTATTCCTAGCTTTAATCGCCCTAAAAAATGCAGGTGTTATTGTTGATAATCCTGCGACTTTGGTGGGCTTGGGTGACTTAAAACAACCATCAGTACTGTTAGCGCTACTTGGCTTTTTAATGGTTGTAGTAATGCATCACTTTAAAGTACGTGGTGCAATTATCATCAGTATTTTGGTGCTGACTGCTATTTCAACAGCTTTAGGTTTAAGCGAATTTAAAGGTGTGGTTGGTGAAATTCCATCTATTGCACCTACTTTTATGCAAATGGACTTTGAAGGTCTATTTACAGCAAGTTTAATTGGCGTAATTTTCGTATTTTTCTTAGTCGATTTATTCGACTCTACAGGTACTTTAGTGGGTGTTTCACACCGTGCAGGCTTGTTGCAAGATGGTAAATTACCCCGTTTGAAAAAAGCACTTTTTGCCGATTCTTCTGCAATTGTTGCAGGTGCGGCATTGGGTACATCTTCAACAACGCCGTATATTGAATCATCTGCAGGTGTTGCAGCGGGTGGTCGTACAGGCTTAACCGCAGTGATTGTTGGCTTGTTGTTTATTGCCTGTTTGTTCTTGGCACCACTTGCGCAATCGGTACCAGGTTTTGCGACTGCACCTGCCTTGTTATTTGTGGGTGTGTTGATGATTCAAGGCATTGTGCATATTGATTGGGATGACATCACCGAAGCCGTGCCTGCATTCTTAACAGTCGTGTTCATGCCATTTACTTATTCTATTGCCGATGGCATCGCTATGGGCTTTATTAGCTATGCGCTGATTAAACTACTCACTGGCAAAGCCAAGTCTGTACCTTATATGGTGTGGATTATTGCTGCACTTTGGGCATTAAAATTTGCCATGTTTGGCGGTTAATATTCTTAAACTGAAAAGGGGTGTAAACTCAGTTTGCACCCTTTTTTATTTTGATCAATTTTTTAATATTCTCCCATAAAATAGCAAAAAGGACAGAACATGAATCAACTTGAGCTAATCTGTGCATTACCTAAAGCAGAATTGCATGTGCATATTGAAGGTACTTTTGAACCTGAATTGATGTTTGCCATTGCGCAGCGCAACCAAATAGACATCCCTTATGAGTCCGTAGAAGAAGTCAAACAAGCATATAACTTTCATAACTTGCAGTCTTTTTTAGATATTTATTATGCAGGCGCACAAGTGTTGGTGCATGAGCAAGATTTTTACGATTTGGCTTGGGCATATTTTGAAAAATGTGTTGAAGACCGTGTGGTACATACCGAAATGTTTTTTGATCCGCAAACCCATACCGAGCGTGGTGTGGCATTTGCAACCGTGATTAATGGCTTACAACGTGCTTGTGATGATGCGCAAACAAAATTAGGCATCAGTTCAAATTTAATTATGTGTTTCTTGCGTCATTTAAGCGAAGATGCAGCATTTGCCACACTTCAACAGGCTTTGCCTTATAAAGATCAAATTATCGCAGTGGGTTTGGACTCAAGCGAAGTTGGACATCCACCTTCAAAGTTTGAACGTGTCTTTGCCAAAGCACGTGAAGCAGGCTTTTTAGTCGTGGCACATGCAGGCGAAGAAGGGCCAGCCGAATATGTTTGGGAAGCATTAGATTTACTGAAAGTAAACCGTATTGATCATGGTGTGCGTTCTGAAGAAGATCCTGTATTAATGCAACGTCTAATTGCAGAGAAAATGCCGCTCACGGTCTGTCCATTGAGTAATTTAAAGCTATGCGTAGTGGATGATATGGCACAGCACAACATCCGCCGTTTATTGCAGCAGGGTGTTAAAGTGACAGTTAATTCAGATGATCCATCTTATTTTGGTGGTTATATGAATGATAACTTTGTTGCTATTAGCCAAGCTTTAGATTTAAGCAATGCTGAATTAAAACAATTGGCGGTTAATTCTTTTGAAGCTTCATTTATTTCGGCTGAAGAAAAGCAAAAATGGATTGAGCAAATTCAAGCATTGGGATGAGTTAAACTGAATTTAGATTAGCTTAGACTACAAAAAAGCAGCTTAATTTAAGCTGCTTTTTTGTGGGAGAACGATTTGAATCGCTTTAAACTCAAGCTTTAAAAATTATTTACCTTGTTGCGTCATACTACGCAATACATCGTCTTTATCTATAAAGTGATGTTTAAGTGCTGCAAGCATATGCCCAACCACCATTGCCCCTGCAAACCATGACAAATAAGTATGCACAGGTTTAACAATTGCTAATAGTTCGGAGTTCTTATCCACCAAGGCTGGAATTTCAAATAAATACAACACAGGCACAGGTTTACCCACGCTCCAGCTAAACAAACAGCCCGTGATTGGAATCGCAATCAGCATAAAATACAGACCTAGATGTCCTAAATGCGCTAGTGTTTTCATCAACGGTGACATGCTGTCAGGCAGTTGTGGCGCAGGGTGGGTGTAACGCCAAAATAAGCGAATCACCAATAAAAATAATCGCCATGAGCCAATGTAAAACTTGTGCGGTACGGGTGTAATATGAAGTGGAACTGTTCATGTTGTATTTCAGGCGAATAGTGTGCTTGCATGCTAAACAACAGCATGTAGCGAAAAAAGTATCCACCTGCAACGGAGTGTTGAAAATCTGCGACGCTGCAAAAAAATAGCGTTCTTGAGGGAACGAGCATATTTTTTGCTGCTATTGCGTTATGAGTCAGTCATTTAGAATGACTAATTTCCTGCCTCATGCTTTATATCGGCTAAAAAACGTTGCGAGATATATCTCTCATGTCGCAAACATAGAAGAATTATCAACAGCCTCTAGCCTAAGCACTTGAATGTAGAAATTGCAAAAAGCTATTCCTTCGCCAAACAAGTTTAGGCACAATAGCGGCATTGTTTCACCCAAATGACTTGAATATTAAATACAGGAAATATCCATGAAAAAACTACTCGCTGTATTGGCACCTATCGCTTTGGTTTTATCTGCATGTACCACAACTACAGGTACTACTACAGGAACGACAACTGCACCGACAGCAACTCAACAATTGGGTATGGCGGCTATTAAAATTGCAATTAATGCCAAGTGCGTGACTGAATTAAATAACATTCCTGCATGGCACACTGCGACACGTGTTATGACACCAACGCAAAAGCAAAATGTTCAAGCGGAAATTTGTGGTTGTGTCAGTGAAAAAGCACCACAAAACGTGACTGCAGTAGATTTAGCCACTGCAGCAATTGACCCTGCTGCACGTGCAACGATTGTGAGCAATGCAGTATCAAGAACCATTAATGCATGTGTGGCAGAAGCAGTAAGATAAGTTTACTGATTCTGTAAAATTAAAGATGGTGCGTGTTGATTCGCATCGTAAGATAGGCTGAAGATTTCAGCCTATTTTTCTGGAAAAAGATGATGAAAATTGCAGGTGTAGATGAAGCAGGACGTGGGCCTTTAGTGGGTTCTGTTGTCGCTGCGGCAGTTATTTTAGATCCGAATAACCCGATTGAAGGTTTGAATGACTCTAAAAAGCTGACTGAAAAAAAACGTGAAAAGTTGTTTGTTGAAATTCAGGAAAAGGCTTTGGCTTGGGCAATTGCAGAAGCCTCTGCAGCCGAAATTGATGAGCTGAATATTTTGCAAGCATCTTTATTGGCGATGCGCCGTGCGGTGGAAGCCTTGTCTATTCAACCTGAACATGTCTTAGTCGATGGCAATAAAATTCCACAAGGTTTAGCGATGTCTTGTGACGCAGTTGTTGGGGGTGATGCATTGCATGCAGAAATTTCAGCAGCTAGTATTTTAGCTAAAGTGGCGCGTGACCGTGAAATGGTATTGCTTGATCAAGCATTTCCACAATTTGGTTTTGCTAAACACAAAGGTTATCCAACCAAAGCACATTTTGACGCCATTGCACAGCATGGTGTAATTGCGGCACATCGACGTAGTTTTGCACCTGTGCGTAAGGCTTTAGAGTTAATGGAAAACTCACAGTAATTTTCATGCAAAACTTGTGCTGAGTTGCCTGTAAAATAGCTTTTACATGATTTGAATCAGGGCAAGTTTTTAAAAAGCATTCAGCAGAAAAATTTAAAGCGGCAAATGAGCCGCTTTATATTCAATTACCTTAATCGTTTAACGATTAAAGTCATTTTGCGAGTAGTTATCTTCTTCAAATGAAGGTTGATAATCTTGATCTAAGTGTTGCAAATGCTCGTGCATGGCACGTTCGTGTTGAATACGTTGATAGATTTCTTCACGATGAACCGATACTTCTTTCGGGGCATTTACACCAATACGAACTTGGTTACCTTTGACACCAAGCACAGTCACGCTGACTTGGTCCCCAATCATTAATGTTTCTCCGACACGTCGGGTCAGAATCAGCATGTTTATCTCCTTGCAAAATGCTAAACCTGCATTGATTTTTAAAGCAATTTAAAAGTCACAACCAAATAAAAACCAGTAAATTTTAACGGAACGTATCATTATTTATTTTATAAGATACAGCGCTGCCAAAATTTATGAAAGCATGTTGCTCAATATAACAGAGCCACTATAAAAAAAACTATAGTGGCTCTATTTTTTTGTACTTTTTCGCAAAATTTGTCAGACAATTACATTTTCTGACAGGGGCGTATTAAGCGCGTGCGCTAGACTCACCGCTTTCACGATCTAGACCAAATACAGTGTGTAAAGTACGTACTGCAAGCTCTAAATAGTTTTCTTCAATAATGACTGAAATTTTAATTTCAGAAGTAGAAATCATGAGAATGTTAATGCCTTCATCTGCAAGGGCAGTAAACATTTTGCTTGCAACACCTGCATGTGAACGCATACCTACACCAACGATAGATACTTTCACGATGTCACCACGTGTAGCGACTTCACGTGCACCAATTTCTTTGGCAGTTGCTTCAAGAATTGATTTTGCTTTGGCAAGTTCGCCACGGTTTACAGTAAAAGTAAAGTCGGTAGTACCATCTTCTTCTACGTTTTGGATGATCATGTCAACTTCAACATTGGCAGCGCCAATAGGTGACAAGATTTTAGATGCAATACCTGGCTCATCAGGCACACCTAAAATAGTTAATTTTGCTTCGTCACGGTTAAACGCGATACCTGAGATGATAGGTTGTTCCATGTTGTCTTCCAATTCAGTAGTAATGAGTGTGCCGACATTTTGTTTAAAATCTTCGTCGAATGCGCCATCATTGTCATTATCAAAACTTGATAATACACGTAAAGGTACTTGGTATTTACCTGCAAATTCAACCGCACGAATTTGCAATACTTTAGAACCTAAAGAAGCCATTTCTAGCATTTCTTCAAAAGAAATACGATCTACTTTTTTGGCTTTTGGTGCAACGCGTGGGTCTGTGGTGTAAACGCCATCTACGTCAGTATAAATTTGACATTCATCGGCTTTCAATGCAGCAGCAAGTGCAACGCCAGAAGTATCAGAACCGCCACGACCTAAAGTCGTGGTGTTACCTTCAGCATCAAACCCTTGGAAACCAGCAACCACAATCACACGGCCTGCGTCTAGGTTTTCAGTTAACACGTCAGTATTAATCGCTTCAATACGTGCTTTGGTAAATGCGCTGTCAGTTTGAATACCAACTTGGCGACCAGTTAGTGATTTTGCTGCAACGCCAATAGAATTCAGCGCCATCGCTAACATCGAAATCGTCACCTGTTCGCCTGTAGACACCATTTGGTCTAATTCACGCGGATCAGGGGTTTCGGTAATGGCTTTCGCGAGAGCGAGTAGGCGATTGGTTTCGCCACTCATGGCAGAAACGACAACCACTACTTTGTGGCCATGATCATGCCAGCGCTTCACACGACGAGCAACATTTAAAATGCGCTCGGGAGTACCCATTGAGGTACCGCCATATTTTTGAACGATTAGTGCCATAGTTGTTCCATATAAGCCATGACCCCGAATTTACCTGCTCAGGGTCAGTTACACAAAAAGTGAGATTATTTTGCCGCAAGCCAAGCAGTTAAACCTGCCATCACCGTTGCAAAGTTCTCGTTAAGTGGCGCGCCACCTTGTGCCAAATCAGGTTTACCACCACCTTTACCACCTAGTTCTGTAGCCAAGTGTTTGATGATGTCTCCTGCTTTAATCGTAGCAGTAAAGTCTGGTGCAACAGAAGCGATTAAGCTGACTTTATCGCCTTCTACACCTGCAAGTACAATCACTGCTTGGTCGAGTTTGGATTTTACACCGTCGTGCAAATTACGCAGTGATTTTGCATCCATATTTTGTACAGTGGTAATGAGCGTGGTACGTCCAGCAAGTTCTTGTACTTGACTTAAAAGTTCAGCTGCTTGGAAGTGCGCTAATTTTTGATTGAGCTGTTCAATCTGCTTTTGAAGGCTAGATGCTGTATCGACCAATGTATTCACTTTTTCTAAAGTTTGGTCTTTTTGTGCTTTCAACAAAGCATTGATGCTGTTGATATCGCGTTCAGTTTTTTGAACGGCTTCAACGGCTTTGCTGCCTGTAATTGCTTCAATACGACGTACACCAGCTGCAACACCACCTTCAGAGATGATTTTGAACAGACCAATATCACCTGTACGTTTCACGTGAATACCGCCACAAAGTTCAATGGAGAAGTTTTTATCTTCAATGATTGAACCCATAGAAAGTACGCGAACTTCATCGCCATACTTTTCACCAAATAGCATCATTGCGCCTTTGGCTTTGGCTGCTTCAATATCCAGTAATTCAGTAGAAACTGCGGTATTGGCAATGACTTCTGCATTTACCAAACGCTCAATTTCTTGCAATTGTTCAAATGACACAGGTTGGTCATTGGCAAAGTCAAAACGTAAAATATCAGAAGCAACCAACGAACCTTTTTGCTGTACGTGTGCACCTAAAACTTGACGTAGGGCAGCGTGCAATAAGTGTGTTGCAGAGTGGTTGCGTGCAGTAGCTTCGCGGATGTCTGCTTTTACAATCGCTTCCACCGCTTGCGCAGCTTTTAAACTGCCCATGGTAACAATACCTTGATGAACAAAAGCACCGCCAGATTTTTTGGTGTCTTGAACTTCAAAAATACCTGTTTCGTTTTTGAATAGACCTGTATCACCAATCTGACCACCGCTTTCTGCATAGAACGGGGTTTGATTGAGTACGATTAAAGCTTCATCGCCTTCAACTACTTCATCGACTTGTTCGCCATCTTTATAAATAGCCACAATTTGACCCTGACCAGTTGTTGAGTCATAGCCATCAAATTGAGTTTCACCTTCAACTTTTACAATTGAGTTGTAGTCAACTGCAAATTTACCTGCATCGCGTGCACGTTGACGTTGCGCTGCCATTTCAACTTCAAAGCCTGCTTCGTCAATGGTCAAGTCGCGCTCACGTGCAATGTCTGCTGTTAAATCTGTTGGGAAGCCATAAGTGTCATATAGTTTAAATACTACTTCACCAGGAATGACTGAGCCTTTAAGCTGTGCCAATTCACCCTCAAGCAATTTCAAACCTTGCTCAAGCGTTTTGGCAAATTGTTCTTCTTCTTTTAGAAGTTGCGCTTCAATACGCGCTTGTTGTGCTGCAAGTTCAGGATAGGCCTGACCCATCACCTCAATTAAAGGCTGAAGCATTTTGTGGAAGAATGAACCTGTTGCGCCAAGCTTGTTGCCGTGACGTACTGCACGACGAATAATACGACGCAATACATAACCACGACCTTCATTCGATGGATTCACGCCATCGGCAATTAGGAAGCAGCAAGAACGAGCGTGGTCAGCAACTACTTTGAGTGAAGCAGGGTAGTCTACAGGCTTGCCAGTTTGCTGTGCAGTTACTTCAAGAGCAGTCGTGTCTAAACCAATAATCTGTGCTGCATTTTTGAGTAAGTGCTGGAACAGGTCAATTTCGTAGTTTGAATTCACATGTTGCAATACTGCAGAAATACGCTCCAAGCCCATACCTGTATCTACAGAAGGTGCTGGAAGCGGGTGTAATACACCATCTGCAGTGCGGTTGAACTGCATGAATACGTTGTTCCAAATTTCAATGAAACGGTCGCCATCTTCTTCAGGTGTGCCTGGTAAGCCACCCCAGATATGATCGCCATGATCATAGAAAATTTCAGAACACGGACCGCAAGGACCTGTATCACCCATTGCCCAGAAGTTGTCTGAAGCATATTGGCCGCCTTTGTTATCGCCAATACGGATAATACGAGAAGCATCTAAACCAATTTCTTTGTTCCAGATGTCAAATGCTTCATCATCGGTGTGGTAAACCGTGGCATATAAACGGTCTTTTGGTAGCGCTAACCATTGTTCACTGGTTAAAAATTCCCAAGCAAATTTAATTGCATCACGTTTGAAATAATCACCAAACGAGAAGTTACCTAACATTTCAAAGAAAGTATGGTGACGTGCGGTATAACCCACATTGTCTAAATCGTTATGTTTACCGCCTGCACGCACACATTTTTGTGACGATACAGCACGTACATAATCACGTTTTTCCAGCCCAAGAAAACAGTCTTTAAACTGGTTCATACCTGCATTGGTAAATAACAGGGTTGGGTCATTGGCGGGTACTAGAGAACTCGATGCGACACGTGTATGCCCTTGCGATTCAAAGTAACGCAAAAATGCTTCACGAATTTCAGCTGATGTCATAAAACGAGTACTCACAACCAAGTCACTCCATAATTTCCGATTGGGCTAAACGCATGACAGTCTGACAAAAATAATTCTTTTGCTGTCATGCAGGCTTAAAATTTTAAAAACGCCAAATTATAACGGAAAAAGCCATTATCACCAATCATTTTAGCGTGAATTGATGACAATTCTGAATCAATCTCTGTTGCTGTGCGCAGAATAAATCTTTTGAATAGAGGATGATGGAAAATTGCTGACGAAAGTGGGGCATGATGAGCTGTTGTTGAATGTTTGTGCGTAGGCGAGAGTGTCAAACTAATCAACCACAAGCTGAAATTGTTAGATGGGTATTTTGAGTTTGCCGAATTAATCAGCAAATTAAGTGAAAAATCCCAGAATTGATCTGATTTTTTTCAGTAAGGCCTCAAAATCTATTAACATAGTCTGTGCTTAAATTTTGATTTCATTATGAAAGGATCAGTCATGCAACGAGTGGCAATCAATGGCTTTGGTAGAATCGGGCGCAATGTGCTGCGGGCTTGGTTTGAAAATCCCAAAGACTTTCATTTTGAAATCGTCGCCATAAATGACATTGCCGATGTAGAAACCTTGGTTCATTTATTTAAATATGACAGTACCCATGGTCGTTTTAAAGGACAGGTGGAAATTAGCCTCGAAAATGAACAGATTTTTTTGAATATTTCTGCAGGTTTGGCGCAATTAAAAGTTCAGGTGTTGAATCAGGCTCAACCTGCGCAATTACCGTGGCAAGCCTTAAATGTTGATGTGGTATTGGAATGTACAGGGTTGTTCCGTTCCCGCGAGGCGGCAACGCAGCATATTACTGCGGGCGCCAAACGTGTAATTATTGGTGCTGCACCATTCGATACTGTAGATGCTGCGATTGTTTATGGTGTCAATCATCACGAAGTCAAAAGTACCGACCAAATTATTTCCAGCGTATCTTGTACCACGCAGGCTTTAGTACCATTAGTTAAAATCATTGATGATGCTTTCGGAATTGATACCGCATTAATGACTGAAATTCATGCAGTCACAGCCGATCAAACTGTATTGGATCAAGCACACCGTGATTTACGTCGTGCGCGTGCATCAGGGCAAAATATTATTCCTACAACTTCATCTGCCTTGGGTGCATTAAAACAAGTCATGCCAAAAATGGCAGATCGGATTGATGGTTACTCGATTCGTGTACCGACCATTAATGTTGCAGCTATTGATTTAACTTTTATTTCTCAGTCACCAATTACGGTGCACAAATTGAATCAGGTGTTGTGTGCTTCGGCAGCGCATGATTATGCCGAAATTATGCAAGTGACCGATGAGCCTTTGGTATCGAGCGACTTTAACCATTCACCTTATTCTTTAATTGTCGATTTAAGTCAAACCATGGTCGTGGGTCATCAAGCCAAAGTTTTTGCGTGGTATGACAACGAGTGGGGTTATGCCAACCGTTTACTAGATTTGTGTGAATCTTTTAGTCAACGGGCGGTGTAAGCGGCTACTTTTTAAGACATATACAAAGTGTAAAAAGCATGTAATAGTGATGAAAGATTTTATAATTCGTATTCACAGTTAATTCACTGATTGATATAACAAAGTTTGCATAGAAAATTTGAATAGAGTAGTGGCATGATGATTATTTTATTGTGGGGATTTATTTTTTTGCTGGCACTTGCTGTCATTTTTCTGATTTGGTTGCAATTTAAAAATCAGGCAGACAGCAGCAGCGACGTGCAGCATCAACAGCAAGTCGAGCAAAAAGTATTACATTTAGAAGAGCATCTAAAAAAGACGTTGGAGATTATGCAAGATTTGGCTAAAAAGATGCAGGTTCAGCAAGATGCGCTAGATAAAACCGTGCAAAAAACCGCACAGCTTGAAATGCAAAATGCTGAGTTGGTCAGTTTATTGGCAAAGGCGGTGAAATCAAATCAGGACTTTTAAATGATGGCTTTGAAAGATGTGGTGTATTCATATTTTTTTACCGCATATTTCAGAAAAAGTCAGGTGCATGAGCAAAAGTATCATGCTAAACTAGGAGAAATCGGGTGTGCTCCCGATTTTTTTATGCGGATTCGTTCCGCGCAAACAAGAATTTAGGTTTACAACATGCCCATTTCAGAGACATGGTTATTACCTGATGGTGTAGCTGATGTATTACCAGAACAAGCGCAAGTGATTGAAAGCTTGCGTCGTAAGTCACTGTATTTCCTCGCATCTCGAGGTTATCAGTTGGTGTACACGCCATTCATAGAATACATTGAATCTCTATCTTCTCTTTCAGAATCGAATCAAGATTTAGACCTTGCCACATTTAAAGTGATCGACCAACTTTCAGGTCGTTTGCTGGGTGTTCGTGCCGATATGACACCACAAGTGGCGCGTATTGATGCGCATGTACATCCTGTAGATGGCATTGCACGTTACTGCTATGCAGGTACGGTTTTACATACCAAACCACAAGGTTTTAATACCACACGTGCACCATTGCAATTGGGTGCAGAGTTATTTGGTTCAGACAGCATTGATGCCGATGTAGAAATGGTTGATCTGATGCTCAGCTTGCTAAAAGAGGCAGGTTTGGCAGAAGGTGTGCATTTAGACTTGGGTCATGTCGGCTTGTTCCGTAGCTTGGTTAAACAAGCAGAATTAAGCAAAGCCACTGAACGTCAATTGTCAGATTTATATCAGCGTAAAGCATTGCCTGAATTGGCAGAATTTACCCAAGATTTAAATTTCGGTTCAGATTTTTATGCTTTAGGTCGCTATGCCAGTGATTTAACTGCTTTGCAGGCTCATTTAAGTGCTGATGTGTTGGAAAATACCGAATTTAAGCAAGCGTTTGAAGCCGTGAAAGCAACACAAGCTGAAATTCAGGCACGTTGGCCAAACTTGCATATTGGTATTGATGTGGTTGAGCTGCGTTCTTATCACTATCACACAGGTTTAATGTATGCAGTGTATGCGCCAAATCGTGCTGCACCATTGGCACAAGGCGGTCGTTATGATGGCATTGGTCAGCATTTCGGACGTGCGCGCCCTGCAACAGGTTTCTCTTGTGACTTGTTTGTATTAAGTGCAGGTCGTTTTGAATCATCGTCTGTTGTTGTTGCGCCTAAAGGCTCACAACCTGATTTAATCGCGGCTATCCAAAACACACGTGCGCAAGGCTTTAGTGTAATTCAATTGTTGGGTAATGATGATTTAAACTCGGTTCCATACGCAACGCACCAATTGGTTCTTGCAAATGGTGAGTGGACAGTCGAAAAAATTTAATCGCCAAGGCATGTTTCATGTTACAGGTCTTGGTTTTCAATTTTAACAGCATGATGTAATGAGGCTATTATGGGCAAGAATGTTGTGGTACTTGGTACCCAATGGGGCGACGAAGGTAAAGGTAAGATCGTCGACCTGCTCACAGATCAGGCGGCGGCAGTCGTTCGTTATCAAGGCGGACACAACGCAGGCCATACTCTCGTGGTTGGTGGTAAGAAAACTGTATTACACCTCATTCCATCAGGTATTTTACGTGAAAACGTACTGTGCTTAATTGGTAATGGTGTAGTACTTTCTCCTGAAGCACTCATTAAAGAAATGGGTATTTTGGAACAAGAAGGCGTGCCAGTGAAAGAGCGTTTACGTATTTCACCAAACTGTCCGCTTATTTTGCCGAACCACATTGCACTTGACCAAGCACGTGAGAAAAAACGTGGTAATGCCAAAATTGGTACAACAGGTCGTGGTATTGGCCCAGCTTATGAAGACAAGGTTGCACGTCGTGCGATTCGTGTTGCTGACTTGGTTCGTGGCGGTGAAGCACTACGCGCTCAATTGACTGAATTATTGGACTATCACAACTTCCAATTGACACAATACTACGGTGTTGAAGCAGTTCAGTTAGATGAAGTTTTAGCGCTATGTGACCAATGGCGTGAAGTGATTGCACCATTAGTGGTTGATGTAACGACTGAAATTCATAATTACCGTAAAAACGGTGACAACATTATGTTTGAAGGTGCGCAAGGTTCATTACTTGATGTTGACCACGGTACTTATCCGTATGTGACTTCATCGAATACAACTGCGGGCGGTGTAAGCTCTGGTTCAGGCTTAGGTCCATTACATTTAGACTACGTTTTAGGGATTACCAAAGCTTATACCACACGTGTAGGTGCAGGCCCATTCCCAACTGAGTTGGTGTATGACGCAGCAAATGACGTAGGTGATGCGATTGGTAAACACTTAGGTACTGTGGGTCACGAGTTCGGTGCTTCTACAGGTCGTCAACGTCGTTGTGGTTGGTTTGATGCCGAAATTTTACGTCGTTCAGTCGATGTAAACTCACTGTCTGGTATCTGCTTGACCAAGTTAGACGTATTGGACGGTTTAGAAGAAATCAAAATCTGCGTAGGTTATGAAAATACCGATTCAGGTTGTGTAGGTTCTTCTGATGCGCTTGCATACGAAAACTTAAAGCCAATTTATGAAACAATGCCAGGTTGGTCTGAATCAACTGTGGGCGCGACCAGTGTAGAACAATTGCCTGAAAATGCAGTGAACTACATCAAACGTCTTGAGCAGTTAATTGAATGTCCAATCGACATTATTTCTACAGGTCCAGACCGCGCAGAAACTATCGTATTACGTCATCCATTTGATGCTTAAGTCGTTGTTAGCATAGCATTTAAGCTCTGATGATGTATTCAGCCCTGTCTAAATGATGGGGCTTTTTATTGCTGTTGTTTCAGTTTCAATAGCGACTCATTTTTGGAAACATTATAGATGATGCTGAGTGAGTTGTTTTTTCAAGACTAAAGTTGCAGATGACTGGCGCTGTGCAGAGCAGGGTGGCTTGTTACAATGGCTTTAGAAAATTAAATTTAATTAAGGTTATGCAGGATGCATAAAAATATTACCAGTACGATTTTTTATTCTTTATTGTTTGCGATGGGCGGCGCACCGACCATTGCCATGATGCTGATTTTATCGCAAAAGCATGATCCGAATATTATGTATCAGGCATTTATTGGTTTAAGCGTTATTTTTGCCTGTATTTTGGT
The DNA here is from genome assembly GCF_013418635.1 of Acinetobacter sp. YH12131. Lineage (NCBI taxonomy): Bacteria > Pseudomonadati > Pseudomonadota > Gammaproteobacteria > Moraxellales > Moraxellaceae > Acinetobacter > Acinetobacter sp. YH12131. Next base: position 403,668 of record NZ_VPBQ01000001.1, read on the forward strand.
GCCACTGATTCTGATTCAAAATGCTTACCTACTCTACAAACGCAAAAATCCAGAAATGGAAGAAAAAGTAGAAGTAGTGTCTAAAATTTACTTGGGTTTAAATGTTTTCTGTTTAGTATTTTGGTTGTGTTATCAATTTCTTTACTAGGGTAGTGATTGATCGCTCAGACATACAATCTGTACACAGCTTAGGCGTTGTTTACATAAATGATATGTTTATGAAGTGATTATAGATTTAAAGCCTTGAATTGATTTCATATAATTGATTGGTATGAAGATAGCTCGCAAGGCGGAGATTATTATAATGAACAAAAAACTGATGTTAAGTTTATGTGCCGCAGGCGCAATCACAGTTTCAGGGTGTACGACTGTTGCAGACATGGCGGGTGCAGATACTGCGACCTTAAATGCAACTGCAACCAAAAGCTATAATGAAATGGTGCAAGACGCACGCAATAAAAATCAGTTAGACACAAGCTCCACCACGTATAAACGTATCAATACTGTGTTTCAGCGTTTGATTCCACATGCCAATCAAATGAACCAAACAGGTCAGCCTTTCCAGTGGCAATTGGCGGTACTTAAGTCTGATCAAGTCAATGCTTTTGTCGCACCTGGTGGTAAAGTGGTGTTCTACACTGGTATTGTGAATAAACTGAATTTAACTGATGCTGAAATTGCCGCAATTATGGGGCATGAAATGGTGCATGCTTTAGAAGAACACGCGAAAAGTAAAATTGGTGCACAGGCTTTAACCAATATTGCCTTGAACGTAGGTTTAAGTGCGGCAGGCAATAACGTTGGTCAATTGGGTGCAGCAGCAGCGCAATTGGGTACCCAAATTGGGATTGGCTTGCCATATTCACGTAATTTGGAAAGTCGTGCCGATCAGGGTGGTTTAATGCTGATGGCGCGTGCAGGTTATAACCCACAAGCTGCAATTACCCTTTGGGAAAAAATGAACAAGCTTGAAGGTGGCGGCGGTGCGTCCTTCTTATCGACTCACCCATCGAACAGTCAGCGTATTGAAGCAATGCGTAAAAACTTGCCAGCAGCACAAGCGCTATATAACCAAAGTCGTCGTTAAGATGACATCAGCCAGTTCAACTGGTTAAGATAAAACACAAAAAAGATGCGCATGGTTTTATGCGCATCTTTTTTTATGAAGACTTTTTGACTTTAAACAGCATAAAAATGATGAGTTATTGCTGAGTTCATATTTTTAATTTCATTTTAAAGCAGTGCTTAAAATAAAATTAGGGCGCTGGATTGGGTTGTTGACGATGAATGGCTTCAATGCCTTGTAAAATTTCATCTGATAAGGTGATGTCAAAGGCATCAATATTTTCTTTGAGTTGCGCCATATTGGTCGCGCCAATAATGGTACTTGTCACAAAAAATTGCTGCTTGATAAATGCCAGCGCCAGTTGCGTCAAACTCAAGCCGTGTTGTTCTGCAAGTTGGGCGTATTGCTCGGTTGCCCATTCGCTTTGTGGATTACTGTAACGGCTAAAACGTGAATATAGCGTGACACGTGCATTGGCAGGGCGTGCGCCATGACGGAATTTACCAGTTAAATAACCAAAAGCCAAAGGTGAGTAGGCGAGTAGTCCAACACCTTCATAATGGGCAATTTCAGACATACCAATTTCATAAGTACGATTCAGCAGGTTATACGGATTTTGTACGCTGACAAATTTACTTAATCCTAATTGTTCTGCCAAGTGTAAAAACTTCATGGTGCCCCACGGGGTTTCATTCGACAGACCTATATAGCGAATCCGTCCTTTTTGAATTTCTTGTTGCAACGCGGTTAAGGTTTCAGCAAGGTCGGTTACTTCTTGCGTATTTTGTGCTTCTTGGTTGCCATAACCAAGTTTGCCAAAAAAGTTGGTTGGGCGTTGTGGCCAGTGCAGTTGGTATAAGTCGATATAGTCGGTTTGCAGGCGTTTTAAATTGCCATCCAGTGCAGAATGAATATCCTCTGCGTTAAAGCGGGTTTTGCCATCTCGAATATGACTGCCGCCTTGCGAAGGGCCTGCAATTTTAGAGGCTAAAAACAATTTGTCACGTCCGCCACGTTGTTGTAACCAATTGCCAATAATAGTTTCAGTTGCACCTTGAGTTTCTACTTTTGGTGGTACGGGATACATTTCTGCGGTATCCCAAAAATATAAGCCTCGTTCTAGCGCATAATCGAGTTGTTGAAAGGCTTCTTGCTGGGTATTTTGTTCACCAAATGTCATGGTGCCTAAACAGATTTCTGGAACTAGAATGCCTGTTTTTGCCAAAGGTCTAAATTGCATCTTAGCATCTCGCTTAACATTGTCTTTATGAAGTCATGTCCTAAGAGGCTAAACCATTTTGAGCCGCTTGTGGCAGTTAAAATTGCTGATGCTTTGTAATGGTCGTAAGAATTATATTTTTATAGTTGAAAATGGCTATAAGTTATATACAGGCAATAAAAAAGCAAATCCGAAGATTTGCTTTTTGCTTAGCATGTGGATGGTTTACTCGTCATCAAAGTTGCCATCAGTGGATTCATTTTGCTCCAAAGAAGCATCAAAAATCAGAATGGCTTTACCATCAGTTTCAATCATGCCTTGTTCTTCAAGTGTTTTTAGAACACGCCCGACCATTTCACGTGAACAGCCGACAATACGACCAATTTCTTGGCGTGTAATACGAATTTGACGACCGTTTGGCAAAATCATGGCTTCTGGTTGCGCAGAAAGATCAATCAAGCAACGTGCAATACGACCAGACACATCTATAAAGGCAAGGTCAGTTACCTTACGTGTAGTATTTTTTAAACGACGTACCAGCTGTGCAAAAACGGCATAGCTTAAGTCAGGATATTGTTTGCTGAGTTCGTGGAAGTTTTCATAAGTAATTTCTGCAATTTCACAGACATCACGAGTACGAACTTCTGCAGTACGTTGTGGATTCGATTCAAACAGACCCATTTCCCCAAAAAAGTCGCCTGGATTCAAATATGCCACAACAATTTCGCGATCATCATCTTCGCGAAGAATAATTGATACTGAACCTTTTAAAATCAAATATAACGATTTAGATTCAGTCCCCGCATCAACAATAGTTGTCCGTTTTGGATAACGGTTGATGTATGCACGTTTTAATAATGCTTTGACTGAGTCAGGCAGTTGTCCAGGGGACAATGCATCAGTGCTCAGCTGTGAAAAGTTTGAAGTCATGCTAACGGTTCCGAAAATGGATAAATAATAGATCGCACAAGACCTAGTCTGAACTTGTCACACAGTAGAGATGAAATTCCTTATCAACTCAAGTTATGTTAGTGTACAAATACCCGTGTCAATTTATAGTTTTTTTTAGGTAGTTGCAATGCAAACAAGTGTTCAGTGGTTAGAGAACGTTGCTTTTGAAGCCAAATCGGAAAGTGGTCATTCTGTGGTGATGGATGGATCTGCAGAATATGGCGGTGAAAACCGTGGTCCACGTCCTATGGAGTTAATCTTAATGGGACTTGGTGGTTGTGCTTCATTCGATATTGTGACTATTTTAAAGAAATCACGCCAAGAAGTGACGCATGTTGAATGTCAGTTAAAAGCAGAACGTGCCGATAGCATCCCTGCCGTGTTCACCAAAATTCATTTGCATTTTGTGGTCAAAGGCAAGGCTGTCAAGGAAAAGCAGGTTGCGAAGGCGGTTGAACTTTCAGCAGAAAAGTACTGTTCTGCAAGTAAAATGCTATCTGATGGTGGCGTCGAAATTAGCCATGATTTTGAAATTATTGAACAAGATTAAGCTTTGACTGATAGGTCATACAATGGTTGGTATATTTTGCCAATCATTGTAACTAAATATTTCAAATGGCATAAATAACAATCAAAAGCCTTTAATTGATTGATATGCAAGTGTATGTCAATGACTCAACTAAAATAAAAAATTACCAGACTAAACTTGAAATTTACTTTAATCAGTCCAATATTATTACTGAAATCTATCTGTTAATTTTAATTAAGATTTTGAAAAATATATAAAAAATTTAATTGAAATTTACGCCTGCGTTCCCATATATCCATCAAGTACACAATTTGTTGTGAGGAATAACAAGAATGCGTTTTGAAAAGTTTACCAACCGACTACAGCAAGCTTTATCCGATGCCCAATCTCTTGCGATAGGGAAAGATCATACTGCCATTGAAGGCATTCACTTATTGGCGACTTTGCTCGAAGAAGCTTCCAATGTCAGTTTATTACAACAAGCAGGCGCAAACCTACGTGATTTGCAAAGCAAATTACAGCAAGCGATTGCCGATGCACCGACTTTGGCCAATCCAACAGGCGATATCAACTTAAGTCCAGATGCGGTTAAAGCCTTGAATTTGGCTGACAGTTTTGCCCAAAAAGCAGGTGATGAGTTCTTGTCAACCGATTGGTTGATGCTGGGTTTGACCGAAGTGGGCGCGACCAAAACACTACTGAACAGTGTAGGCGTGACCTCAGATAGTTTGCGTAGCGTGATTGACAAAATTAGAGGGGATGAAAAAGTCATGAGCAATAATCACGAAGATCAACGTGACTCACTCAATAAATATACCATCGATTTAACCGAACGTGCGTTGGCGGGCAAGCTAGACCCTGTAATTGGTCGTGATGATGAAATTCGCCGTACCGTTCAGGTGTTGTCACGCCGTACCAAAAACAACCCAGTACTCATTGGTGAACCTGGTGTGGGTAAAACTGCGATTGTTGAAGGTTTGGCTCAGCGTATTGTGAATGGTGAAGTGCCAGAAAGCTTAAAAGGTAAACGTGTTTTATCTTTAGATTTGGGCTCATTGTTGGCAGGTGCGAAATATCGCGGTGAGTTTGAAGAACGCCTAAAAGCGGTCTTAAAAGACTTGGCGAAACAAGAAGGTGAAGTCATCTTATTTATTGATGAATTACACACACTTGTGGGTGCAGGTAAAGGCGACGGTGCCATGGATGCAGGCAATATGCTGAAACCTGCATTGGCGCGTGGCGAATTGCGCTGCGTCGGTGCCACTACTTTAGATGAGTATCGTCAATATATTGAAAAAGATGCGGCTTTAGAGCGTCGTTTCCAAAAAGTATTGGTCGATGAGCCAAGTGTAGAAGACACCATTGCAATTTTACGAGGTCTGAAAGAACGCTACGAAGTGCACCACGGGGTGAAAATTTTAGATTCGGCGATTATTGCCGCCGCTAAAATGTCGCACCGTTATATCACTGACCGTCAACTTCCCGACAAGGCAATTGATTTGGTGGATGAGGCAGCGTCACGGATTAAAATGGAGCTAGATTCTAAGCCTGAAGCCTTAGATAAATTAGAGCGCCGTTTAATTCAATTAAAACTGCAACTTGAAGCCGTGAAGAAAGATGAAGATGCAGGCAGCCGTGCTGAAGTTGCACATCTGGAAAAACAAATTATTGAAGTTCAGAATGAATACAATGATTTGGAAGAAGTTTGGAAAGCGGAAAAAACCTTGGTTGAAGGCACTAAGCAAATTCAGACTCAGCTTGATCAGGCACGTATGGCATTGCAAAAAGCGCAGCGTGAAAATGACTTGGCGGAAATGTCACGTTTACAATACGGTGTGATTCCTGAGTTGGAAAAACAACTGGCACAAGATGAGTTGGTTGAAGAGAAAGAAGAACCAAAATTATTGCGTAACAAAGTTACGGACAATGAAATTGCTGAAGTCGTGAGTGCTGCAACGGGCATTCCTGTATCGAAAATGCTGCAGGGTGAACGTGAAAAACTGCTACACATGGAAGATTTCTTGCATAACCGTGTGGTGGGGCAAGATGAAGCTGTGGTGGCGGTGTCGAATGCGGTACGTCGTTCACGCGCAGGTTTGTCTGATCCTAACCGTCCAAGTGGTTCGTTCCTGTTCCTTGGCCCAACAGGGGTAGGTAAAACAGAATTGACCAAAGCGTTAGCGAACTTCTTGTTTGACAGCGATGACGCCATGATTCGGATTGATATGTCTGAATTTATGGAAAAACACTCGGTCAGCCGTTTGGTCGGTGCGCCTCCAGGCTATGTCGGTTATGAAGAAGGTGGTGTATTAACCGAAGCAGTACGTCGTAAACCGTACAGTGTGGTGCTGTTTGATGAGGTGGAAAAAGCCCATCCAGACGTATTTAACATCTTGTTGCAGGTGTTGGATGATGGACGCCTAACCGACTCGCAAGGTCGCGTGGTGGACTTTAAGAACACTGTAATTGTGATGACTTCTAACTTGGGTTCACACGAAGTACGTGAATTGGGTGACAATCCAACACGTGAAGAAGTGCGTACCGTGGTCATGGCCGCAGTTTCACAACATTTCCGCCCTGAGTTTATTAACCGTATTGATGAGTTGGTGGTGTTCCATTCACTGGAAAAAGCACAAATTCGTGGCATTGCCGATATTCAATTGGATCGTTTACGTGCGCGTTTAAGCGAACGCGACTTGAGCTTGTCGATAGACGATACTGCATTTGATCAATTGATTGAAGCAGGTTTTGACCCAGTCTACGGTGCGCGTCCATTGAAACGTGCAATTCAGCAACAAGTGGAAAACACATTGGCGCAAAAAATCCTCGCAGGTGACTTTGTTGCAGGTGATACGATTTTAATTAAAGCTGAAAATGGTCATTTGCTGTTTGAAAAAATGAAACTCAGCTAATTGGCTATGTGTAAGCAACTTTTAAGAAACCCAGCTTCGGCTGGGTTTTTTATGACTGACAATTTAGGTCACATAAGTAAAATTTTTGGTAAAAAATGACAGCTATTTTTAATATTTTGTGATGAATATTATATTTAAGTGATTTATTTGCAGAACAATTATCTTTTTTTGTTTAAATTAATTATAATTTTTTTTCAATAAGAATAGATAAATTCTGAGCAGAATCTATGTCAAAAATAGTATGGGGTGGAATGGGGCTCGTGGTGTTGGCGGGGGCTGTCGCTGCGGGTAATTTGTATGCCGATAAAAGTTTAAATGCGCATTATCAGCAAAGTTTAAAACCTGCACCGAATATGAATGTGCAATATACAGATTATAAGATGGGCGCTTTACAAGGCTCTGCAAAATGGAATGCGAGCTTTGTACCTGACCCATGTAATGCTAAAGAAAAACTGGTGTTTCACGGACAAGATCAAATTCAGCGGACATGGAAAGGTTACCAAATTGATTCTAAAATGAATCTGGAACAAGGGCAGGGACAATTTTCCGAGTTCTTTCAGCAGCCTCTAAATGTGACAACGCAAGTGAATTGGTTGGGTGTATCGACCACGAAATTGAGCATACCTGCTATAGAGAAAAAAGAAGCAGGACTTGAAGCTAAATTTTCTCCTATGCAGATTGAGTTTCAGGCGAAACAAAGTCAGGGGCAGCAGAAAATTGTAAATATGAGTTTTGATGTGCCTCAATTGACGGTGCTGGATCAATTTGGACATCTTCAAGTAAAAGGCATGCAGTTTAAAACCAATCAGGCTTTGAATGTGCAGTCTTTAGAGCCGGGCTATTTCCAATTCAGTATTGCAGAAATGCAGCGTCAAGACCCAAAAGCAGTGGGTTCAGGCAAAATGAAAGACTTCAGTTGGCGTATGGATACTCAACTGCATGAGCGCACGGTAGATATTCAATCGAAATTTAAAATTGCCGAGTTAGGTTTAAATAATGTGCCTGCCATGCAAGACCTGCAAGTGAATTGGGATGTTAAAAACTTGCAGCGCAGTAAAATGCAGACGTTTCTTGATATTGTGCAAAAACAAAACAACTCATGCCTAGAAGCGGAAAACTTTGAGAAAGAAGTTCAACAAGCCTTGTTGGCTGTGATTAATGAGGGCTTTCAGTTCGAATCCAAGAAGAATCAGTTGAAATTAGGCACAGGCAGTATTCGGGCAGATTTGGTTGGTAAAGTGATGCCAGGGCATCAAACCACTGTAGAAGGCTTAGCGAAAATGTTCCCAAGTTTATTGGAAATGCAAACCGATGTGAGTTTTAACAAGCAAGTGGTCAAAACCATTATGAATAATTATATGAATGCTGCAGGTAAAAGCATGTCTGATCAAGAGTTGGAACAGATACTCAGTGCGATGCAAAGCAATCAGCAAATTCAACGTGATGGTGATGAATTTAAACTGTCGATGCATTATCAATATGGTGAAAAGAAGTTTTTAACTGGTCAATAATCTAGATACTGATCTACGATAAAACAAAGCCTGTTCAAATGAACAGGCTTTGTTGTATTGCCATATCGTTTATTTAAACAGGCGGGTGCTGAATTTTCCAAGCACGGTGGATTTTGGTGTTGCGTTTGAAATCTTGCCCAATGGTTTCATGGCTAATTTCCTGCACATCAAACATGGCTTCAATTTCTTCATCCATTTCAAAACCACGGTAGTTGTTGGAGAAGTACAGCGTTCCGCCTGTGGTTAAGCGGTTCATGGCACGCTTAATTAAAGAAACGTGGTCGCGTTGTACGTCAAATGTTCCGTAGAACTTTTTAGAGTTTGAGAAAGTTGGTGGGTCAATAAAGATCAGATCATATTGTTCATGACCTTCTTTGAGCCATTCAAAACAATCACTGGCAAAGAATTGATGTTGTTCATCGGCATGGTCTACCGTTAAACCATTCAATACAAAGTTTTCTTTAGACCAATTCAAATAAGTATTGGATAAATCGACGCTGGTGGTACTTGCTGCACCGCCAAGCGCGGCATGTAAACTTGCAGTTGAGGTATAACTGTATAAATTCAGGAAGTGCTTGCCACGTGCTTCTTTGGCAATACGTAAACGCATTTGACGATGGTCAAGGAACAAGCCTGTATCTAGGTAGTCGGTGAGGTTAACCAAAATTTTAGCCTGACCTTCCTGCACAATAAAACGCTTCGAGGCGGTACTTTGTTTGGTGTACTGGTTTTTACCTTCCTGACGGGCACGGGTTTTAATAAATACCGCATCGCGCCCTAAACCTGTGACAGCGCGAATGGCTTGTAAGGCAAGGTTAAAACGCTTTTTGGCTTTTTCAGGATCAATTTTTTTCGGCGGCGCATATTCCTGCACGTGCAAACGGTCGCCGTATAAATCGACTGCGACATTAAAGTCAGGTAAGTCTGCATCGTATAAACGCAGGCAATGCACATTTTCTTTCACCGCCCATTTTTTCAGGCTCTGCATGTTTTTTTGCAAACGGTTGGTGAAATCTTCTGCGCCTTCAATGGGTTCAAACTGTTGCGGTTGCCAATCTGCTAAGAATGGGCGTGCGAATGTTGCAGGTTTGATCGTACCAAAACGGACATAAATTGGCAGTTTACCGTTCATCAAACGTAAAATTTGCGGGTCATTGAAAGCCAACACATCGGCTTGTTCAACTTGGGCTGCAATGACGGCTGCTTTTTGATTTGGGAAATGCTTTTGCAAGAGGGCAGACAGACCCAAATATAAGGCACGGTTCGAGGCTTTATCGCCCAAACGCTCACCATAAGGTGGGTTGGTTACAATAAAGGCCTTTTTACCTTCGGCTTGAAAGTCGGGCCAGTCAGCCAAAGTACGTTCTTCAATTTGAATCTGATCGAGCAGACTTTCAAAACCTGCTGCAATAATATTTTGCTTGGTGGCTTTGACTGCTTCCCAGTCGGCATCGAAAGCATAAAATTTTGGCAATGGTTGTTGTAATGCAGTTTGATGGCGTTCAGCCGCTTCTGCTTTAATGCTCATCCATAATTCATGGTCGTGACCTTGCCAACCGTTAAAACCGAAACGACGTACCAAACCCGGTGCACGGTCAGTCAGCATCATCAATGCTTCAATAATAAACGTACCCGAACCACACATTGGGTCTAAAATAATGTCGGGTTGAATTTGTTGTAATTGACCTTTTTGCAGAATCGCTGCGGCAAGGTTTTCTTTAATTGGGGCATCGGTCATAAAACGACGATAGCCGCGTTTATGCAGTGAATCGCCAGATAAATCTAGGCAGTATGTATGTTCTTTTTTACCTGCCAACACGTATAAGGTAATTTCAGGCTGTTTGATGTCGATGCTTGGGCGTTTGCCAACAGCATCCATAAATGAATCCACTACGCCATCTTTAACGCGTAAAGTCGCAAACTGGCTATTTACTTTGATGTCACGTTCGATATGCAAACGCACTGCAAACGTACTTTGTGGTGCAAAAATCAGTGACCAGTCAAAGCTAAGCGCACCTTCATAGAGCTCTTCGGCAACATCGCGCGCATCGTGACTGAATTCAATTTCATGGGTATGAATAGGGGTGAGTACCCGAGAAGCCAGACGTGACCACATGCAGACACGGTAGGCATTTTCGAGTGTGCCTTTGAAAATTAAACGACCCGGTAAACGTTCGATATTTTGAATACCTAAACCTTGCATTTCTTCTTGAAGTAAGGTTTCAAGTCCATCTGCACAGGTGACCCAATATGTAGAAAGACGGGGTTTCGAATTCATGAAAATTTCCAAAAGCAATTCAGCAATCGGCTATTTTAACGTATTTTGTGCTAGAAAACTTAGTGATTTAGCGTGAATCGTGCAGAATTTTAAAGGTCTAGGTTTGAAGAGCTTCAGGGCATTTTTTACTGTTTTTTTCTAAAAAGGCAATGAGGATGTAATGACATCTCTAAAAAATTTTGAGTGATTGTATTGCGGAAAAATAAAAACCTGAATATTCACATGATTGGTATGTATTTTGCTCATACATTGTTGTGATGGTGAACATTTTGCAGATGAGCATCAAATACTGCAAAACAACAATGAAGCGATAAGGGGAATATTTAAATGACCACGGCTACTTTAAACACGGCACAGGCTTTAACAGCAAATAACGAGATTTTTTCAGTTGCCACTTTAATTTATACGCGATTAAGACGGGTCAGTGGACGTGTGATTGATGTCATGTATCTGGTTGAAAATTCAGACTATGCACGTGCTGTGCTGCAATTGGCGCTCGCTACACACGATGAGGAATTGTGCCGTTATGCGCTGCGCTTAAACAGTATATTGGCTAACTTAATGGATGCTGATGCAGAAATAACGTCGCCACAGACTGAAGCGCAGCAATTAGATGCAGTAGAAAATATAGATGACTTGACTGAACCTACAGCTGAAGAAATTTATCGGGCGCAGGTGTCCCATCATTATATAGGGGCATTGCGTTAAACGGTGAATTGTACAGACTATGCCTACATAGCCTGAAGGTTGCGTAGGCAGTTGTAGGCGAAGATTGACCCACCAGATGTTCATCAAGCCCATATCAAGATGATTGGCTAGCAGAGCAGTTAAATATAAATGCCATCCTTTCACATCGCTTTGTAGAGTATTAAGCATGAAAGAAAGTGTAGATGAGTCTGCATGACTTAATTTTTAAAATCATAAGTTTCTTTTGACTAAATCACGCCAAGTTACACTGCTTTGCCAAATCAATTTCTGTATAATGCGTTAACTTAACGTATAAGGAATCTCTCATGCATTTGGCGGCATTGCATACTCCGAGCCAGATTCAATTGAATAAAGATGGGCATTTAAAACACTTTTTAACCATCGAAGGTCTTTCCAAAGAAACCCTCACCCAAATTCTGGACACAGCACAGTCCTTTTTCAATGAACAAAACCAACTGATCACCAATAATTTGCTCGAAGGGCGCACGGTGATGAATTTGTTCTTCGAAAACTCTACTCGTACCCGCACCACATTTGAAGCCGCAGCCAAGCGTCTTTCTGCCAATGTACTCAATATTGATATTGCCCGTTCAAGTACCTCTAAAGGTGAAACTTTGCGTGACACTTTGTGGAACTTAGAGGCGATGGCTGCTGACATTTTTGTGGTGCGTCATTCATCTTCAGGTGCAGCACATTTTATTGCTAAAACGGTTTGCCCAAAGGTTGCCATTATTAATGCGGGTGATGGCCGTCATGCACATCCAACGCAAGCGATGTTGGATATGCTGACCATTCGCCGTGAAACCCAACGACCTTATGAAGAATTAAGTGTTGCGATTATTGGTGATATCAAACATTCACGCGTGGCGCGTTCCGATGTGGCTGCCTTGCAAACACTGGGCTGTAAAGACATTCGCGTGATTGCACCGAACACCTTGTTGCCCTACGGTTTTGATGAATATGGCGCAGGCGTGCGTTTATTTAACAAAATGGAAGAAGGCATTAAAGATTGCGACGTGATTATCACCCTGCGTATTCAAAATGAACGTATTGATTCGCCAGCACTTGCCTCACAAGCCGAATTCTACAAAATGTACGGTTTAAACAAAGAGCGTTTGGCGCTTGCAAAACCAAACTGTATTGTGATGCATCCTGGTCCAATGAACCGTGGTGTCGAAATTGATTCAAGCATTGCCGATGGGCCTCAATCGGTGATTTTAAATCAAGTAACCAACGGTATTGCGGTACGTATGGCGGTATTGGCCTTGGCGATGCAAGGTCAATTGCAAGAACAAGGTTTGATTGACGCGATTGCGGTATAAGGAAAAAGTCATGGCGATTGTAAAAATTGAAAATGTACGTGTGCTTGACCCAATCCAGCAAATTGACCGCGTACAAACGGTATATCTTGAAAATGGCAAGTTGGTTGCAGAAAGTGCAGATATTAGCGAAAGCATAGATGCCCAAGGTCAATGGCTCATGCCAACTATGGTCGATTTATGCGCACGTTTACGTGAACCTGGTCAGCAACAACATGGCACGCTCAAATCTGAAGGCAAGGCCGCACGTGAAAACGGAATTCTGCACTTATTTACGCCACCCGATTCTAAACCAATCGTGCAAGACAACGGTGCACTCATTCATGGTTTGGTCGAAAAAGCCATGTTGGATGGTGGCATTTATTTAGAAGTGATTGGTGCACAAACTCAAGGTTTAAACGGCAAGCAGCCTGCCAATATGGCGGGACTGAAAAAAGGCGGCTGTAGTGCAGTGTCCAATGCCAATGCACCTTTTGAAGATGATGATGTCGTGATTCGCACACTGGAATATGCTGCAGGTTTGGACATGACCGTGGTGTTCTATGCCGAAGAACCGCAAATTGCTAAAGATGGCTGTGTGCATGAAGGTTTTATTGCATCGCGTCAGGGCTTGCCTATGATTCCAACTTTGGCAGAAACCGTAGCGATTGCCAAATATTTGCTGATGATTGAAGCCACAGGTGTACGTGCGCATTTTGGCTTATTGTCTTGTGGTGCATCAGTTGAATTGATTCAACAAGCTAAAGCCAAAGGTTTGCCTGTCACTTGCGATGTGGCGATGCATCAACTGCATTTAACCGATCAAATTATTGATGGTTTTAACTCGTTAGCGCATGTACGTCCGCCACTGCGCTCAGAGCAAGACAAAGCATTACTGCGTCAAGGTGTAAAAGATGGTGTGATTGATGCGATTTGTACTCATCATGAGCCGTTAAATAGCTCTGCAAAAATGGCACCATTTGCAGATACTTTGTCAGGTTTTACTGCATTTGATACTTATATTCCATTTGGGATTCAACTGATTCAGGAAGGTCTGTTCAGTCCATTGGAATGGGTAGAAAAAGTGACACTTGCACCTGCGCGTGTGGCAAAAATGCAAAGTCGTTGGGAACAGGAAGCGGGTTGGGTCTTGGTTGATCCAGAAGTGGAATGGACACTGAACAAAGAAACGATTGTGTCACAAGGCAAAAATACGCCTTTGATTAATCAAGTTGTAAAAGGCAAAGCAGTACGCGTCTTTACTGCTTAATATGCTCTGATTGATATTTTATTTTCAAGTTTAAATAAGAGTCAGCTTCGGCTGGCTTTTTTATTGAATTTTAACAATCCCCAAATAGAAAATCGAAGAAGAGACTCTACATTCCGTTGACTCAAATTTCACAACAAAATCAAAACACCACAATTTATTACATTTGTTTAAATTTTAAGCATATACACTAAAAAACAACTTGAAAACAAAGACAAAAAAGAGGACATATATATGCAAACAGATTTTATAGACTTGCTCAAACAAAGTGTGTCATCCATTGTATTGGAAGGGGAAACCCAGCATTTGCTTGAAAAAAATCAGGCATTAAATAGTTTTTATCCCATTTTATTGTCTATTTTAAATTCACGACCTGAACTGATTGACAATCTGCTGCGACAACTGAATCCACGTGTGGGCGATGTATTTGGTTCAAATCTATCTTTAAAACAGCAGTTTTTAGATTTGGTCAGCGGCACAGCACCGCAAACCGAAATTGAAAACACCCTGAATCGTTCAATTGCACCAAGTTTAAACTTTTTGGAAAATCAGGCAGGTTCATCTGACCCAGTTGCCATTCAGCATTTACTGCAAAACAATTTAGATTCAATTCAGGCGGCTTTACCGCAGTGGGCAACAGCATTATTGGCTGCTTTGGGGGTAAATAATGCTGCGGGCCAAACCGTACATCAAGCACCTGAAGTCATTGTGACTGAGCCCGTAGAAGAACGCCGTTCGTGGTTATTGCCAATTTTAGCTTTAATTATTTTAATTGGTTTATTGGCATTTTTATTCCGTGCATGTAGTGACCGCAACCAAGCGCCTGCAACCACACAGACCCAAGTGGCAGCGAATCAGGCTGCAATGTTGCAAGTCAGTACAGGCAGTGATGGTAATTTGGTGACCTGTCAAATTTTGCTGAATAATCCAAGCTATATGGAAATTCTGCAGAATGAAGTGAAGCAAATTTTCAATCATCCAACAGGTTGTGGTGCAGAAAATTTTGCCAACTATCATTCGGAATTTATTGATCAGGACGTGATTCCAAGCGTTTTAAAAATGCTGAAAGGTGTACCGAATGTCAATTTAAACTGGGTGGGTAATCAACTGTCTATTCAAGCCGCGAACCCTGCCGATGCAGAGCGTTTAGCCAGTCAAATTCGTCCATTGGCTAAAAACATGACTGTAGTGACTCAGCAACCTGCAGAAACTACAGTAACCGATGTGAATCAGGCTGTAACCAGCAGTATTAGCAATGCCGAGCAGGCTTTGGCTGCAATTAATCCTGACAATATTCAAGCTTTGGATATTGCGACGGCACTCAATATGCAAATCATTAATTTTGATTCTGCATCGACTGAAATTCCAGCAGCCAATAAGTCTATTTTAGATCAGGCTGCGGTATTGATGCAGCGCGCGCCACAAGTGCAATTAACCGTGAAAGGGCATACCGATGCCGTAGGTGATGCCAATGCCAACAAAACTTTGTCACAACAACGTGCGCAAGCAGTGGTCGATTATTTAGTATCACGTGGTGTAAATCCGGGTCAATTGCAAGCCATTGGTTTTGGTTCAGAGCAGCCGATTGCGGCAAATGCAACGCCAGAAGGTCAATTTAAAAACCGCCGTATTGAGTTTGAAGTCTTGAATGTAGATACAGGCACGGTGCGTAGTGTGGAAGATGCTGGCGTGGTAGAGCAAAAGGCGCCTCAATCTTAAAATAGGTCTATTTTCTTGTAAGCCTTCACTTTGCAAAGTGAAGGCTTTTTTATTGTGGATCAATCCCGAAGTATTGTGCAAATATCGAAATTGAAAGTAATTTTTGGATGCTCTTTGGTTTGAGGAATAGTTTTATAAATTAGTGATTTGTTGAGTAGATTGAATAAGTTGAGTGGGAAAGTATGAAAGTCAAAACAAACCCTCTCCCTTGTATTAAGTTTTAAAGCAGTGCATCAAAACTTGCAAAGGAGAGGGTTATTCACTCGAGATAAATTCATCAAGCTGCGACTTTTTGTAAGGCAACACCTGTGACTTTTTGAATTTCATCAAAACTGACATCGGGTGCAAGTTCAATCAACTTTACGCCTTGTGGAGTAATATCAAGCACGCCTAAGTCGGTAATGATACGATGCACCACCGCTTTACCTGTGAGTGGCAAACTGCACTGCGATACAATTTTAGGCGTACCATCTTTGGCACAATGTTCCATCAGCACTACAACTTTTTGTACGCCTGCAACCAAATCCATTGCACCGCCCATACCTTTAACTTTCTTGCCGGGAATCATCCAGTTGGCAAGATCGCCTTGTTCAGAAACTTCCATTGCCCCTAAAATAGCGATATTGACATGCCCGCCACGAATCATGGCAAAGGAATCTGCGCTAGAGAAAAAAGCCGCACCTTTACGCGCTGTCACAGTTTGTTTACCTGCATTGATCAGGTCGGCATCTACAGTTTCGGCAGTTGGGAACTCACCAATGCCAAGCAAGCCATTTTCGGACTGTAACCAGACATTGATATGTTCAGGAATATAATTGGCGACCAGTGTGGGTAAGCCAATGCCTAAATTGACATAAAAACCATCTTCTAATTCTTGTGCAGCGCGCTGCGCCATTTGATTACGCGTCCAAGCCATGTCTTAAGCCTCCGCCTTTAAAGTCATTTGTTCAATCCGTTTTTCTGGGCTTGCATTGAGGACAATGCGGTTCACATAAATACCAGCTAAGTGGATTTCGTCGGGGTCTAAATCGCCAATTTCAACGATTTGTTCAACTTCGGCAATGGTGATTTTGCCTGCCATAGCACAAACAGGATTAAAGTTTTGTGCTGTTTTACGGAAAATAAGATTACCCGCTTTATCTGCTTTGTAGGCTTTGACCAAAGCGACATCTGCAGTCAAAGATTCTTCTAAAATATAATCTTTGCCGTTAAATTCACGGACTTCTTTGCCTTCTGCAATGACAGTGCCTACACCTGTTGGGGTGAAAAATGCAGGAATACCTGCACCGCCTGCGCGTAGTTTTTCTGCCAGTGTGCCTTGCGGGGTGAGTTCAACTTCCAATTCACCGCTTAAAAACTGGCGTTCAAATTCTTTATTTTCGCCGACATAAGATGAAATCATTTTTTTGATTTGTTTGGTTTCAAGCAATAAGCCTAAACCAAAACCATCGACCCCTGCGTTGTTGGAAATACAAGTCAGCTGTTTCACACCTGTATCTTTTAACGCAGCAATCAAGGCTTCAGGAATACCGCATAAACCAAAACCACCCACCGCCAAGGTATGCCCATCTTGAACCACGCCATTTAATGCAGCTTGTGCGCTGTCATATACTTTATTGGACATTTGTCACCTCTTTATTCTCTGCACGGCATTCACTTGCCATGTTGTGTTGTTGCCATCCTTATTGCTTATGTTCCAATGCTATTGAGGATGAAATAGGTTTTAAGCACAAACCTTTTGCCAGTAGGCATTGGCATAGTGAGATGGATTATTGCGCTGTAAGACATTGCTGATGTTACGACTAGCTGTCATCAGCGGTTCTAACCGCACACCTGTTTCAAAACCCATCTTGGACAGTAAATAGTACAAGTCTTCGGTAGACACATTGCCCGATGCACCTTTGGCATACGGACAGCCACCCAAACCAGCAATAGATGAATCAAATACACGAATGCCTTGCAAGAGCGACTGATAAATATTGGCAATCGCCATGCCGTAAGTATTGTGAAAATGACCTGCTAAAACTTTGGCATCGACCTCTGCCAAACATGCATCCCAGACTTTTTGCACACGGTCAGGGGTTGCTGTACCAATGGTTTCACCCAAAGACACTTCATAGCAGCCCATGTCCAATAATTGCTGTGTGACTTTTGCGACTTGTTTCGGGTCAATTGCGCCTTCATAAGGACAGTCCACCATACAAGATACATAACCACGCACGCGAATGTTGTGCGCTTTGGCTTGACGCATGACATCGCTAAATTTTTCCAAACTTTCTTCAATTGAACAGTTGATATTTTTTCGGGTAAAGCTTTCAGAAGCGGCGGTAAACACGGCAACTTCTTTGCAACCCACCGCCAAAGCCGACTCAAAACCTTTTGAGTTTGGGGTCAGTAAACTGAATTGAATGTTTGGGTTTTGTGGCAGGCTGGCAAACAGCACATCGCTGTCTGCCATTTGCGGTACCCATTTGGCCGATACGCAAGAACCGACCTCAATGCTGCTTAAACCTGTTTGCATTAAATCCAAAATCAGGTTTTTACGGTCTGCCAAAGTGAGTGGCGTTTTCTCATTTTGCAGACCATCTCGTGGGCCAACCTCTACAATTTTGACAAATTCAGTCATGCAACTTCCTCCGTCAAGGCTTCAAATTCAACCAGTTCATCGCCTGCTTTGACCTGATCGCCCGCTTGAAAGTACGAACTTGCCACAATGCCATCGAAAGGCGCACGAATTGAATATTCAATTTTCATGGCTTCCAGTGTCATCAGTACATCATCTTTTTTCACACGGGCATTGGCTGCCACCAAAACTTGGGTGATTACACCCGGCATTGGTGCAGTCAGATTGTTGGCATTGTCTTGTTGATCATCGCTGTTAATGTTTGCTTGTACATAGCTAAACACATGACGCTGACCGTTTTGGAACAGGGTGATGCCTTGCGCATGTTGGTTAAATGCCAGTTTTTGCTGCTGACCATTGATACAAACCTGTAGACGATGTGCATCCAAAAGCTCGCCTTGAACGCTCAGCGTTTGCCCATTGTAGTGAGCCTCAAAACCAGAAGTGCATGGTTTTAACTGGATTTTGAGTGTTTGGTCATTGCACTGTAATTGCACTGTGTGGGCGCTTTGCTGATTTAAGCGCCAGAAGTGGTCTTTTTGCCAAACCGCGTTGTTTGCCGCTTTGTTGTTTTGAATACGAGAAAGTACATCAATTAACGCAGCTGCAACGACAGTTTCTGTAGCGACTTCAGGTTTTGCGTTAAGTAAAAATGCTTCCTCACGTTGAATAAGCCCTGTATCCAAATTGGCATGTTTAAAGGAATCACACAGCACCAAACGATCCAAGAATGCAATGTTGTTGCCTAAACCATCGACGTGGAACTGACCTAAAGCATGGTGCATTTGCGTTAATGCTGCTTCACGGTTTTTACCCCAAACAATCAGTTTGGCAATCATTGGGTCGTAGTAGGTGCTGATTTCATCACCTTCGATAATCCCGCTATCGACACGTACGGCATCATTTTGCTCTGGATAATGCAGATAGCTGATTTGACCAATGGCAGGAATAAAGCCTTTTTCTGGTTCTTCGGCATACACACGCGCTTCAAGGGCATGACCATGAATTTGCAATTCATGTTGCTGTTTTGGCAATGGCTCACCAAAAGCAACTCGCAATTGCCACTCAACCAAGTCTTGCCCTGTAATCATTTCTGTGACGGGGTGTTCGACCTGCAAGCGGGTATTCATTTCCATGAAATAAGCAGTACCGTCTTGCTCGACAATAAACTCTACCGTACCTGCGCCCACGTAATTTACAGCACGTGCGGCATCAATTGCGGCTTGGCGCATAGTTTCGAGTTTATCTTCTGGCATTTTTGGTGCAGGTGCTTCTTCAAGCACTTTTTGGTGGCGACGTTGTACCGAGCAATCACGTTCAAACAAATGCACGTAGTTGCCGTGAGTATCGCCAAAAACCTGTACTTCAATATGACGTGGTTGAATCACATAGCGTTCAATCAGCACATCTTCATTACCAAAGCTAGAACGTGCTTCACTTTTACATGAAGCGAGTGAGCTGAGAAAGTCTTCACTGCGTTCTACTAAACGCATGCCTTTACCGCCACCGCCTGCACTGGCTTTAATGAGCACAGGATAACCAATGCTGTCGGCTTGTTGCTTTAAAAATGCCGCATCTTGATTGCTGCCGTGGTAGCCCGGAGTTAGTGGCACACCTGCTTTTTCCATCAAGGCTTTAGAGGTTGCTTTTAGACCCATCGCCAAAATGGCTTCAACTGGCGGGCCAATAAAAACAATATTGTTGTCTTTACAGGCAAGTGCGAATTGGTCATTTTCAGATAAGAAACCATAACCCGGGTGAATCGCTTGTGCACCTGTGCTTTTGGCTGCCTGAATAATACGTTCAACTTGCAAATAACTTTGTGCCGCAGGCGATTCACCAATATAAATGGCTTCGTCTGCCAGTTTAACGTGTTGTGATTGCGCATCGGCATCTGAATACACCGCGACAGTCGCAATCCCAAGTTTTTTTGCGGTACGAATTACACGGCAGGCAATTTCACCACGGTTGGCAATTAAAATCTTTTCAAACATCGTGCGATCCTTCTTTTATTCTGCCGTGGTCTTGATCCAAGCCGGGCTTTGTTTATTTAAAAAAGCATTTAAGCCATTTTTCGCCTCAGTTCCTTGGCGAACATGTGCAATATGCTGTGCAGTTTGTTGGAGTAAATCTTCGGTCAAAACTTGATGATTAACCATCTGAATCAGTTGTTTAGAAGCATGTTGCGCTTCTGGGCCACCAAGCAATAAGGCTTGCACAATTTCATCAATTTTGCTGTCTAAGTCTTCGGCTGAAGTGACTTCATGCGCTAAACCAATTTGCTGTGCCTGTTCTGCAGAAATACGCTCTGCCGTTAAAAAGTAACGTGATGCCTGACGTGCGCCAATCGCACGAATGACGTAAGGGCTAATGGTAGATGGTGCTAAACCTAAACGTACTTCAGAGGTCGCAAACTTGGCATCGGTGCTGGCAACGCAAATATCACAGGCAGCTGCCAAACCCATACCACCACCAAAGGCAATACCATGCACACGGGCAATAGTCGGTTGTTTTAACGTCGCTAAACTTTGCAGCATTTTTGCCAGTTTTAGGGCATCGGCTTGATTTTCTGCTGTAGAAGCTTGACCTGCCTGTTTCATCCAGTTCAAATCTGCACCTGCAGAAAAGCTTTTGCCGCGTCCTGCCAAAATCACCACTCGAATATCATCACGGCTATTCAGTGTCTGAAAGCAGGCGTGTAATTCTTCAATCACCTCTGTATTGAAAGCGTTATGCAATTCCGCACGATTAATCCAAACCGTAGCCACTTGGTTGTTCTGTTCGAGCTGTAAAAACTGATAATCCATTTTGTCACCTCTTACATGCGGAACACGCCAAATTTGGTCGGTTGGATGGGTGCATTGAGGGCAGCAGCTAAACTTAATGCCAAAACTTCACGCGACTGTGCTGGATCAATCACACCATCATCCCATAAGCGTGCAGACGCATAATATGGATGACCCTGACGTTCGTATTGTTCACGAATTGGCTGTTTGAACTGATCTTCTTCTTCTGCAGACCAGCTACCACCTTTGGCTTCAATCTGATCACGCTTTAAGGTAGACAATACGCTCGATGCTTGTTCGCCACCCATCACTGAAATACGTGAGTTTGGCCATGTCCACATAAAACGTGGTGAATAAGCACGACCACACATCCCGTAGTTACCTGCACCAAAAGAACCGCCAATCACCAAAGTCAGTTTAGGCACATTGGCTGTGGCAACCGCCATCACCAGTTTGGCACCATTTTTGGCAATGCCTTCATTTTCATATTGGCGTCCAACCATGAAGCCTGTGATATTTTGAATAAATAACAGGGGAATGTTGCGTTGGGTGCATAGTTCAATAAAGTGTGCGCCTTTTTGTGCCGACTCGGAAAATAAAATACCGTTGTTGGCAATAATCCCGACAGGCATACCATATAGTTTGGCAAAACCTGTAATTAATGTGGTGCCAAAGCGCGCTTTAAATTCATCAAAACGTGAACCATCGACAATACGGGCAATCACTTCACGTACATCAAACGGTTTACGCGCGTCAGTCGGAACAATGCCATACAGTTCAGAGGCATCGAATAATGGTGCTTCTATATGCTCAGGCTGCGGGTTTGGCTTTTTATTTAAATTGGCAACGATGTTGCGGGCAATTGCCAAGGCATGTTCATCATTTTCTGCCAAATGATCGGCTACACCTGAAAGGCGAGTGTGTACATCGCCACCACCCAAGTCTTCGCTGCTAACCACTTCACCTGTTGCGGCTTTAACCAGCGGTGGGCCGCCCAAGAAAATTGTCCCCTGATTACGCACAATGATGGTTTCATCTGACATGGCAGGGACATACGCACCGCCTGCGGTACAACTTCCCATCACAACGGCAATTTGGGCAATGCCCATGCTCGACATACGCGCTTGGTTATAGAAAATGCGTCCGAAATGATCACGGTCTGGAAAGACTTCATCTTGTAGCGGCAAATATGCACCGCCAGAATCGACCAAATAAATACAAGTCAGGTGATTCTGTTCGGCAATTTCCTGTGCGCGTAAATGCTTTTTCACAGTCAGTGGATAGTACGTTCCACCTTTTACTGTGGCATCGTTGGCAATGATCATGCAGGTCACGCCATTCACTTGACCGACACCCGCCACTACACCCGCAGCAGGGACATCATCCTGATAGACCTGATAAGCGGCCAACTGACCAATTTCAATAAATGCAGTACCCGGATCGATCAGGTGGTCAATCCGTTCACGTGGCAGTAATTTGCCACGGTCTAAATGTTTTTGGCGTGCAGTTTCGCCACCACCCAAAGCAATTTTTTGGACTTTTTCTCTGAGGTCATCGACTAGGCTTTGCATCGCAGCTTGGTTGTTTTTAAACTCGTCGCTGCGAATATTAATTTTGCTCTGTAATTGATTCATGCCAACATCCTTGTCTATTCTTGTGATTTATTTTTAGGCAGTTTCGTTAAACAATTCACGGCCAATCAACATACGGCGAATTTCTGAAGTACCCGCACCAATTTCATAGAGTTTGGCATCACGCCATAAACGTCCTGCAGAGAACTCATTGATATAGCCATTACCGCCCAAGGTTTGAATGGTTTCACCTGCCATCCATGTGGCTTTTTCGGCAGCGTATAAAATGGCACTGGCTGCATCTTTACGTAAACTACGGCTGTGTTCAGCTTTGTCACATTCTGCGCCAACGGCATAGACCAGTGCTTTACATGCCAACCAAGTCGAATACATATCGGCAATTTTGCCTTGCATAAGCTGGAATTCACCCAATGCCTGACCAAACTGTTTACGCTCATGAATATAAGGAATCACGGTATCCATGCAGGCATCCATAATGCCTAGCGGCCCTGCACTTAAAACTGCACGTTCATAGTCCAGTCCACTCATTAGTACTTTTGTACCATTGCCCACACCGCCCAAGACGTTTTCTTTTGGTACTTCAACATTGTCAAAGAACAATGGATAGGTATTTGAGCCGCGCATCCCGAGTTTGTCTAAATGGCTGCCGTGGCTAAAACCTGACATGGTTTTTTCAATTAAGAAAGCAGTCATACCTTTGGCGCCTGCCTGTAAGTCAGTTTTGGCATACACCACCAAAACATCGGCATCACCGCCATTGGTAATCCACATTTTTGAGCCGTTGAGCAAGTAATGATCGCCTTTATCTTCAGCTTTCAGTTTCATGCTAACCACGTCTGAGCCTGCATTTGGTTCAGACATTGCCAAAGCGCCGACGTAATCGCCTGAAATCAGTTTTGGTAAATAGCGTTGCTTCTGTTCTTCTGTCCCATTTCGCTTAATTTGGTTCACACATAGGTTAGAATGAGCACCGTAAGACAAACCAATGGATGCTGATGCACGAGAAATTTCTTGCATGGCAATGATGTGAGCTAAATAGCCTAAGTTAGTGCCGCCGTATTCTTCACTCACGGTTAAGCCAAGTAAGCCCATATCGCCAAATTTTTTCCAAAGCTGGGCAGGGAATTCGTTATCACGATCAACCTGTTGAGCAATGGGTGCAATTTCCTTTGCACAAAAAGCAGCGATTGAATCGCGCAGGGCGATTAAGGTTTCATCTAAGCCGAAGTCTAAGCTTTGTAAAATCATGTGTTCATCCATCCTGTGGTTATATTTGTTGTCCCTAAAACAAGCATTGTTGTTGTGCTTAGGTTCTAACATACATCGAAAATTTAAAAAAGTGAACTAAAATTCACAAAATGATTTACAATTCATTTTATCTGGTTGAGAATAAGATATGAGTTATAAAAGATCATCATTGATGCAGGAACGTATGGAACAAAATCGCATGGCGATTTTAGATTCTGCTCGTGAACTTATTGCTCATGGGGGCTTTAAAGAAGCGTCTATCCAAGCCATTGCAGAACGCGCAGGCGTATCTACAGGTTTGGTGTATCGCTACTTTGAAAATAAAAGTCAGATTTTGATTGAAGTTTTATCGGATGCGATTCGTCGTGAGGTCGAAATTTTGGACCACATTGCGAAGTCAGATTTAAGTGCAAAACAAAAATTGCAAAAATCTGTCACCACTTTTGTGAAGCGTGCGATGAACAGCCCTCAATTGGCGTATTCGTTAATGTTCGAGCCTGTAGACCCAGAAATGGAACATGAGCGTTTTCGCAGTAAACAACTGATCAAACAGAGCATCAAGGAAATTTTGGCTGAAGGAAAAGTCAATGGTGAGTTTGATTTTGAAGATTTGAACACTGCTGCTTTAGGTGTGGTTGGCTCCATGACCTTTGTAGTGATTGAACCTTTAAACCCGTCTCGCAATGTGATGTTTGATCAAAATTATAAAGATTACTTTGTCAAACAAATTGCCGACTTTTGTGTAAATGCAGTGCGAAAACAGCAGGGAGGGTAGTAAAAACAACGCACAAAACAGGCAAAAAGTGATCGTCGTCATAATGGAAAACAGAATTACAAAGAATCAAGGAGATCGATTCAATGACACAAGTACGGTTAAGTTATGCCTATGGCACCAGTAATCAGCCTTTGTTAGGCATGACCATTGGTGAAAAGTTTGATCAGGCTTGCCAGCAATATGCAGATCAGGATGCTTTGGTAAGCGTGCATCAAAATGTGCGTCTGACCTATAAGCAACTACAGCAACAGGTCAATGCCTTTGCCTGTAGTTTGTTAAAACTCGGTTTTAAAAAAGGTGACCGCCTTGCCATTTGGTCTCCGAATTGTGTGGAATGGACGATCACTCAATTCGCAGCCTTTAAGGCAGGGGTGATTTTGGTGAATTTAAACCCAGCCTATAAAAGCAATGAACTGGAATTTGTGCTCAACAAAGTTTCCTGTAAAGGTTTGGTAATTGCATCGCAGTTTAAAAGTACCAACTATCAGGACATCTTAACGAAAATTGCCCCAGAGCTGTGTCAGGCAGACAATAAAGTCCTCAACGCCAAGCGTTTACCGCATTTAAAGCATGTGATTAAAATTGATGATCAAGCACATACAGGAATGCATCGTTTTCAGGATTTATTGACAGCTCCAACCACACACATGCTGAAAAAACTGCAACACATTGCTAGTGAGTTGCAGTTCGATGAAACCATTAATATTCAATTTACCTCAGGCACGACGGGCAATCCGAAAGGCACTATGCTGACCCACAACAACATTTTAAATAATGGTTACTTTGTAGGAGAAGCAATTCATTTAAGTCCACAAGACCGTGTTTGTATTTCCGTGCCGCTGTTTCACTGCTTTGGTATGGTGATGGGTAATTTAGCTTGTATCACACATGGTTCAACCATGGTCTATCCATCGGCAGTGTTTAACCCGCTCGATACCTTAAAAGCCATTCAGCAAGAAAAATGTACAGCTGCTTACGGCGTACCGACCATGTTTATTGCCATTTTAGAGCATGAACAGTTTGATGAATTTGATTTATCTAGCTTGCGTACAGGCATCATGGCAGGCAGTCCGTGTCCGCAAGAAATTATGCAACGCGTCATCGACCGTATGCACATGGCGCAAATCACCATTTGTTATGGCATGACCGAAACAGCGCCTGTGAGCGCACAAAGTTCGACTGAAGATTCGGTGGAACGTCGAGTCAGTACGGTGGGGCGTGTACATCCACATCTGGAAGTAAAAATTGTCGATGAAGAAGGCAAAGTCGTGCCGCGCGGACAGTTAGGAGAATTGTGTGTGCGTGGTTATTCAGTCATGCTGGGTTACTGGGATGAACATGACAAAACCCAAGAAGTCATTGATGTTGCACGTTGGATGCACACAGGCGACATTGCAGAAATGGATGATGAAGGCTTTGTAAAAATCAAAGGTCGCATTAAAGATGTGGTGATTCGTGGCGGTGAAAACCTGTTCCCGAAAGAAATTGAAGATTTCTTATATACTCACGATGCGGTCTGCGATGTGCAAGTAATTGGCGTGCCAGATCATCGTTATGGTGAAGAACTATGTGCCTGTATTATTTTGCATGAACACCATGAATGTACCGAAGAGGCAATTCGCCAATACTGTGCAGAACACATTTCACACAATAAAGTCCCACGTTATGTGCGCTTCTTTAGTGAATTTCCAATGACCGCTTCAGGCAAGGCACAGAAATTTAAATTACGTGAATTTATGCGTGAAGAATTAAATTTAAAGGAAATTGCTTAAGACATTATTTCAGCTATTTACTGCTGCAAGATCGACCTTTTAATTTTGTCAGCACACACCCTTTATTTCTCACGCAGAGATAAAGGGATACTCTATACAGGAATAATCACACTAAAAATATATCGCATGCTCGGCTTAATAAAAGATGGCACAAGTTTAAGCATGATGCGTGATAATCAAGGATGAAAATAATGACCGTACGCAATGATTGGACTCGAGAAGAAATTCAGCAGTTATATGAACAACCTTTTATGGATTTAGTCTTTGAAGCACAGCGTGTGCATCGCCAACATTTTGCTGCCAATACCGTACAAGTCAGTACCTTATTGTCTATTAAAACAGGCAAATGCCCTGAAGACTGTAAATATTGCTCGCAATCTGCGCATTATGATTCACAGCTTGAAGCTGAAAAACGTATTGCAGTTGATAAAGTCATTCAGGAAGCCAAAGAAGCATTAGCCTCAGGCTCTTCACGTTTTTGTATGGGCGCTGCTTGGCGTAATCCGCATGAACGCGATATGCCCTATGTTCTGGAAATGGTGCGTGAAGTCAAAGCTCTGGGCTTAGAAACTTGCATGACTTTAGGGATGTTAAACCAATCGCAGGCAGAACGCTTAAAAGATGCAGGCTTAGATTATTACAACCATAACCTAGACACATCGCGTGAGTATTATCCTAATGTGATTAGTACCCGCTGTTTTGATGATCGCTTAAACACTTTGGATATTGTGCGTCAAACAGGTATGAAAGTATGTAGTGGCGGTATTGTCGGTTTAGGTGAAGATACCCAAGACCGTATTGGTTTATTACATGAATTAGCGACTTTACCGTTACATCCTGAATCTGTGCCGATCAATATGTTAGTTCCGATTGAAGGTACACCATTGGCTGAAGTAGAAAAACTGGATGTGATTGAGTGGATTCGTACCATTGCAGTTGCACGTATTATCATGCCAAACAGCTATATTCGTTTATCTGCAGGGCGTGAATCGTTATCCGATTCAGATCAGGCGTTGGCATTTATGGCAGGTGCGAACTCGTTATTCTCAGGTGAAAAGCTTTTGACCACACCAAACGCAGGCGAAGGCAAAGACAAACAATTGTTCCAAAAATTAGGCTTAGTGCCTGAACGTGCCAAGCCAACCGTTTCGGAATTGTCGGTAGATGCAATGGCTGTGGCTTAAGCAGATCTTGAAAAAGACTCAGATATTTAATGTCAGTAAATTAAAGAAGAATCATGTGATATGGCAAAAGATTTTCACAGTGCAACTGTGGTTGCAGGCTATGACAGTCATATTCGGAAACTCATTCCTGGATATGAATTGGTACATCAACACATCAATGCAATTTTAAGTAGTCATTTGCCCGAAACAGCACAAGTTTTAGTGGTGGGGTGTGGCACAGGCTATGAGTTGCAGTATTTACTGCAGCAACATCCACAGTGGCAATTTACGGCCATCGACCCATCTTTAAGCATGTTACAGCAGGCAGAAAAAAACATTCAGTCTGTGGCAGGGCATGAGCGAGTACGTTTTATACAGGCAGATACCCACCAATTTGCCCAACAAGCGCAGGTTGAAAATTTGCAGTTTGATGCGGCATTGGCGATTTTGGTGGCGCATTTTGTGCCAGTCGCAGAAAAAACATTATTTTTTCAAGATATTTACCAAACATTAAAACCTACAGCGATTTTATTAAGCTATGATCTGATGCAGCAGACTGAAAATATAGAACTGCGCTGGATGCAGAATTTGGCTTTGGATTGTGGTTTAACTACGACTCAAGCGGAAAAAATGCTTGCACGACTGGCCGATGATTTTCATTTAATTATGGCAGATGCGCAGGCAGCATTGCTTACTCAAGTGGGTTTTCGTCAGTGTAAAACATATTGTCAACTTATGAATTATTATGGTTTTTTTGCAGAGAAATAGTTGATAAATAACATTATTTAGTCAGTAATCTTTGTAGTAAAAGTATCCGCACAAGAAAAGTTAGATCAGGGAAAGAGAAAAAATGTCAGCATATTACACTTTACTCAAACGTGAACAACATGCCGATGGTGGCTGTACTGCGCACTATCGTTGCAACATTCATGCACAAGGCGCGTGGAATCCGCATGAACAACACATGGCACCTGCAACGGGTATTTTGTGTGCAGAACTTGAGCAATTTATGCCGCGTGATGATATGCGAATTGGTCGGGTCGGTTTAGATATTTTTGGCTTAATTGCCTTTGGTGAATTTAGTATCACCACCCGTATGATTCGACCGGGTAAAACCATTGAGCTGATTGAAGCGGAAATGTGTGCTGAAGGAAAAACCTGTATTGTGGCGCGTGCATGGAAAATGAAAACCTCAGATACACGCGCAATTGCAGGATTGGAAGATTTACCGATAGAAAACCCTGAATATTTGCCCGATTGGGATGGCATGCGTTGTTGGCCGGGCGGCTATATTCAAAGCATTGAAACCCGTGCGCATTTAGATCGTCGTGCAGGTAAGGGCATCGTTTGGTTAAGAAACCAATTGGATATGGTTGAAAATCAAAGCACATCTAGTTTTGTGCGTTTATTGGGGATGGTGGATACCGCCAATGGCGTAGTGCCACGTTTAGACCCGAATGCGGGTTGGGGTTTTCCAAATTTAGATTTGCAAATGCATTTACACCGTTTACCGCAAGGCGAATGGCTAGGCTTGGAAGTAACACAACAATATGGTGAAGATGGTATTGGCTTAACGAGTGCAGTTTTGCATGATACTCAAGGGCCATTTGGACGTAGTGAGCAGATTTTAACTTTGCGTCAATTCTAAATCTATTCAATATCAAACAAAAAACATCAGGACGAATTGCTTCGTCCTTTTTTTATTGGCATGCTGTGTGCAGATTATTTCATCTTATTTTATCTGAAAATATTATGCGAATTAGTTTGATTGGTGCAGGGCGCGTTGCACATCATTTGGCTCATGTTTTAAACGCACAGCATCAAATTGTGCAAATTTATAGCCGTAGTCTGGACAAGGCGCAGCATTTGGCTGCGCAGGTTGGCGCAGAAGCGATTGCTGAAGTAGAAAAACTTCATTCAGATCTAGATTTAGTGATTATTGCAGTGAGTGATCAGGGCATTGCACAGGTGATTCAGGAAGTTCATCGTGATTTAAATCATGTGTTGATTGTGCATACCTCAGGCAGTACTAAATTAGATGTATTGCAACAGCATCATGCGCGTTCAGGGGTATTTTATCCCTTACAAACCTTTAGTTTAGAGCGTGAAATTGATTGGTCAGAAACGCCTTTATTTATAGAAGCTGCATTTGCTGAAGATCAACAGCTTTTAATGACTTTGGCAAATAGCCTAAGCAAAAGGGTTTATGCCTATACTTCAGCACAGCGTTTGAGTTTGCATTTGGCTGCGGTATTTGCCTGTAATTTTAGTAATTATTGTTATGACATGGCTAAGCAAGTGGTCGATGCTCAGCAAGTAGATTTTAGTTTGCTGTATCCTCTTATTTTGGAAACTGCGCATAAAGCAACCCAAAATGATCCGCGTCAAATGCAAACAGGGCCTGCCATGCGGGGCGATCACAATATTTTAAAAATGCATCAGGACTTATTGGCAGTAGGGCAGCAACATGAACTTGCCAAAGTTTATGCGATGATGAGTCAACAGATTTTAAAGCGGCATCAATCTTAGCCATTTGATGAGATAAAACGAGTTCACATAAAAAATGCTTCCCAGTGGAAGCATTCTTTTCTAGCAGAAATTAGTTAATTTTCTTGAAGATAAAATCATTAATCTTATGACCTGCTTCAATTCCGCGACGTTCAAACTTAGTTTGTGGACGCCATTCAGGACGAGGGTAGCTATTGCCTTTGCCCGCCAAGTTTTCTAAACGTGGACGGTTGTCTAATACATCTAGCATCCATTCTGCATATGGTTCCCAGTCGGTTGCTGCATGGAACGTACCGCCTAACACTAATTTTTGCTCTACCAACTCCATGCGTTCATGAGCAACAAAACGGCGTTTGAAGTGACGTTTTTTCTGCCATGGGTCTGGGAAATATAACTGTACCGTATCAATGCTATTGTCTGGCATTTCACGTAGCACTTGAATGGCATCTGCATCTAAGACACGTAAGTTGCTTAAACCTGCTGTACCTGCTTCATAAACGCACTGTGCAATCCCTGGAATATGGACTTCAATCCCGACAAAGTTACGTTCAGGATTGGCCTGCGCCATAAGTACCAAAGAACGCCCCATCCCAAAACCAATTTCTACTGTAAGCGGGCGTTCAGGGTGTTCAAAATGTTGACGTAAATCGCCAACAGGATATTCCAAAATTAAGTCGCCGTATTGTTCCAAGGCGCTACGTTGTGACGTATTCAATGGTGAAGAACGGCGCATGAACGTTACAATTTCACGATGCTCGTTGAGGTTGTCCAGCTCGACAACGTGCTGGTCTAATTGATCGTTCGACATAATTTTGGCAAATCTAATAAATTCGAATGCGGTATTTTAAGTCCTGAGCCATTGAAGTCAAATTTTTTCGCTGTTTTTCGCAGCGCCGTGCAAGATTGCGATACATCTGCATCTTTTGAGCATAAAAAATGCCGAATCATTAAGATTCAGCATTTAACATCATCAACGGTATTTTAATACAATAATTACGAATGGGTACTGTATTGATCAATTAAGGTATGACTGGCCTCATTCAATCCAATAATATGCACTTTAATTTGTTGGGCTTTAAATTTGTTCACCACGCTATTCAGCATATTTACAGAGGTAATATCCCAAATATGTGCATGCGTTAAGTCGATGGTGACATTGCTAATATCTTCTGAAAAATCAAAAAACTGATAAAACTTTTCTGAACTGCTAAAGAAAATTTGCCCTGAAATCACATATTGGCGGGTATGTTCGCCTAATAAAAATGAGCTGACTTTAACTTCACTTTCCAGTTTATTCACCAAAAATAAAGCAGAAAGCAGTACGCCAACAAAAACACCCAAAGCAAGGTTATGGGTAGCTAACACCACAATCACCACAGCTAACATGACTATATTGCTTTGTTTCGGATGCTTTTTAAAATTACGGATGGAATCCCAGTTAAAAGTCGTGAATGACACCATAATCATAATCGCAACCAAGGCTGCTATAGGAATATATGCCAACCAATCTTTGAGAAAAACCACCAAGCACAGCAAAAATACGCCTGCTGTAAGTGTAGATAGCCGTGTACGCGCCCCAGAACTGACGTTGATAATAGATTGCCCAATCATGGCACAGCCTGCCATACCGCCCATAAAGCCACTAACAATATTGGCATAACCCTGACCACGACATTCCTGATGTCGGTCACCTTCTGTGCCTGTGGCTTCATTGACAATCGTAGTGGTCATCATGGTTTCGAGTAAACCGACTGTGGCTAAGGTCATGGCATAAGGAAAAATAATAAATAAAGTTTCAAAATTCAGTGGAATGTCAGGCACTAGAAAAATAGGCAGCGTGTCGGGAAATTGTCCCAAATCGCTTACGGTACGCATATCTGCACCAAGTAATAAAGCAACCACACTCAGCACAATAATGCAGACCAAAGGCGAGGGAATGCTTTTACCAATTTTAGGAATGTATGGAAACAGATAGACTACCGCTAAACCTAATCCTACAAATAAATAGCCTAAGCTATCCATTTTCGATAATTCAGGCAGTTGCGCCACAAAAATTAAAATCGCCAAAGCATTTACAAAGCCATAAACCACCGATTGCGAAACAAAACGCATCAGTTTGGCAACTTTAAAATAACCTGCCACAACCTGAATCAGCCCTGTGAGTACTGTTGCAGCCAATAAATATTGCAAACCATGTTCTTTGACGAGGGTAATCATCAGTAATGCCATAGCGCCTGTCGCGGCAGAAATCATGGCAGTACGCCCACCAAAAAAAGCAATCGTGACCGCAATACAGAACGATGCATATAAGCCGACTTGCGGATCGACGCCTGCTATAGCCGAAAAGGCAATTGATTCAGGAATTAATGCCAAACCCACCACTAAACCTGCCAAAACATCGGTGCGGATATTGGAAAACCATTCTTCTTTTTTCAGGCTAATCACAATCTCAATTTCATGAAACTTTAAAGGGCTGTATGTTAAAACATCTAGAGATAAAAAAGCAGGCAAAACAGACTTGAAAAAGCCTGTCTTTTGCAGGATAGTCAAAGCGTAAGGGCTTTTTAAGACATTTACGCTTTTTTGCAATTTATAGGTTCAATCACTTGCAAGTTTGTGACAAGCGATTTACAACAGAGATAGTTATATAACAAGGATCAAATATGAAGCTTTATTATTCACCTGGCGCATGCTCTTTGGCAGCACATATTATTTTAAATGAAGTGAATGTCGATTTTGATATTGAGCGTGTAGATTTAAAAACCCATAAAACAGAAAAGGGTGCCGATTATTATGAAATTAACCCTAAAGGTTATGTACCTGCTTTAGAAATTAACCCAGGTTTAATTTTGACGGAAAACGTAGCGCTATTGCCATTTTTAGCGCAGCAAGACCCTAAACAGGATTTAATTCCGCCATCTGGTTTAGGTCGTGCTAAAGTATTGGAATGGTTGGGTTATTTAAACTCTGAATTACATGACGCTTACTCAGTATTTTTTGGCGCGCCTTTAGATGCAGAAGCCAAAGAAAAAGCCTATGCAGAAATTGATCGCTTGTTGACTTATATTGATCAAGCGATTGCATCATCAGACCATGAATATTTGGTGGATGATAACTTTGGTCCAGCCGATGCGTATTTGTTTGTTATCACTAATTGGTCAAACTATATTGAGCATGATTTAACTCCGTATAGCCATGTGGTTGAAATCCGTAATAAAGTTGCTGCGCGTCAGTCGGTACAAATTGCTATGCGTGATGAAGGCTTGATTCCTTAATCGGCTTTTACTTGCCAGAATCAGATAATAAAAAAGACGTTGAGTTAACACTTAACGTCTTTTTATTTGAGTTGTCGGACTTGGAAAAGACCCTAATGATTATTTAAAGAAATAACCCGTTTCAGGTGAGCTGGCATTCGCCATACGCTTACGTGGCATACGTCCTGCCAAATAAGCTTCACGTCCTGCTTCTACTGCTTTACGCATCGCAGATGCCATTAGCACTGGGTTTTGTGCTGCTGCAATTGCAGTATTCATCAGCACACCATCGCAACCTAATTCCATTGCAATCGCAGCATCACTGGCAGTACCCACACCTGCATCTACCAATACAGGTACTTTGGCATTTTCTTTAATAATCGAAATGGTATGCGGGTTAAGAATACCTAAGCCTGAACCAATTAAACTACCTAATGGCATAATTGCCACGCAGCCCATACTTTCCAATTCTTGCGCCACAATCGGGTCATCGGAAGTGTAGACCATGATCTCAAAACCATCGTCAATTAGCGTGCGCGCAGCTTTTAAAGTTTCGGTGATATTTGGGTAGAGGGTTTTTTCATCGCCCAAAACTTCTAGTTTGACGAGGTTGTGACCATCTAGCAATTCACGCGCCAACATGCAGGTGCGCACGGCACTGTTGGCATCAAAACAGCCTGCTGTATTTGGCAAAATGGTGTATTTTTCTGGTGGAATTACGGAAAGTAAGTTTGGCTGATCTGGATGTTGCCCAATGTTTACACGACGAATGGCAACCGTAACAATTTCTGCGCCACTGGCTTGAATCGCCAAATCTGTTTCGGTTAAATCTTTGTATTTGCCCGTACCCACCAATAAACGTGAATTAAAGGTACGTGAACCGATTTTAAAGGTATCTTGCATGGGTGCTCCGAGTTTAGCCGCCACCAACGGCATGAATAATTTCAATGCGGTCTTGATCGCAAATAGGGGTTTCGGCAAGTTTGCTTTTGGCAATAATTTTTTCGTTTTGCTCCACAGCAAAACGTTTGCCTTCTAAATCTAATGCCTGAATCAGTTGTAACAGGGTCGTGTGAGTGGTCTGTTGTGCTTCGCCATTCAGATAAATTTGCATGACCGAGAATCCATCTTCAAAATTACAAAATATAATTGAGCTTTATTTGGCATATTTCATGGCTTGCCACGCTAAGCTTAGCCAGCCTGCAATCATGAGTGCTCCACCAATTGGGGTAATCATGCCCAAGCCACGGGCTAAATCCAATGCCATGATATACAGTGAACCGCAGAAAAATAAAATACCCAGTTGAATCAGAATAAAACTGGCTTTAATAGGAAGTTGTGGAATTACTTTGGCCAATATGCCCAATGCTAAAAGTCCAAGGGCATGATAGAAAAAATAATCTGTTGCAGTTTGCCACCAAAGCAATTGCGCTTCAGTTGCACGGGCCTTTAAGCCATGTGCACCAAATGCACCGAGCATGACTGCTATAGCTAAATTCAGGGCAGAAATTGCAATCCACATACGCAAATTGACCTATTTAATTTTGCGCTTAACCTTAGCACATTTTTAGGGGCGGGAAAATCTGAGATTTGCCTGCCTGTATGTAGCTGTACCAATTAAAGACAATAAAAAAGGGCAGTTTGCCCAATTTTATTTTTCGATGTGTCTGCATCAATTTGGAGAATGTCAGTTTAGTTTGATGACATCGCCACTTTAATTTTTTCCATGGCATTTTTTTCGAGCTGACGAATACGTTCTGCCGAAACATTATATTCTGCTGCCAATTCATGCAGGGTCGATTTATCATCATCTAACCAGCGACGCTGCAAAATATTACGTGAACGATCATCCAACTGTTCCATAGCTTCATGTAGGGCAGAAGTGCTTTGTTCTTCGTAGTCTTCGTTTTCGACTAAACGTGCAGGGTCGTAACGGTTATCTTCCAAATACAATGCAGGTGCAACATAAGTTGAACCTTCATCGTCATCATCGCCTTGTGCTTCAAAAGCCGCATCATAAGCGGTTAAACGACCTTCCATTTCCAAGACTTGTTCTGCAGTCACATTTAAGTCATTGGCAATAGATTGTGCTTCTTCGAGCGTCAGTTTTTTGCTAGATTTTTTGAGGCTACGCAAATTAAAGAACAATTTACGCTGCGCCTTGGTGGTGGCAATTTTAACAATACGCCAGTTACGAATCACATATTCGTGAATTTCAGCTTTAATCCAGTGCACGGCAAATGACACCAAACGCACGCCCATATTCGGGTCAAAGCGTTTCACGGCTTTCATTAAGCCCAAGTTGCCTTCCTGAATTAAATCGCCCTGCGGTAAACCATAGCCCGCATAACTTCGTGCAATATGCACCACAAAACGTAAATGCGACATGACCAACATTTTGGCCGCGTCTAAATCTTGATCGTAATAATAACGCTCGGCTAACTCTTTTTCTTGTTCAGCCGTTAAAATAGGAATTTGGTTAACAGTACTAATATAAGCCCCGAGGTTTACCCCTGGTGCAGATAATGACAGGGGCATCAACTGATTGCTGCTGTCACTCATGAGATCTCCTTATAGGATTAGGTAGGTAAAATAACCGATGTCTTTATCTTAATGCCAATATTCTACTTAAATAAGTAAAATTGGTGTAGATATGTAAATCTTTATAGCAATAAGCGGCGAATATTAAGTCATTAAAACAAATGAACAATCAAACAGATACGCTTATTACGATGCTTTTGGCTTGGCAACATCAATCACATAATGAAACTCTGTTGCCGAAATCTGACTTGCTTCACAGCTATATTGATGTAACTGACAATAACGCGCCACATCTTGCTGGCTGTGCGGATCAGATGACTTCAATAAAAACCGTGCAGAATCTGAATGTTTAAGGGCACGTTTCAGCATCAATAAAGGCATAGGACAAGGTTGTCCCATGGCATCAATCACTATGATAGGTTGTTCAGCATCACACAGCATTGAAGTAAAAATTCGCCTTAAAAAACAGAATGATCATACTAGCAAATTCGCTCACAAATCCCAAATAAATTTCATCTGAAGCATCGGGGCTATTCATTGCGCGGCTTACTGCGCATAAGGGCAAGAGAATTGGCTTATTTTGCGAGATATTTGCAATAAAATTTATAGATCAAAATTGTGCTAAGTCACTTAACAGAAATAAAAATTTTCTATTTGTTCAACTCGTTTCAAACTGAACAAGATAAATCAAAAAAAATCTATTAATTGTCATAAAGCCGTGTTAAGCTCGATGCGTATTTAGGATTTTAGATAGACAATCGTTGTTTGTCGCCCTATTACAAATGGATGTAACCGGGATTTTGTTAATAGTTATACAGAATGATTACAAGCTTAGAAATAAAAATATTTTTAAACTTTGTTTGCTCTGCTGTTTGCAACACCGGGTGGTCCTTCTTTTTAATCAATGAGGATTAACTTATGACAGCTCGTGAACAAGGCGTAGTTAAATGGTTCAACGACACTAAAGGCTTTGGCTTTATCCAACGCAATGGCGGCGACGATGTATTCGTTCACTTCCGTGCGATCCAAGGTGACGGCCACCGTTCACTTCGTGACGGCCAACGTGTTGAATTCAGCGTAGTAAAAGGCCAAAAAGGCTTCCAAGCTGAAGAAGTACAGCCATTAGACTAATCACTCGATTATTCTAAAAAAAACGCTCCAATCCTGATTGGGGCGTTTTTTATTTGTATTTCTGTTTATAATAGGTCAGTTTTTTGTCTGTATAAGTTCGAGCACATATTTATGTCATCTGGTTTTGAAACCTTAAATTTACATCCGCAATTGAAACAGGCTATTGATGCTTTGGGTTTCAAGGAAATGACGCCAATTCAGCAAAAGGTTTTAAAATTTACTTTGGCTGGACATGATGCCATTGGTCGTGCGCAAACAGGTACAGGAAAAACTGCTGCCTTTTTAATTAGTGTGATCAACGATTTATTGAATAACCCAATTCAAGGGCAGCGTTATCGTGGTGAACCACGTGCATTGGTTTTAGCGCCTACGCGTGAATTGGCTTTGCAAATCGAAAGTGATGCAAAAGACTTAACCAAATTTACCGACTTAAATGTGGTGACTTTGTTGGGTGGTGTAGACTTTGATAAGCAAAAGTCACAACTCAATAAAAACTTTGTCGATATTATTGTTGCGACACCAGGGCGCTTGATTGATTTTGTAGAACAAAAAGAAGTTTGGCTAGATCAGATTGAGTTTTTAGTGATTGATGAAGCAGACCGCTTGCTGGATATGGGCTTTATTCCATCGGTAAAACGTATTGTGCGTTATTCACCGCGTAAGGAACAGCGTCAGACGTTAATGTTCTCGGCAACTTTTAGTTATGATGTGTTGAACTTGGCTCAACAGTGGTTATTTGAACCTGTTACAGTCGAAATTGAACCTGAAAAGAAAACCAATGCCGATGTTGAGCAACGGGTATATATGGTTGCCAAAACCGATAAATACAAATTGCTTGAAGAAATTTTACGTGATGAGCCGATTGAAAAAGTCATGATTTTTGCCAATCGGCGTGATCAGGTGCGTAAGCTTTATGATCATTTAAAGCGTGATGGCTATAAAGTGGTGATGTTGTCAGGTGAAATTGCCCAAGACAAACGCTTAAAAATGCTGGATCAGTTTAAAAATGGCAAACATAACATCATGATTGCAACAGACGTTGCAGGGCGTGGTATTCATGTCGATGGTGTTTCGCATGTGGTGAATTTCACTTTGCCTGAACAGTCAGATGATTATGTGCACCGTATTGGTCGTACAGGTCGTGCAGGTACACGTGGTGTGAGTATTAGCTTCTTGTCGGAAGATGATGCGTTCTATTTACCAGAAATTGAAAAAGCCATTGGTCAAAAATTGCCATTAACACGTTTAGATGGTTATTGCTAATTACTCATTTAAGCTATTTTTTAGTTTAAATCCTGCTGTTCTTAGTTTAAAAGTCGCTCTCAGTGGAGCGACTTTTTTGTATTTGCTTCTTATGTCGTGCTGTAATAATTTACTTTGCCTGACATCTAAAGGTCAGCACAGTTTGATAATCATCATCACGGGCAATATCAGTATTACGTCCCGCAATTGTACCTAAAACAGTTGCTGCCGCCTGAATCATTTGTCCCGTTTGCTCATCGACTACACCTTTGAGTGCGCCGTTATAAGATGTTTTTTCATCAACCAAGACTGGAGCGGCACGAGTACCACAGGTTTTATTGGCAGCTGTAATTGCATTATTTTTGGCAATAATATTACTTTTACCTAAACCTGTGACTTCATATAGGTTGTTTTCTTTTTGAATGGCAAGAGAATTATTTGGCGTGGTGGCACATGCGGTTAAAAGTGCAAAAACGGCAAGGCTAGAAAAGGCGACTATTTTTTTCATATCTACCTCGGGGCTAAAACGCTGTAGCGCGTATTGTTTGTTGATGATATTTCAATTCAAATGTGTAGAGATTGAAAATAACAATTTGATCTAGTTGAACATAATCTGGATGGTTTTAGATGTAGACACTGTATAGGCTGTGTTGATAATTCGTCATTCATTTATACACATCAAACCCAATCCATAATGTATTTTCATGCTCTTAAACTATAGATGAATGCGTCAAAGCATCATTGTTTAGATGTGCTGAGCAGGTTCATCTTAAAAGTGCAGACATATAGACCCTAATCAGAATCTTGCAAATAAGCATACGGAAATAGCGCAATTTTTTGAGTTTATGCTAATCTTAACCGAGCTTTTTGAAATAGTTATATAAGTCAATGACGGATACAGCGGTAGAAATCGTTCATCAAAATATTCATCAACGTCAGTCTACGGGGCAGTTAGTTGAACCTGCACCAAATACTGAGCAGCTAGAAATGGCTTTTCAGGCAGCTTTAACCGCACCAGATCATCATCGTTTAAAACCTACGCGCTTTGTGGTGATTACTGCCGAGCAACGTGCAGCATTTGGTGAGTTACTTTCTCAAGCCTTGGCAGACATGGGCGAAACCGATGCGGTTCAGTTGGAGCGAGTGAAACAGCATCCATTTCGTGCGCCACTTTTAGTGTTGGCGTTAACGCAATTTCAGGATCATCCAAAAGTGCCACGTTTTGAGCAGACTTTAAGTACAGGCGCTGCGGTACAGAACTTTTTACTGTCTTTGCAGGCGCAGGGCTTTGCCAGTATGTGGCGTAGTGGGGCAGTCGTTGAGTCGAACTTGCTGAAACAAGCTTTAAACTTAAATGCAGATGATTTAATTTCAGGCATTATTTATGTGGGAACAGCGGCTAAAGCCATTCCTGCACGCGCTGAGTTGAATACGCAAGCTTATGTTCGTTATTGGAACGCATAAGTCTTTATTTTTAGGATATAACAATAATGTCAGAGTTAAATTTTGCCGATTTGGTTGAACCTGTTGCAATAGATCGAAAAACTGCGTTACGCATTACAGTGCTAGGTGGTGGCAGTTTTGGTACAGCAATGGCCAATACAGCAGTGCGTAATGGCTGCGACACGATGATTTGGATTCGTGATGAAGCGACTGCCAAAGAAATTAATGAAACGCATATTAATCGACGTTATTTGCCAGATTTTCAGTTGGAGCAGGGTTTAAGAGCCGTTTCAGATTTGGAAACTGCAGTTCGTGACCGTGACATTATTTTAGTGGCTATTCCAAGTCATTCTTTCCGTGATGTGTTGCGCCAAATTAAACCTTTTATTAGCGCACAAGCAGTGGTGTCTTTAACCAAGGGTATTGAAGCCAAAACCTTTAGTTTTATGAGCGATATTATCCGTGAAGAATTGCTAGAAGTGCCGTATGGTGTATTGTCTGGCCCGAACCTTGCCAAAGAAATTGTGGCGGGGCAGCCTGCAGGTACGGTTATTGCCAGTCATTCTGAATTGGTGCGTTATGCGGTGCAGCAAGCTTTACACAGTGCGTTATTCCGTGTTTTTGCCAGCGATGATGTGAATGGTGTGGAATTAGGCGGTGCGCTAAAAAATATTTATGCTGTGGCGATGGGCATGGCAGCCGCTTATAACGTGGGTGAAAATACCAAGAGTATGATTTTAACCCGTGCATTGGCAGAAATGAGTCGTTTTGCGGTTAAGCTTGGTGCAAATCCATTGACCTTCTTAGGGTTGTCTGGTGTCGGTGACTTGTTTGCAACATGTAGCAGTCCATTGAGTCGTAACTATCAAGTGGGTTATGCACTGGGTAAAGGTAAAACTTTGGAACAAGCCACAGAAGAATTGGGGCAAACAGCCGAAGGCATTAATACCATTGTACAAGTGCGGGCGCGCTCGAATGAATTAGATGTGTATATGCCAATCACTTGTGCGCTTTATGAAGTGATTTTTGAAGGTGCGCCGCCTATGAATATTGCACTGTCTTTAATGAAAAATGGACATCGCAGTGATGTGGAATTTGTCTTGCCGCATCATCAAGTTTAGTTTTACATCCATAAAACTGCGCCACAGTAGGTAAAAACTTGCGTGGAATATGACAGTTTGGTGAACTGAATTGTCATATTCTCAGGTTATACTGAGCGCATAATTTGAGTTAAATTGACACAACTTAATGTGTATCATCCTATAAGGAAATTCTATGCAACTGACTCTTGTTCGTCATGGTGAAGCCGCTCCTGCGATTATGGGCAATGATCATCAGCGTCCATTGACTGAGCGTGGTCATATACAAGCACAAGAAACGGCAGATTATGTAAAAAATATCATTCAGCCCGATGTGTTTGTAGTCAGTCCTTTACTGCGTGCACAAGAAACTTTGGCACATTTGCAGCAATATTTTAAAGATGTGCCTGTGGTGGTCTGCAATACCATTAAACCTGAAGATGATGCAAAAGTTGCTGTGGAATGGTTGTCACAATTGCCGTATGAGTCAATTGCAGTGGTGTGTCACATGAATGTAGTGGCGCACATGGCAGAGATTTTGACTTCAGAATCATTCCATCCCTATCATTTGGCAGAAGCACGGATTTATGAGCAGGCAGTAATTGCTGCGGGGCTTTCAACCCAAATCAAAAGTTTTATTCCAAACGCATAAAATAAATGTATAAAGTTAAATATAATTCAACGGTAGAACGATAATAATGCTGTATTTATGGATGCCAGAAGCCAATGGGGTTTGGCAATGGTCAAATGGGGAATACTGGACAGAGGCAGATAGTCTTGATGCCTTGATTCAGGCATTGCAGGCTTTTCAAGGAAAAGATGCTGTGGTGTTTTTCCCAAGCCGTGATGTGCAAATCATGCAACAAACTTTGCCTAAAGCTCAATATAAACAATTGGGTACCGATGGCGTGAAGTATTTATTAGAAGAATATACCGTATTGCCAATTGATGCGATGCAGGTGGTTCATCATTTTCAGCCACCTGAGCAAATAACCGTGCTGGGAGTTGCCAAGCATA
This sequence comes from Acinetobacter sp. YH12131, assembly GCF_013418635.1. Classification (NCBI taxonomy): domain Bacteria; kingdom Pseudomonadati; phylum Pseudomonadota; class Gammaproteobacteria; order Moraxellales; family Moraxellaceae; genus Acinetobacter; species Acinetobacter sp. YH12131. Next base: position 445,300 of record NZ_VPBQ01000001.1, read on the forward strand.
GTATTGAAACCTATTTGCATGTATTAAGTTTGTTGCCAGTTAAAATCAGTGCATTGTTACCTGATTTTTTAATTTTGCCGCAACCTGAACCAGGGCAAACGGTGATTGGAAATATTTGCGGACGCTTGTTGGTACGTGAAAGTGAATTTTTAGGTTATTCAGTTGATGATCTGGCACTTTATCTAGATTATCAAACTGCAGAACGAAACTATAAAATCACCAACTTTAGTGCAGAACAAATGCAAAGTATTGAAGCATTTGCAACACAAGAACAATTAGAAAGCTTTCATTATGTAGTACCTGCATTAGTGAAAGCCAAACAGCATCCATTCAATATGCTGCCAAAATCCAAGCAAGACACGGGTGTTTCAGGTTATTGGAAAGCCTGTGCAGCAGTATTTCTTGGGATTTTAATTGTACAGTTTAGCTATGATGCACTGCGTTGGAGCAAACTTAAAAAAGTAGCAGATCAAACAGCGGTTCAAGCCATAGAACAATATCAATATTGGTTTGGTGCAAATAGTCGTATTACCGAACAAAATATTCAAAGCCAGTTTGAAAGTCAGGTACGCATGAGTAAAAATGCAGATACTCAAGCGCTGCAATTGCTCAGTCGTGTTGGCCCTGTGTTGATGCAAAATCAAATTGTGGCCAATCGTGTGAGTTTTGATGCCAATATGTTGAACATGGAATTGAATGCCAACTCGGCAGCGACCTTACAAGCGCTCACTCAGCAATTGAATCAGCAGGGTTTTAAGGTCGAGCTGGGTAATATTCAGCCGAGCGCGTCAGGTGCAGTAGGATTGGTGAAAATACAATAATGAAAGCCATGGAAAAAATGTCAACTTGGTTCGATCAACGTATTGAACTGATACAAGATTATCTAGATCGTTTAAATACACGTGAACGTGTTTTGGTGGTATTTACCACAATCTTTGTGATCGTTGCTGCTGTGGGTTCTGCGTTGTGGTATATGCATGCCGCAGCCGAAAAACAGCAAAAACGGGTAAATGACCTTAAAGATTTGGTGGTGGTGATGCAAAGTCATGCAGTCACCATGAAACCTGCCAATGATGCACAACTCAGTGCAGCCGATAAAATTCAGCGTGTGGCTCAGCAACAGGGTTTATCGGTTGCTTCGCAGCAAAGTGGTGACAAGATGCAACTTGTGGCGAGTCATGCCAATTATGCTGTGTTGGCAAATTTTTTAACCCAATTGGCGCAAATGGGTTTAAGTATCGAAAAAATGGAATTAATTTCTGAAGCAGGGCAGATTAAATTAACAGCGACAGTCCAGTAAAGGTTAAAAATAAAGTCCGAAACTCGGAAAATAAACCCATGTCAAGCATAGCGTTTTGACTGGGCTAAGCCTATAATATGGCGACTTAGAAAGCAGTAGACTTTTGCAGATATGTTGTATTCTCTAGCCCGCCCGTTGTTATTTTCTTTAGCACCAGAGCGTGCACATGAGCTGACACTATCACTATTGAAATCGAGCCATAAAATGGGCTTGATGCGTCAAAAGACTGTAGCGAAACCTGTGACGTGTATGGGAATTGAATTCCCTAATCCAGTAGGTTTGGCAGCAGGTCTAGACAAAAATGGTGCGTATATTGATGCCTTGGCTGGTTTAGGCTTTGGGTTTATTGAAATTGGTACCATTACGCCACGTCCTCAAGTGGGCAATCCGCATCCACGTTTATTCCGCATTCCGCAGGCCAAAGCCATTATTAACCGTATGGGTTTTAATAATGATGGGGTCGATCAGCTGATTGAAAACGTCAAAGCGGCAAAATTTAAAGGCATTTTGGGGATTAATATTGGTAAAAATGCCGATACGCCAGTTGAAAATGCAGTAGATGATTATCTGATTTGTTTAGAAAAAGTCTATAACTATGCCTCTTATATCACCGTAAACATTTCATCACCGAATACCAAAAACTTGCGCAGTTTGCAAAGTGGTGATGCGCTGACTGAGTTATTGCAAACCCTCAAACAGCGTCAGTTGGAGTTAGCCGAAGAACATCAACATTATGTGCCGTTGGTATTAAAAGTTGCTCCAGATCTAGACCCTGAAGATATTCAGTTTATTGCCAAACAATTATTGCAATTCAAAATTGATGGCCTGATTGTGACCAATACCACTTTGTCGCGTGAAGGCGTAGAAAACTTGCCGCATGGCGATGAAGCTGGTGGTTTATCGGGCGCGCCTGTGTTTGAAAAAAGTACTGCATGTTTGGCAGCATTTTCAGCAGCACTGAAAGGTGAAATTCCTTTAATTGGTGTCGGTGGCATTTTGTCGGGCGAACAAGCGGTTGCCAAAAAAAATGCAGGTGCAAGCTTGGTTCAGGTGTATAGTGGTTTAATCTATGCAGGTCCTGAGCTGGTTCAAGATTGTGTGAACGCCTTATAACTTATGAATACCATTGATATCGTTATTCTGATTCTCTTGCTTATTGGAGGGTTGAACGGTTTGCGACAAGGATTTATTAAAGCCTTTGCGAACTTGGTAGGATGGATTTTTGCCCTAATTGTTGCGGCAAAATATGCAGTTGTCCTAGCACCTTCGATGACAGCACTCAGTAGCGATCCTGTGGTACAAAAAATTGCAGCCTTTGCATTTATTGTCTTGGTAATTGTGGTACTGACCTGGATTGTAACCGCTGTTTTAAATGGTGTTTTAAAGAGCTTGAAGCTTGGCCCATTAAATCGTTTGGCAGGCGGTGCATTTGGTACCTTGAAAGGCTTACTCATTGTCCTTATTACCATTCAAGGCATTGGTCCTTGGGTCGAAAGCTCGCCTTATTGGAAACAGTCTAAATTTGTACAAACTTTATTGCCGTATGCACCGTGGGCAACAGAACTCTCCAAAGACGCTGCCAATGAGGCTTTACAGCACATCAAGTCGAAAGATGCCGCGCCATCTTCCGACATCGCATCTGACGCAAAAGAAAATCGCTCTGGCGCAGATGGCTCAACGAATAATCCTTTTTATTAATCCCTAGCTGGTCTGCGAGGTTGCTATGTGTGGAGTTGTTGGTATAGCTGGTAAATCACCTGTTAACCAAATGTTGTTTGATGCATTAACGATGTTACAACATCGTGGACAGGATGCAGCTGGGATCGTAACTTGCCACAATGGGCGTTTGTTCTTGCGTAAAGATAACGGTATGGTGCGTGATGTATTCCATACGCGTCACATGCGTGCGTTGCAAGGTAATTATGGTATTGGGCATGTGCGTTATCCAACTGCAGGTTCATCAAGCAGTGCTGAAGCGCAGCCATTTTATGTGAACTCGCCGTACGGGATTACTTTGGCACACAATGGTAATTTGACCAATGCCGAAGAAATTCACGAAGATCTGTTTAAAACAGATTTACGTCACATGAACACCGATTCTGACTCAGAAGTGTTATTGAACGTATTTGCACATGAATTGCAAAAACGTGGCAAATTAAACCCAACTTCAGAAGATATTTTTCATGTGATCAGCCGTGTGCATGAGCGTTGTAAGGGTGCTTATGGCGTTGTTGCTATGATTACAGGTCAAGGCTTGGTTGGCTTCCGTGATCCAAATGGTATCCGTCCATTGATTTACGGTTCACGTGAAACTGAACAGGGCATGGAATATATTATTGCATCAGAATCTGTGGCAATTACTGCACTTGGCTTTAAAGTTGAACGTGATATTGCGCCGGGTGAAGCGATCTTTATTAATGACGCAGGTGAATTATTTACCCAGCAATGTGCCGCTAAACCTGAATATCGCCCATGTATTTTTGAATATGTATATTTTGCTCGTCCAGATGCGACCATTGATGGTATTTCAGTGTATAAAGCGCGTTTGAAAATGGGTGAAAAACTGGCGCATAAAATTACCCAAGAGTGGGGCGAGCAACACGATATTGATGTCGTTATTCCAATTCCAGATACATCACGTACATCAGCTTTAGAATTGGCAAATACTTTAGGGGTTAAATTCCGTGAAGGTTTTATGAAAAACCGCTATATCGGACGTACCTTTATTATGCCAGGTCAGCAATTGCGTAAAAAATCAGTGCGCCAAAAACTGAACCCTGTAGAGCTTGAGTTTAAAGGCAAAAATGTACTGTTGGTGGATGACTCGATTGTCCGTGGTACGACCTGTAACGAAATTATTCAAATGGCACGTGATGCTGGGGCGAAAAAAGTATTCTTTGCTTCTGCAGCGCCAATGGTGAAATATCCAAACGTGTATGGTATTGATATGCCAGCCAAAGATGAATTAATCGCGTCTAACCGTAATGTCGAAGAAATTCGTGAAATTATTGGTGCAGACCGTTTAATTTTCCAAGATTTAGAAGATTTAAAACAAGCCGTTCGTACCCATAAAGTACCGCATTTAACTGAATTCGATTGTTCAGTATTTGATGGCGTGTATGTAGCTGGCGGAATTGACGAAGCTTATCTGAATGATCTTGAGCAAAAGCGCAACGACTTGGCTAAAAAAGGCAAAGATGGTTATATTGATGTCAATATTGATGCCGCGTCAGTAGACTTAACTGGTGTAAAAGAGAGTTAATTTTTTTCTGATCAGCTCAGTGAGAAAAGCGGGAAATTCCCGCTTTTTTCATTTATGATGGTGGCTCAAATACAATGTAATTCAGGATGTTTACATTGAGGTCTGTGAGTAGTTACTTGATTAAAAACAAAAATATGATTTGGTCTGCAATTTTATGTTTGGTTGCAGTCGCTTTGACCCTGTTTATCTTAAACACAGTTTTGGGTCTGTTGGTCTATTATGTCGATTCAAGCCAATCCATCTATTGGCACAGTCTAAGCCCATACTGGATTACGGTCTTGGTGCTGATTATGACAGTATCCGTCATTTTGGAATTTTACGTTTTTCGCTCAGGTGGTCATTCTTTGGCAAAACAATTGGGTGCGCGTCGTTTAACCCAGTTCGAAAGTACCCCAGAAGAAAGTACCGCACTTAAACTGACCGAACAATTGGCCGATACCTTTCAAATCCCAGCGCCTACTGTATATGTATTGCCCGATGAAATTGGGGTAAATGCCCTCACTGCAGGCTTTAGTCATAAAGATATTGTGATTATTTTGACTTGGGGTGCTTTGCAAAACTTGGATGAGCAAGAGCTTTATGGACTACTCAGCCATGAGTTTAACCATATTTTAAGTGGTGAAACCATTGATAATACCAAGCTTAAAATCCTCTACAGTAGCCTAACCACGTTTAGTAAGTGGGGCAGTAGCATCGCCAAACTTGGCTTTGGACAACATCGTGATGCACCGCCACATAAGTTAGCGACTTTTTTTGTTGCTGTAGGTGGTGGTATCTGGTTGTTTGGTAGCTTGGGCGTGTTGATTACCCGCTTAATTAAATATATTAGTCTAAGCGGACGTACCTTTAAAAATGATTTAAAAACCAAACGTTTGATTCAAAATAATGCCAATATTCAAACTTTGCTGCGAATTTATGTGCATCATGCAGGGTCGCAAATTCATAGTGAATATTCAGAATCTATTTCCCACATGTGCTTTGCTAACTCGCTCAGTCCGCAAAGCTGGATGAATATTCATCCAAGTATTGAAGCCCGTATTTTTGAGCTTGATCCAACCTTGGTACAAGACTTACAGCTAGAAAATTTGAAGCGTTTACGCAATCAGCCTTTGTTTAGCCTATTTCGCTCGTTAGAAGAAATGAATGCTGAATATTATGCGCCGTGGAGTTCACCACAACCTTTGCCTTTGCTGCGCTTATCGCCAATTAGCTTTGCAATTAATGATGCAATTAAGCCCCTCAAGCCTGAAATTCGTAATAACATGCCGCGCCCAGAGTTGATTCAGCGTGCCTTACAAACGGCAACGGGTTCGCGTGAGGTGATTGTTGCTATTTTAATGATTCGCCAATATCGTGAATTTATTCCTGCTGAAGCAGAAGTCAGCCGTGCAATTGTAGATGCTTTATTAAATTTGGATGGGCGAGTACATATCTCGATTTTCCATGAAGCATGTAAAAATATTGGTGGTATGCCGCTGAGTATCGCACGGCAGTTTTTAACCAAATTGGCAAAAATCATTCAGGAAGATGGTGAAATTGGTTTGTTAGATGCTTTGCTGCTTGAACGAATCAAGTTTGAATTAAACTTACTGCCTTTACATACACCTGCAGCGTTACACGAAGTTAAACCGCAAATTGTACGTTTAATCGATGCTTTATTGCATGTGCAGCAAATTAATAGTGTTAATCAGTTAGATGTACGTGAACGTATTTTAGAACGTGTTTTAACTGCAGATGAATTGATTGATTATGAAGAAATTTCAGATGAACCGATTGATTTATCAGAAATTTTAAATGATATGGCAGGTTTGCTGCTGCGTGATCGACTGATGGTGTTAGGCATTGCTGAAATTTGTTTGTGGAATGACCGTATTATCACCCAAGATGAATTGGATGTTTTGGAGTTGCTCTATTGGCGTTTAGGTTTTAAAACCGAAGAAATTGTCGAGCAAATGCAAAAACAAAACAGTTTGATGATTGTGTGACACTGATTGACTAGGTGTGTTTAAAGCAGATTTTGAAAAAATACGAATAGGTCAGATTGGGTGAAAGAAAGCACAGCATTGTGCAGCCTTTCTAGGTAGAATAGGTGCTATCTTGCATGTTGTTCTGTGATAAATACGTGCAGCGAAAAGTTAGATGGGTGATGATAAACATGATGGGGCATCAGCGTGACATTTTAGCCAGTTTGGGAATCGATATTTGGGTTTCCAGAATGGCTGTGTCTCAAACTTTGCCACAATCATCGGTTTGGCGCGACCAAGCTGCACCTGAAATACACAGCGAAATTATTGTTCCTGCTGCAGTACCTCAACAATTAAAACAACAACAGCCGATTATTCACGAAAAGCCTAAGCAAGAACCATCTCCGCAACATACGACAGTTGAAGCGGCCGCGCCAGAAGTTGTTCCTGAAGCGCGTGTCATGCTGCAAATTGAAGCATTTAGTATTGAAGCTTTGCAGTTGCCACATTGTGTCATTTTGGTAGAAAGCACTACCTTGAGTCAGGAACAGCAACAATTGTGGCGTAATATTCAACATGCGCTACAGGCCGAATATCACGTATTGCAATGGCCTTTTGCTTTAGAAGTATTACAAGACGGCATCGGGGTAGAAAATTATGTGCAAGGTTTTGTTGATGTCTTGAGCACAGATAAAAACATGCTGATTTTAGGTCAATTACCACATTTTAAATCTGAACAATGTTTGCATTTAGCCAGCTTGCAAGAGATGTTAGATCAACCGCTGTTGAAAAAAAGTCTGTGGGATGCGATACAAATCACATCGTTACAGCCTAAAGCCTAAGTCAATTCAGATATTTAAAACTCTACATATACAAGCAATTGTAGACACGAAACAGGGATAATCATGCGTAAAAAAGTGGTAGTGTTTAGTCAAATTGATGCAGAAATTTTAAGTAAGCTAGAGCAAGATTATCAGGTGGTGCAGGTCAGCCCGAAGTTGGGTGACGTGAATCAACAGTTGCTTGAGCATGTGCAAGATGCGGATGGCATGATTGGTGCAGGGCGCTTGCTTAATCAAAGCAACTTGCATACTGCGACTAAACTCAAAGTGATTTCGAGTGTAAGTGTCGGTTACGACAACTATGATGTAGATTATTTAACTCAACAAAAGATTAGTCTTTGCCATACACCGCATGTCTTGACTGAAACCACAGCAGATTTAGCCTTTACTTTATTGATGAGTGCAGCACGACAAGTGCCATATTTAGATCGGTGGACTAAACAAGGGCAATGGAAACGTACCGTGGGTGCAGCACAGTTTGGACAGGATATTTATGGTAAAACCATTGGTATTGTAGGTTTGGGGCATATTGGTGCGGCTATCGCACGGCGTGCATTTCATGGTTTTAATATGAATGTGGTGTACCACAATCGTCGTGAAAAAATGGAAGTGGCGAAGGCATTTAATGCAGAATATTTAAGTCTGGATGAATTGCTGCAACAGTCTGATTTTGTGGTACTGGCAGTCGATTTAAATGCAGACTCTAAAGCCTTAATTGGTCAGCGTGAACTTGATTTAATGCCGTCTCATGCAATTTTGGTCAATATTTCGCGTGGTTCAGTCATTGATGAGCAGGCACTTATTCAGACCTTAGAAGCAGGCAAAATTTTTGCCGCAGCTTTGGATGTCTATGACAAAGAACCACTGCAAGAATCACCATTATTTGAGTTAGATAATGTCGTGACTTTGCCGCACATTGGTTCAGCAACTGCAGCAACTCGTCGACAAATGGCAAACTTAGCCTATAAAAATTTAGTTGATGCGCTGGAAGGACGTCGCCCGCAATATGTTGTTAATCCTGCTTGTTATACGTCTTAAAGTTAAAGATGATTTGGTAAAAATTGATAACACATCATTGCAAATGCGTTCATTTTTCAATGTTATAGTGAATCATTATGCAAAATATGTATTTGAGATCATCCATTGAAACATCTATTACTGATCTGCGGTTTGAGTTTTGCCAGTATTGCGACAACCCAAAGTGCCAATCTAACCACCACACCACAATTTAATGTGCCTGAAATAGGCAGTGGTGTGGGATTAATTGATCAGCAAAAAGAACGCAGTATTGGTGAAAAAGTCTATCGGGAAGTGCAGCGTAAAATGCCTGTCACGCAAAACCCGTGGCTGGAAGATCAATTAATCAATACGTTTTCGCATCTACTCAGCCAAACTCAATTGGGGCAACCCATTGGGCTACTCATTATCAATGATCCACAAATTAATGCTTTTGCTGTGCCGGGTGGTTTATTTGCGTTAAACACAGGTCTTATTAATTCTGCCCGTAATATGGATGAAGTTGCGGGCGTGATGGCGCATGAAATTGCGCATGTGTCGCAACGTCATTACAGTCGCTCTCAAGAGGCATTTAAAGGACAGGGTTTGTTGGCACTCGCTGGGGTTGTGGTTGGGGCATTGGTTGCCTCACAAGCCGATGGTGATGCAGGCGCAGCGGTGATGATGGGTTCTCAAGCCGCTTTAATGGATCAGCAATTGACTTATAGCCGTAATCAGGAACGTGAAGCAGACCGTATTGGCATGCAATATATGTATAGCGCAGGCTATAACCCACAAAGCATGGCAGACTTTTTTGAGGTGATGCACCGTACTACGAGTCGAGTGAGCTTCTTACCTGACTTTTGGTTTACCCATCCCTTAACCACAGAGCGGATGAGTGAGGCGCGTTTACGTGCCAATCAATTGCCACCAGTGCCAACCTCGCTGCGTGATGAAGACTTTGAGATTTTAAAGTTATATAGTTTGGTGGTTTCGCAGCAGGCGACAGAACAGCAGCTTAAAGCATTTGCAACCCGTAACCATTTTGCGGCGAATTTGGCTTTGGCTTATTTTTATAGCCAGCAAGGCGATTTTGTTTTGGCGCAACAAAGTATAGATCAGGCCAAAAGTCACAATCGTTTACATAATTTATTGACACTTATTCAAACTGACATTTATTTAGGGCAAAATAAAATTGATTTAGCGCTCAAAACAATTGGTTCACCTGCGCGAATTATGCCTGAAAATCGTGCGCTGAATTATAAATGGGCCGAGGTTTTGATTCGTCAAAATCAAACTACGCAAGCAGAAAGTATTTTGAAGGATTTCTTGCAAAAAAATCCACGTGATTTATCGGCATGGAATTTAATGCAGCAAGCGGCAAATATAGACCGAAGCTCTGCATTACGCACGGTAAATGTGTTACGGTATCGTGCAGAAGTACAGTATTGGTCAGGTTGGGAAGAAGAGGCAATTAAATCATTACTGCACGCGCAGCGTTTAGCCAAAGACAATCAGGCGATGTCGGCAAATATAAAAAACCGTGTGACTGAAATGCAAAGAGAACGACAGTTAAAAATATAAGTCGGGCGTACATACGGTGGCATAACAATAAAGAAAAGGAGTTTAAGAATGATTGAGGGACAATGTTTATGTGGTGCGGTGTATTACCGTTACCATGCCGAAATTGAAAAAACAATATTATGTTTTTGCCAGCATTGCCGTCGTGCGCAAGGCGGTATTATGGGATGGAATAGTCCAGTGGCACGCGAACATTTTGAAGTGGTGCGTGGCTTAAAATATCTAAAAGAATATTTTCATAGTCCCAATAAAGCACGGGTATTTTGTCAGGAGTGTGGCAGCCCGATTTATTCTTATCGGCTAGATTTACCCGATATTATTCGCTTACGCTTAGGGACAGTGACTCAAGGCAAAGTTCCCGAACCATGTGAGCAAGCATTTGCGCAATACAAACCCAACTTTTTGGCAATTGAGTCGTGTGAATAGTTATTCACCGAATATACAATGCTAAAATAGAACTTGAGTTGAAACGACCCTGACTTGAAAATGAAAAAATATATTTATTTATGCCTTACTTTGGGGATGACCTTGCAAAATGTCTATGCTGCGAGTGCAGAGCAGTATGTGTTGGCTGTTGAAGAAATTAATGCGCAATATAAACAAGATACCCGACAGTTTTTACGAGGCTTAAACCCACAACAGCAGGGTTTTAATCCGCAGCAACAGCAGCAGTTTTGCGGCATTGTTAGTCGTTATGTTGATCGTTTATATCAGGCAGCAGATGAAAACCGTGCCTATTTGGATCGTCGTTATCAGAATATTAATAAACAGGACGTGATTCAGCAGGTCAGCACATCTAAAGAAATGCAATTACTGAAAAAATATCAAGTGAACTGCGATTTAAAGTAAAAAGTTAAAGCAGAAGTGTCTAAGGGTGAATAGATAATCTATCTCATCCTAGGTTTAGCATTTTACTTAATAGCATTAGATAGAAAGATTAAAGCGGGCTTAATCTGACATTTAAATCAGTGTTCGGAGAAGAACAAATTTGGGGTGAGCTAATTAGCTTAATTTGGCTTTAATTTTGGCAGATACTTGAGCAGGATCGGCGCGCCCGGCTATGAGCGGACGCAGAGAGTTCATCACCTTACCCATATCTTTCATGCTAGTAGCTTGTTGCGCTTCAATGGTTTGCGCAATCATGGAATCAAGTTCTTCCTCAGTCATAGCTTCTGGTAGAAACTGAGATAACACCTCAATTTCGGCTTGTTCCTTACTAGCTAAATCTTCTCGGCCAGCGCCTTCAAAGGCTTTAACCGATTCTTTACGTTGTTTAATTTGCTTTTCAATGACCGCAAGAACCTGAGCATCGTCAAGCTCTTTGCGCTCATCGACTTCGATTTGCTTAATTGCCGCCTGTAGACTACGAATTACCGTTAACTTATCCATTTCTTTGGCGCGCATTGTCGCTTTCAAAACGTCAGTAATTTGGTTTTTCAAAGTCGTCATCATTTAATCCAGACAGGCAATCACAAATTAATTAGTAAAGGCGAGTAGTACGTACTGATTCACGCGCCAATTTCTTTTGGTAGCGTTTAACAGCAGCAGCTTTTTTGCGCTTACGTTCTTGAGTTGGTTTTTCGTAGAATTCACGCTTACGTACGTCAGCTAAAACACCTGCTTTTTCGCAAGAACGTTTGAAACGACGGATAGCTACGTCTACTGGTTCGCCTTCTTTCAATTTAACTTGTGGCATGAAGAATCCTCATTAAGTTATGGATAAGATCTGGGCGAAATTGCCCACGATCACAAGTGAAGGTCAGTATTTTACTCATTTACATCTCATATCACAAGTCTATAATAGGTTTCGCAATAGAATTGATACAGGTTATAGGCAATTTAATGATCGTTTTAGGCTTAGAAACATCTTGTGATGAAACAGGACTTGCACTGTATGACAGCGAGTTAGGTTTGCGCGGGCAAGTACTGTATAGCCAAATTAAATTGCATGCAGAGTATGGTGGTGTGGTACCCGAACTGGCTTCACGTGACCATGTGCGCAAACTTATTCCTTTAATCAATCAATTGCTTGAGCAGAGCCAAGTCAAAAAATCTGAAATTGATGCAGTGGCTTATACCCGTGGGCCGGGGCTAATGGGCGCACTCATGACAGGCGCATTATTTGGACGAACTTTAGCTTTTGCCTTAAATAAACCTGCAATTGGGGTGCATCACATGGAAGGGCACATGCTTGCACCATTATTGTCTGCGACACCGCCAGAATTTCCGTTTGTCGCTTTATTGGTTTCGGGTGGACATACACAGCTCATGGCAGCTTATGGCATTGGCCAATATGAATTGTTAGGCGAGTCGATTGATGATGCTGCAGGCGAGGCTTTTGACAAAGTTGCCAAAATGATGGGTTTACCGTATCCGGGTGGGCCAAATATCGCCAAACTAGCTGAACAAGGCGATGCCAAAGCTTTTGAATTTCCACGTCCAATGTTGCACCAAGGCTTAGAATTTTCATTTAGCGGTTTAAAAACTGCGGTTTCAGTACAAATGAAAAAGTTAGGTGATGAAAACCGTGATGCCGATATTGCGGCAAGTTTCCAAGAAGCGATTGTTGATACTTTGGTGAAAAAATCGGTAAAAGCTTTAAAACAAACAGGTTTAAAACGCTTGGTGATCGCGGGTGGGGTGAGTGCAAATACTCGGTTACGTGAGCGTTTAGAAGCAGATTTAGCTAAAATTCGTGCAACGGTTTATTATGCAGAACCTGCATTGTGCACCGACAATGGTGCAATGATTGCTTTTGCGGGCTATCAGCGTTTAAAAGCAGGGCAGCAAGATGGTTTATCGGTTACGACTACACCACGTTGGCCAATGACGGAGCTTACCAATCCAACTGCGGGTTAAGTTGTTCGTAGCATAAAATCAATCAGAGGCAATAATCTGCCTCTGACTTTATATGCTAAATTTTTACATTAATATTAGAAACGAATACTTAAGACTTAGCGAACTGCGTCCATTAAACCTTTGGTAAGATCTTTCATCATGCCTTGCATCACAGCATTCCCTGCATTTGTACAGTTTTCTAATTTTTTACCTTCTAGTGATTTACCTTGATTGGCCATTTCTTCGCACTTCTGCAAAACTTTTTTAGCTTCATCTAAGTTCTCGGCATAATACTCTTGCGTTTTCACTTGTGTACATGCTGTAAGCGTTGTAATTAAACTTACTGTAATTAACAAATTTTTAAATTTAAACATTATTTTTTAACCGTTGTTTGTTTTAAAGAGATTGCATCTTAAGCGAATAATGGGTTCATAAAATAATACAATGGACTAAAGTTGATCTTATTAAGTAAAATTAAATAATTGCAATATAAATATTTTTTAATAATTTTTCTGAAATTTTATAGTCATATTCTATCCCAAACTTTATTTCACGTATTGGTTTCAAATAGAACTTCTTTATTTTTTTTGTGCACTCATCCTACAATTTATAGAAATCCATAAAGTAGCTGACAGCAGTATTTAAATCTGTGAATCCTGTCCAATTGTTGTGTTTTCAACTTTAAACTATGATTTTTGGTAGATATTTAATATAAAACCAATTGAGATAAACATGCGATTTAAAAATACATTTTGCATTATTTGTGTGATGGGGATGATGGTATTGACCGCTTGCGAAGGGGCTGAGTCAATACAGCAAAATATAAATAGTACAGAAAATCAGCCGAGTTCAGTGACAGCCCAACAGGTCGAAGTACCGACTCGTTTGACTACTGTAGCAACTCATCCTTCGGCTATCACACCTGAAGCGAGAGTACCGCAAGAAGTATATGTAGGAGAGCCGACTGTGGCAGAAATGCAGGCGCATGGCGAAGAATTTTATAAAGACACATTGGCACGGATTGCTGCAGAACAAGGTCAGTAGTCGCTCAGTCATTTAGCGCGTTTAAATAGAGTGGGTTGCTGACTATCTTCTATATGCAAACAACCCATTAAAATATTTAAAGTGCTTTAAGTTGCTGCGAGCCAATCCAGTGTTTAGAAAATTGATAGGCAGCACGCCCTGAACGCTGTCCACGTGCCTGACACCATCTTAATGCTTCTGCACGTACTTCGGCAGTCATTGGCATTTCGGCTTTGTGTAAATAATGCTCCACAATTTCTAAATATAGATTTTGATCCATTGGATAAAACGACAGCCATAGACCAAAGCGATCAGACAGTGAAATTTTCTCTTCAATTGCTTCTTGAGGATGCAACTCAGTATATTGCGGTACATCTACACGAGTGACAGGTGTATTTTCATGCATAAATTCAGGTAATAGATGACGTCTGTTACTGGTTGCATAAATAATAAAATTACTGGAACCTGATTGTAATGAACCATCTAAAACACTTTTTAAACTACGATAATTTTCATCTTCTGCGTTAAAAGCTAAATCATCACAGTAGACAATAAATTTTTCAGGACGATGCTGAATGATTTTTTGAATTTCTGGCAATTCAGACAAATCATCGCGTTCAATTTCAATTAAACGTAATCCTTGATTGGCATACTCGGTCAATAGGGCACGTACAATAGATGATTTTCCCGTACCGCGTGAGCCTGTAAGTAACACATCATTGGCAGGTAAGCCATTTAAAAACTGCAAGGTGTTTTGAATGACTTTTTCTTTTTGCTTTTCGATGCCTTTTAAATCATCTAAATCAATTTTTCTTGGTTGTTGAATCGCTATCAATTGTCGATCTTGCCATTTGAATGCGATGGCGGAAAAGTCGGTTTCTTGTTTTAAAGCAGGTAAACTTTGCTGTAGTTGTTGGAGTACATGAGAAAGTGATAATAAGATGTTGTCGGGTAAATCTAGGTTTGCCATGATAATTCAGCTTAAAAAATGCAGATCAGATTGCTACACTTTAAGACTAGCGCAATTGACCTAGATTTGACAATCAAAGTGTGAATCGAGTCATTGACGCGTATTACAATTTTTTAGATATTGTTGTGTATAGTAGGCATAGGCAAGCGTAGTGCTGCGAATAAACCAACGGATTGAGGAATGCTATGTTATTTAAAGATTTCACCGAAGATGTTAATCCGCATCAAGCCTATCGCATAAAAAAACTCAAGCGCCAAATTCAAAATGCCGAATCGTATGAAGAATGGAAAAGTATTGCCATTCGTATAGATGAAGAAACTGGTGCGCAAGAATGGAAATATGACAACAGTTCGCCATATTTTGATGCGGAAATTATCTCGCATCGTTTAAATTTATTACGCCGTTATCGCACCACCGAACGCAGTCACGATTTAATTTATATTTTGCGTGAAGGTTTAACTTTTGACATCGCCAATATTGCCCATCCGATGTTGTTTACTGCAACCTATGTGGGTACTAAAAAAATTATTGAAGATTATGTGGATGAAGTCAGTAAAAGTTTGGCTTTTGTCGCTTCAGATGAATGTCAGGCTTTAACCAAAGTAGAAAAAATAGAGTTTTTTCAGCAATGCCAAACTGCATACGGACAACCTGCCTTGATGTTCTCTGGTGGGGCAACGCTAGGTTTGTTTCATACTGGTGTTTGTAAGGCCTTACTTGAACAGGATTTAATGCCTAAAGTGCTGTCGGGTTCGAGCGCGGGTGCAATAATGACTGCAATGCTAGGCATCGCAAAACCTGAAGAAGTACAGCATATTTTGGGTGGTGAGTCATTTTTCCACGAAGCATTTCAGTTTAGACAAATGCGCGAAATTCTTAAAGGCAATGGTGGAATTGCCGATGTGCATTATTTAAAAAAATTCCTGATCAAAAACTTGGGCGATACCACGTTTGAAGAAGCTTTTCAAAAATCAGGTTTGCATATTAATGTGGCGGTTGCGCCTTATGATGCATCGCAAGACTCACGCATTATGAACAGCTTCACTGCGCCAGATTTGTTGGTTTGGAGTGCGGTGTTGGCCTCGTGTGCTGTGCCAATTTTATTTCCACCAGTACGTTTAACCAACAAGCGTTATGATGGCGAACACACTCCATATATGGGTAAAACCCGTTGGGTGGATGGCAGTGTGCGTAGCGATTTCCCACAGGAAAAAATGGCACGTTTGTATAATATTAACTACACCATCGCCAGTCAGGTCAATCCACATGTAGTGCCTTTTATGCAGGATGATATTAAGCGTTATCGTAAAGATATGCTGAGTTGGCCAGAACGGATTATTCGTCGTCAGGGCAAAGTCATTAGTCGTGGGGTAATGGATTTTGTACGTGAGCGCGCAGGAGCTGTACCGCCAGTGCGTCGTTTGCTAGATCATGGCTATGGCATTGTCGATCAACGCTATTATGGTGATGTGAATATTGTAGGAAGCTATAACCTGCGTCATTACAGCTATATGTTGCAAAACCCGAAACCACATTTATTTAAAATTTTACAGCGTGAAGGCGAGCGTGCGACTTGGCCGAAAATTTCATCGATTGAAACGCATGCACGTGTCGGTAAAACTTTGCAACATTGCTTAGAATTATTAAATGCACCTCAAATAGAGGTATCCACCGAAGTCGCAGCAGAAATGCGCACTGGCGCAAGTGTTGTTTAATGTTTTAAATTTGGATGTTCAACAGCTAGATACTGCGCAGTTCGAGTTGCGCAGTAAAGCGCAAAGTTTGCAATATGGTCGGCATATCTATCGTTTTGAACATCAAGGGCAGTTTTATTGGCTGAAAGCCCAACAACAAGGTGTTCATGCGACAGTAGAGCAGGGTTTTGCACAAGAATGGAACTTTTATAAACAGTACGCGCAATCATCATATTTATCTTTTTTATTGCCATGTGAATTGATGGATGCTGCACCCATTCATATTCAGTCGCAGGGTAATTCACATGACATTTCATCGCATTATTCACAGGTCTATTCACGTGCTTTAATTTTACCTGAAGCGCAAGCTGTTTTTATGATGGGTAATTTACCTGAATATACAGAAGCGATTAAACACATATTTTTGCGTGTCTTTGAAGCAGTGGAAGCATTACATCAATTAGGTTGGATTCATGCTGACTTAAAAGCTGAACATATTGTGCAGTTGGATGGGCAAATCAAACTGTTAGATTTTGAGCAAGTACAGCAAATTGCAGATATTCAATGTCAGGGGATGACTGCAACGCCACGTTATATGGCACCAGAATTATTTCACGGACAGCTCAAAACTGCACAAAGTGATATTTATGCTTTAGGCATTATTTTTTATGAATGGTTAACGCAACAACGCTTGCAGGCAAATAGTTACCACGATTGGGCGTATTTACATTGTCAAAGATTGCATATCCAACTTTCTACGCATCTACAAGCATTTTTACCACTGCTGAATCACATGTTGGCAAAGTCCTATTCGCAGCGTGCAACGAGTATTGCAGAGTTGAAATTATGGCTTAGTGGCTGAATATGCTTAAGAAAAAATCAAAAAATAGTTTTTTGTTTTTTATTTAAACAGTCATTGTGCTTTTTTATAAAAAAGGCTTGTCATCAGGAAGTGATCTCTATAATATACACAGCCATCGGGGACGTGGCGAAATTGGTAGACGCACTGGATTTAGGTTCCAGCGCCGCGAGGTGTGAGAGTTCGAGTCTCTCCGTCCCCACCACTTAAATATCAAGTCAGCTTGATTTTAAGTTACAGAGGATTGGTGTAATGGTAGCATGACGGTCTCCAAAACCGTTCGTCAAGGTTCGAATCCTTGATCCTCTGCCAAATTAAAATCCAACAACTCAGTTGGTACCCGATGTTGGGGACGTGGCGAAATTGGTAGACGCACTGGATTTAGGTTCCAGCGCCGCGAGGTGTGAGAGTTCGAGTCTCTCCGTCCCCACCATACATTAAAGAGCAAGGCAATGACCTTGCTTTTTTATTGCCTGTTATTTTAGCTTTAAATCATTGCATCTCTTTGACAAGGCTTAGATGTATTTTAAGATTTAAAGTTCAGTATAAAAAAAAGCCCATAAACAGGTTATGGGCAAGATCATCTTTAAATGTTGATGAAATACGATTTGAATTTTTATTTTTGTATCCTATCAAGTTCAACCGTTATTGCATACTTATCTATATTGTATAAGTACTTATGCTTTTAAATGGTCTTCAAATTCCTCGCCTAATTTCATTGCTAAAGCATTACCAGAAAGCTCGCAAGTGACCAAACCATACTCTTTTTGAAAGCTAAATGTGAAACCGTGACCATCCGCCAAATTTTTGACTGAATAACCTAATTTTTCTAACCAAATACGAAACGCAATTAAATTTTTTGCTTTAACAACTTTTTTCACGAGAGAACTCCTATCCATTCATCTAATTATTAATAGGGATATTTCCTAAATTTTTAAAGGGCAGAAATGTATTTCTTTGACATTTTTTTCACTGATTTTTAGAAATCTAAAGTCCTTTTAAGCAATTAGAATATTTTAAAAGAATTATTTATTTGTAAATTATTGATATTTATTATTTTAACTGAGGTGGCGTAATTAATTTTAAGGTCTTAGATATATTGCCAAAAGATGACTTAGAAATATTTTGTTAATGATTTTTAATTTTAGGCTGTATTTATTTTCAGCATTAACACATAAAGATTATCCATTTTTTATGCCAAGCTTTAATTTAATGCAATGGATATTAGTATGGAGCATGTCGGTACCTAATAGACATTAGCTTATACTATGGTTGAGTTTGAAGATTTGGGAAATAGACATGACCGCACAAACAATTCAACAGCAGGTGGAGTGCATGGTGAAGCAGATGCAAAATCAAGGACTAGAGCCTGTTGCTGTGATGCTCGGGCATGAAGATTGGTTACTGTTTTCCTCACAATCCAAAGTGGATTATACGCCTTTTGGCAGCGCACGCCGTTATCAGCCTGCATTGTCCAATTTGCTGTTGGTGCGGGTCGATGAAATGAATGCTGTGCGTGTGGTGACGCAAACTCAATTAGATGAGTTTGCTGCCAGTAATCAGATTTTATAATCCGAGAGAAATATCAGATGCTTTATGATCAAAGCATCAATTTAAAAGTTGTCTTTGAGTTCACGTAATTTCTGAAATTCTTCGACACTTTCGGCTCTTAAAAATGGATTGGTTTCCAGTTCTAGTTCGATGCTGCTTGGCAAAGTGGGTTTATTAAGCATGCGTAAACTTTCAATTTGTTGATAACGCTCTTGAATGGCAACATTGTCGGGTTCTACATGCAGTGCAAATTGTGCATTCGCCAATGTATATTCATGGGTGCAATATACTCGGGTACGCGGAGGCAGCGCTGCCAAGCGGTTTAAAGATTGATACATTTGCAAATATGTACCTTCAAAAACACGCCCACAGCCCATCGCAAATAAAGTGTCGCCACAGAACAATACATCCAACGCATCTATAAAATACACAATATGCCCCAAGGTATGTCCCGGAACGGCAATAACATCGACCTGTAAATCATGAAAATTGATATGGTCTTGGTTTTGTAAAGGATGCGTGATAAACGGAATTTTGCTCAATTCTTCACGTGGCCCATAAACAGGTAAATTACGTTCTGCAATGAGTTCAGGCACACCGCCAATATGATCTTGATGCCAATGCGTCAACCAAATTTGCGCGATCTCTAAACCATGATTTTGGCAAAAATCTTCAACAGGTTTGGCATCGGTAGGGTCAACCACCACCACTTGTTTGCTGGCACAATGTTCAAGCAACCAAATATAGTTTTGTGATGGTTTCTGCGCATCAATAAGATGAACTTGGTAGTGCATGCTCAGTTCCTGAAACTTAATCGCTTGTGGCTATTACAGCATGCTTTTGCGGGCGTGTAAAAGTGTATCCCCAAGTGTCTGAGTATCGCTTTGCTATGTGACCACTTGATGATGAACAAGAGATGTAAAGATAAAATAGAAATAAAAATCAAATCCATAAAAAATGCCGTGATCAACACGGCATTTTAAAACAGAGATTCGGTTTGATCTTAGCGGATTTTTGCCAAGAAACGACCTAAACGTGTCATTGCTTCACGTAATTCATTTTCTGCAGGCAAGAACACGACACGGAAATGATCAGGCGTTGGCCAGTTAAAACCTGTACCTTGAACCAACAAAACTTTTTCGGCTTTAAGTAAATCCAACATTAATTTTTCGTCATCTTCAATTGGATAGACGTTTGGATCTAATCTTGGGAAGCAGTACATCGCACCTTCAGGTTTCACACATGACACTCCTGGAATTTCATTTAGCATTTCCCAAGCAATGTTGCGCTGTTCATATAAACGACCACCTGGACGGATCAAGTCATTGATAGATTGATAACCACCCAATGCTGTTTGAATCGCATATTGTGCCTGGTGGTTGGCACACAGACGCATGGAAGCAAGCATGTCCAAGCCTTCAATGTAGTCTGCGGCACGTGATTTATTGCCTGTAATGGCCATCCAGCCTGATCGGAAGCCTGCAATACGATATGATTTAGACAAACCGTTGAATGAAATACAGAGCTGATCACCTGCCAGTGCAGCTACAGCAACGTGCTCAATACCGTCATAAATGATTTTGTCGTAAATTTCATCGGCAAATAAAATCAGGTCATATTTTTTAGCCAGTGCAACAATTTGTTCTAAAACATGACGCGGATAAACCGCACCTGTTGGGTTGTTCGGGTTAATGATGACAATACCACGTGTATTTGGCGTGATTTTGCTTTCCATGTCGGCAATGTCTGGGTACCAGTGGTTTTCTTCATCACATTTATAGTGAATAGCAGTACCACCCGACAAATTCACCGCAGCTGTCCATAATGGATAGTCAGGCATTGGTACCAGCATTTCATCGCCATCGTCCAATAAGCCTTGCATCGCCATAACAATCAGTTCAGACACACCATTGCCGATATACACATCATTGACATGCATATCGAAAATGCCTTTTTGCTGATAGTACTGACAAATCGCTTTACGCGCAGGGAAAATCCCTTTGGAGTCGGTATAACCAATCGCATTAGGCAAGTTCAATGCGACATCATTAATAATTTCCTGTGGCGCTTCAAAACCGAATGGGGCAGGGTTGCCAATATTCAGTTTAATAATTTTATGACCGGCCTCTTCCATTTCATTGGCCGCTCGTAACACAGGTCCGCGAATGTCGTAGCATACATGCTCAAGTTTTGATGATTTTTTTATTTCGCGCGGAGTCGTGTTACCTAGTACGGACATAGTTCCATCCAATGATTAGAAGATAAATAAATTATAGATTACTGAAATATCACAATCTATGCTGAAATTTAGCTAGATATTTTGCAAGGTCTAGCGTAAAAATGGAAGTACTGAAGCATGACACTGAATGTCAAAGATTTAAAGGAGTTAGTGATGGGAAAACTCAATAAAACAGACCGAGAATGGCAAAGAGAGTTATCACCAGAGGAATTTCGGATTACACGTCAAAAAGGCACGGAGCCTGCTTTTACGGGGAGATATTGGAATACTAAACAAGAGGGGATTTATACCTGTCGTTGTTGCGGTACAGCGCTATTCTCATCTGAAACAAAATATGACAGCGGTAGCGGTTGGCCAAGTTTCTATCGTCCAATCCAGCCTGGGGTGATTGAAGAACATCAGGATGGTTCGCATGGCATGCAGCGTACTGAGATTGTTTGTCATCATTGTGACGCACATTTAGGGCATGTTTTTGATGATGGTCCACAGCCAACAGGATTGCGCTATTGTGTCAATTCGGCTTCTTTAGAACTCAAAACACAAGAAAAAAATGATGAGGGAAATTATCCATGACCAACATTTATCAGTTTGAAGCTGAGTTGTTAGATGGACAAAATAAAGCCTTTAGCGATTATGAAGGGAAGGTTTTGTTGATTGTAAATACAGCCAGCAAGTGTGGTTTTACGCCTCAATTTGCGGGTTTGGAAAAGTTATACCAACAATATAAAGACCAAGGTCTGGAAGTTTTGGGCTTTCCGTGCAATCAGTTTGGTGGGCAAGATCCAGGCTCCAATGAGCAAATTGGGAGCTTCTGCCAAAAAAACTATGGTGTCAGTTTTCCAATGTTTAGCAAAATTGATGTGAAAGGTCCTGAAGCACATGCGATTTTCCGTTACCTGACCAATAACAGTAAAGGTATTTTGGGCAACGGAATTAAATGGAATTTCACCAAGTTTTTAATTGGCAAAGATGGCAAGGTGTTGAACCGTTTTGCTCCGACCACAAAACCTGAAGATTTGCAGGCGGAAATTGAAAAGGCTTTACGATAAAGGCTTGCGCTTGTGCAAGTAAGATAATTAAGGCGATCAGATGATCGCCTTAAATTTAATTGAAATCATTAACTTATAAAATCGCTTTAAGACGTTGAATTACTTGTTCACATTGCGCCAAATCTGCAACCAAAGCTAAGCGAACATGGTTTTCACCCGGGTTACCTTGTGCGGTTTCACGAGATAAATACCGACCTGGCAGCACTTTAATATGGGCTTTTTCCATCAATATTTTGGCAAAATTTTCATCATGGTCGACTTTGAGCCAGTAATAAAAACCTGCATCTGGTTTTTTTAATGGCAGTAAATGCCCAAGTTCCGTTTGGAATAATTCAAACTTGGCGCGATATTGTTGACGATTATCTTCAACGTGCTGTTCATCATCCCAAGCTGCAATAGATGCCAATTGATGTTGTACAGGCATTGCCGCACCATGATAGGTACGATATTGCAAATAAGGTTTTAATAAGTTGGCATCGCCCGCAACAAAGCCTGAACGCATGCCGGGTAAGTTTGAGCGTTTAGACAAAGAATGGAATACGATGCAGTTTTTGTAGTCATCGCGTCCAAGTTCGGCACAGACTTCCAGTAAACCTGTAGGCGCTTGGTCAAACCATAATTCTGAATAACATTCATCAGATGCAATGACAAAATTATATTGATCTGACAGGGCAATCAGCTTTTTAAATTGTTTTTTTGAAAGGACAGCACCCGTTGGATTTCCTGGTGTACAGACAAATAATAAAGCAGTTTTTTCCCAGACTTTTGCAGGTACAGCATCAAAATCACCCAAGTAATTATTGTCTTCGGTGCAATTGATGAAATAGGGTTGAGCACCTGCCAATAAAGTTGCCCCTTCATAAATTTGATAAAACGGATTGGGCATCACTACATAAGGCGCATCTTCACGTCGAATCAAGGCTTGTACAAAGGAAAAAATCGCTTCACGTGTACCTGAAACGGGGAGAACTTGAGTGTCTGGGTTAACTTGTTTTAAATGAAAGCGTTGTGTCAGCCAATGGGCAATGCTGTGACGTAATTCAGGCAGACCTTTGCTGTTCGGATAAGTCGATAAATGCTGAAAATTATCAATAATGGCTTGTTTGACAAATTCAGGTGCAGGATGTTTAGGTTCGCCAATAGACAGTGGAATTAACGGCAAATTTGCAGGTTGTACGTCCTGAAATAGTTTGTTTAGCTTTTCAAAAGGGTAAGGATGTAATAAGGACAAACTTGAGTTCATGGATGTTCCGTAAATTGAAGTTAATGTTGACCACAGACCTGATTAGAGGCCTCATCTAAAGCAGCTTTGAGCTGGATTGCAAAGGTATCTGCTTCAGATTTTGTCATTGGGTTGCCATCTTTTTTGGTGACGAAGAAAATATCTTCGGCACGTTCGCCCAGGGTGGCAATTTTGGCGGAGTGAATATCTAAGCCTTGCATCATAAACAAGCCGCCAATTTTGGCGAGTAACCCCGGATGATCTAGTGTGGCAATTTCGACCATGTTTTGATTCAGCGCTGCATTGAAAGTCACTTCTACTGTATTTTCAATGTCAAAATGACGTAATTGACGCGGAATGCGGCGTTGCATCAGACCCGGATATTTATCTGACTGGCTCAAGGCATTCACTAAAGCCTCAATCACCATTTCTTCACGTTCAGGGTCTGTTAAGAGTGTGCCAAAACGGTCTAAGACCACGTAAGTATCCAAACTAAAGGCTTTGGTCGCAGTAATAATTCGTGCATCCTGAACGTCAAGGTTCATGCGGTCTAAAATAGCGACAGTTGTGGCAAATAGGTTGGGTTGGTCTTGCGTGTAAATAAAGATTTGTACTGCGTCTTGTGCTGATTTTCGGTGCGCGCGCATGAGCACTAATGGTGCAGGATTATCGCCATGCTCCAAAATCGCGCGGGTATGCCATGCAATTTCATCGGCAGATTCTTTAATAAAGTATTCATCGCCCAGTTCTTGCCAGACTTTTTCAACAGCACTGAGTTCAAAATCTTTAACCAGTAACTCGCTTGCCGCAAATTTGGTGTCTTCAATGAGCATTTGATAATCGACGGGACGCCCAAGTCCTGAGCGAATGACATCACGCGCTTGCGTATAAAGTTGGCGCATTAAGGATGCACGCCATGAGTTCCAGAGTGTTGGATTAGTCGCATTAATATCAGCAACCGTTAAGGTATAGAGATAATCTAAATGCTCCATATCTCCCATTTTTTCGGCAAATTCCTTGACCACATCGGGGTCAGAAATATCTTTTTTCTGTGCTGTGACTGACATCAACAAGTGATTTTTGACTAACCATGCCACAAGGTTACATTCACGTTCAGTAAATCCGTGTTTACGGCAAAACTCAATCGCATCTACCGCACCAAGTTCACTGTGATCACCACGACGACCTTTAGCAATATCATGGAAAATCGCAGCCAAATAAATAATGTCACGACGGGCTAAACGCTGAAATACCGAACTGACCACAGGAAAATCTTTCGCGAATTCAGGTTCTTTGAAGCGGCTTAAATTGCGGAGTAATAGTAAAATGTGCGCATCGACTGTATAAATATGGAATAAGTCGTATTGCATTAAACCTGTAATTTGACCAAAAGCGGGGATGTAATTGCCCAATACACCTAAGCGTTTCATAGTCACCAAGGTATTATACAAGCGGTGCGGTGAGCGCAAAATTGCCATAAACAGCGCTTGATGCGTTGTATCATCACGGAAACTTTGATCAATACGCTTGGCTGCAAGTGTTAGCAGGCGCAGTGTTCGTGCGCGAATTCCTTCAATTTCAGGACGATTGGCCAATAAATAGAAAATTTCTAAAATTGCGCTTGGTTTTTCTGAGAAAATTTTGTGGTGCTGCACGGCAAGTTTGCCATCGACCAGTTTAAAATTTTCATTAATTTCTTCAATGTTACGTTCATAATTAGGCAAACGCGGGGTAATGACCGACTCATTAAAATAGGCCAGCAACATTTCATTTAAAGTGGAAACTTGCTGTGCAGAGCGATAATAACGCTTCATAAATTGTTCAATCGGGTAATTTTGCGGTTTACCTTCTTCTCGAACATAGCCAAAAGTTGCTGCAATATCTCGTTGATAATCAAACAATAAACGGTTTTCATCACGTTTGGTTAAACGATGGAGATGATGACGGATTTCCCATAAAAAGCTTTCGGCTTCTTCAAGTACACCCAATTCAAATTCTGAAATAAAACCTAAATGCACCAAGTCGTAAATACGATTGACGCGAAAATGGCGTTTGGCAATCCAGCCAATTTGGTTGATGTCACGAATACCGCCTGGAGCATTTTTAATATCAGGTTCTAAATTACTTTCGGTGTCATTGTGCTGCGCGTAACGTTTGCTTTGCTCCTCCATTTTGGCATCAAAAAAGGTTTTATCTGTCCAAGTTTGCGAAACAATACGACGCGGCCATTTGGCAAGCTGCTGATTTCCTGTAATTAAACGCGCTTCAATCAAGGCAGTTGCAACAGTTAAATCACTGGTTGCCTGAATCACACAGTCCTGAATAGTCCGCACGCTGGTGGCAGGTTTGAAATTGCCAACATCCCATAAAGATGAAATAAAGGTCGAAATAAGTTGTTCTTGTTCTGCTGTAATTGCATCTTCCGATAACACCATAATATCGACATCTGAATAGGGCAGCATTTCTTTGCGCCCATAGCCACCTACCGCAAATAGGCTTAAATCGGTTTTGTCTAATTCAGCATGTTGCCATAAGAAAGTGAGCGCTTCATCAATCAGGTTAGAACGCGCCAAAATCACTTCACGAATGGATTGTCCATTTTCAAAACATTGTTGTAGCTGATTTTCGACATCGGTGCGCCATTGGTTAATGGCCTGAATGTCATGGTTGCTTTTTACATAATTCAGCAAGGGTAATGTAATGATCATGGACAATTCCGTTATGCAATGACGAGCTTAATTTTGATTTTCGTTTAAATGTACGCGAACAGTGTCCGCAGTATGCTGAGCTAGCTCACGCGCTTGCTCTGTGGTTTCTGCTCGTGCAGTGGCAACGCCCATACGACGACGCTCAAAACCTTCAGGTTTGCCAAATAAACGTAAATCTGTATCGGGATTTGCTAATGCAAGATTCAGGCCAGAAAATGAAAGATTCGTTGCATCGACACCTGCATAAATCACCGCACTGGCTGCAACGCTATGGCGTGTGGTATTGACAGGTAAGCCTAAAATCGCGCGGGCATGTAATTCAAATTCACTTTGGAATTGTGAAGCCAATGTCACCAAACCTGTGTCGTGTGGACGTGGAGATACTTCACTGAACCAGACTTTATCGCCTTTCACAAACAGCTCTACACCAAAAATACCGCAACCACCTAAGGCAGTAGTCACTTTGTGTGCAATTCGTTTGGCTTCAGTCAAGGCAGCATCACTCATGGCTTGAGGTTGCCAGCTTTCTACATAGTCGCCTGCATCTTGACGGTGACCAATTGGGTCGCAATATGAAGTTTCGATCGCACCAGTTTCTGGGTTTTTAGCACGTACGGTTAATAAGGTAATTTCAAAATCGAAGTCAATTTGTGATTCAATAATCACAGTGCCTTGATTGACGCGCCCGCCAGTCTGGGCATATTCCCAAGCTGCATCAACTTCATCAAAGCAGGTGACACGCGATTGTCCCTTGCCTGAAGATGACATCACAGGCTTCACAAAGTTTGGATAACCAATGTCATCACATGCAGCGCGGAAAGATTCGAGAGAATTGGCAAAGCGATAAGCGGATGTCGGCAAACCTAATTCTTCTGCAGCCAAACGACGAATGCCTTCACGGTTCATGGTCAAATTTACCGCTTTGGCAGATGGAATCACTGTTGCAATATTTTGCGCTTCAATTTCAAGTAAAACTGATGTCGCAATGGCCTCAATTTCAGGCACAATTAAATTAGGTTTAATTTTTTCAATCAGTTGTTTTAATTCTGTGGCATCTGCCATGTTTAAAGTATAAGCATAATGTGCGACTTGCATGGCTGGCGCATGGTCGTAGCGATCGGCGGCATGTACTTCTACGCCTAAGCGTTGCAGTGAAATTACCACCTCTTTACCGAGTTCCCCTGAACCCAATAGCAAAACCTTGAAAGCAGAAGATTGAAGGGGAGTACCAATGGTCACGCTCATGTGAATCGTCCTTGCTAAAGTGGGCTTTTAGCATAGCAGAACTGTTCCATGAGTTAAGCCCTGTTTGCAATAAAATCATGATTTTGTCATCTCGTTGTATTGCATTCAGTGCTTTATAGTAATTAGGGCTGAATCCTGAAATAGCTCATTTGGACGATTCAACCTCTAAATTTCAGCAACATTAGAACGAAAATGGCACATAGGTATAAATTAAACCATAGGTGATGGCTGCGGTAAGCGTGGCAGGGACGATTTTCTTAAACTTAAAATACAAACCTGTGAGTACTAAAAAGCCAATTAACATCGCAAAACTTTTATTGGGTGTTTCAAGCAAAGGTGGCAAGGTTGCAACCACAAGCATAGAGCTAATTGCAGCAATACCAATACTGCCTAAAGCGATTTTAAGCCATAAAGCACCACGTTGTTGCGAGCCTTGTTGAAACTTTTGAATCACAAAAAATGGCCCAAAACGTGAGGCGAAGTTTGCGATACCGACCATAATACCGACCAAAATAATTTCTAAACTCATGATTTTGCTCCTGTATGTTCAGGGTCGGGTTGTTTTAAAACATAGTGTTTAAATAATCCCGCCAAAATACCTGAAGAAATCCCAATAAAAATTGCAGCAGATAAGTCAATAAAATAACAAGCTACGGCAGATACTAGAATGGTGATTCCCACGACAAAGGTGTGTTTCTTTTCAAATGCTGCCAATAAGAAGCTAAGGAATAAAGCGGGCAGTAAAAAGTCGAGCGCCGCTTGCAAAAACTGTGGCATTTTAGTGACTTGATCGGCAAATAATCCGCCTAACAAAGAGCCTAATGCCCAAGACAACCAACTAAATAAACTCAGTCCAAGCATCCATGATTCAGACCATTCCTGACGGCGCTGTGACAGTTTAATCATGCCTGAGGCAAAAACTTCATCGGTCAGACCCCATGACCAAATTGCAGTTTTTTTTAGGTTTAAACGATCTTGAATCAGGTTTTGTAAGGCCGGGCCGTAAAGTAAATGTCGAATATCCAAGGCGATTACCGTTAATGCGGTCATCCAGATTGAAGTTCCACTGCCCAATAAGGCAACGACTAAAAATTGACTCGCCCCTGCATACATCGAGCAAGATAAAAATAAGGCTTCCCATGCGCTAAAGCCGAATTGAGTTGCAGAAACACCAAAAGCAAAAGAAACAGGCAGATAGGTGAAAATAATCGCCTGACTATCTTTTGCACCTTGCCAAAAACTTGCTGCGGGCGCAGTTTGAATATTGTGTACGGACACGACACACCTTGTGGGAGAAAGTTGAACGATGGGTCAAATGAAGATTGTGTATTATACTTGAATTCATTAGCATGATGCCGAATTGTTTGTATGGGCGAACCGATATGTTGAAATTGAAAACACCTGTAATCCTGCTTGCTTCAATGTTATGCAGTAGCCTGTTATTGCAAGCGTGTAGCAATGACAACAACCCGCAAAAAACAGTAGAAATTAAGCCTGCGCCAAAACTCACCAATGATGCGACTGTGTATGCGCAAGCCGCGTGGGAATTAATGAATGAAGTTGAGCCGTACGTGTATCGTAAACAGCGTAACTTAATTGAAGATAAAGTCCGCAAACCTGCCCGTAAATTAAGTACCGACTGGCGTATTAATGTCAAAATGACCGACTCTGTAACGGAAGGGAAATATGCGCTGTGTCGTAAGGCTTTGACCAGTTTGGAAATTTGGGCACGTGCGACGATTGACAGTTCAAGCAGTCTTGCACAAAAACAAGCTGATTATGAACGGGATAAAAAACAATGTGCTGATGCTTTGGCGCATCCTGAATTGGGCAATACTGACCCGAAACAAAAGGGCAATGTGGTGCAGTCTTAATTGAGGTTGTTCTGCATTAATGTGATGCGGAATCGCCCATAAAAAAACCTCGATGTAAGCATCGAGGTTTTTTTATTGAATCAATGCTCGGCTGTAAGCATTGTTCTAAAACTAAACATAAAAACAATTAAACATTAAAACGGAAGTGTAAAACATCACCGTCTTGTACGATATAAGTTTTACCTTCCAAGCGCCATTTACCTGCTTCTTTTGCACCTGCTTCGCCGTTGTATTGTACGAAATCCTCATAAGCAATACATTCTGCGCGGATAAAGCCTTTTTCAAAGTCAGTGTGAATTACGCCTGCTGCTTGTGGTGCAGTTGCACCTACTTTCACTGTCCACGCGCGGACTTCTTGTACGCCTGCAGTAAAGTAAGTTTGCAGACCTAACAGCGCATAACCTGCACGAATCACTACGTTCAGCCCTGGTTCTTCCATACCAAGAGCTTCTAGGAATTCTGCACGGTCTTCATCTTCAAGTAATGAAATTTCGGCTTCAATTTGGTTGCATAAAGGCACCACAATCGCATTTTCTTCTGCAGCAAGTTTTTTGACTGCATCTAAGTGCGGGTTATTTTCAAAGCCATCTTCTGCCACGTTCGCAATATACATGGTTGGTTTTAAGGTTAATAAACCAAAACCACGAACCAATTTGCGTTCATCGTCATCTAAATTGGCTGCACGTGCAGGCTTGCCATCATCCAGTAAAGGTTGGATTTTTTCTAAAACGGCTTTGGTCGCTACGGCTTCTTTATCGCCACCTTTGGCAGATTTTGCTAAGCGTGTAATGGCTTTGCTCACCGTTTCTAAATCGGCCAACGCAAGTTCGGTATTGATGGTTGCAATGTCATCTAATGGGTCAATTTTACCATTTACGTGAATGACGTTTTCATCTTCAAAGCAACGAACTACATGCGCAATCGCATCAGTTTCACGAATGTTGGCAAGGAATTGGTTACCTAAACCTTCACCTTTAGATGCACCTGCAACCAAACCTGCAATATCCACAAATTCCATCGTGGTGGGTAATACACGTTGCGGATTTACGATTTCCGCCAATTTGTCCAAACGTGAATCTGGCACAGGTACAATGCCTGTATTTGGCTCAATGGTACAGAACGGGAAGTTTTCCGCTGCAATTGCAGCTTTGGTTAAAGCATTAAAAAGCGTAGATTTACCAACGTTTGGCAGGCCCACAATACCACAATTAAAACCCATGAATAACTCACAACGTGTTATTTAAAAATTAGGCACGATTTTACATGAAAGGGCAGATAAAGTCAGGTCATCGGACAGATGTTTCTCCAATCTAGCGTGCTTGATGCTGTACGTTGAATTTCTTTTCGGAATTGATTTTGAATTGCTGACTGTTTCGCCTGAATTTTGAATAAAAAGTACATTGTAATTATAAGAGGCTATGACTAAAGTATGACAAGCACAGTATTGATACTGCTTTGGATATCAAAATTTTAAATATGGAGATTTTATGCGCATCTTATACCAGTTTCCTTTGTCTCATTTTTGTGAGAAAGCTCGCTGGTTATTGGATCATAAAGAGTTAGATTATGATGCGCAAAA
Organism: Acinetobacter sp. YH12131; assembly: GCF_013418635.1. Classification (NCBI taxonomy): domain Bacteria; kingdom Pseudomonadati; phylum Pseudomonadota; class Gammaproteobacteria; order Moraxellales; family Moraxellaceae; genus Acinetobacter; species Acinetobacter sp. YH12131. The sequence continues at coordinate 476,096 of NZ_VPBQ01000001.1, forward strand.
CTTAATTCCAGGCGTGCATCGCGCTTTTGCCCAATTAAAAACAGGGCAAAATAAATTACCTATTTTACGTGATCAAGATCGCTGGATAGCAGATTCGACTCAAATTGCTTTTTATCTGGACGATGTTTATCCCGAACATGCCTTGTTGCGTAGTGATGCCGAACAATATAAACATGCATTGGCGATAAATACTTTGGCTGATGAATTGGGCCAGCATGTGCGTCGTTGGGGATTGGCGCATGCATTATCTGAAAGTGAAGAACCTTTGGAAATTTTAATTGGCGAAAAAGGCTATTTGCGTCAATTTTCTAAATATTCCAAGCCAATTATTAAAGCCTTGGTGTCTAAGGGCTATCAGCTCGATCAAGATAAAGTTGCAGAATCCAAACAGCGGATGGATGAATTAATTGTCATTTTAAATCAGCATTTGATTGATAATTACGGGCGTTATTTTGTGGGTGAGCGTTTAGGTTTAGCCGATATTTCAGTGTGTTCGATGCTTGCACCTATTTTGGAAATTTCTGGAACGCCGTGGGAAAAAGAACATGATGAAGTGATTTCTGAAGAATTTAAAGATTATAAAAAATATTTGCTGGATTTACCTTTAGGGCAATATGTTTCTCGTATTTATCAAACTGAGCGTAATGCACGTGTAGATTGGCGCGGTATTTAAATGTTATCGCCTCAGATAAAATACGCGCAATCTGCGCGTATTTTTTGGATACTGATGTATAAAAACCTAAAACCAAGGATTAGAACAAAGAATTTAAGTTATTCAAATCAAAAGTCTGTACCAAATTTGGCAGGGTAGCTAAATCAAATTGAGTGTCTGATGTGCCACCAGTTAAATTGCCAAATGCATCGCCTAATGCAGGGACTAAGCTATCAATATTGATCTCTGAACTGGTTGTAGATGACGCACCTTGCAGTAAGTCGCTGATGTTAAAATCTGAACCAGAAATTAAGTTGTCAAAACCATCACTCAAGCCATCTAAGCTGAAACCACCAGTTGTATCTCCAGTCAGATTATTTAATAAACCACCTAGATCAAAGTCACTTGCAAGCTGACCTTCAGGATTAAGCAACGCAAGAATTGGTTCTAGAGCAGCGATATCTAGACCACCTAAATCACCACCGATGTTACCGCCAATTAAGCCGCTTGCCAGTTGCGCAATTTGTGCAATATCAAGATCGCCATTGCCTTGCATTAAACCGCCTACTAATTCAGCAATGACCGCGATATCCATACCGCCTAAACCGCCACCGATATTGCTGCCAATCAAGCCACTTGCCAGTTGAGCAATTTGCGCAATATCAAGATCGCCATTGCCTTGGATTAAACCGCCTACAAGTTCAGCAATCACTGCGATATCTAGACCGCCTAAACCTCCACCGATGTTGCCACCAATCAAGCCACTAACCAGTTGAGCAATTTGAGCAATATCAAGATCGCCATTGCCTTGGATTAAACCACCCACCAGTTCAGCGATAGCACCAAAATCCATACCGCCTAAACTGCCAGTATTGCCGCCAATTAAACCACCAACCAGTTGTGTGAGCGGCCATATCGAGGTCACTATTACCCAAAATCAAACCGCTGACCAATTGAGTAATTTGAGCAATATCAAGATTACCCGTATTACCACCGATTAACCCACTCACTAATTGGGTGAGTTTCGTAATATCTAAATCACCTGCATTGCTGCCAATCATGCCACTGAGTAAATTGGTGATGGAAGCAATATCGAAGCTACCGCCATTGGATTGTGTTAGTTTGCTAATTAAGCTGGTGATATCTAACTTGGTATTTGAGCTTGAAAATTGGCTAATTAGATTGGTTAGGCTAGAACTATCTAAGCTGCTGCCAGAGAGTAAACTTTTTAATAAAGAATCTAAGGTAGGTGTGGTCGAGGTCGAACCAGTCAGGCTGCCAAGCAAACCAGAAAAGGTATTGCTTAAAGAGCCACCACTTAAGAGTCCATCGAATAAAGAGCTGGTCTGAGTTTCTACGGTAAATACAGAGCTAATTTTATTTTCAGCAAGCTTAGAGATTTAAAAGCCATGACGATTCCTTGTATTTATATTGGTTTTGTTGTGCTGCATTGTGCTTATTGTCGAGCGCATCTGTTTTAATACATTTCTATACACTTGTAAAAGATAGACGGTCGGGATTGTGAAAATTTATGAGTAGAATCGTTGTTTTGTTGAGTTTTTTAAATTTAAAAATTTGAAAATCAATAAATTAGAAAGCTGTTCCGTTTGTCTGTTAAGTTGCTCAAAACGATAAGCGGTGATCTGTTGAATCATAAACATTTTGCTTTAATAATGGAAAATAATTTTCGATAAAGATGCTTAGTCTGCAAAATAATTTAAGTATAATGGCAGCATGAGTTTAAATTTTATCTGATTAGATTGAGTGCTTGAAAAATGGAATTAGATCGCTACGATAAGCATATTTTAGAAATTTTAAGCAATGAAGATGTCAATTTGAATGAACTTTCCGAGCGGGTTAATCTGTCGGTAAGTTCGGTGCATCGCCGTATTAAAAGTCTGATCGATCATAAAATTATTTCAGGTTTAAAGCGTGAAATTAATTATCAAAAACTGGGCTTTAGTTTGCATGTGTTGTTGCAGGTGTCTTTGAGCAAACACGATACCGATATTTTTGCTAAATTTTTGGATGAATTGGAAAGTATTCCTGAAGTGATACGTGCATTTTTGGTGACGGGACAGACTGCAGATTTTATTGTAGAGGTTGTGGCACGAGATATGGAAAATTACAGCGAAATTTTATTAAAACGGATTGGTAAAATTGAGCATGTGGCAGGTTTGCATTCTAGCTTTGTGATTAAAGAATATGATGTTTTAAACTGTCATGGTTTATTAAATAAAGTTTAATTTATTAGAATCTTAGAATTATTTTGACTGGATCTATAAAAAAACGCACGAGAACGTGCGTTTTTAGGAATTGCAGTTAGACCGATTATGCGTCTAATTGTGCTAAAACTTCATCAGAGAATTCAACGTTGGTATATACGTTTTGAACATCATCTAAATCTTCAAGCATATCAATCATTTTCATAATTTTTTTCGCTTGATCGATGTCTGTAATTTCTGCTTTGGTCGATGGACTCATAACCACTTCAGCATTGTCAGATTTCAAACCTGCTGCTGTTAGCGCATCTTGAACTATACCAAAAGCTTCTGGCGTAGTAATAACCAAAATGCCATCTTCAGACACTTCAATATCTTCTGCGCCAGCTTCTAAAGCCACTTCCATCACTTGATCTTCTAAAGATGAATCTTCAAATGAAATTTCACCACGTTTGGTGAATAGGAATGCTACAGAACCATTGGTGCCTAAGTTACCGTCAGTTTTAGAGAAACAGTGACGTACATCTGGCACGGTGCGGTTTAAGTTGTCTGTCATGGTTTCTACAATAACCGCAACACCACCTACACCATAACCTTCATAGGTTACTTCTTTAAGATCGTCGTTATCTTCACCGCCTGCACCACGCTGGATGGCACGGTTAATGACGTCACGTGTCATGTTAACTGAAAGTGCTTTTTCCACAACAGCACGTAAACGAGGGTTACTTGCCGCATCTGGACCGCCGAGCTTTGCAGCAGTTGTTAATTCACGAATAAATTTGGTAAACAACTTACCACGACTAGCATCTTGTTTGGCTTTACGATGCTTAATGTTGGCCCACTTGGAATGACCCGCCATGCGAACTATGCTCCTTACAGATTGGCAGTATGCCTATCAAAATTGCGCCCATTCTAACATAAGCCCTTTTTTTAGATAAAGGGCAGAGTTTTAGGTTTTTTAAGTGTTGCTTTGAGTTGTTTTTGGCTCAGGAATGACAATATCTAAGCCCACTTGTTCTTTATATAATTGTTGGATAAGTGCCATATCGTGATCTAAATCTGTCGGATAGATTTTGCCAAAAATCCCACCTTGTTTGGTTTGTGAATTGGCATACATTAAAATGATAGGCACATTGGCTGCTTTGGCAATATGCCAAAAACCCGTACGAATTGGCTTGCGGGCTTCACCTGTTTTTGCGCGAGTTGCTTCGGGTGCGATGACCAAATTGAAATGTTCATTTTGATCAAAAAGCTCGACCATTTGCGACACGATATCTTTACTAGATTTACGGTCTACTGGAATGCCGCCGACTTTTTTTAAAATAGGTTTAAGTGGCCCTTTAAAAAGCTCTTTTTTGATTAAAGTATGAATTTTAATATCATAAATTTGGAATAGAGCAAGCGAGAGGATTGCATCCATCATTGAAGTGTGTTCAAAACCGACGATCACTTGTTTATTTTCGAGGACGTTGGGTTCTACCTGATATTGCCATCCTGCAAGTTTGAATGCGGATTCGCCTATAAATTTTTTCAACATAGATGTAACAGCTGATGAATCTGGAAATGCATAATTTCTGCTTGTTTTATATAAGAGTCAACAGAAAATTGTTTGAAATATAGCAATCTCAAGTGATGCAGTTGATATAGCGTTATATCTTTTATTGGTTTTAACTCTAAATACTTTGTTTTTAATATTAAAAATATATGAATTGAGAGAAATTAAGTCTTAAATTGAGCAAAAATGCACTATTCAAATGATTTGTAAATCATTAGACTTTGGTCGTAATTAGCTATGATTCTATTCATCATTTCACTATTCCACGCATCATGGAAGGATACTAAAGTGGCTTATTTGACGACTTTTCTTGTGGCATTGACTGTGTTGTTATTGGTCTTGGTATGGTCAATGTTTGAGTTGTTTTTAGAAGTGCGTAAAGAGAAGCGTTTAAAGTTGCATCGGGCAATGTTTCGGAAAGTGAAGGTGTAGTTTTTATATTTCAATAATAATCAAATTCGTCTGCTGACTATCTATACAGCAATTTCTGAAAATGGCTTGTGTTTTTAAAAAATCTTCGCTAGTATTCTTTGCGCTTGAACTTGTTGAAATATAACAAATTCAATTATAGGGCCTATAGCTCAGTCGGTTAGAGCAGCGGACTCATAATCCGTTGGTCGACAGTTCAAGTCTGTCTGGGCCCACCATATAAAACAACCACTTAGGTGTACTAATCCTAAGTGGTTTTTTTGTTTTTGTATTCTAGTAAGCAAATGGTAAGCAGCTTAAATCAACATTATTCTTAACTGGTTTTGTTGTATAAAGACTTGAAAAATAGAATTTCCTGTAGTTACTCAAATTTAAGTGACAACATGGGTATGGAGGCGATCTAATTCTGGCATGGCTTAATCACAATTTAAGTCAATACTTTGAGATACGAATTATGATGTATATGATCCCATTTTTTAGATCAGTTTATTACAAGTTTCTACGTAAGCGTCCGCTGAACCTCATAGTTATTTTTTAATTAAGTTAGATTTCCAGCAGTGTGGTCATAATTCATCTAGTCGGAACACTTTATGTGTTGACAGCCTTTTTAGCATATCACTTAAATAGGCATAGGAATCCAATCCCTTCAGCTTTGCTGACTGAATGAGGCGTATCATATTAGCCGCTCACTTACAACTGCGCAGCGAGTCAGTAAACAACCAGTTCTTACGCCCCAAGGCCTACGGACACATCTGATTTTCGATCCCTTACGAAGTAATGCTTCTTAGGTTGATTGGTAAGTTACCATCAACCAGATAGCGGTAGAGTGCCTGCCAGCGTTTTAAGCTGTAGTTGATCGTTCGAACAGTTAGAGAACTCGATAGCCGCGTTAGATGGTGTTGGTTGAGCCATTAATACAGTTGTTGCATGATCGGTTGACTATGTTGTTGACAGTAGTGGCATGAATCCGCTGATTGACAGCGGTTTCATGCAGCCACCGGCCAATAGGGGGCCATTGGTAACAATCAACATCTAACAGTAAACTCGAAGTCTTCAAGCTTGCTTTTAATAACACAATAAAGCTTGATTTGAGGTATCCATTAAAGCGTTCAACTTTATCTTGATTTGTGCAGAGTAGCGCTTACATATGCTGGGGCGAAAGCCATATTTTTTAGCACAGTCGAGCAGTTTAGGGTTTCAGTATGGTGACTGGTTATAATGTTGCAAGATATTCCCTTAAGATCGATCCTGACCTTTCCTAGATATCCAAGCTCTAAAATTTCTTGGTAGAGTACAACGGCAGGAATCCATTCAGGATAAGGAGTATTTACGCGTTCAAGAAAATAAGGTTTATATGAGTCAAGAATACTTATTCTAGGTTGTAAGCCGATACTGTAGTGTGGACTTTTGCTGTAAATATTTACGCACGGTATTTTTAGATTCCGCAAGTTCTCAACTCATTACCTTAAATAAACCTTGTTTATACAGTGTTTAAACTGTAACTTCTTGCTCCAAAGTTAACATATTTGAGCAGTTCCAAATGACTACTATATTAACTTAGTGGCAGTTTTTAAATGCCGTTATAGGGATATTTTACACTGCCGCTAAAATATTATAATTAAACCCAATTGATATATTAACTTAACCTATTGAGATGTTGTCATAATGGGGTTAATTAATTGTATGATAAATTTTAGGTATAAGCTTATTCATTAAGAAATTGTACTTTTAAATAATCTGGTTTGAGCACCATGGCAAAAAAATTCTGATTACTAAATGATAATTAAAATTATGTGTTTAATATAATGGTTTTTTTATAAAATTTCATTTACTCAATAAGATTGTGAATATTTTTTATTAGTTTTTAAAAATTATAAATTTATATATTTTATTGATTGATATTTTAAATTTAATAAGAAAGTGGATAATGAATTGAGATTTATAAGGTGGTTATGTGTGGTAATTCTTCGGAATTGAGTGGTGTTGAAGATAGATGTGATTGACTGTCCTTAAGAAGGTACTCGTTTGACTTTTGTTGTTTCATACTTTTTTTAAAAATATCTTATATAAATCAATATTATAATTGTTTTGTTAATTTTTAAAATTTTATTTAGTAGTATAGGATCATAAAAAAATCAGATATATATATATAAATTAATTAAAAAATTTAGTTTTATGTAAATGTATTAAACCAGATATCTTAATCAACATGAAACATAAAGTTAAACAAATTACTCAAGATAGATTATTGCTATCTACTAGTGAGGCTGCTCGTTTATTAGGGTATGCAGAACAAACATTACGTAAATGGGCATTGTATGAAAACGGACCAATAAGTCCTATTAGGCATGGTCGCAGTCTTCGATGGAGTAAAGCAGAAGTCTATAAATTTGCTTGTGTCAAAGAAGAAGTCTAGAAAAATTGAGATAGTTTTTCATGCTATTGGCGTTCACTCTATTTAGAGGTAAAAAGCACACAATAACAAGAAATACTATCTCATCCATAAAATTTATATACCTATTTTTTAAGAAATATCATCAGCTTAAATTGGATTTAGATTTAGGCTCTAGGCTTGTCATGCTCAAAAAAAGTCTTAATGAAATTTTTATAGGGTAGGATTTGGAGTTAATAATGTCCAAAAAATATTCAAAATCAAAGCAAAAAGTCAAACATCGTAGTACGAGTCACTCGAAGATTGTGGTTGAAAAAACTCAATTGGACATACTTAAGACTGTACTTAATCAAACTGGCTCTAGTGTAACCCTGCAAAAGAAGGTCCAAGGCCAAATACTTACTTCAATTGCAAAACGAATCAGTGACGATCTTGAATGTTTTAAAACAGCATGTGCTTATTTACCGGATTCGATCAAGCAAGATCAGAAGGTTTGGGTTGAGGCTCAAACAAGTTATGTTTTTTGGTTCGAGCTTTTTCATTATTTAAAAAGTGCTTCAATTAAGAAGGAATCAAGAAATTATTTGTTTAACAGGATTTTTGAATATTTAAACCAAAAAGATAAGATGGAAATAAGGTTTTATATTAATAAGGAGGTGTTTAAAAAACGTGGATATTCTAATCATGAGAAATTATATAAAAGTGATTTTGTGAAATTTTTTAAATTGCCTAAGAATTTCAATGAATATTAAGAGTTATTTTGGAGTTAATTAAAATGAGTGAAATTTTAAATCAGGAAGATCTTGAAAATTATTGTAATGATTTTGAGAAAAAAATTTCTGGATATAGTGAAAGAATAGCGGTTTTAAATTTTGAGTATGTTCAAGATTTTCATTTGAGTTTTATAGATAAAGATAGTTTTGAAATTCTAATAGATCGCTGTGAGATGTTGTATTTTAATATTTGCAGATATCAGCAAAGAACTAAATATAAGCATATATTGGGGTTTTTGAGTGTCTCGATGCTATGCAATAATTCTAAAAAATTAAATAATGGTACTCGAATTGAGATAAATAATAAAACTTTTGAAATTTTAAATTATGTAATGTTTTTGTCTGGATTGCTTTTGAAGCTTGATGATTCAGAATTAAAAGTCCAACGAATAAACTATACATTGTACTTATTACTTAGAGTGGTGGGTAAAAACTTTGATAAATGTGTAGATGATGTATTAACCAATCTTGTTTTCTATTTTAGAGCAATTATAGATGTTGATCCATTAAAGCTTTCGAAAAAAGAATTTAGTAATTATGCTAAACATCACAAAGACCGAACAATTGCTACTTGTCTAGTTTTCAATGCACAGAAAAATAATCAGATTGAAAAATCATTAAATCGCTATTTAGATGAATATAGGGTGGCTGTTGAAAATCTCTACTATGATGAAAAAGTACAGGTGAATAGAAAAAAAGCTCAACCCTCACTTGAGGAAACAGAGGTTTCTATTTTAAGTTTCATTGCCCCACCTTTGATCACAGAAGGCTTCTCGGATTATTCGGATGCTCGTGCAAAGGATGATGATGATGAAAATGAAGATATAAAAAAACGTGAATATGATTTTAGTCAAGATGAGAGTACACGCAGAGTATCCTCTTTTGTTGATCATCAAGTATTGCGTCGATACCTCGATCATGTACACGAACCGACTGTGAGTAATGTTTATTATATTGACCCACCTTTTTTGAAAGTTATTTATCAGGTCTTACATGACGAACTACAGAACAATAAAGACATAGAAAAATCTGCCATGGCTGCCTGTTTCTTAATGTCATTATGTACAGGAATGAGTGCTGTTGTCTTTCAATATATTGATTACTTTTTTGAAATTAAGAAATTAAAACATTCTTCTGGTCGTGATTATTATTTATGGACCGTCGATGCCGATGTTAATAAAAAGTTGGAGGGAGAAATTGCAAAAAAAGGAAATAGGCAGAATAAACATTCCAGTTGGACATTCCAAATTCCTGCAATGTGGATTGATCGAATCAAAAAAGCGCAACTAAGTGGCTATACAAACACCGATTTTAATCAGTATTTGAAAGAGTGTTTCTTTGGTTATTGTATTGGAAATCTATCTGTTACTCATATCGCCTCGCAGCTTTCATTTCATTTACATCGAATTTGTGAAGATGATTTACAAAAGAATTTTCTCATTGGTAAACAAGTTTCACATCAACCTGATCTGGCATACGGTGGTTTTTCTTATAAACAGTTAAATGATTCGTATGAGAAATACGTATGGCTTTGGTTTCAGAATAAACATGAGAGTCATGTGCTAGATCGTCCTCAATTCATTCAAGCTAAAAGTGATGAACGTGTAGGAAGTCAGCGAGCTTGGTCATTTAATCAGGCGAAAAAATTCTTAAATTCACTGAACAACCAGGTCATTGAGGTATTGAGGGATAAGAAATCAATTGAAGAACGATTTAATGCTTTCAGTGTCTGGATTTGGATTTGTTGTCTTTTATCCTCAGGAGCACGCCCAGCAATTGCTGCATCGAGTATCAAGGAGAACTATGACTTCATTACAGGCATAGTCTACATTCATGATAAAAATAGCCAATCACGACGTCATGGCCGCTTTTCACCACTAACTGAATTTTTTGCTAACGAATTAAAGCTTTATGAAAAATTCATTATAGACCTTATGGATTCAGGGATGTTAACTAAAAGTGAGGATAACTACTATCTTCATTATTGGAAGAAAAATGCAGGATTCATGAATATAAAAATAAGTCCTTTAACTCAGAAAGATGTGGCTTCTTACCTTGCACAGAACTTCCCTGAAATAGGGCCGTTATACCCCAATTGGATTCGACATTTTGTAAGAAATACCCTTGATTTGCCAGATGCAGTTTTCAAGTCATGGTATGCGCATGATCAACAAGGTGAAATTGGATTTTCTAAATCATCATCTTTACAGCCATATGCTTACAAAACTCAAATTCAGGATGCTTTAAGCAAGCTTTTTAAAGATCTTGAACTCATATCTGTGGGGATTTCTTTATGAATAATGAAAAATTAGAGAGATTTTCAAAATTAAAGCAAGAATTGGAATCTATGGCAAAGAGCATATTTGAAAGTATTTCAAATATGCTAGTTGAAGAGGTTGTGGAGCATAATTTAAAGCTTAAGCTTGACGATAAAATTAAAGAGAAGATATATAAGGCGAGAGCCAAAGTTAATAAATACTTCAAATCACTAAAATTGGATGCTGATGAGTTAAAAGCTGGATGGCAATATTGGTCAGATTTATGTGTTCAAAATAAACATGAGGTTGAATCAAAGATACAATGGTTGGCTGGTAATTATGATATACCACTGATTCAAACCAGCTCTTTCCCACCTAATATCAAAGATATTGAATCTACGCAAACTAAACTGCAGAGTGGAAGGGAATTACATGATTTTAAGCTAAAGCTGTATGATTTTTGGCAAAAGCAATTACCGCATTGGCTTAAGACAAGTAAATTCAATCCGTATGCGACATTCGAACAAAAACAATTTCTACTTCGTCAGTTCTTATTGGCTCTCATTTTTGACTGTGGATGTCGGACACGAGCTGATTTGCTCTCAATTTTAAAATCAGTGAGGGAAACATATTCGAATGATAGAGTTTCCCCATTTGAATTATCTGGTGGTCTTGTATCTGTATATGGTAAAGATATTTCAAAATTTGCTTGCTTATATAGTTATCCTCTAGAAAATTCGTCTTATGCAAATTTAATTTATGATGAAAAATCATACCAAGTTAAACAAATTTATCTGACCCCAATGAGTTTTTTGATGTTGATTCGACTTGTAAACGAGATTGAGTTAGAAACACAACCAGAAAAAAGACAAGTAGATCAAGAATTGGTGCAATTGATTGATTCTATAATCAATCTAAATAGGGAAATGTTAGATCAAAAAATCTTATCGGGCTTACAAGATGTAGATCACGAACATGCTGTTATTAAAATTTTTTCAAAGAATAGATATAAGCTTTTTGATCATTTAGATTACGTGCAATATTTTGGAACGAAAAATACATTAGATGGTTTTCTTATTGCTTTATCTAAGGGAGTTTTTAATTACTCGGCGCTTTCTTATTCATCCTTAAAAGCACTGGAAGGAATTGATAAACATCACAGTACTCAGACGTCTAAAAAAAAGAGCATCAATCAAGCTGTTGTAGATAATTTTTACTATACGGAATTGAAGAAGGCTAAGTTGGAGCAGATTCGAAATTTGAATACTGATTATCACTGTGCCGCAGATATTAAAAAGAGTTTAGTAAGAAACTTGGATGTTAATAACGTGAGTGTGAGTGAAGTTATAGCTGAATTTTCAAAGGATCTTAGCTTGCTTCAAAACAGTTATTCTTCCCAGCAATATAGCTCGTCAAAAGATATCGCTCTTGTTAGTGTTCAGATTGTGGTGATTACTTGGTATTTGGAGTGCCTGAAAGAAATAAAATCGATTGACTCTGGTAAAAATAAAAAAGGTATTAAGCTGAGTTCTTTAGATACCTATAAATCATCATTTATTGACGAACTTTTTCTATATGTTGTGAGTAATGATTTAGACCTTCAAGCCATAGATGAAGAAGAATTTGAAGAGATCTACAGTCATATTTTGGCTGTCAAATCCATTGGCGATCGTAGCAAGAAAAACAGAAAACATTCACAAAATGGGAGGGAGATTAAACATAATAGTTATGGGCATGCGGTAAGTAATCTAAAAAAATTTCACAATAGCTTAATACGTAATTTTGGTGCTCCTCGTGTTAATTATTTAGATCAACTGCAATCAACTGATTTGCAAGTGTGTAGAACGTCCTATGTTACTCCAGTAATGTTTAATCAATTTAAAAATTTAATAGCTGTCCAAACTCAGTTGACCAAAGACCAGAAGAACATACTTAAAGTCATTTGTACCCTTGCGTATAGAACGGGGCTAAGACTCAATGAAATTTTGGGATTAAAGTTAAGTGATTTAGCTATGATAAATTTTGAATATAAAACAATTGGTTACGATCCTCATTATTATTTTATCAATGAAAAACATGAAATTTGCAAAATTTTTATCCACAATAATTATACTCGTCAGATTAAAACCACTAATGCAAAACGGGGAATGTGCCTGGATCAATTACTGACTAAAGCTGAGTTAATGTCAGTTATTCATTTGATTAACAAAAAAATGAAGGTGCCTATTAATCAAAATACATTAGGTGCCAAAGATTGTTTGATTTTTTCTGAAGAGGGTGGGAGTATTTCACCTCGATCTGTGAGTCAATTGATTAAGAAGATATTTGATCAGTTATTGTTGAACCAAGGACACGACTATTCATTTCACAGCTTTAGGCACACTGCTGCGACTAATCTTTCCTTAATTTTGAAAGGAACAGATTCATTGATCAGGTCTTGGACTGATTATTCACCAGAACAAGTTCACAAAATTAAAAGCTATCTACTTTATAGTCTAGATCATGCTGATGTTCGTACTGATGTATGGAGGAAGCTTGCTCATCTTATGGGGCATTCTTCTATTGAAATGACGGTAAATCATTATTTACATTTTGGACCATTATTGGTTGCTGATGCGCAATGTATAGAAGAGAGTAAAGTATCTGCAAAAATAGTCAGAGCTTTATTGCCGGTTAAATTATTTAGTAAACAGTTAAATACATCGCAAGTGACAGAAAAAATTACTCTAAAAAGTATTGTAGAAAAATTGAATTCAAGCTCGAGAATAATTCAAGAAATGATATTTCCAGATCGTTTTATTACTTATGTCGCAGAGCAAGAGGTGATCGAAGAAGATCAAGACATGATGGTAAGACGTCAGCTTATGGCAAGCTTCAATCATATTTTGAACGCTCTATCAGGTAGAGAGGAGGATACTTTAATCAGTACAATAGGGAGTAAAATAGCTGTAAAACTCTATGCAAATCGTCACTTTCAACATAAGAAGGTTCAGAAATCCCCAAGTGCTCTAGATCGATTATTAAGGCATATAAACCGGAATAAGACAGCTAATTTATTAGTTGTTGAAAATTATCAGTGTTTCAATTGTTTAATGAGTGATAGCTTTGTACTTGATTACTTTCAGCGCCGTATACGATTAATTGATGCACGTATGGAAGTTTATATAAAGAGTGAAAAAGATTACCAGGAATTTAGTAGGTTCTTAGGCAAACTAGGAAAAGTGGATCCATCTGCATTTGATAAAAGAATCAGTGTTTCCAAAACTTGGAAGGAAGTTGAAGTAGAACTAAAAAAAGCGAAGAGTAAAAAAGGTGTGAATGTAGAAATTAAGAATAAGAATTTTAAGGACAACTCATGCCAAAAAATCTTTAGCACTTTATTTTTACTATGTGTATATCGTCAGAGAAATATGAAGCAGAGTTCTGGCTTGATTACATAGTTTTGCTAGTGTAGTCGCTATGTGAGGATTAGTAGATATGGCTTGTTTCCGAAAAATGTTAAATAATCAGAGTAGTAGATAGGAAATGGGCTTAAAAATATGAGGACTAAAACCATATGTTGAATTAAAAAAATCAGCATTTTAATCCTCATGTTTAATAGTATCGAATTATTCTACCCTTGATGATCGAATCGGTTTAAGCCGGATTTTGTTTATTTGAATCTGGCTTTTTTTTAGCAGATTAAGCAACAAACCTAATGATTCAATCAAGATTATTCTTTAGTTATTGATGGCTTTGTTGCATAAACATTCAAAAGCCGAATTTCCCCCAAGCCGTTCAAATTTAAGTGACAACTCGGGTATGCGGTCTACCTAATTCCGTGAATTTATTTAATACTGCTACACGTGCATGTATTTCATTGACCTGACTTTGAAAATGTCTTGCAGTCAGTCTATCCCCCAATAATTTGATGCAATGCATCTTGGTTTCCACCAAACTGCGACGATGATAGCTCGACCATTTTTTCCATAGTGTCCTGCCTAAATGTTTAACCGTTTGAAGTAATTCATTGCGCTCTAGTGAGTGAGGCTTAGTATCTTTCCAGGGTTTAGCATTTTTTCTGGGTGGAATCACCGCATGTGCATGCCGATCGGAAATTACCTGCCGGCAGTGTTTCGTGTCATAAGCCCCATCCGTATAGACCGAATCAATTTGCTCATCTTCAGGGATCTGATCAAGTAAATCCCCCAGCACTTGTGAATCGCTGACATTATTTGTCGTCAGCTGAACCGCACGTATTTGCAGGGTTTCAGCATCAATCCCAATATGTAATTTACGCCATTGGCGACGATATTCTGGCTGATGTTTCTTACGCTTCCATTCGCCTTCACCTAAAAATTTTAACCCCGTAGAGTCGATGAGTAGATGAAGTCCATCACTGCTTTTTTGATAACGAATTGAAATATCGATATGCTTTTGTCGTCTACAGAGCGTGGAATAATCGGGTGCGGTCCAATTTAAGCCACAGAGCTTAATAAGGCTTTGAACAAAGCCTGTCTCCATGCGCAAAGAGAGCCGAAATAGAGATTTCATCATGAGGCAGCATTGAATTGCTGAATCGGAATAGGTTTGATTTCGTCCTGGTTTGCCTGTTGATTGTGCATACCATTGGGTCGCAGGGTCAAACCAGATCGAGATATTTCCTCGATTGATTAAAGCTTGATTGTAGGAGGACCAATTGGTTGTACGATAAATTTTAGGTGCGGGCTTATTCATCTAGCAATTATATTGCTGAATAAGCTTTTAGCAGAGGTTTATGCAACAAAGCCGTTATTGATATTAAGATGACTGTACCTGATCTAATGTATTTAGACTTGGATTTGCATCAATTTCACGTTTTAATTTTTCTCTTAATTTTTTTTGATGATGTTTAGCTATAATAGGTATAAGAATAATATCGAGGATCACCCAGAAAATTAAAAGACCCATAAAAGTAGTACTTATAGTAGGATCAAATGTAGATGAGACAAATGGAAAAATAAATGTAAAAATTGTAAGTCCCAACATTAATAATCCAGACAGCCATCTACCTAGATACATTCTATGAATTCCTAAAATATTGAATAAAACTAATAGAATATATGCAATAGCGATAGATTTTTTTTGGTTATTGATCATCGTCTCTAATAAAATTTGCTTCTGTGTTTCATTATTCATGATAATTACCTGGTGGTGTTCTAAAAAGTATGCTTACTTAAAAAGGCGGCAACGAGGCACAATTCGGTTATATTTAAATGTGTGAAAATCGAAATAGAACTTCATTGTCCTCGATGCCAGAGTACAAGTATAAAGAAGAATGGCATTAAACGCGATGGCAAGCAAAACTACTGTTGCAAAGAATGTAATAGGCAGTTTATAGGTGATCATAATTTGACGTATTTAGACTGTCATTCAAATGCTGTAAAGCAAATTTTGTTCATGTTGGCTCGATGCTGTGGAATCCGTGATATTTCAAAAATCACAAGTTTTAGTATAGGTAAGATTCTTAAAACTTTAACACAGTCTAATTATGAAATTAAGCCAAAGCAAACTCACTATAAGTGCTTAGAAGTAGACGAGTTTTGGACATTTGTAGGCGATAAAAAGAGTAAACATTGGTTGCAATATGTTTACGATCGAAACAGTGGAGAAATCGTTGCATTTGTATGGGGTGGAAGAGATGCGATTACAGCACAAAGGTTAAAAAAGCGTATTGAAGAGTTAAACATTACCTATGATTGTATGTCGAGTGATCACTGGGAAAGTTTCATCAAAATATTTAAACCCGATCATCAAGGTAAATTTCATACGGTAGGAATAGAAGGCAATAATTGCCGATTAAGGCACAGAATTAAACGAGCAGTAAGAAAAACCTGTTGTTTTTCAAAGAAGGTATTGAATCATGTAAAAGCTTTCAATCTTGGATTTTTTTACATTAATCATGGGTTTGTATAGTGGTGTTAAAATGATCAGCATACATTTTGAAACACCACCAGTTTTTAATACCTTAAAGCTTATGATGTTATCTTAATGAGAGAAACTTAGAACTTCTTGAGTAAGTCCTCAATTGAGATTTCTTGTTCTACATAGAAAATACCATTTTGATCTGCTTTCATTTTTTTTAATGGAAATACGCTGGAGTTTATTGATCTCGAGTAGATCTTTAAGTATTTGATCTGCAATTTTATTCCTTCTATCATCTTCTGAATCTAAATGAATTGACATGAATTTCTCCTGGTTCATGGCGTAGAATCTAAATCATCAATCCTACAGGAAATTTGACATTAGAGTTGGATTGAATTGGTTTAATACGAGTATGACAATTTAAACTTCGATGATCAAATTTTCTCTAAACCCATTTTTTCCTTGCTCTTGTGGATAGCCTAAAGGATTGATCAATAATCTACATCCGTCGACTACAGCATCAACTGATGTATGCGTATGCCCTGAAATCCAAAGTTTAAAGCCTTTAACATCCAAGTCATTTATAAAATAAGGATTAAGGGCTGATGCAACAGGATGTTTACCCCAATACGGATCAAGACAGGCTAAATGAGGAGGGAAATGGGTAATGACGATTACATTGTCTAGCCCTTTAAACTGCATAATATTTTGATGATATCGTTGAAATAGTGCAATGTAGTCATCAGCTGTTATAGTTCGATTATCGCTACTTATCATGATTTGATCAAAATCATAAATAGATTGTTCAGCATCTTCTTTAAATTTTTGCAGTTCGTTAGTGGTTGTACGAGTTGAGTTGGAACGAAAGTTCGTAAACAATGTACCGCCAACAAATATTTTATCCTGTATCTTGATATGGTTGTCATCAAGCAGAGCATTTTGAGGATAATTTTCTCTTAAAAAGTCTACGACTAAATTGTAGTTTGAGCAGTAATAATCATGATTACCTAAAACAAAAATAAAGTTCTTATTCAGTATTTTACATTTTTCTGCAAATTCAATAGCACCACTCAGGCGATTCGAAAAATCCCCAGCGTGAATAATCACGTCAGCTTCATCTAGTATAGCATATTGAGAATTGTGGGTGTCTGATAAGATTTGCAGTTTCAATCTACTTCCTTTATTAAATCACGCTGCTCAAATATATAGAGTTTTATTCTAATCAGTTTACATCAACGAAATGTTGTATAAATTATAAGATACTCATCTGTATTCATAACCCTTAAAGAATATAGTTAATTTTTTGAATCAATTGATCAAATATTAATCATAAAATTTGACCAATTGAATTTATGCAAATAAGATAAAGATGTTACAGCAAAATCTGTGACCAGGCGTGGAAACCTGTTACTCAACGAACTAAAGAGTCGCTTTTAGTGGCTCTTTTGTGTCTACATGGCGCTTTTATGGTAAGCCAAGTAGGGCAGTCTTTGACTGGCCGTTTCGTTGAGCGGTATTTCCACACCCTATTTGGTTTGCCTCCATCTCGTGGAAAGGGTGTTGGCAAACAACAATTAATCAACGAGGCTTCAAATGAAAAATTATCCCATCCCTATTTTTATTATCTCTAGCAAAAAAGTACTTTTGAATTAATCACCTGTTTTAATTCTAACAACCTACTTAAATTTTAAATTAATGACTTCATAATTTCGTAATTACACGAGATATAGAGAAGTATTGCCTAGAGAAAATAAAATGGCCCGTACTAAGCTATTAACCAATATTATTCAAAGAAAAATGATGTTGCTTGACGAAATGTCGCACTCAAATCAACACAACAACTTTGAGTTATCACTTTATGATTTCGCTCAACATGAAATTCTAGATAAATTATATAAGGCAGATAATCAACGTTCCACAGAATGTTGGAGTCCTACTGAAATTGAGGAGTTCATTCTAGATTGTTTGAATGATCGTAATGTCAATTTATGCATTCGCTATTGGAAAGATGCTGCTGGCAATATTTATATCATCGATGGTGGGCATAGGATTTCAATCATTTATGCTTGGATCAAAAGATACTTTATTGATGAGCAGGTAGTTGGAGCTCCAAAATTCACGCCGTCACAAAAGCGAGATATTCGTCAGATTCGTCATCGATTAGGTGGATTAGCTGATTTTCAAGAGTTATGTAGTGATTCTGAGTTTCAGCAAAAATTAAAATCAACCAAAATTAATTTTATTGAAGTAATTGGGACACCTGAGGAGGCTCGGAAAGCCTTTTGTTCGATTAACTCAGATACGAAACGGTTAGATCCAGATGAGGAGTATCATTTACAGAATAGGGGGAGTGATGCTTTTTATGTGATTTATGCGTGTTGTTACATAAACGATAATAAATCCAACTTAGCTGAACTGAATTACGAGCGGATAAATGAAGTAATCGCTTTAGGTGAGCAAATTCACGATCATCTTTTTAAGATGATACTTTTAGAGCCAGATTTAGCACACGGTAAAAAAATAGGCCTAGTCAATGAACTCCTAAATATGATGTTTGGTGATGCTTGTCAGAATACTATCAGTATAGACCAAGGTCAGCGTGTAGAAAATTTAATACTAAAGCTCAGAGTTGTGCTGTGTCGTATCGCTACACCAGAAATTAGCATTGGAATTCCAAGTTTAGGTTTACACCCGAAACTATATTTTTATAAAGATAATCGATTTCAAGTTACATCCTTTTTGGCCTGGTTCTCTATCGTCTTTGAAATTGAAGAAGGCAGTTTTGAAATACAGAATAAGAAGTTAGATTTTATTGGTTTTACCCGAGCACGCCGTAGTGTTGAAAGTTTAATTGAAAAAATTCCTGTGGCGATCAAAGAAACTGTAGGTAAGTTTGGTAGCGGAATCAGATCACATGAGCGATTGAAGAACGTGTATCAAGCCTTTATCTGTATTGGACTAAATATGGATTTAGATTTTGAAGATGAAGTTTGTTTGAACACCGTCATTCTTTCGATGAGTCAATCATTTGATTATATTAATTTTAACGATTTTTACCTTGAACGTTTTGGTGGCGATTATGATGAAAGCATTGTTGATAATGTTGTGAGCTTTGTGAAATCAGTAAGACCATCAAAGAAGAAAAAACCTCTAAATTTTTCACTCGCTACCAAAAGAAATCTGTATCAACGTGAGGAAAAGAAAACATGGAGCTATTGCGAAGTATGTGATAGTGCTCTATACGTTAAATCGACTGAAGTAGATCATCGAGAATCGAAAGCAGAAGGTGGTTACGGCGTTTTAGAAAATGGAGCAATTATTCATCCTATATGTAATCGTTTCAAGTCGGATCGTACTTTGGAAGAAGTAAGAGCAGATTTATTTGACTAAAAAGATAAGGGAGCAAATGCTCCCTTATCTTTTTGTTTTTTAGTAGACTGGGGTCAGTGTTTAGCCTAAGCAACCAATATGAAAACAATAGACTATTACAACCAATACGCAGATCAATTTTTACAAGCCACGTTGTATGTGGATATGGAAAGCCTATACCAACCATTTTTAGCTGAGGTGCCAAATTCAGCACGGATCCTGGATTTAGGCTGTGGCTCAGGGCGTGACACTTTGGCTTTTAAAAATAAAGGCTATCAAGTTGATGCTATCGACTATTCTGAAGTATTGGTCGAACGAGCGAGCCAACTGACTGGTATCGCTGTTCAGCAGCAAAGTTTTTATGAGCTTGATATGCACGATGTTTATGATGGGGTATGGGCATGTGCCTCTTTACTACATTGTGCTCGTAATAGACTCCCTGATGTTTTAAAACGTGTTCATGCTGCATTACGCCGTGGCGGTGTGTGCTATATGTCTTTTAAATATGGAACAGCAGATAGAGTAAAAGGCGGTAGAGCATTTACTGACTTAAATGAAGAGCAGGCTCAGGAATTGTTAGACCAGTTGAATGGGGTTAGGGTATTAAAACAGTGGATTACAGTAGATCAGCGACCTGATCGACAAGAAAAATGGCTGAATGTACTTTGGAAAAAACATGCCTGACTTTATTCCTACTGCACAAGAACAACTTAAATTTCTAAAAAATATTCAGCTGATTTTACAGTCGGGTAGTTTTAGTAGCACCTATAAATTTGCATTGCTGATTAGCCTAGGCCGATTAGCTATTGAAAAAGGTGAAGATTCAGGTGAGAGTCTATCACTCGAATATACGGATATCGCTGAGAAGTTTATCGAGCTGTATTGGAAGCAAGCGGTACCCTATACCTTTAATGATGAAGGGCAGCTGATTTTAAATCAGAACAATGGTAAACAAGCTGCCATTGTGAATCGCATTATACAGCTTCGGCAAAGCTACTCTTCTTTGGGGTTATTAAGACGAGATTCATTGGTGTGGTTGAAGCTAGTTAAAGATGTCGCTCGCACTGTAAAAGACATGCCAGTCCGCTACTTGCAAAATATCAATGGTCAAAATTTTGAGTTTTTATATCAGCTTGATCGGTGTGGAAAGCAGCTCATCCTTTTGCCTCAAGTCATGTTTTGCTTACGACAGTTCAGTGAAATCATCGAAGAGCTTTGCCAGAAACGTTGGATTGACTATATCCGTAAGAACAGCAGCAATGCACCTATTTTGAATCAGTTGCCGAATCTTGAACAATTCATGTTTGAGCCGAGTCGGAACCAATTAAATGCTGTGGCTAATGTGTTGGTCGAGCTACAGGACTGTAAATGCTTCTACTGCAATAAACCGATGCGCAATGGCAATTACGCCGTTGATCATTTCATTCCATGGTCTATGTATCCCTCAGATACAGGTCATAACTTCGTGTTGGCAGATTCAAGCTGTAATTCTAAGAAAAGTAATCTACTCGCATCTGATGAGTTTTTGCATAAATGGCAGGAGCGAAATGAAGAGCAGAATTTGATTATTGTTGACCGGATATCAGTGCTCGGTTTTTTGACGGATAAAGAGCGGTCGCATAAGGTGGCTGAGTGGGCATATAATCAGGCTAGAGAAAATAATTATATATTTTTTAAAAAATAAAAATATAAATTTCAATCTCTTAAATTTTAACCAATAATTCTTTAAAAATATTACCTTGAGTACGATTGACATCGTATTAAAAAAGATCTAAATTCGAATAATGAAATATTGATCGTAATCAAAATACGACTGAAAACGTACTTGGAGGTATATATGGGTGATAAGAAGAAATTAATAGATATAGCATCTATTCAATCAGGATTGAGTGCTGCAAATCAGCGAGAGATGTCAGAGGCAAAACCAGGCTTTGTAGAAGTTGTTTGCTTAACTGGAAATAACCTATCGGAAAATGGGCTAGTGAAATTGAAAGACAGTGAGCTGAAAAAGGTTTATGTCGAGCAAAGCCGTTTGGAAGGTCATATATTGCAGGATCAAGACATTCTACTGATGGCACGAGGAACGAACTTTCGTGCAGCCCTATTGAAAGAATATCACTTGAATATTCCTAGTATTGCATCCCCGAATGTATTTGTGATTCGTTGTGGAGAGAAGATATTAGCTGAAGTACTAGTGAGTTTTATTAATAGTGGTCATGGGCAGGCATTGATGGACGAGATTGCAATTGGATCGACTGTACGCAGTTTATCTATTGCAGGTCTTAAAAATTTAGAAATCTCTATTCCTGAGATAGGACATCAAAAATTAATCACTTCTATTTTTTATGCAAATATTGAGGCTTTAACTCTTCTAGATAAGCTCAAAGTGCAACAGCTTATTGCCGTTGAAGCTAGTTTACAGCAATTGATGGTGTGAGGGGTTAAACATGAAAACGAATCAATTTGATTTAAAAGCACGTATTAAACAAAGCTTAGATGCGTTGCATCTGTTCCAAAAAGCAGAACATGCTCCTGAATTACTGACGTTAGCAGCTTATGTTTCTTTTGTTGATATCGAATTTGCTGCATCCTTCGAGAAGTTGAGTAAGGCAAAAGTAAAAGAAGAATTGCAGAAATTCTTACACCATTCTGACTTAAAGTTTGTTCATCACTTACTCTCTGATAAAGTTGAAGAGGTTGAATTTTCTATCTTAACTCGAACATTTATTGAAGCCTCTTCAGCTTATGATAACCAACAAGCATATGGCAAGGCACTTGCCCATGAGCTGCCAACCTTATTGTCTAATGAATTTTATTATGAGTTTTTTACGAGTAATGAAAATTTAGCAAACCTTGTTTTAGCGATTATTGATAGCCAACCTATTAAGCGTTTTTATGATGGGGCATGTGGTATAGGCTTAGTTGCATCGCAGTTAAATGCTGAAGAGTATTATCTACGAGATATTAATCAGTTACCGATTGCTATTGCAGAAGTAATTTTTAAATTAGCAGGTAAAAAACTGAATTGCCAACTTCAAGATTCCTTAACTGAAAACGAATTGTCCAACGAAGTTGATTTAGTTGTCACTACACCGCCATTTGGAGAACGAATTAATCCAAATGCAATAAAAACAACGCCGTATTTAAGACAACTATTTAAAGCCATGCCAACCAATGCCTCAGATAGTGCATGGATTCAGCAAGCCTTATATCAGTTAAATGATACAGGGAGAGCGTTTATCCAAGTTCCATCTGGGTGGTTGTTTCGAGGGGGCTATGATCTCGCTTTGAGAACTGAGCTTTTAGAAAATGATTGGATTGATACGATTATTTTGTTACCTAAAGGCTTTATGCAACATACCAAAATTGAAACAGTTTTGTTGGTGTTGAATAAGGGAGCAAAACAGCATGATGGGATCAAAATGATCGATATTAGTGACCATGTAAAACAGCGAACCGTTTTACGTCCTATCCTATCAGAGGAATCGATTAAACATATTGCGTCAGTATTCCATGGGCAAGATGATCCTGATATTTGTAAGATTGTGACGGTAGATGAAATTCGTTCAAAAGACATGAATTTGAGTTTCAATAAATATTTTATCAATGAAATTGAAGTCACAAGGTTTGATTTAGCGAAAGAGAAAGCGAAATTAGAAATGCTTGAACAGGAATATCAAGCAGCGAAAGTTAAGCTTAATCAGTTGTTGAGCCAAATTTAAAGGAGAGCTGTCATGTACGATACCAAGCATGTTCAAAAACGATCACAACAGCGTGGCATTACCAAAGACATGATCAACTTTACTTTAGATCATGGTGTCATCCAAGGCGATCGATGGTTCCTGAATCGTAAATTATTGAATGAGAAAATTCATGAACTTGAAGCTCAATTGAAAGTTGCTAAGCGACTCAGAGATAAAGGTGGTGTAGTTGTAGTCGCAGAGGGAGAAGCTTTGCTCACGACTTATGATTACGATAGCCGAAATATGGCGTATTAAGGTGCGGTTCAAAAGTCTCGAGCATAAGAAAGTTTTTTGAATTAATAATTGGCGACAATTTATGTCGTTAAGCGAAAAAACCGGCCATTTACTAAAGCTTATTCAAAAGTAAAATAAGTTTGAGTAAATGTAAGGTATTACAAAATATGTATTTTTAGGTTGAAATATGGATCATTCAGTTCATAACAAATTGGTTTCATTTATCTGGTCTATCGCTGATGATTGTCTTCGAGACGTCTATGTACGTGGTAAATATCGTGATGTGATTTTGCCGATGGTGGTATTACGCCGTCTGGATACTTTATTAGAGCCGACCAAAGATGCAGTACTCGAAGAAGTCCGCTACCAACAAGTCGAAATGGAACTCACCGAGTTTGATGATGAGCCACTTAAAGAAGCATCAGGCTATGTGTTCTATAATACTTCTAAATGGACATTACGTTCACTGTATACCGCGGCATCAAATAACCCTGAAATTTTACTGGCGAACTTTGAAGAATATTTGGAAGGTTTTAGCGACAACGTTAAAGAAATCATTCAATGCTTTAACCTGTACGCTCAAATCCGCCACATGTCACATAAAAATGTGCTGTTAGATGTGGTCGAGAAATTCTTATCGCCGTACATTAACTTAACCCCTGAAGATGTAGTTGATCCAGACGGCTACCGTTTACCTGCATTGACTAACTTAGGTATGGGTTATGTCTTTGAAGAATTAATTCGTAAATTTAACGAAGAAAATAACGAAGAGGCGGGTGAGCACTTTACTCCACGTGAAGTGATTGAGTTAATGACACATTTTGTCTTTGACCCAATTCAGGAAAAATTACCTTTAACCATCACTGTCTATGACCCTGCATGCGGTTCAGGTGGGATGTTGACCGAAGCACAAAACTTTATTGAAGAGCGTTATAGCGTTGAAAATGGCAACCGTGATGTGCTTTTGTATGGTAAAGAGATCAATGACGAGACGTATGCAATCTGTAAGTCAGACATGATGATTAAGGGTAATAACCCTGAAAATATTCGTGTTGGTTCAACACTGACAACAGATGAATTTGTTGGCACCAAGTTTGACTTTATGCTGTCTAACCCACCGTATGGTAAGAGCTGGGCATCTGAGCAAAAGCATATTAAAGATGGTTCAGATGTGATTGATCCACGCTTCATTGTGAAATTAAAAGATTATTGGGGCAATGAAGAAAGCTGTGATGCCACACCACGTTCAAGTGATGGTCAGCTTTTATTCCTCATGGAAATGGTCAATAAGATGAAATCGCCTGAGCATAACGGCATTGGAGGTCGTATTGCTTCAGTTCATAACGGTTCTAGCTTATTTACGGGTGATGCGGGTGGCGGTGAAAGTAATATTCGTCGTTATATCATCGAAAATGACTTATTGAATGCGATTGTACAGTTGCCAAATAACCTGTTCTATAACACAGGCATTACCACCTATATTTAGTTGTTATCGAATAACAAACCTAAGCATCGTCAAGGCAAAGTACAACTGATTGACGCAAGTTTGATGTTCCGCAAGTTGCGTAAAAACTTAGGCAATAAAAACTGTGAATTTGCCCCTGAACATATTACGGAAATTATGCAGACTTACCTTGCAAGTCAAGATGTAGAGCGTCAGCTTGATGCGCAAAATGATCCTATTGGTATCGCAAGTAAGGTGTTTGATAACCAAGATTTTGGTTATTACAAGGTCAATATTGAGCGCCCAGACCGCCGTAGTGCACAGTTTAGTGCAGAGCGTTTGCAAGGCTTACGTTTTGATAAGTCTTTGTCTGAGCCAATGGAATATATGTATAGCACTTATGGTGATGACATCTATACCGAAGCCAAGCTTGATGCTGTAAAAAAAGAAGTCTTGGCTTGGTGTGAAGATCAAGAGATTAGCCTCAACAACAAAGCCCAAGCCAAGCTGTTTGATGTGAAGCATTGGAATGCATTAAAAACAGTCTTGGACAATGCGTTTAGCATTATGCAACAGGTCGGCACAGATGAGTTTTCAGACTTTAATCTGTTTAAGAAAAAAGTCGATGAAGCGATTAAAGCGTTAAAGATTAAGCTGTCAAATTCTGAAAAGAACAACATTTCAAATGCGGTGAGTTGGTATGACGAAAATGCAGAAAAAGTGGTGAAAAAAGTTGTGAAGCTGAATGACGCTGAGCTTGCTGATTTACTTGAACACTTGGGTTGTACAGAAGCAGATTTGGCTGATTTTGGCTATTATGCAACGGCGAAAAAAGGCGAGTTCACCACCTATGAAAGCAATAGCGATTTGCGTGATAGTGAATCTGTACCGTTAAAACAGCAGATTCATCAGTATTTCTTAGATGAAGTAAAACCGCATGTGGCTGAAGCATGGATTAATCTTGATTCTGTGAAGATTGGTTATGAAATTAGCTTTAATAAATACTTCTATCAGCATAAGCCATTGCGTTCTTTAGAAGAGGTGGCTCAGGATATTTTAAGTCTTGAGAAGCAAGCCGATGGTTTGATTGCACAGATTTTGGGTCTTTAAGGGGAAGTATGATGTTTGAAAAATATGATGCTTATAAAGATTCGGGTGTGGAGTGGATTGGGGAAATTCCTAATCACTGGGAAGTAAAGAAATTAAAATATATTGGTAGCTCGATTATTGGATTAACGTATAGTCCTAATGATTTATGTTCGGTTGAGGAAGGCACCTTAGTTGCTCGATCTTCAAATATTTTTGAAGGGAAATTTGTACTTGATAAAAGTGATAACGTTTATGTCAAGTCAAAAGTTCCCTCAAAACTGTTTCTAAAAGCAGATGATATTCTTATTTGCTCTAGAAATGGCAGTAGAGATTTGATTGGTAAATGCGCGTATATTAAAGATGATTCAAATTATTCATTTGGTGCCTTTACGACAGTTTTTAGAGGACATTTCAATCACTATTTATTTTATATTTTAAATAGCGATATTTTTAAAAGGCTGTCTGGAACATTCTTAACTTCAACGATTAATCAGCTCACGATATCAAATCTAAATAGTATTTCTATTCCTCTTCCACCTGAAAGAGAAATAGACAGTATTAAAAAATTTCTGCATGAAAAGCTTTTTACAATTGATGAAGCCATTGCGATTAAAGAACAACAAATTGCTTTACTCAATGAACGTAAGCAAATTGTGATTCAAAAAGCAGTGACTCAAGGTTTAGATCCAAATGTACCGATGAAAGATTCAGGTGTGGAATGGATTGGTCAAATTCCTGAGCATTGGAATGTCGTTAGAGCAAAGTATTTATTTAAAGAGGTGGAAGAACGATCTGTTTTTGGGAATGAGGAGTTGTTATCTGTTTCTCATTTAACAGGTGTGACACCTCGATCTGAAAAAAATGTATCGATGTTTATGGCAGAAGATTATTCAGGCTCTAAGGTATGTAAAAGACATGATTTAGTCATGAATATCATGTGGGCATGGATGGGGGCATTAGGTGTATCTGATTATGATGGTATTGTAAGTCCCTCATATGGTGTATATAGACAAAAAATAGATAATACCTTTAATCCAGAATATCTAGAGTATCTACTGAAGACGACAAAATATCTTGAACATTATAATCGTGTCTCCACGGGGCTTCATTCATCAAGATTACGTTTTTACGGGCATATGTTCTTTAATATGAAACTTGGTTTTCCAAATTTAGATGAACAAAATGAAATTATTGCGAGCATTAAAAGTCAGATTTCAAAAATTGAGCTTGCAGTCGAAAATTTAGCGAATCAAATAGAAAAGCTAAAAGAATATAAAACCACGCTCATTAACGATGCTGTGACAGGCAAAATTAAAGTGGCATAAAAAATGAAACCTAGCGAACTTCGGTTGGCTAGGTTTTTTAATATTTCGGGGGGGAATATGAGCTTATATACAGTAGACACAACCAATAAAAAACTGAAACCATTAAATGGTACAAAACTCAGCGAACAACAGCTTACTGAGCGTTATGACTTACAAGAATGGTTGGTGAGCCACCCTGAAGCATTAGGTGAGGAACTACTGATTATCCAAAAAGAATTTGATGGCTTTGATGGAACAGGCGAACGCCTAGACCTTTTGGCATTAGACACGAAAGGACAGCTTGTACTGATTGAAAACAAACGAGATGACAGTGGACGTGACGCCGTGTGGCAGGCACTCAAGTATGCCTCTTATGTAGCGCCATTTACTTCAGATGACATCGAAGACGTCTTTGCAAAATATTTAATTAAAAATAAACCTGTATATGCAGATTTGGATGATCATGCATTTGATGCCGACCAAGTCAAAAACACAGCTAAAATACTGATTGAACGCTTTTTAGAAGAACATCAGGAAATGGGTGTATCGATTACGACACTTAATCCACGTAATAGCCAGCGTATTATCTTGGTGGCGGGGGAGTTTCGTAAAGAAGTAACTAACACAGCACTGTGGTTGCTTGACCGTAAAATTGATCTGAAATGCGTCAAAGTTTCGCCATATAAACTAGACGAACAATTGTTGGTGGACATTCAGCAAATTATTCCTGTCCCTGAAGCATCGGAATATATGGTTCGACTCACGCGTAAGGAAGATGAAGAAACCATTGCCAAAGTAAAACAAGCCGATCATACCGATATACGCTACCAATATTGGGAGCAATTGCTTGCTTATTTTTCACAAAGCGAAAATTCGCTTTATAACAATATTAGCCCGAAGACTGATCATTGGTTGAGTTCAGCAACGGGTATTTCTCAATGTAACTACC
The DNA here is from genome assembly GCF_013418635.1 of Acinetobacter sp. YH12131. Taxonomy (NCBI): domain Bacteria; kingdom Pseudomonadati; phylum Pseudomonadota; class Gammaproteobacteria; order Moraxellales; family Moraxellaceae; genus Acinetobacter; species Acinetobacter sp. YH12131. The sequence goes on from NZ_VPBQ01000001.1 coordinate 504,392, forward strand.
ATTTGATTTTATTACAGAAAGCGATACGGGTAGATATTGAGTTTGCGAGAAAGGACGCCGTGGAGAATAAACAGCTCTTTGATTTCTTCTATGAACGTAAAGACGAAATTGAGCGCAAATTTGGTCAGCCTTTAGAGTGGTTAAGATTAGATGCTAAGAAATCATCTCGGATTGAGTTTATTTTGAATACCGATGGTCATAATCAGGACTTATGGCAAAGTCATATTGCATGGCATTTGGAACATATACAAAAGCTTGAGCAAGCCTTTAAGCCATATATGAATGAAGCGTATCAAGTGATTAAGTAAGAAAACATAGATCTAAAAATTTAAAATTGAGGGTAGGTTGTGTCAGAATCACAAGCGTTGATTAAAGTAGCAGTGTGCAATGTGGCACAGTTGCTTCGTGGTGGAAATATTCAGGTTCAAGACCAAGCAGATATACAAGGTAAATTGAAGATACCTGAATATCAGCGACCATATATTTGGAATGCAGAACAACTGGATCAACTCATTACTGATATTGAAGAGCATCAGAAAAAATCGAAACGCAGTGCTTACTACTTAGGCAGTATTATCTTACATGCCAAAGATACAGAGTTGAATATTATTGATGGTCAGCAAAGGTTGACCAGTTTAACGTTATTTGGCTACTTGAATGAACAACTGCAAGATGTCACTTTAAGCTATCACTCGAGTGTGAGTGTTGAGCATATCCGACGCAATTTAGCCTATCTACACTCGATTAAAGATAAATGGGAAAAAACTATTGATCTTGAAAAGGTCGTTGTTTCATTGGTGGTTACAACATCAGAAGACGATGCTTATAAATTCTTTGAAACGCAAAATACAGGCGGTGTTCGCTTATCTGGTATCGATATTATTAAGGCATATCATCTTCGTGCGATTAATTCAGAACAACAAAAGAAACACCAAACGTTTTATGCCAAAAAATGGGAAAGCTTGGGGGAGTTTTCTGAGACGGTATGGAGATTATTATTAGGGCGATATTGGAATGTTCTCAACTTCAGAGACATCCCTTACTATAAAAACAAAGTCGCAATTAAAAATGCCATTATTGAAGAATTTTCAAAGAATACCCAAAAAGGTACAGAAGATATTGCTTATAGCCAAATCAGCACAGAGTATAACCCTGTCAATCGCTCCTCACAGATCAGCACGCCCAACAGTTACCATTTCAGACAACCATTAAATGCAGGGATTAATACCATTTCATACTTAGAATACTACAATCAGTTGTATTTAAAGTATTACCAAAACTTGGATGTAGCGTATCTAGCAGAGTATTACCAATTTACAAAGTGGTTAAAACAGCTAAAAGGATGTCATTTTTTAGCAGAGTTATATGCCATTGGCATCATGCTATATGTAAGCAAATTTGGTGAATACAAATTAGATATTTTTGCGAAAAAGTTTTTCCGTGTGGCCTATTCACCAAGAGCAACGAATAAGACTAGAGTACAAGCGGAGAGCGTACCTAAACTGCTCAAAGATAATCAACTATTAGATCATTTGGTGATGGCTTATCGACCCGAAGATTCTTTTAAACATTTAGATAGTTTGAATTTTGTGGTTACGGAGTATGATCTGGATGAGACTAAAAAGTCCCTCAAAAAAACCTTTATTCAAGAAACTATAAAGCACTTTGAACTGAATTTGAAAAACGAAGAAATACAACAGGGCTTTTTCGAACAGCTAACGCAGAAAATAAAGAATTTGGGGTAAGAAATGAATCAGTGTGTAGATACAGAATTATTGACGCTTCAACGTGTCGTAGAGCAAAAATATCAATTCATTATCCCGAGTTACCAACGCCCTTATGTTTGGACAAGCGATGAAATAAAACGACTATTAGAAGATATTCATTCAGCATATATACTTGAAGAACCTCATTATTATGTGGGAAGCATTCTGACGGCTCGAAGAAACATCGTATTAGGAAATGAAAATGTTGATGTACTCGAGTTGATTGATGGACAACAACGAACGACGACTCTGATGCTATTTTCTCTAGCTTGTATGAGCTTAACAGAAAAAATAACGCATCCAATACTAGGTGTCGCGAGTATTCAAAAACAACCAAGATTACATTTTGAAATTAGAGAAAATGTACAAGCTTTTTTGCAAGAACATTCTGGATTGGCCAAGGTTATGGCAAAGCATGTATTCAATGCCCAAGAAGATGAATATCTTGAAAAAATTGAACAAGGCTTAGTTGTTATTCGTCAGTATTTAGAATCACTGAAAAATCAAGGTGTTTTAATTGGATATCTAGATTATGTTTACCACCATGTGACTTGGGTAAACAACATCGTCCCTACTGATACAGATTTGAATAAGATATTTACCAGTATGAATACAGCAGGTGTTCAGTTAGAGCCTGTAGACTTGGTAAAAGCAAAAATCTTTAAAAAGATAAATACAGATAAAGTCCTTTATAGTGAAATATGGGATATCTGCCAAAATATGAATCAATATTTTGAACGATTACTCAAAGGGAAAATCAGCATAGAAAGTTGGCGAAAATTGAGCTTTGCTGATTTAGTTAAATATCAGCCATCAAAAATGGCTTTCCTCTGCTTGCGAATTTCATCTGAAGTAGAACAGCTAGATCTTTCAATTTCTAAGATATTTGATGATTTTAAATCAGACATCAATAATGAAAATATCAGCTTTCAAAAAGAGACTCAGCCGGTAGTAAAAAGCCTAGGGAATGAAGAAATTAATTATGCTTTTCGTTCTTTTTTAAGTTTTGATTTATTACTGATTCACGCCTTAAGAATTTATAAAATTCAAGCAAACTTAGGTACAGATATTCAGCAACGAATGACAGGAGCAAAACTTCAAGAAATCTTTGATGATTTTCTAGAAGAAGCAGATGAAGTTGATATTAAGGCATTTATACAGACCTTATGGCAAGTTCGTTATTTGTTTGATCGCTTTGCGGTAAGGTGGATAGAAGATGAAGAGAGTCGATCAGAGGAGCTAGTATTAACCTATATATCAGCACTTGATAAAAATGACTCCTATCCAAGATCAAAACAAGAGTATTCGGCACTACAGCAATTGCAAAGCGTTTGTATTTTCACAACTGACCGTAATGCACATTATTGGTTGACGCCATATTTAATGGAACTGCTAAAAGTCTTTGAACAGCGTGGTGAAAAGGCTTGTGATGAGGAAGCATTGAGCATTCTTGAGAAAATTGACAATACACTTTCTTTAACAACGCAGACTCAGAAACAAGCAAGTTATTTGTTGGCCCAAGGGGTAGAAGTTGCAAAGGACTCTTTTGATAATATCAAAGCAAATTTAAATACACCTCAAGGCACTGGATTTAAACATTATTGGTTTCAGAAACTTGAATACATATTATGGAAAGCGATCAAGTTCGATAATTTCATGCAATGTCGTGATCAAAAACAGTTTAAAGGCTATCGTATTAGCTCCAAGAATTCGATTGAACATATACATCCACAGAATGAAAAATATAGCTTAGGGTTAGACGACCAATATTTGCATGCTTTTGGCAATTTGGCATTGCTTAGCCCGAGTCAGAATTCAGAATATAGCAATAAACCTATTCGTGTCAAAAGAGCAGATTTCTATGAGAAGCCTATTTATGATTCATTGAAATTAAAGAACTTATTTGACCGTTTAGACAGCGAGAGTAAAGAGCTAGATATCCATACGATTATTGAACATCAGCAAGATATGCTGAATATATTGGAACAACATTATAAGGGTGAGGGTATGACATGGTCAGTTTAACTAACGAACGTGCTTTGGAAATGGCAATTGAAAAAGCGCTGACTGGAACATGCCTCGAAAATGTTAAAGCAGGTTTAACCGATATTTCTCTACCTCATCATGGCTTTGTATCGGGTTCACCTGCAAATTTTGACATGTTGTATGCCTTAGATACCCAATATTTCTGGCAGTTCTTAGAACAAACACAAGCTGATGAACTGGCAAAGATTCAAAAATTTAATCCACACGATTGGCAACGTAAAATCTATGAACGCTTTGATCGAATGATCCGTAAGCATGGGGTGATTCATCTACTGAAAAAAGGTCTCGCCGTAGATCAAGCGCATTTTCAGTTGATGTACCCAGCGCCGTTGGCAAGTAGTTCTCAGAAGATTAAAGACCGATTCAAGCAGAACATTTTCAGTGTGACTCGCCAATTACGTTACTCAAAAGCCAATCCATTACAAGAAATTGACATGGTGGTATTTGTAAATGGTATTCCGATTATTACTTTTGAACTAAAGAATGAATGGACAGGGCAGAATGCGCGTCATCATGGTCAAAAGCAATATAAACAAGATCGTGATATCACACAGCCCTTATTGAGCTTTGCTCGTTGTATTGTACATATGGCTGTCGATACCGATGAAGTCTATATGACTACGAAGTTGGCTGGAGCGAATACCTTTTTCTTACCTTTCAACAAGGGCCATAACGCAGGTGCAGGAAATCCGCCAAATGCAGAGGGGCATAAAACAGCATACCTCTGGAAAGAGCTACTTTCAAAAGAAAGTTTGGCAAATATCGTTCAGCACTTCGTACGACTAGATGGTGATGAGAAAACCTTATTAGATAAAAGGAATCTGTATTTCCCACGTTATCATCAACTCAGTGTAGTACGCCGTCTCATTCATGATGTTTCAACACGTGGCGTAGGGCAGACATATCTTATTCAACATTCCGCAGGTTCAGGTAAGTCAAACTCGATTACATGGGCAGCATTTCAGTTGATTGAAGCCTACCCAGTAGAAAAAGACATTGCAGGAAGCCGAGGGCTAGAACATCCCTTATTTGATTCAGTGATTGTGGTGACGGATCGCCGTATTCTGGATAAACAGCTTAAAGAGAACATCAAGGAATTCTCAGAAGTTAAGAATATTATGGTACATGCCCATAAGTCTTCAGAGCTGAAATCTGCTTTAGAAAATGGCAAAAAGATTATTATTACTACGATTCAAAAATTCCCTTTTATTATTGATGGAATTGCAGACTTAAGTGAAAAGCGTTTTGCTGTGATCATTGATGAGGCGCATAGCTCTCAATCGGGTGTTGCACATGACAAAATGAATGAAGTCATGGGTAAAGCCAATGAAGACAGTGATGGTGTAGATGCTCAAGATAAAATCTTAAGTGCGATGTTGGCACGTAAGATGAAAGGCAATGCATCCTATTTTGCTTTTACTGCAACGCCAAAAAACACGACTTTAGAAAAGTTTGGTGAAAAGCAAGCAGATGGTTCCTTTAAACCTTTTGATCTGTATTCGATGAAACAGGCAATCGAAGAAGGGTTTATTTTAGATGTCTTGTCAAATTACACGACATATAAGAGCTTCTATGAAATTGAGAAGTCTATTCTAGACAATCCGTTATTCGATACTAAAAAAGCGCAGAAAACCTTACGAAGCTATGTGGAGAAAACTCAACAGACCATTGATATCAAAGCTGAAGTGATGCTGGATCATTTTATTCAGCATGTGGTAAATACCAAGAAATTAAAAGGCAAGGCCAAAGGGATGATAGTGACTCAAAATATTGAGTCTGCAATCCGTTATTACAAAGCGATTGACCGTTTGCTTGAGCAAGCAGGGTATCCATTTAAAGCCATTATTGCTTTCTCTGGTGAGAAGAAAGTAGATGGTATTGAATATTCAGAAGCGATTCTCAATGGATTCTCTGACAACGATACCAAAGATATGTTTGATCGTGGTTATGTGGGTGACAAGAAGCCTGTAGGCGTGAATGAAGATCAGTATCGATTGCTTATTGTTGCGAACAAATACCTGACTGGTTTTGATCAGCCTAAGCTATGTACGATGTACGTTGATAAAAAGTTGGCCGATGTACTCTGCGTACAAGCGCTGTCTCGCTTAAATCGTTCTGCACCTAAATTAGGTAAGAGAACTGAAGATCTCTTTGTGCTCGATTTCTTCAATGAGATAGAAGATATCAAACAATCATTTGATCGTTTCTACACGTCGACTACGTTGTCACAAGCGACTGATATTAATGTACTCAACGAACTAAAAGATGAGTTGGATACTGTTGGAGTATATGAATCTACTGAAGTGGAAGATTTCGCTACGAAGTATTTCGATTCAGTCGATGCAGAAAAATTAAGCCCGATGATTGATATCGCCGTGGCACGTTTTGATGCTGAATTAGAACTCACTCCTGAAGATAAAGCTGACTTCAAGATCAAGGCAAAGCAATACGTGAAGATTTATGGACAGATGGCTTCAATTTTGCCATATGAAGTTCCAGCATGGGAAAAGCTGTATTGGTTCTTAAAGTTCTTGATTCCGAAACTCAAAATTGAAGATCCCGAAGCGGATGCCTTGGATGAGTTGTTAAACTCAGTTGATTTAAACTCATATGGATTACAGCGTAAAAAACTGAATGAGCAAATTGAGTTAGATGCTGAAGAGACAGTTCTAGATCCGACAAATTCGAATCCTCGTGGTGCTCATGGCGGTGAAACTGAAGAAGACCCATTAGATGAAATCATTAAAACGTTTAATGAACGCTGGTTTGGAGGTTGGGCTGCAATGCCTGAAGAGCAAAAAGTAAAATTTGTGAATATCTTAAAACAGATAAAAGAACATGCTGATTTCGAAAGTAAGTATCTGAATAATCCTGATCCGCATACTAAAGATCTAGCTTTTGACAAGATTATGAATGAAATCATGCTTCGTCAAAGAAAAATCGATATGGATATGTATAAGCATTATTCAAAAGATACTGCATTTAGAATGTCATGGAAATATAGTCTGCAACAGGGTGTTATGAGGTAATTCTTAAAATATGGGTTAAATAATGAAAATTAACCCATCTAAGCGACAATTTATGACGCCATTAGGTTTATATAGGTCATTGAATAGATTATATTATTTAATTTGAAGTAGGGAATAATAATGGGGGCATTATGGAGTTGTTAGCATCTGATATATTAGGGGAGCAATTGAGTGCTAGACATATTCTTAAGCGAATTTTTGAGTCGCGTAAACTTACTGAGCCAACAAGTCATCCCCTGTATAGCTATCATATTACCCTAGAAGAATATCAAGACCTAAAGCGTACGCTGAGATATAGCCAACAAGATCAAAAAAGCCATAAACCTGGTCGTGAATGGTGTGCAGTTTTTACACTATTTGTTTCGGAATGGTTTCGTCGAGAGTATAAAAGTGGGTGGAGTTGGGGGCCTGTATATGATGCACTGGGCTTTCAACCTTTGGATGATATTCGCTATGTGGTTCAGCAAGGCTTAGAATGTTTTTGGAAACGTCCAATCCTTAAATTTGAAGGTTCAAATCATACCAATTATTTAGGTTCTGCATTTAAAGAGGGTGGATTCCCTTCAAACCTTTTAATGGAGAAAGGTAATCATTATCAGACTGTATTTAAAAGAATTGTGGCGCAGTTTAGTCACTACAGACATTATAACCCAGAAATAAATGACCAATTGATTCAAGCGTATACTCAATATCTGCCTCAAGCATTCAAGGAACATGAAACACGAGTGCTTATTTCAGATATGGCAGAACATCTGGTTCATTTAGTTGAAACGCATGAATTAGACAATACCGATAATCCAGCAGCTTATTTATCCGTAAATTTCCCCAAGTGGAGGGAGGCATTTCCTCTACCATTAGAAAGTAGTGTTGCGGAACAGTTTTTAAATCAGTTGCTCGTTACCTCTAGTACTGAATTGAAGCAAATGAAAACAAAACAGGATGCTTTATCCTGTACGAGTTTCTTTAACCGTAATTCTAATCAAATATTAACTGAAGTTTTCCTGCCCAACTCACTAGAAATTACTTTGGAGGATGTTAAAGGAATTCCTCCTCGTGTAGAAATTGTGTTGTATGAAGCACATGAACCGTTAGCTAAACTTGGCACAGCAACGTTTATGGCAAGGCCTGAGGCTAATAAGCCAGTGAATATACGTATAGGTGCACAAACGCGCATTATTACGAGAAAGAATTATCAACATGGATTGATTTTGTCGCTACAAAATAAAGATCAGATTCTTTATCAAAAAGAATTACCTCAAACTTGTTTAGAAATCGGTAGTGTTCCTGTTGCATTTGCACAGGATGAAGGAGAGCTTTGTCCATTTATTGGGCAGGCTTCATTCAAAACAGCAGAATCGGAAATTATTTTACTCTTACCGCCATCATATCAATTTACTTCTCAGGACTGTGTCACTGGGCATTTGTCGAATGCTTTTGGCCAGCATGTTTACAAGGTAAAAGGTGATATTGAAATTATTGGTGATAATCAAGAGCAATATCAGATTCAATGCTCTAAATATCACGAAAAATCAGAACTTGTAGATCTTTTTGGTACGAAGTTTACTTGGCCTACGGTACCTGCGTTGGCTTTTTTAGGAAGACCTAAGGCACGTTATACAGAAACTGGTTTGCAGTCAAAAAATGATAGTTTAGCTATTTATGCAGAACAAAAGCTTTTAACTCATCATGTAGGTTCTAGTGGATATGGTGTAAAGACTTTAACTATTAAAAATACCGCACAAAATGTGGTATTGCGGCGTAAGGTTGTAATTTTTCCTGAAGACCTAAAAATTGAATTGTTGGCAGGAGATACCCCTAATGAAGCAGATATTCGTCTTCTAACCAAAAGTAATATCATTTGTTTAGGAATCACTGCTGATCATCAAGCAGTGAGCTTTAAGGCGCGTAAACTGAATGATGATATACATGGGCAATATGGTTATGAATATCATCTAAAATGCAATGAGCATCCACCTGAAAATATCAAACTTAATTTGATGCTGAATTTGGGAGATCAAGTAGATTTATTACTACCATTTCCGTCACATGGTGCAACGCTCTATAACGGGAATCACCAGCCGATTAAACAAAAAATATTAACTGTAGATGATTTGCTCGGTTCAAGATTATGTCTATATGCACCAGAAAATAAGCCGACCAATTTTCGGATGACAATCAGGCTAAAAAGTAGTCATATCCGTGATATTGATGCCCCTTACTACAACTGGAAGTTTTTGGTGAGTGGAAAACCACATCAAGAATCACTTATTCATTATCGAGCTGAAATAGAAGAATTATTGGCATTAACAAAAGATTTAGATGCACGGATTATTCTCGAAGTCACTGGTGGGAAACAAGCTTTAAATTATCAGATTAAACATTATCAAACCGAGTTTGAAATAGATGAACAAGGTCATTATTTTTTAAGTGGTTTGAATCTTTCAGGTTCACAAGTGATTGATCCAGTCATCATGGTTTTAAACCAACCTGAACAGGCCGTTTTACCACTCGAACCAGTTACAACTGAAGGGGTTGAAACAGGTAAGTATAAATTACCAAGATTGAGTAATGTGGGTCCATGTTTAATTATTCCTAGAGATGAAAGATCGATTAAATTTAGACCGAAATTCATAGCGCAGCAGATAAGTGAAGATTCATTATCTTTTGAATCTGCGGATACGCTACATACTGCCGTACGTGATTATCATCCAACATTTAACCCAAATAGTATTGTAGATTTCTTAGAACTTATGGCGAGTGATTTGCAAAACTCTGGATGGCTGTATCTTTACCACTTATATTCGAAGTACAACCATTTACCGTTGGTCACATTTCAAGTGTGGAAGGATTTGGTAAGAAATCCATCATGTTTGGCACTGGCGATATGGTTACTTGATTTTGAACATGATATTTATCAACGCTTCGAACGAGAATTCGATTTAGTATGGGAATTAATCCCCGCTAAAGCTTGGAAAAATGCAATCTCTAAAACTTTTGAACTTTATGTGAGTCAAGGTATCCCTGAGGCAATTGTTAAAAAAACGCTGAAAGTGAGATATGCAAAGTTATCTCAAGACATTTCAACGCTAAATCAAAGTTTAGAAGCTTATTATTTTGATGAGCCAGTTCTAAATGGATTAACGCAGAATCAGTTGAATAATATTGTTAACGGTCATTATCTTCAGAATTTATTGAGATACCAGCCTGAAGGCGAATTGTGGCCAATGTGGTTCCAGCAACAACTCACAGCGTGGTTTGAAAAAGATAATCTAAATCTTCCATTAAAACCTATGGTCAGTTTGCCACAGCATGCATCAGTTATTCTTTTGCCAATTTATCTTGCGCTAAAAAATGTAGGTCTAACCAGTTTTGTGCTTGAAGATAAATCAAATAGTTTAACTCATCATAAGATTCGTCAGATCCGTGATTTTGACCAGTCTTGGTTTAACTCAATTTTTGAAATAACAACATCTTATTTATTAAATTTAAAGGCTCACTAATATGCAACCTTATTATTCCGATTTATTAGAGCAAGCATGTCAGCGTACAAAAGAATCAACGTTAAGCGTATTAGGGATCAACGATCCTGAGTTAAGAGAACACCTTGCTGAACAAATGTCTCAGCTTCCGGGAAGAAAATTTTCATTTTTAGCTCCACCTGTTTTTGAGCATACTTTTGCTTGGAAACAATCACCGGTGACGATGTCAGAGTTGAGTGGAAAATTATTAGCGAAGTCAGTTGTAAGTGCTTTGGATTCGCAGAGTAATGGTCGCTATCGCTTTGGGGCAGAATTTAAGCCTTTTGAACATCAACTAAAAAGTTGGAAAAACTTATTAGCGGATAAAAAATCAATTGTTGTCACATCTGGTACAGGTTCAGGTAAAACAGAATGTTTTATGGTACCAATTCTGAATGATTTATTTGAATTAAGCGAAAATATCAATGCGCCGTTGGAAGGTGTGCATGCTCTATTCTTATATCCGCTTAATGCGTTGATTAATTCTCAGGAGGAGCGCTTAAGTGCTTGGACTCAGCACTTCGGTGGGAAGTTACGATACTGTTTGTATAACGGTAATACACCTGAATCAGAGAGTTCAAAAAGAACATTGCAAAAGGAGCGTCCTTATCAAGTCTTAACACGAGAATTGATGAGGAAAAGCCCTGCACCAATTTTGGTGACCAACGGGACGATGTTGGAATATATCATGGTGCGTCAAATTGATGCACCGATTATTGAAAAATCTAGAGCAAAGAAAAGCCTGCGTTGGATTGTTTTAGATGAAGCTCATAGCTATGTTGGATCACAGGCAGCAGAGCTTGCCTTGCAGTTACGACGTGTTTTAGAGGCCTTTGGTGTTGAGGCCAAAGATGTAAGATTTGTCGCAACTTCTGCAACCATTGCTGACAGTAATGCAGAACAACAATTAAAGACCTATTTATCTCAGTTGGCTGGTATTGAGGAAAGTCAAATCGAAGTGATAGGTGGCCGGCGTGCAGTCCCACAATTAAAACTTGAAACGAATCACAATAAACTCAGTTTAAAAGAATTATCTGAAATTGAGAGTGATTTAGAAGTTAGTGCTAAACGTTTTGAAGCATTAGAATCGAATCAAACAGCACGAGCAATTCGGGAAATCATTGTTCAACAAGGTACAGAAAGTTATAAGCCATTAACATCTTTGGAAATTAAAGAAAAATTAAATGCCGACTATGCTATTTCAGTGGATCAAGTCGAAATTATTGCTTGGATTGACTTACTAACAAATACAAAAGCGCAAGAAAAAGAAGAGGCTTTCCTAAAAGTACGAGCTCACTTCTTGCAAAGAATTACGCATGGCTTGTGGAGTTGTATTAATCCTCATTGTGATCAAAAAGAGGGTACAGCATTAAAAAAATGGCCATACGGTAATGTATATGCAACGTGTGAACAAGAATGCAAATGTAAATCACCAATACTAGAACTTACTTTTTGTAAAGAATGCAATTCGCCACATTTATTGGGACAATTGGTTGATTCCATGCATGGGCGCCAATTGAAACAAGTTGGAGAGGCTAAAATTGATGAATTTTCTCTTCTAACAGATGAGGATGAGCTTGATGAGGGCGATCTTAAGGCTAACTCGAATAAATTACTCGATTACAGTTCATTATTGCTCACTGTTAACGGTCATGGGGAGATGCTGAGCCTTGATAAAAAGGGCATTGAAAAATTTCCAGGGGAAGAAGACTTTAATCTATTTGCCACATCAAATGAATGCCATAACTGTGGATCAGTAACACAAGAGGGTTATTTACCTGTAAATAGAAGTATTCTTGGCGCTCCGTTCTATGTTACTAAAGCAGTGCCGACAATTTTAGAGTTTTGTCCAGATATTACGATTAAAGAGTTAGAAGAAAATGGTGTTACGAACATTTCGCCTCAAAGCTTACCTTCATTTGGACGTCGTTTAATTACATTTACGGATAGTCGCCAAGGCACCGCAAGAATGTCTGTACAGATGCAACAGGAAGCACAGCGTTCAAGATTAAGGGGGGCTGTGGTGGAAATGTTAAAAAACCTACCTGATTTATCGGGTGGAGAGATGTCTCGAGAGGAAATTGAGGGGGAAATTGAACAAATAAAACATGATCCAAAGAAGAAGATGATTTTGACATTGCTTCAACAGGAGCTATTGAAATTAGACAGCTCAGACGAAAGTTCGATTTCATGGAAAGAGATGATCGAGAAGCTTACAGCTTTATCCGATTTTAACTTTTCAATACTGAATGCGATGAAGTATTACTCTCCGGAAGTATTTGGAGATCAAACTGAAGGACCACATAGATTGATCTCAATGTTATTGTTGAGTGAATTTAGTCGACGTCCACGTAATCGAAATAGTACTGAAACGTTGGGGTTGGTAAAAGTTGGTTATAGTGGATTAGAAAAAGTTACAAGTGTTCCTTTATATTGGGAATCAAAAGGCCTTAACTTACAAGATTGGAAGGACTTTTTAAAAGTCGTTCTAGATTTCTATGTGCGAGAGTATTACTACATTCATATAGATAGAAGTATTTCAAATTGGATGGGGAGGAAAATTGTTACTAAACGATTGTTTGGACCCGATTCAAAATTTACAGAAGATAAATTTAGTAAACAATGGCCTTTGGCATCTAAGCGAAAGAATAATCGTTTGGTGAAGTTATTAGCTTTAGGCGCACAATTAGATTTAAATGCTCCAATAGATATAGATATCGCCGATGAATGGTTAAAATGTGCTTGGAAAGTTTTAACTCAAGATACGGCTATTTTAGAAAATGATAATGGTCAATTTTTCATTAGACCACAAAAGTTCAAATTTTCTTTGAATGAGCAAGCGTTCATTTGCCCAGTTACACATAGATTAATGGATACTACATTCAAAGATATTACCCCATATCTACCGATGGGTATTCCAAAAAGTAAAGAGGCTTTCATTTGTCAAAAGATTAAAATGCCGAATTTGAAAGTGTTTAGTTCCAATAAAGACCATCATGACAACGTTCAATACATCCGTGACTTAATTACTAATGATGAGACAATTAAGGAGCTACGCTCTTTAAATTTGTGGAATGATCTTTGTGATCGAATTGTTGAAGGTGGTATGTACTATCGAGTTGCAGAACATTCAGCACAGCAAGCAAGTGACCGATTACAAGACTACGAAAAGCGATTTAAAACAGGTGAAGTTAATGTAATGAACTGTTCAACCACCATGGAAATGGGGGTTGATATCGGCGGTATTTCAGCAGTGGTGATGAATAACGTACCACCGCATCCTGCAAATTATCTACAACGTGCGGGTCGTGCGGGTCGTAGTAAAGAATCAAGAGCACTTTCTTACACAATCTGTAAGTCGAATCCACATGATCAACAAGTATTTCATAACCCTAAATGGGCTTTTGAAACTAGTATCCCGGCACCTTATGTCGCTTTAAACTCCAAGAGATTGATCCAAAGGCATGTCAATTCCATGTATCTCTCATTCTTTTTAAAAAATGAGATTGGAAATACAGATGCTGAAAAAACTAAATTAAATTTGAAGTGGTTTTATTTAGCAAATGGTGACGAAGATATTTCTGTTTGCAATCGATTCATTAATTGGTTAAAAGCCAATATTTATACATGTTCTTATGCGCTAGAAAAATTAATTAAAGGTACTGATTTGTCTTTTGATTCGATTGAAAGCATTTTAGGTAACACTGTCCAAAAAATATCTGAAATGCGTGATCAATGGTTAAAGGAATACAAGCGTCTTGAAATACAGATAAGTGAAGCAGTGAAAGGTAGTGCTTACGCTTATAGATTAAATATTGAAATGCGTAGACTCTGTGATGAATATTTATTAAGAGAACTTGCTGCTAAATGCTTTCTACCAGGGTATGGCTTCCCAACTGATATTGCATCATTTGAAACGACCAATGTCATTGACTACATACGTCAAAAGCAAGATAGAGATGCTGAAAAGCAACGAAAGTCTAGAGAAGATAATGTGTCTTTATTACGTGATATGCCAAGTCGAAATTTAGCTGTCGCTATTCGAGAATATGCGCCGGGTTCAGAAATTGTATTGGACGGAAGGGTTTTTAAATCCAAAGGGATATCATTAGCTTGGCATAATATTCATAGTTCTGATGCAAAAGAAGCACAGAAATTTGATTTGGCATGGCGCTGTGTACATTGCGGTCAAAATGGATTTAATACAGATAGTGCAGTCGATATTAATAATGTTTACTGTGATAATCCAAGTTGCGGTGAAAAAATTCGCATAAATGAGCAACGTAAAGTTCTGCAGCCAACTGGTTTCGTTCATGATTTTTATGAAGAACCTAGTAACGATGTAACAACACAAACCTTCATACCTGTCCAAACCCCTTGGATTGCTGGTAAGGGGGCAAGATTAAGTTTGCCGAATAGTGCCTTAGGATTTATGGTTGCCGATACATCGGGGCATGTATTTAATTATAGTTCAGGTTTATATGGGCATGGTTATGCTGTGTGCCTTGAATGTGGTCGAGCAGAATCCCAAAAGGAAAAGGAAAAATTTCCATTGTCTCTTTCACCAGAGCAGAAACATTATCCATTAAAACCATCTAAACATGATCGAGAAAATGGGCAAAGAAAGTTCTGTGAAGGCAGTGAGCGTTTAATCAAAGATTTACATCTAGGTAGCTATATGACTACAGATATCTTTGAATTGGTGTTACATCACCCTGAACGTAATGAATATCTTACAGATAGTAAAGAAAATGAAAGTATAGCATTTACTTTGGCTGTGGCTTTCAGAAAAGCATTAGCGAAAAAGTTAGGTATATCAGCTAATGAATTGGGATATGGTAAGCGTCCAATATTATTAGATGGTAATCATCAGATTACAGCTATTCAGGTGTATGACGTCATTAGTGGTGGAGCAGGATTTGCGAGTTCAGCCCCTCGTCACATTGAGTCGTTATTATCTAGTATGGTCGATGAGCTTGAATGTCCGAAATATTGTGAGTCTGTTTGTGCTCATTGTCTTTTGGATTCACAGTCACGACATCATTACAGTTTGTTAAATCGTCATGATGCTAAAAAGTGGTTAGGTGCAAACTATAAAAACTTTATTTCTACTGAAGAATTGTCATTCTTCTCTGGTGCACAATATTGGCCATATAGCTTGAAAGAATGCATTGAACACCATGTATCATTAGGTGCTAAGAAACTAATTTTGAATTGGGGTGGAGAATCTGATAGTTGGGAGTTGTTATCTCCTAGTGTTAAAAAAACAATTGCTAGATGGGCAGAGGATACAAGTTTAGAAATCGATATTTCTGTACCACAAACTATCATAGATTCTAAAGCATATTTGGCTGAGCTGAAATTTTTACAAACACACTTTAATGTACAATTTGTTGAAGGTGACAATATTCATCAATCTATTGTGGCACAACTATATTTGACAGATCGTATTGTTACAGTTGTTAGTCCTGATATGAATAGTCGTATACCAAATGAAGAGTGGTTGAATACAAATGCCATAGTTGGAGTTAGTGAAACTTATAAGTTACTGAGTGAGAAAGTCATAACATTACCAACTTTAGTGGAAAAAAATCAAAGCTCGATTGTGGGATTAGATCTTCTTGATCAATTGAATGTTGATTTATGTAGCTTTGGTCGTAAGTTCTGGAATTTGGTTGCTGAAAGTACTAGTGAGTTCGGAGAAATTTGCCAGAATGAAACTATAAAAAGTATTGAGTATTCAGATCGTTATATCAAGTCAGCTAGCAATATGTTGTTAATTGTTAGTTGGTTAAAGGGGCTTGAGGATCAAGTTGGAAATATTGGTCAGTTGAAGATTAAGACAGTTATTTCTGATGATGAGACAAAAGATTTACCAACGATCCTTCATCATGATTACCATAGTGTGAAACAATTTGAGAAGGTTTTTGAAAAACTATTAACTGATAATTTAGATATATCCCAAAAAGAAATAGATTTAATGACCTATGATAATGGTAAGGCTCTGTATCACAAGCGAAATTTAACTATAACTTTTGAGTCGGGGACTATATTTGATATTCAGCTCGATCAGGGGCTTGGCTATTGGAGATTATTTGAGAGTCATAAATTGTCACAACGAAATGTCTATTTTAATGCCCAAAAGGACTTTATAAGTGTTGCGAATGGACTTACAGATTTACAGAAGTTTTTAGTTGTTAAAAATGGTGAGCAGAATCCAACGAACATTTATGTCAAAAAGAGAGAAGGTGATTTAGTTGTAGCTGTTTCAATATAATAATGTGTGAAAAGTTTACGATTAAAAATACAAGTGATGGTTTATTACTTTAGATTGGCTATTCAAATTGAATAGCATTTCCATAGATGTGAAATAAATAATTTCAATTAACTGTGTCGTATATACAGAAAATGAGAGGGAAAATGAGACCAATTGGCCTACACCGTAAATCTAAAGATTACTTAGATACATTAAATATTGACCCTTATGCATTTGAAGAGCGATTCATATACCTCGAATCATTAATAAAAGCGAATCTTGCATTTAAGACGAAACTTGAAAACTTTAAACAACTTATTGATTGTTTAAGCGCAGATCGATGCTTTGCCTTATGGATTGGGGAAACAGAAGATTTAATCATACAATCTGAAGCGTGTTTGCAAAAATTTGCACATGATGAAATCATAGAACAACAATTTGTGGAAGAACATGTTGCTTTGGCAGATCGAATATTCGAGTTAGCCAAAGCACGGGTTTATGAAGGACATTGGGAATATGGGGTTTCAAGAGCTGTAGATCGGCAATTTGATGATCTTACCGAATTATGTAGACGTATCTGGTCAAAAGAAAATAAAGCTTGGGTTAAATTGGCTAAGGAATGGAAAAGTTGTAACTCAAGGGTAATATGATTTGGCTAGCGATCAAAACAATTGCCCATTTCATTATTCTGATGACTGCCGCTGCTTAATTATGTGTAATTAATTTACCCTTTAATTAGCTTATAGATCATCGTTCACAAATAATAGACCTTGTATCTTGGAGGTTGTAGTGATTAGCTTCCACTATATGCAAATTGTAGAGTTTGTAATAGACCTAAGACTTTTAGTCTGTGCAAGTGAACCGTACCGGGTTTGTCGGAGACTTTTTATTTAAGTTAGGCCACCTGACCTAACGGATTAATTTTATCATAGTACATTGCTTCAAAATCAAAAGGTGGCACATAACCTAGTGCACTATGTACACGCTCTTTATTGAACCAATCTACCCAATTTAATGTCGCAAGTTGTACATCCGCTAAACCTTGCCAATCTGCTTTTAAATATTCAATCACCTCTGTTTTGTATAAGCCATTCACTGTTTCAGCCAAAGCATTATCGTATGAATCACCGGTCGTACCGACTGATGCTCGTAAATTTGCTGCTTCGGTAATCCTCCCATAAATAACCGAAGTTAAAAGTAGAGGTTAAGCAGCCATTAGAGGTGGCTTTCCTTTGTTAGCTTGATGTGTTCTTACGAGCAATTATTGGATGGAAAGTATCTACACGGATGAATACAGATATGGTGCTCGATGTACTATGATAAGATTAACCCGTTAGGTCAGGTGGCCTAACTTAAATAAAAAAGTCTCCGAAAAACCCGGTACGGTTCAAAACTTAAACACTTTCCCACTAATACGAATAATTATCTTTCAATCTTTGCGCTATTTCTTTATATTTATGAAGTTTTACCTAACTATATAAATATTGAGGGATTTTTGTGAAACATTTTTTTCTTATACTAACTTTTGGGTTGTTAATCACTACACTTTCAGGATGTGCAACATCTCGTGGACTTATCCAAGTTCCAACCTCTAATCAAGTTTCTACACAAGAGGCCAGTAATTCTAAAAAAGTGATTATTGCACTTGTTGAAGATGAAAGGTCTTTTCAAGATAAACCACCAACTGCTGATATCCCATCTTTAAAAGGTGGTTTAGCAAAGGCTACGGCTGAAGAAAAAGCAAAAGCTGTAGCTCGAAAGCGTAACGGTTATGGAAAAGCTTTAGGTGATATTCTTTTAGAGAAAGAAACGGTTTCTGAATTATTAAAGAAACGTACAACTCTAGCACTTAAGAAATCAGGCTATGAAGTTCTTGAAGATAATGCTGCCAATCGGGCGAATGCAGACCTAGTTTTGAATATTAAAATTAATAAATTCTGGTCTTGGTTCCAGCCAGGATTTGCATCTATTAAAATCCATTCTGAAATTGATACCGATATCTTCAATACGAAGAAATCGCCAGCTGAACCTATTCACGTTTACAGCAAAGTTGTTAGATCAGCACAGGTAGCCAATGGTACAAAATGGATTGAAAATATTGATAATGTTTTGAATGACTATGAAGCTAAATTAATTTTATCTTTGCCTAAAGTTACCCCCTAATAAATCATTTTAGATCCAAATTATAGACTCTTAGAATAAAGCTCTTTTAGAAGAGCTTTATCATTTTATCTATCTGTTAGATTTCCCAGTCTACATTCAACTTCACATAGGCTTTGTTGCACAAACCTATCTGTAAAGGCTTTTTCAGCAATATAATTTTCAAATGAAGAAGCTTACATACAAAATCTACCGCACAACCAATTGGTCAGCATATAACCAAGCACTCTTTAATCGTGGGAATATTGACATTTGGTTCGATCCAAAAACACAATGGCATGCAGAACCGCAAGGCAAATAAGGTCTAAGTAAAACTTACTCCGACATAGCGATTCAATGTATTTGATGATCAAATCTCTATTTAGACTCACTTTACACAGGGTTACTGGCTTTGTTCAAAACTTAATTAAACTTTGCGGATTGGATTGGACAGCACCAGATTACAGTATGCTTTGTAGAAGACAAAAGCATATTGATATTGCAATTAGTTATCAGAAAAACAGTGATGGGCTTCATCTACTCGTAGACTCTACAGGCATGAAGTTTGTGAATGTACAATGAGGTCCTTAGCTGGTTTTTGATTGTGAATAGCCATATTCGATGCATCACAAACAAGCTTGGCTGTCATACGCTCATTTAAGCTGTAGCCAACCACTTGTTTCGTGTAAACGTCTTTTACAACTATTAAGTACAACAAGCCTTCAGTCGTCCATATATACGTAATATCACTCAATCACGCTTGGTTTGGTTTAATCATTGAGAATTGTTGCTCAAGCAAATTTGGATAGATCGCTCAGTTATGGTCACTGTTCGTCGTTCTTTTGAAACGTTTGTGGTACTTACAATGCAGCTGATTTAACTTTTTTATCTGACATACTGCATATGTACTAATTTTTACGACCTGAGCCTGTAAATGCTTGGTTAAGCGAATATAGTCATAGCTCTGTTTCGTTTATTTGTGCGCTATTTTGACCAAATTTGTTTGTTGATTTCGCTGAACTAATCGTTTATTCACACCTCGTTTTAGCCAATTATAAAAGTGTGAAACTAATACATGAAGTAATCGTGCCATCAAAATAATCGGCAATCAGTGTTTTTGCGATTTCATATAGGCGTACCTTACTGACGTACTTTGGCAAAGTACGCTGCTGCCTTTTTTAGAAATTTACGTTCCATTTCAGCGGATTTAAGCTGTTTGTTTAAGTTGCTTATTTTCTTCGAGCAAAGCGTTTAGGTCAGGTGAATACTGTTTAGTACCAGCTAAAGTCCCTGCCTTTGCCTTATTGTTCCAATGCGAAAGGGTCTGCATGGAAATGCCGAGTTCTCTAACTGTTTCGGATACATTGCCTTGATTGGCTTCTAATGCTTTGATGGCTTCAGATTTAAGTTCTACCGTATACGTCTTGTGTTTCTAGCTCATGGTAAACTCCTGATGAGTATGTATAGTTTACCAAGTTAAAACCTCCTGTTTTTTCAGCATACAGCAATTGATAATTGAATGGATTTCACAGTTTTATTTTTGAAAACAACATGGTTTTGTTATTTTTTGTGAAAAATTTAACTCGGTGTTATAATTACACACCTGATAATTGTCAATTTTTTAATTACTGATCATGATGATGCAACTCCACGTGTCCCACTTAAATCTAAGTTCGATTGATCAAGTGTTATCAGCTATACAACACATTCCTGCGATGCAACGCCGGCGCTTATCGCGCCTAGCAAAGCTGGCTATGAATAGTGCAATACAGACTTTAAATACACACAAAGTCGATTATATTGTGTGGGTGTCGCAATATGGCGATGAATCAAAAACACTAAATATCTTAGAAGATGTATTAAGCGAGCAAACGCCTTCACCAACGCAGTTTTCAACCTCGGTGCATAATGCAATTTCCGGGCTTTATTCCATTTTATGTCAGGATGCGACCCCTGCGACCAGTTTGGCGGGTTCGTGGAATGATGGGTTGATTGAAGCCTATGCGTGGCTAAAAACAATACCTGAAGCCGGTCATGTTTTGCTGGTGTATTACGATGAAGCCTTGCCAGAAATGTATATCGAGCATCAACCATTTTCTGCTTTTGCGATGGCAGCGATGATTTCATTAGCGCCTGCAAATTTGATACTGACGCCAAAGCATACGAATGCAACGCCAGCCTATCAGCAAGCTTTAGCATTTAACACGTTTTGGACTAATCCTGAGCAAACTGAATCTGAAGCGTGGATGAAATGCTGAAATTAAATCGCATCAAGCAAAAAGCAAACTATGCATGGCGCGTTGGAGCGACAGGGTTTAGCTTTGCCAGCTTTGGCTTAGGCGGCGTGGCGATTGGTGGTTTGATTGCACCAATCGTCAAGTTGAGTTCACAAGACCCAGAAGTTCGCAAACAGCGCACTCAAAAAGTCATTAAGCACAGTTTCAAAGGTTTTACGGAGATGATGGTAAAACTGGGCATTATGACCTATACGGTTGAAGGTCTAGATAAGCTACAGCACAGCCAACAAGAGCTGGTGATTGCTAACCATCCGACACTGATTGACGTGGTGGTTTTAATTGGTTTAATGGAGGAAGCAAACTGTGTTGTTAAGCAGGCACTGTGGTCAAATCCATTTACCAAAGGTCCTGTGCAAAGTGCGGGATATATTTTAAATGCGGGTTCTGAACAATTTATTCAGGACTGTGTACACAAATTGCAGCAGGATCATGCCGCGTCCTTGTTGATCTTTCCTGAGGGAACAAGAACAGCAAAAGGTGAGCAGTTGAACGTGTTTCAGCGCGGCGCAGCCAATATTGCACTAAGGGCAGGGGTACCGATTCGGCCTGTGCTAATTAGCTGTACGCCCTCGACACTCACCAAAAACGAAAAATGGTATCACATTCCAGAACAGCCTTTTCATATCCATGTAAAAGTCTTGGATGCGATCCAAGTGGAAGACGTATTGGATGACGTAACGGTTAATCCAAAAAATGTACGTCAATTAAATCAACAATTACAATGGTTTTTTAACCAAGAGTTATCCCTAAATGACTAATCTTGCTGATGAATTAAAGCAAATGATTATTGATGTCCTTGCCCTTGAAGACATCAGTATTGAAGACATTGATACAGACGCGCCTTTGTTTGGCGATGGTCTAGGTTTGGACTCGATTGATGCCCTTGAATTAGGCTTGGCATTGAAAAAACGTTATGGCATTCATTTGAATGCAGAGTCTGCAGAAACCAAAGAACATTTTAAATCAATTCAAAGCTTAGTGGCTTTGGTTGAAGCACAGAAAACAGCATAAGAGGTTGCTATGCTTGCACAAGAAACCGTGTTAGAAAAATTACGTGAATGGATGGAAGAGTTGTTTGAAATTGCGCCTGAAGATGTGCAATTAGAGTCAAACCTAGCTTCAGACCTCGATGTTGACAGTATTGATGCCATTGATTTGGTGGTAAAAATTAAAGAGTTGACAGGCAAACAAGTCAACCCTGAAGATTTTAAAAATGTGCGCACCATTCAAGATGTGGTGGTCGTGATTCAGAATATGTCAGTTGCATGAACAACATCTTAAAAGGGGTAGCAGGGATCGGTTTGATCCTCTATCCTTTTTTTGTCGCTTATGCTTTGGCACATGGACAGTATGTCTGGGTCAGTGCGGTATTGATTGTACTGGGCATTTTACGTCTCTTGAGTAAGGGCAATGCCCTGCTGTGGCCATTGACAGGTTTTGCCATTTTATGTGGCGGGCTGAGTTTGATTTTAAAAGATCATGCGTGGCTTAAACTCTATCCTGTCTTTATGAGTCTTGGGGCGCTGTTTATTTTTGCCAGCACCTTGATTCGACCGCCTTCAATGATTGAGCGTTTTGCACGTTTGGCAGAGCCTAATCTGCCAGAAGAAGGAGTCGAATGGACCCGTCAAGTGACCAAAGTTTGGTGTGGTTTTTTTTGCATCAATGCGGTCATTGCCCTGATCACTGTTTTCTTTGCACCGATGAAAATTTGGGTGATGTATAACGGCTTGATCTCTTATGTCTTGATGGGTGGATTATTGCTGGGTGAATTTGTGTTGCGTAAACGCCAGCAACGACTGCATCAGGCACAGAAATAACAGCATTTCCGTCAGGGCAGCTGAAACAGTGGTCTCGAACTATAGCGATTAGAAATACGGTTTTTAAAAACAAATTTTATGTCTTGTCATTTTCAACACCATCTCCATTCATCGCGTCCCTTGTGTATTCATGCGGACTCAAGTTTTGTTTCCTTTCACACTTTTTGGTTGGATGTAGCTTTACAGGCTACGCAAATTCAGCAGTTGGAACAGCCAGTATGGGCGCTTTGGCAAGAAGACAGTTATGAGTTTTTAGTATTGTTGTTTGCAGCCTTACAAGCAGGTAAGCAAGTGCTGTTGCCGCCGCATCGGGTCAGTGACTTAGAAAAAGAATTGGCTGAACAGCAGATTTATTTTTTACAACGTTTGCCGTCGACAGCCACGCCAACTTTTGAGCTTCAATTTGATGCTACCTTTCTCAATCAGGCACAGCTGTATTTTTATACTTCGGGCTCAACAGGGCAGCCGAAAAAGATTCCGCGCACCTTGCAACAATTGTTCAATGAAGTCTGTGGTTTAGAAGCCAGTTTTGATTTGCCTGAGCAGGCGATCGCGATTGCTACGGTGAGCCATCAACATATTTATGGTTTGCTGTTTAAGTTGTTGTGGCCTTTAGCCAGTGGACGCAGTTTCTATCAGAAACAATTGGCTTTCCCTGAAGATGTGGTTGATCTTCAAAAGAAAATTGCCCATTTGCAACTGCCCAATTACCTCATTTCAAGTCCTGCATTGTTGAAGCGCTGGACCACAGATGTAGTGTTGCAAGACTGCCATCGGGTCTATTCCTCTGGTGGAAAGTTGGATGCAGGCGTGCGTCCTTTGCTGAACCGTCCCATTACCGAAGTGTTTGGTAGTTCTGAAACAGGCGGGATTGCTCACCGTCAGGCAGATGATGCGCTATGGACTCCCTTTGCCAATGTCGAAATTAACTGCGCCGAGCAACAAGAGTTAGCCGTTAAAACCAATCATGCCTTTAGCATGGATTGGATTTTGACTGGAGATAAAGTGCAGGTCGTGGATGCAAATAATCCCAAAAGTCCATTCCAACTATTGGGGCGTTTGGACCGTATTGTCAAACTCGAAGAAAAGCGGTTAAGTCTCGATGCGATTGAAGTGAAAATCGCTGAGTTGGCAGAAATACAGCAGTGCCATGTTTTAATTCATGAAAAAGAACAGCGTCAGATTTTGGCGGTGGTAGCGGTGCTGACAGTGGATGCAAGGGTGCTGCTTATCGAAAAGGGCAAAGCTGCCTTTACCGCACAGCTGAAAAAACAATTACAACAGAAGCTGGAAAGTATCGCGATTCCGCGGCAGTGGCGGTTCTTAACGCAAATGCCACAAAATGCACAATCGAAGCTGAATAAACAGTATTTAAAATCACTCTTTCTGCCGATGACCTTGCCTGTGGTATTGACACAGCAGTCTCAGGATATGCAGATCAGTTATGCTTTGGAGTTTGTGCCTGAGCTGGAATGCTTTAAAGGGCATTTTCCGAACTTTCCGATTTATCCGGGCGTAGGGCAAATTGGTTTTATCCAGCATTTTGCCAAACAAAATTGGGTGGATTTACTGTGGTGCAATGGTTTTGAGCAATTAAAATTTCAAGGACTGATCCAACCCTATCATACGGTGGAACTGGTGCTCAGCCGTAAAGCGCATAAGGTCAGTTTTGAGCTGAAAAATCATGACAAAATATTGGCATCAGGACGTTTGCTGTTTGCTATCCCTTCAGACGTTTAAGCCGAGAGAAAAAATGAAACACTGCTTTGTGATTCCTGTGTATAACCATCCACATTATTTGGCTGCGTTACTGTCACATTTAAGCGCTTTTGAGTTACCCATCATTATGGTGAATGATGGCAGTGATGCCGATTGTACGGCGGTATTACATCAGCTTACGCAGGACTATCCAAGGGTCGATTTGGTTGAACATACCCACAATCAAGGGAAAGGGCAGGCGGTGATCACGGGGCTCAAGCATGCCTTTCAATGCGGTTATAGCCATGCCTTGCAACTCGATGCCGATGGACAACATGACTGGCAGGATGTGCAACGCTTTTTAGACACCTCTATCCAGCACCCCGAAGCCATGATTATTGGTCAGCCGATCTTTGATGCGACTGTTCCCAAAAAACGTCTCTATGGCCGTTATGCAACGCATATTTGGGTGTGGATTAACAGTCTGTCTTTTGAGATTAAAGACAGCATGTGTGGCTTTCGTGTCTATCCTCTAGCGCAGACAGTGAACATTCTAAACACTGCCAAGTTTCAACCGCGGATGGGCTTTGACTCGGAAATTTTAGTGCGTTTGAAATGGGACAATGTGCCGTTTATTAATCTGCCCACGCATGTGATTTATCCTGAAGGTGGTATTTCACATTTTGATGTGTGGCGTGACAATTTGGGCATGGCGCGCGCGCACAGCCGCTTGTTGGGTGGCATGCTGCTGCGGTTCCCCAAACTGATTTATCAGAAAGTCAAAGGTTAAGGCGGTCAGAGAAATATATGCAGAAATGGAGCGCCGTGAAAGAACGGGGCGGGATGTTACCGCTAATGCTGATGCTGGGTTTCTACCGTTTGGGTGGGCGTTGGCTGTGCCGAGTCATCTTATACTTTGTGATTTTATGGTACTGGCTCTTTTCCAATACTGCGCGTCAGGCTTCACTGTTGTACTTAAAAAAATTGCATCATTTTGCAGGTGCGCAGTCGCCGTTTCAGGCTGAGCCGCAGCTTTGGCACAGCTATACGCATTTGATGCAATTTGGTGAATGTATTTTAGATAAAATTGAGGGCTGGCTCGGGCACATTCCTGAGCAGAACTTAAAGCTGCATGGTCATGCGCACTTTCGTTCGCACTATCAAAAAGGTGTGGTGATAGTGGTGTCACACTTTGGCAATATTGAATTGCTGCGCGCCGTCAAAGCAGAGCATCCGCAGAAAATTAATGTGTTGGTTTATCAAAAACATGCTACCAAGTTCAATGCATTTTTAAAAAAACTGAATGAACATGCCGATGTTAATTTGGTTTCGGTGGATGAGTTGGGAATTGAAACAGCAATGATTTTACAGGATAAGTTGGATCAAGGTGAATGGGTGATTGTGGCAGCAGACCGCGTACCCGTGCAGTCAGATCGTGTACAATCGGTTGCTTTTTTAGGAGAGCAAGCGCTGTGGCCGCAAGGCGCTTGGATCTTGGCTAGCTTATTGAAAGCTCCTGTGTTGGCAGTGTTTTGCTATCGAGTTGATACACATTTTGAAGTGCATATTCATCAAGTGGCGGAGCAGTTGAACTGGCCGCGTAAAGAGCGTTTACAGGCCATGCAACAGACCACAAGACAGTATGTGCAACTGTTGGAACAGCATTGCATACGAGCGCCCTATCAATGGTTTAATTTTTATAATTTTTGGAATAAAGGATAAGTCTTGTGTTAATTGTTGGGGAAACTCCGCTCAGTATTGAAGATGTTTTGGCTGTAGCGCGTAAAGAAAAACAGGTGGTATTGCCTAACTCTGCTGAATGGACAGCATTAATTCAACGCGGTGCAGATTTCCTCGATCAGCTGTTGCAAGACGAAGGCGTCATTTATGGCGTGACCACGGGTTATGGAGACTCGTGCTTGATTGAAATTCCAG
Organism: Acinetobacter sp. YH12131; assembly: GCF_013418635.1. Taxonomy (NCBI): domain Bacteria; kingdom Pseudomonadati; phylum Pseudomonadota; class Gammaproteobacteria; order Moraxellales; family Moraxellaceae; genus Acinetobacter; species Acinetobacter sp. YH12131. The sequence goes on from NZ_VPBQ01000001.1 coordinate 530,896, forward strand.
CCCACCAAGTGCATGAGCTGCCGCTGCATTTGTCGCGTTTTCATGGCTGCGGCATGGGGCAAAACTTAGACTTAATTACCGCACGTGCTGTCGTGGTGGTCCGTTTATGTTCTTTGGCACGCGGCTATTCGGGTGTCTCGCATACCTTGTTGCAGCGGTTGGTCTGGATGCTGAATGAAGATGTGATTCCGGTGATTCCATCGGAGGGTTCGGTCGGTGCCAGTGGTGACTTGACCCCTTTGTCTTATATCGCTGGGGCCTTGGTCGGTGAGCGTGATGTGTACTATCAAGACCAGATTGTGCCGATTGCACAAGTGTATGCCGAAAAAGGTATACAGCCTTTGGTGATGCGTCCTAAAGAAGGCTTAGCCCTGATGAATGGTACAGCGGTTATGACCGCGATTGCCTGCCTGAATTATAAAAAGGCCGAACAGATTTCTTTTGCCAGTACTTTGATTACTGCCCTGAATGTCTTGGCTTTAGAAGGGAATCCAAGCCATTTTGATGAAGTCCTATTTGCGCAGAAACCACATCCAGGACAGCAACATATTGCAGCGCAGTTACGCGACTGGTTAAACAGTGAAGTACAAACCGAACACCAAAGTTCACGTCTGCAAGACCGTTATTCATTGCGCTGTGCGCCGCATGTGATTGGGGTATTTGAAGATTCTAAAGTCTGGCTGCGTCAGTTTATTGAAAATGAGCTGAATTCAAGTAACGACAACCCTTTGATTGACCCAGTGAACCTGCGGGTACTGCATGGTGGACATTTCTATGGCGGACATATTGCCCAAGCCATGGACAGCCTGAAAATTATGATCGCGAATATTGCTGACTTGATGGATCGTCAGTTGGCGCAGTTGGTGGACTATAAAATGAACAATGGTTTACCGCGTAATTTAACTGGTTCAAGTCCTGAGCGGTTACCGTTGAATCATGGCTTTAAAGCAGTGCAAATCGGGGTTTCGGCATGGACGGCAGAAGCCTTGAAACAGACACTCGCTGCGTCGATTTTCTCACGTTCAACCGAATGTCATAATCAAGACAAAGTCAGTATGGGCACCATTGCCGCACGTGATGCTAGCCGTGTCATTACTCTGACCGAACAAGTGATTGCAGCACTCAGTTGTGCAGCAGTTCAAGCAGTTAAACTTAAAGGTGTAGATACAGAACTCAGCCCTGTTTTAAGAGCATTTCAACACTGGGTGCTTCAGAGCTTCACCTACGTAGCGGAAGATCGTCCTTTGCAACAAGAGCTTCAAACGCTGGTCAATCGTTTTGATCATTTAGAACTGTTAGACAGCATTGCTGTTCAATATTTATAGGAAATGAGCATGTATGCTGATGTAATTATTGAAGTGCCTTTTCATGACGTCGACACCATGCATGTGGTGTGGCATGGGCATTATTTAAAATATTTTGAAATTGCACGTTGCAAACTGTTAGATCAATTTCACTATAACTATAACCAAATGCGCGACTCGGGCTATGCATGGCCTGTCATTGAAAGCTATGTGCGCTATGTGCAAGGCATCGAATTTGAACAGAAAATTCGTGTGCGCGCTGTTTTAAAAGAGTGGGAAAATCGCTTGAAAATTGAATATCTGATTTTTGATGCGGTCTCGGGTAGAAAGTTGACCAAGGGCTTTACTTCGCAAGTGGCAGTTCATATTGAAAAACGTGAAATGTGTTTTCAATCCCCACAGGTGTTGTTGGATTGTTTAAATGCATGGCCTGAGTTTAAGGCGGAGTAATGCAAGCATGATTCGATACAAATTCTCTAAGATGATTTTAGTTGCGTGTACAGCCAGTGTGATGACTTTGCTTGCTCCCACAGCGAATGCACAAAATACTGAATTGAAGCAGGTATTTGCTCAGCTTGGCGTAACGCCTGTGGTGCGTGCCCAATTTGAGCAGCAGAAAAAACTGGCAGCTCTGAATAAAACTTATGTGTCTAAAGGCACGGTGCTGTTCAGCAAAAACCAAGGCGTGCTGTGGCAAATTCAAAGTCCAGTCAAAGCCGATTTGGTGGTGACACCGCGTAAGTTGATACAAAAGACGCAGCGTACTTCCAGTCAAATTGAAGTCGACAAAACTCCATATGGCTCTGTTGCAACGATGTTTTTACAATTTATGTCGGGTAACGAAGCAGCACTCGCTAAGAACTTTAATGTGGTGTCCGCCAACTATAGCCCAACGCAGTGGAATGTCAGCTTAACGCCGAAAAGCAGTCTATTTAAAAAGCTTTTTGTCCAAGTCGATGCGCAAGGTCAGCGTTATGTGGACCGTATTACCATTTTGGAACAAGCCAATAACCGCACCATCATTCGTTTTAGCCAGCAAACGGCTCAACCTCAAACTTTAACGGCTGCGGAAAATGCGCTTTTCCAATTGGCAAAATAAATTTAGCGCTCTGTGGTTGTTGGTGCTGTGTGTCATTGCTTTGGCACTGGGCGCGGCTTGGCTGAATAAAGGCATTAAGATTGAAACCAATATCTTTGCTTTGCTGCCTGAGGCTCATCAAGATGCTCATCTGGAACAAGCACAGCAATATGTGAGTCAGCAGTTAAATGATAAAGTTTTTGTGGTGTTGGATGCCAAAACGGATCAGCAATTAGAACAGGCAACACGAGCACTTAAAACCCAAGCTAATCAAAGTCAACTGTTTTTACCTGTTCGTCCACAGCTTGACCCCGATCAATTTGCCCAAGCACTGTATCAGCACAAAGCAGGGCTATTATCCAAGTCAGATCAGCAGATTTTGCAAGGGCAGGATCATACCGCACTGACAGAGCAGGGCTTATTACAACTGATGAGTCCGGGCATGCCAATCACGGCTGAAATGCTCAAGCAAGATCCTTTGCTGTTGTTTCCGCGCTATGCAGTGGGGTTAGGTGCTTTACAAAGCAATGCCGATATCAATTTAGAGCAGGGCTTTGCCACGATTCGTGATGAGCAGGGCATCTCGCGCCTGATGGTACTTCAGCTCAATAATAGCCCCTATAACATTGCCTACCAAGAGCAGACCGCTGCATTTATCCAAAATATCAATCAGCAACTCAACCAGTTGCAGGTCAAACCGCACTGGACAGGTACGCTGCTGTTTGCACAGTTCGGCACTAACTCTGCCAAAGAGGAAATTTCCACCATTGGAGTGGGTTCGACCATCGGGATTTTGCTTCTAGTCTGGTTTGGCTTCCGTTCGATACGACCCATGCTGACGGAAATGGTTGCAGTCGGCACAGGCAGCTTGGTGGCCTTTGCTGTGACCTATTGGGTTTTTGGCGAAATTCACCTGATGACACTGGTCTTTGGGGCCAGTCTGATTGGGGTCTGTGTCGATTTTTCATTTTACTTCATGGCCATGCAGTCTCAGCACCGACAGATCGATGGATTTACTGTTCTAAAGCCGTTATTGCCGAGTCTATTTGTGGGGTTAATGACCACGCTATTGGCCTATGTGGTGCTTAGTTTTACCCCATTTCCGGGCTTTAAACAGATTGCAGTCTTTTCTATGGTTGGACTGAGTGCCGCATGGGTGACCAGTATTTTATTGCTGCCACGTTTGCCTGCGCTGAATGCGGAACCTGCGATACGTGCACTGGGCTTTATTGGCAAAGCGCGTAGTTATGTGCAGAGCCACAACAAGCTACGTTATGGCATGATTGCATTGATTGTACTGGTGACGGGTAGTAGTCTCACCTTGCTGAAAAGCAATGATGACATCCGTAATTTACAAAGTATGGATGCCACTTTAAAGCAGGAAGATCAATATAATCGTTCTCGTTTTATGCAGCAGCAAAGCAGCGAATACTTTGTGGTACGGGGCAGAAGCTCAGCAGAGTTGGAGCAGCGCGAACAGCAACTACTGGCAGAGCTTGCGTCCTTGCAACAGGCTGGCAAGTTGGATGCTGTTCAAGCTTTAGGGCAGTGGATTCCATCGCTTGAGCAGCAAAAAAAGAATGTTGAAATGTTACAGGCGATTCCTCAGCCGGCTTTAGTGGAATATGCGCAAGCGTTGCAGCTCAACGCAGCGGATATTTTAAACTGGCAAGCGCATTTAAAAGACCAACCGTTATTGACCGAAGCGGTCTTTAAAGATCATCCTCTGCATTTTTTGCAGATGAGTCCGACACAACGTTTGGTGATGCTGCAAAATGTGCATGACGTCAAAGCCGTGCAACAGCTTGAAAATGCGGATGTACAACTGTTACGCCCCGTTCATCAACTGTCTGAATTGTTTAAACAACACCGTGAGCAGGCACAGTGGCTATTACTCAGCGCTTTGCTGATTTTAGCCATTGGCTTAGGGGCACTGTATGGCAAAAAATCCATTCTGCCTTTGGTGTTGCCTGTCAGCATGGCCTTAATGACCACGTTTGCGATTCAAGCATGGCTGGGTGTCGAGATTAATTTATTCAGCATTATGGGTACCTTCCTGATCATTGGAATTGGGGTGGATTATGCTATTTTCTACCGCCATGGACATGATCATCCACAAGTGGTGGGTATGGCTTTGTTTCTGTGCATGATGTCGACGTTCTTTGGTTTTGGTTTGCTGTCCTTTAGTCATACTTATGCCATTCACAGTTTTGGCCTAACAGTGTTGCTGGGCGTTATTTTTTCATTTATTTATGCCACAATTTTTACATCCTCCGATGCGAAACATGTGGTGGTTCAACAATATCAGCCAAAGAGCTGAGTCAAAGGGTACAGTGCAATGAGCACCATGCAACAGACAGATGTTTTAATTATTGGGGCGGGACCATCAGGCAGCTCGGCTGCAGCTTTGCTGCGTCAAAAAGGTTACCACGTCACGGTCATCGAAAAGCAATATTTTCCGAGGTTTTCCATTGGTGAATCTTTATTGCCGCAGTGTATGGTGTTTTTGGAAGAAGCGGGTTTGTTGGAGACCGTTCGCGCACATGCCGATGAATATGCCTTTCAGTTTAAAAATGGCGCGGCTTTTTTAAGAGGTACGCAGCGCAGTTTTTATGACTTTACTCAAAAGTTTAGCGAAGGTCCAGGCACTACATGGCAGGTAAGACGTGCCAACTTTGACCAGCTTTTGGCACAGCAAGCCGAAAAAATGGGCGCAGATATCCGTTTTGGTCATGAAGTTTTGGCGGTCGATGTGGCATCTACACAACCGATTTTGACGGTGAAAGGTGAGCAAGGCAACAACTACCAAATTCAAGGCAAATTTCTATTGGATGCCAGTGGTTTTGGCCGAATTTTGCCGAAGTTTCTCGACTTAGAAAGTCCATCGGACTTTCCAGTACGCCGTGCGGTCTTTACCCATATTGAAGATGGTTTGTTGGATGACCCTGAGTTTGACCGTGAGAAAATCTTAATTACCGTGCATGAAAAAGACCATCGTGCGTGGTATTGGCTAATTCCTTTTGCCGACGGGCGGTCTTCATTTGGCGTCGTTGCGGAGCAAGATTTCTTTGAAAGATATGGATATGACGGCAGTGCAGATTATGATTTAGAAGCCTTGCAAAAACGTATTTTGGCCGATGATGTCAGTTTGTCGCATTTATTGCGCCACGCTAAGCATGATACTCCTGTACGTACTTTGGTGGGCTACTCTGCCGATGTTAAACATTTGGCATCTGAAAACTACGCGTTACTGGGCAATGCCGGTGAGTTCCTCGATCCTGTCTTTTCTTCAGGGGTAACTATTGCCTTAAAATCGTCTAGTCTAGCTGTGCCATTGGTCGAGCAAGTGTTGCAAGGTCAGAAGGTAGACTGGATGGAGCAATATGAAAAACCGCTACGTAAAGGCATTCAAGTGTTCCGTGCCTATGTCGAATCATGGTATTCAGGTGAGTTTCAGGATGTGGTATTTTCGACTCAACAGGATGAAAAAATCCGCCGTATGATTGCTTCCTTGCTAGCAGGTTATGCGTGGGATGCAAGCAACCCGATCCATCGTAATGCCAAGCAACGCTTGAGCACTTTGGCCGAATATTGCCGAGAAGAACAACCGCAAAAAGAGTCGCTAACTGATGAAACTTGAGCTGCGTTTTAAAACTGTCAGTTGGGTTTTAGCCAGTGCTCTGCTTTGTAATGCCTGCCAAAGCTTGATTCCCAAGGCGCAGGGGCTCGCGACCCCACAGTGGGTTGCGCAAAATTATCAACGTCAAGATCAAATCGAAGTACAGTGGAAAACCCAGAGTTTCAGCTTTTTACTGTATCAGCAACAACGGGGGCAGTCGCTTGATATGTTAGCGCTTAGCCTCACAGGACAGCAGTTGTTTAAGCTCAGTTTTGATGGTCAAAAGGTCGAAGCTGAACAGCGCATTGATCCAATGAAAAGATTACCTTTTGATTATGTAGTGCGTGATATTCTCTATGCCACATATCCAAATTTTGCTGCCTTACATACAGCTCAAAATGCGGTCGTCCAGAAAGACGATACCATTTATATACAGCAGCAACCCGTGTTGAAAATTCAGCAAAATGAAGGAGCAATTAAACTGGATAATTTGCAAGTGCCTTATCAAATGATGATCAGCACGGTGAGCAATACTTTAGAAGATGATCAAGGTGACCATCATGACTAAAAATCTACAGCATGTTTCAGCCGTGGGTATTCAGTTCAGTGCGGCGCTGTCGGCTTTGGGACAAAATGCCGCTGAGCTTCAACATGCCTTGACCAACCCTGAAAATACCCTATCGCAACGAGGAGATCTGATTGCGGGGCGTTCGGTCTGGGTCGGCGCATGTGATCAAACCTTAGTTCAAACAGTGCCTGAAAGCTTGAACGGTGTAGACTCACGGAATCTACGCTTTGCGCTGACGGCTCTGGCGCAAATTGAAACTGAAATTCATGCTTATACAGCACAGTTTGCTAAACAACGTCTTGCTGTGATTGTCGGTACTTCAACCTCAGGCATCGCGGATAATGAGTCTGTCTTAAAAGTCCAGTTTCAACAGTCTGTACCGCAGTCTGTACAGCACCAAAAACAAGAAATGGGCAGTTTAGCGGAAGCCTTACAACAGTATTTGGGCTGGGAAGGGCCAGCCTATACCATTTCTACCGCTTGCTCCTCGGCAGCTAAAGCACTGGCGGCGGGGCAACGTCTGCTGAATGCAGATCTGGCTGATGCTGTCTTAGTAGGTGGAGTTGACACCTTATGCAAGCTAACCTTAAATGGTTTTGATAGTTTAGAAAGCTTATCGAACGGAATTTGTCAGCCCTGTGGAGCCAACCGTGACGGCATTAATATTGGTGAAGCGGCAGGATTGTTTTTACTGTCCAATGCGCCTGCCCCCGTGATGTTGTTGTCGAGTGGCGAGTCAATGGATGCATGGCATATTTCAGCACCGCATCCAGAAGGAATAGGGGCTGCGGAGGCGATGCAAAAAGCTTTAGACGCAGCACAGCTTGAAGCAGGCGATATTGGATATTTGAACTTACATGGGACTTCTACACCGCAAAATGATGCGATGGAAATTAAAGCGGTACAGACCGTTTTCTCAGATACAGTTGTGGCCGTAAGCAGCACCAAACATAAAACAGGACATTGTCTAGGGGCCGCGGGTGCAATCGAAGCTTTTATTTGCCAACAGGTTTTATTAGATCAATCCTGGTTACCGCTACATCATGCAGGTGAATTGGACGATGCTTTGGCTGGGCAAAACTATGTGCTTACACCGCATTTAGCTGCACCGATTCGCTATGCGATGAGTAATTCTTTTGCTTTTGGTGGCAGTAATATCAGTTTAATTTTTGGGAAGGCTTTACCATGATGGATGCAGTACAGTTTATTCCACATGCAAAACCGATGGTTTTCGTGAGCCATTTGATTGAAGCCAATGATGAATTTGCTATTGCAGAACTTCACATCACACCTGATTTGATGTTTTGTGAGCCAGAAGGCTTGCCCACCTGGAGCAGCATTGAGTTGATGGCGCAGACCATTAGCGTCTATGCCGGTTATAAAGGAAAAACTCAGGGCTTGCCACCGAAAATTGGCTTTTTATTGGGAACGCGTAAAATGCAGTTGCCTTGTGCCTATTTTAGTTTGGGCACAACCGTGCGGATTCGAGTAGAACAAAGTTATCTGCACGAGGGTTTGGGGCAGTTTCATTGTGAAATTGAATATCAAGAACATCGGTTCAGCGCCATGTTGAGCGTATTTGAGCCTGAAAATATGAATGAAATCATCGGAAAATTAGTGTGAACAGAAGAATTTTAGTCACGGGTTCGAGTCGTGGGATAGGTAAAGCGATTGCTTTGGAGTTGGCAAAGGCAGGCTTTGATGTCACGGTCCATGCCCGTTCAAGACAGTCTGAGGCCGAAGCGGTGGCTCAGGAAATTCAAGCGCTTGGACAGGCCAGTCATGTACTGATGTTCGATGTGAATGAGCGTGAAAAAATTGCCGCTATTTTAGAGCAAGATATAGCACAGCATGGCCCTTTTTACGGTGCAGTGCTGAATGCAGGATTAACCCGTGATGGTGCTTTCCCCGCACTGACTGATGAAGACTGGGATGACGTGGTCTCGACCTCTCTGAACGGTTTTTATAATGTGTTGAAACCATTGATGATGCCAATGATCCGCTTGAAAAAGGGTGGACGTATTGTGACATTATCTTCAGTGTCTGGAATTATGGGGAACCGTGGTCAGGTCAATTATAGTGCTGCCAAAGCAGGCTTAATTGGTGCGACCAAAGCATTGGCACTAGAGTTGGCAAAACGCAAAATTACGGTGAACTGTGTGGCTCCGGGCTTGATAGAAACCGAAATGGTCACAGAGGAAGTCAAAGAACATGCCTTGAAAATGATTCCGATGCAACGTATGGGGCAGGTGGAAGAAGTCGCTAAAGCGGTAAAGTTTTTATGTAGTGATGATGCCAGTTATATCACCCGCCAAGTGCTTTCAATTAATGGAGGCCTGATCTAATGAAACGTGTTGTTGTAACAGGCATGTCTGGGATTACTTCTTTGGGTGAAACCGCAGAGCAAATTTTTGAGCAGTTTACACTCGGTAAAAGTGGCATTCGCTATATGCCCGATTGGGAGATCTATCCTGATTTACGTAGTAAATTAGCTGGTCCAGTTGAGTCATTTACTGTACCGAAGCATTTTAACCGTAAAGTTACTCGTGGTATGGGGCGTGTTGCCTTAATGTCCACGGTATGTGCTGAAAAAGCATTGGAAGACGCAGGTTTACTCCATGCTGATATCTTAAGAAGTGGCGATGCAGGCGTGGCTTTTGGTTCTTCTGCGGGCAGTGTGGATGCTGTGCGTGAGTTTGGTACCATGTTGCTTGAGCATAATATGAGTCAACTCAATGCCACGACCTACATTCGTATGATGTCACATACCAGCGCGGTCAATATGACGGTGTATTTTGGGCTAAAAGGTTTAACGCTGCCGACCTCAAGTGCGTGTACTTCCGGTTCGATGGCCATTGGACAAGCTTATGAAGCGATTAAATACGGCAAGCAAACTGTGATGATTGCAGGTGGAGCAGAAGAGCTCAGCGCTGCGGGTTCAGCTGTGTTTGATGTACTGTTAGCGACCAGCGTTCAAAATGATCATCCAGAGAAAACTCCGCGTCCCTTTGATGCAAATCGGGATGGTTTGGTTGTTGGTGAAGGTGCAGGCTGTTTGATTTTAGAAGAATATGAACATGCTCAAGCACGTGGAGCGACTATTTATGCTGAGATCATCGGTTATGGTAGCAATACTGATGGTCAGCATGTGACGCGACCTGATTCTGAGATGATGGGACGCTGTATGCAATTGGCACTGAAAGATGCACAGCTTACTGCTGCGGATATTGATTATGTTAATGCACATGGCACTTCGACTGATCAGGGTGATATTGCTGAATCACAAGCAACTGTGCGTATATTGGGTCAAAAGCCAATCAGTTCATTAAAAAGCTATTTTGGTCATACTTTAGGTGCATGTGGTGCAATTGAAGCATGGCTCAGCATTGAAATGATGCAACGTAATCAATTCGTGCCAACTTTAAACTTAGATAACATTGACCCTGCGTGTGCGGAATTAGATTATATTTGTGGTGATATTCGCCCGATGTCAGCAAAAATTATTATGACGAATAATTTTGCCTTTGGTGGCATTAATACATCATTAATTTTCAAAAATAATATAGACCATAACTGAAACAGAGGGTAAAAAATGGGGTTTAAAAAAACACTATATATCTTATCAGCAGTGAGTATGCTGGGATTAACAGCTTGTAGTACTGTAAAAATTTCTGATTATCCGCAGCGGCAATTAATGACAGCAAAATATGCGACTGCGGCTGATATTGTGAACAATATTCGACTTGGTGTTGGGCAAAATGCGCGCACTGGTTGGGTAGTTGAACAGGCAGATCAGACAAAGGTAGTTGCGGGTTTAACCCGTCGTAGCCATTATTTACAAGTAACCTATCTCATCTCAGGTAATCAAGTCAGTTCACAAATTACAGGTAGCCGTAATCTCGATCAACGTGGTAATAAAATTCATAAAAATGCGATGGCATGGAAGGCACGTTTAGATAATTCGGTATTTACACAACTTTCAAAAACGTTAAATTAAATAAGAGAGCAATTACTATGAATATTAAGCAATTTGGCTTCACAGCTATTCTGGGGCTAGCTGCATTTACATCAGCACATGCAGCTGACCAAATGCATGATTTCAATTTCCAAGAAGCTGTAAGCCGTGCTGTTGCTGATGGGGTTTTGGATGGTTCAGTAAAATTTTATTTGGCGGGAACCAAGTCGGGCGGTAAGGTGATTGAAAAAGGCTTAGTGACCAATAAAAAGACCAATGGTTTTGCCAAATCTGCGGAAAGTTCATGTGATCATGTACTTCGTTCGGCATTGATTCAATTTCAAAATACAGCCAAAGCCAAAGGCGCCAATGCGGTGACCAATCTGGTGAGTTTCTATAAGTCCAATGAAACACGTAGCACCACGACTTACCAATGTGCGAAAGGTACGGCATTAGCAGGGGTGGCATTAAAAGGTGACTTAGTAAAGTTCTAATATGGTCTGATAGCATGGTCTTTCTAGAAACAAGAGAAAGACCTTATCTGACTGGATTGGTCGCTGCGGTGTGGAACTGGAACCTTTGGCCAATGCTTTAAAAGAGGTGGTTCTGCAACAGCAGGTGCTGCATGCCGATCAAGCGCCGGTCACCATTGTTAGCGGCAGTGTAAAAATGACCCCCTAATGGCATTTAAAAACTGCCCCCCCCTTGGTTAATATAGCGGTCATTTTGGACTGCTCAACATGTTAACTTTGGAGCAAGCAGTGACAATCCAAATACTTCATCAGCAAGGTAAATCTATTAAAGCCATTAGTCGTGAACTGGGGGTGTCCAGAAATACCGTACGTAAATATTTACGGCAAAACACCACACCTCAGTATCAGCGTATACAGCCTAGAATAAGTATCCTTGACCCATATAAACCCTATTTACTCCAACGTGTAAACGCGGCTCATCCTGAATGGATTCCTGCTGTTGTGCTCTACCAGGAAATTTTAGGGTTGGGATATCCAGGAAAGATCAGGATCTTGAGGGAATATCTTGCAACATTAAAACCAGTTGCTCAACCGGAACCGATCATTCGTTTTGAAACCCAACCTGGCCAACAAATGCAAGTGGATTTCACCACGATTCGACGTAACAGCACGACTTTAAAAGCTTTTGTCGCAACATTAGGGTATTCCAGAGCGACTTTCGTGAAATTTTATGATCATGAACGTACGGATGCATGGATCGATGGTCTAGAAAATGCATTTCAGTTTTTTGCAGGAGTACCTCAAGAAATCCTGTTTGATAACGCTAAAACGATCATGATTGAACGGGATGCCTATCAGGAGGGGCAGCATAAATGGAATCCCAAACTGCTCGACTGCGCCAAGAAATATAGCTTTCGTCCTCGCGTATGTAAGCCCTACCGTGCACTGAACCGTACTGGGTTTGTCGGAGACTTTTTTATTTAAGTTAGGCCACCTGACCTAACGTGTTAACCTTATCATAGTACATTGCTTCAAACTCAAAAGGCGATACATAACCTAGTGCACTATGTACACGCTCTTTATTGAACCAATCTACCCAATTTAGTGTCGCAAGTTGTACATGTGCTAAACCTTGCCAATCTGCTTTTAGATATTCAATCACCTCTGTTTTGTATAAGCCATTCACCGTTTCAGCCAAAGCATTATCGTATGAATCACCCGTTGTACCGACTGATGCTCGTAAATTTGCTGCTTCAAAACGATTGGTATAGCGAATAGAAAGATATTGAACACTTCTATCGGAATGATGAATCACATTCTTTGGCATGCCTCGATCGTGCAATGCTTCTCATCACAGAGATCTAGAGTCCGATAATAGGTTGAAGGGGCGATCAGTAAAATTCTACAAATCGCCTCGACTCCGTACAGCTCTTTATTATGGATAAAATCCACCATTATTTGTGAGGGCGGTCGAGCTCCGCCTGGGCGAAAAAAGCGGCTGCTTTGCGTAGAATTTCATTGGCACGCTTTAATTCTTTAATTTCACGTTCCATTTGCTTCATTTTTTCTTGGTCAGATATCTGTTGTACTTTGGCAGGATTTAGTTGATCCATATGCTTTAAATACCAAACACGCAATGTTTCAGGAGTACAACCGATTTTAGGAGCAATAGCTGTGATTGCTGCCCAAGTAGAAGGATAATCTTTTTCAGATTCAATTAGTAATTGAACCGCTCTGTCTCTAATTTCGGGGGTATAGTTTGGTTTTTTCATCGGAATAGTCTCTCAGAATATTGAGTCTCCGACAAACCCGGTACGGTTCACTATTAAGTTCTCTTCTTTATAGGATTGTAGACTGGCATAAAAAGCAACTTGAATTGAGTTGGTTTTCTCAATCAATATTGAACTAAAGATTACAGTAGTAATCTTTAGTTGTTGAAATTTATGAGAGGATTACCTGGGAAAATGGGTGAAACATTTGGATTTAATTTAACTAGAGATGAAGTTGGCTTTTATTGGATTTGTTATCACCCTACAATTTTATGTTACCCGATTGGTTTAAAGCTACGATGAGCCTTTAATTACGCTAAATTATGGAAATAAATAATTAAAAATTAGATGTTTCATTTTATTTTAAAATATATAATTGAATTATATTTCACGTATGTTTTAGATAATGACAAAATTAGACAATTCAACAGGAATAAGCTATTTCTTAGCAGATGATGTATTAAAAGATAAAAATATACGAGATGCAGAAAACAGTGCATGGCAGGATTTTTCGACAAATTCATCGCAAATTACTAATAACCAATTTGGCGGAGCTGGATATTTTGCTGAAACTCATCATGCGGCTAGTTATAACGTAAACCAAGCAAATTCGGCACAAGACGATCGTGCACATCTAGTTAACAGCCGTGAATTTGGTTCAATAGATATTACTACTGATTCAGGTCTGGCATTTAATCCAAAATATTTTGCAACAGCGGAACAAAGCTATGCAGCTGGGGCAAAATTATTTACTGATGAATCCGGTGCACTAGTCGCAAAATATGCTGGTCAGCAGATTATTGTACCAAGTGATCAGTATCATGAAATTTCAATGCTACATCAACGACATTTAGAACAAGCACAAACATCAGGTCAAATAGACCAATATGAAGCCTTAAGCCAAATCAGTTTTACAGATCGGATAGTTGATACAAATGGTATTGAATCATTACCGTTAAGTTATGCAGAAGCACATGCTGGCAAGCAGGCATTACAATCTGGTGAAACCCCATTTTTTGCGCAACAGCATTCTTTTATAGATGGTGCAGGTGAGTTTGCCGGTAGTTCGATAACAGCGGTGGCATTTGTTAGTGCTATTGAGTTAGGTCCAGTTTTACTAAAAACACTTAACCAAATACGTCAAGGTGATTTGACAGTCGATACGGCTAGTTCCGCTTTGATGGCAGACTTAAGACAAAATCAAACTTTAAATAATATACAAGTAGGAAGTTTAAAGGCTGTTACTGCTGGTGGTCTAACACTTGTGACTGAAATGAATGCAGGTATAGCAGCATTTTTAGTCACATTTTGTTGGGATGTAAAAGAGATCTATACAGCTTATCAGAATGGATTAATTAATGAAAAAACATTCTGGCAGGCAATTCAGCAAGCTGCCGCAAATCGTGGCCTACAAAGCTTACTGGTGACTGCTGCAGTTTCGATAGCAGGGCCAATCGGTTTGCTTGCTCCTGTACTAGCACAATTTTTATTTCAGAACATGCAACAGAGCCGATGGTTTGAACATGGATTTGAACAGATGGCAAGTGGCTGGATGCGTACAGTTAATGAAGCTGCACAGATTTCGACTCAGCAATGGCAATTGGCATGCACGAGTTATCAAGCAGTAATGAATGAAAAAAATCAGAGACCCCAAAAAGGGGAAGACAATCAGGCTAATCAAGATTATATGAATAATTTTAATGATGTCATTAGAGAAAATCACCAACTTGATGAAATTAATATTCCGGATGTAGAGGGTCAAATGATGATTTCTCAATTAAGTGAAAAAAACCTTAAATTATTAATTACCCAACAGAGCCCATTCGAAGTTCAACAAAGTGTTGATCATTTCTTAATTGAAAATCAAAATAATCGACAAATTATAGAAAGCGCAGCTCTTGATGCATTAAATGTTTTGGGGCCTCAGGACAATGTAAAAAAATCTTCGATTCATTTCTTAAAGAAAATTAAATTAGCAATTCTTGACCCAGCGCAGTTACAGAATGAATCGAATGAACAGACGCGTGCACTTCTCACTGCACAGATGGCAGCATTGCGGATGCTACAAGGACTGCAATCTGAACAGCGCCTTTCAATTGAATTCATTGCTATTGTACAAACTCAGCTAAAATTAATTCAGCATAACCTCACTTATTTGCAACAAGAATATCAAGATGCTTTCCAAAAGATCTATGTTTCAATGTCTATAGGCTATCAAACATTACGCCAAGAGATTAATCGACATGAAAAACGTATTTCTAAGCTTGAAAAACACTCCTTATTGCAAGATTGGTTGAATTTGAGTCATGTACAAACAATACATGGAATGCGTTTCAGTGAAATGTCAAAAGAACTTAGACTATGTAATGCGGTAAATAACTTTATTCATCAAACGGAAGGCATGTGGAAAGGTAGAGATTTACTTTACTTGCAGGCATTTTTAGAAAAAGTAGGTATTGAAGATTTAGACCCATCAATATTCTTGCTCTCCTTTAGAGATCAACCTGATTTACAGAAAAATTTATTATATCAATTAAAACAAATTAAGCAGGTAGAAGAGGGTCAAGAGTCATCCTTAATGATTTTTAATCATTTAAAGAGTGATAATTTTGATCAAAATAGTCATCAAGTAAATGATCTATATCTAAAGCATGTCGAGTCTATTAAAGGGATATCGATTTGGGATTTAACATTATTTTTACTTTGGCAATTAAAATCTGCAGGATTTACACCTTATCGAATCACAACAATCGATCAACAACGCCAGAGTTGGTTAGATGCATTGGCAGAGATGGAAAGCTTAGTTGATGAAAAAATTATATCCCAATCCCTAAAAAAGCAAATTGAACAGCTTAAAAAACAAATTACTAGCTTTAAATTGTCGGTGCCATTGATCGGGAAATTCAGTGTTGGTAAGTCCACGTTATTGAATTCATGGTTAGGGCAAAATATTCAAAGCACAGATTTAAGAGCATGTACTTCATATCCAACAGAATTTCATTATGCTGAATATAGTGAACAAAAGGTCATTGTGGTCAGTGGAACTGAGCAAGAATCTATATCAACTGAATATGAGTTGGCACATTACCAAACATTGAGAGCACAGCATATTTTAGACATTGATAAGATTCATCATGTAGAAATGTATTTACACAATGCTGTATTAGCACAACATCCAGATTTAGTCTTAGTTGATACCCCAGGACTTGAATCTAATATCGGTTCACATGAACAAGCACTCATTCGGTATTCAGGAACAGCACATAGTAGTTTTATTTTGTGTGTATCCAAAACCCATTTAGGTGAAGCAGAACAACAATTTGTAGCGCGCCAATATATGTTTGGTAAACCACTATCGTTACTCATTTGCCAAGAGGATCTGATCGCGCAAGCAGAACGTGAGTCAGTACGGCAAACAGTTGCACAACAAGCAGGGATTGATTTGGATTATTCCTTAGTAAGAGGATGTTCAGCACATCAAGGTGATTTAAAAGGTTTTGCAGAAATCTTGAATTATATTGAGGAAAATAAATCAGAAATATTTTCAGAATGTTTCAAACAGCAAATAGAAAGTCTTATTAGTGTTGCTCATAAGAGTTTGCAACAACAGCTTGATTTGGATCAATCTAGAGAGCAATTAGAGTATAAGAAACAACAGATTATAAATGCTCAAACAGAGTTAAGATCACAGTATGAGAAAGAAAAAAATATGTTATTAAGATTGGTTGATACTCGTATTAGCCAAGATGTAATGAATACGATTGAGCAGGTACTCAATAGCCGTCGCTTGTATTATTACGACCTCGTCGTTGAACAATCACAACAATTACAGGCTAGTATCCAGGCCGATATACAAAATGCTTTTCAACTTGCGACACAGCAGTTTTTACACCCAGTGATACATCGATCGGCTACGAAATTAAATACAGCAGTCGATTTGACACAGCTACATGAATTAAATGAAAAAAATCATATTGCACATTTAACACTTGAACAAAGTCGAGCAAAGGAAGCAGCCGTACTTGGCGGTGTTGCAGGTGGAATTGCGGCATTGGCTTTAGGTGTAACAATACCTTTCTTAGTTTTACCAGGATTAATAGGTGGATTTCTATTTGCTGAAAAACAGCAATTAGAAAAAGCACGTCAAGTGGTTGATCAGCACTTAAATAGCATTGCGATTCAGCTTCTAAGCTCTATCCAAGAGCAATTAAAACAGCAAACCAAACATTGCTTTGAGCAAATTTATCTTGATCTTGAACAGTATCTTGCTGATCAAAATGAAAATATTGAAAAAATAGAAGCCCAGTTATCTACTGATTTAGAACAGCGTAACTTACTAAAACAGCGTGTTGCAGTAGCTTGTCAAAATATGCAAAACCTACTTAACCAGTCGAAAGAAATTTCATCTCAATATTTGTTGGAGCAATAAGGAATTACCATGCAAGATTTTGCGAGTTTTAGTTTTGATATTCCCAATGAAATCGAGACAGAAGTTGATTCGACCTTACAGCCAAAAATTAATTTAGTGAAGAAGTTATTGGTACAACCTCAAATACCTTCAGAGCAAGAACATACGATTAAGGTAATTAAAACCTCTATCGAAGAATCGATATTGTCCTTATTAGTTCAAATTGATTATGAAATTTGGGATGAAAGTTCAGGAAGAATTGATAGTTTAATTAATCAAATTATACGAAATATTTTGCATACTGAATTAGTGAATAAAAACGAAATATTACTAAAGATACCGACTACTTTTGACACGAGAGATTTTAAAAACTTTCTCAAACAGATCAATATTGATCTTAGTGAGCTAGGCACACATATTTCAACCAACTTTACACAACATTACTTTTATCATTCGGAAAATCAACTTACGTTCGTAAATTACTTGGGACACAAAATAAAGTTTGTTCAGAAAGACATATATGAACTACAGCTAGTTGATATTTATGATGATTATAATAAATTGATTTCAGAAAGCTTTGTTGGGTCTTCTGCTTGGCCATGGAATGATTTGAGCCTAACAGTCCAGCATCAGAGTGATTTAGAGCAATATAAACAAGCGAAACAAGCTCAAATTATCCTGTTGCCTTGTCAGTCGATGGATGACTTCTCTGACCTCTGTACTCTTGTTAAAGATAATTTGTTTAGCGAGACATATATTGTGCTTTGGGTGGGTGAACAATTTAATCTTGAACAACAAGATTTAATGATGAAGGTTTTAAATAGTCATGTAGCAAAATTAGATGGTATAAGTATTTTCCAGAAAAACCTGAAAACACTATATGGAAAAAATTTATGTGATTGGTTAAATACACACAATCGTCCTGTTATCAATCATAGTGTTGAAAAATTAAAATTTATTTTGCTGCAATTAAAAGAGAAATTGCGAAAAAAAATTGAGCAATTACAAAGTGAAATCCAGTTATATACTAAAGTTTGTCTTCATGAGGATGAATTTTCAACATACGAAAAAAACTTAGCTCAAGAAACTTTAAAAGAACTACGTAGCGATTTTCAAACCAGTAAAATTTTAATTGAACAATTTATAGAAAATGTAGATGCAATATCTCATTTATTTAAGAATATATTGCCAGAAGATTATTTTGAGAATGAAGCACAGAAGCAAGAATTTGACTATCAAAGAGCGCAAATGCTTTTAGAGAATGGATTTTATTCTGAAGCATTACAGTATCTGAAAGATCTAAATCAACAAGGCATGGATGTCATTCAAGATATTATTTTAATCCTCGCTAACCATTTTGATGAGCTTAAAAATGTGAGTTTAGAGGAGCGTTTTGAGTGGATCCAAGCCGCAAGTAAGTATTCTCCTAATAACAGTTACTTTCATAACTTATTAGGAATCTGTTATGAACAGGGTCTTGGCTGTGTACAAGACTTTGTTTTGGCATTTCAAGAGTATCAACTTGCATCAAAAAGTGATTCTGAATATGCAATGAATAAATTAGGTGAATTCTACTTAAGAGGTCAAGGTATAGCGGCGAATGAGGAAAAAGCATTTGAATGCTTCAAAGAGGCATCTGAAAAAAATAGCGATGCTAAATTTAATCTAGGTTGCTGTTATTTATATGGTTGGGGAATAGCTGAAAATGAAAGACAAGGTTTTAACTATTTAAAAGAAGCTGCTGAGCAAAATAATGTAAATGCACAAAATTTGTTGGCGGATTGTTATTTGTATGGTTGGGGTATAGCGCAAAATGATGAGCAGGCATTCCTTTGGTATATGAAAGCAGCAGAGCAAGGTTTTGTACCTGCACAATATTCAGTAGGGTGGTGTTATCTCTATGGACATGGCACATCGATTAATGATGGAATTGCTGTCGAATGGCTTTTAAAGGCAGCAGAATTTAATAATAGTGATAGTCAAAATTTATTAGGTGATTGTTTCTTAAATGGCTGGGGTGTAACTCAAAATGATCATCAAGCTTTTAATTACTATTTAAAAGCGGCTGAGCAAAATCATGCTGCTGCACAATACTCTGTGGGTTGGTGTTATTTAAATGAGCGCGGCACTGAAAAAAATCATAAAAAGGCGTTTGATTATTTTTTAAATTCGGCTACACAAGGTCATGCCAAAGCCCAAAATAGTTTAGGTGATTGTTACTTTTATGGTTGGGGTGTAGAAAAAAATAATGATTATGCATTTCATTGGTTCCAAAAATCGGCAGATCAAAATTACTCTGAAGCGCAGAGTAACCTAGCTTTTTGTTACCAATATGGAAGTGGAGTAACAAAGGACTTAAATTTAGCTTTTCAGTGGTACAAAAAGGCGGCTATGCAAGACCATCCAAGTAGTCAAAATCAACTAGGGAACTGTTATTTAAATGGTTGGGGAACTTTAGAAGACGAAAAAATAGCATTTGGTTGGTATGAAAAGTCAGCAAGTCTTGGATTTTTTGATGCTGAAAATAATTTAGGCCGATGTTACTCCTATGGTTGGGGGGTGCAGAAAAATCCGACTAAAGCATTTGAGTGTTATGAGCGTGCAGCAAATAAAGGATATGCTGGGGCACAGTATAACGTCGGTATTTGTTTATTAAATGGAGTAGGTGTTAAAGAAAATAAAAGGGAAGCTTATCAATACTTTGTACAAGCTGCAGAACAGGGAAATAGTGATGCTCAGAATATGCTGGGATTATGTTATATCCATGCACTTGGTACTCCAAAAGATGAGTATCAGGCAGCTCATTGGTTTGAATTAGCACGTCAGCAAGAGCATATTGATGCTTATTTTAATTTGGGCTGTGCGTATTTACATGGTATGGGGGTTGAAGGAAATAGAAATAAAGCTTTTCGGTATTTTGTAAAAGCATCAAAAAATGGACACATAGAAGCACAATATAATTTAGCAGGTTGTTATATAGAGGGTTGGGGTACTAGTAAAGATCTAAATTTGGCTAAAAAGTGGCTTAGAGAAGCAGCAGATCAAGGCCATAAAGAAGCGCTTCAATATTTACAAAGTTTATAAATCTGGATTTTTACAATGAATCAACCTCTTATACTAAATACTCTATCAACGATTTTAAATTCTGAATTCAGAACTGGTTTTATACGTAATGATTTACAGCAACAAATAAACAAAACTATCGGGATTACTGATGCTCAAAGTCTATTGATGAAAGAGCAAAAGTTTAAGGAATTAGTTATTTGTTTAAACGAGTCGCTTTCTAATTATTATCTTGAGGAGAAAAAAGTTATTGGTTTTGGTGGAGGTTTTAGCGCTGGAAAATCTAGATTTTTAAATACGTTTTTAAATATAGATTATTTACCAGAAGCTTTGGAACCTTGTACTGCTGTACCAACTTATCTGGGATATAGTGAAACAACTACTTATTTAGCAAAGAATTTCTTTCAGCAGAATTTAGAGTTATCGCTAGAACAGATACAGCAATTAAGTCATCTATTTGATTCTAACTCAAAAGAACAGCCCCTGCAGTTAGCCCAATTATTAGCACATATATACGTAGGGTTAGAGAGATTCAAATGGCAGCATCTCACATTTTTAGATACGCCCGGTTATAGCAAAGCAGACAGCCAACATCAAAGCAGAACAGATGAGAAAATTGCATTAGATCAATTGAAGCAAGTCGATCATCTTGTTTGGCTAGTGAGTGCTAAAAATGGCACGATCAGAGAGGATGATTTACAGTTTTTATCACAGATTGGGATCCACAAACCAATATTTATAGTTGTCACACAGTCTGATTTAGTAACCAGCAAAGAGCTTCCATCAATTTTAGAATCAATAAAAGCTAATCTTAAGCGTGAAAATATTCATATCGAAGGGATTATGGCTTGGGCTGCTCCGATTCATTCGGTAAAAGGTCGGATGCTTTTAGGTGACGATATTCATGTATGGCTAGAAAAAATTAATACACCTATCCAAAATGAAAGTAGCTTTGAAAAGCTCATTACATTTATTGAAGACTTGATTAGAGGATTAGATAGTAAATCTGAAGATCTAAAGCAATTCATTCAACATCAGCAAAAGCTACAAAAAAAATTACCGTTAGATTTATCTCAAGAACTTGAAAAAAATTTAGATGAGAAACGTATAAAGCGATCGTTATATAAGCGTCATATTAAACAGCTTGTAGAAAGTCAAAGTAGTTTATATTTTGATTATGCAAAGCTTCAACTGGATCAGCATAAACAACACGATGCAATTAATTTTATGGTTGAAGCTGCATGTTTGGGTCTGGCAGATGCTTTAAATTGGTTGGAAAATGAAAAAAATAATTCATCGTATATTCAATATAAATTGGCAGGTATGTATGAACGGGGTGAGGGGGTTGAAAAAGATTTAGATTATGCAATTGATCAATATATCCAGGCTTTAATTGCAGGGAATGAGTCGAGTCTGAAGGCTCTAAATCATTGGGTAGATCAAGGTTATCAATATGCAATAGAAAAGCTTGCAAACTATTATGAAGATTATAAACATGATCTGTTACAAGCAGAACAGTATCACCAAATTTTAGTACAACAGTTTCTATGTCAACCTTCAATTGAGTGGTATTACCAACAGTCTTTAAGCGGTCCAATAGAGATTTTTCAATCTTTTAGAAAACATTTTGCATTGCAATCTCGCCAGTTAGAAATCCAATTTACCTATGCAAAAATTCTTTTTGCTCGCGGGGAAATAGACGAATCTATTGGAATCATGAGCAAGTATGTGGGGGAAGTATCCGTACGTAAGTGGCTAGAAAAGCATGAATCCTCTTGTCCACAAATTAGGTTCCAACTTGCTAAATTACACGCGATAGGTTTGTGTTATCCAAAAAATATTGATTTAGCATTTAATAAGTATAAAGCTTTAGTTGAAGATGATTATCTTCCAGCCTTAGATGCGTTAATACAATTAGCGTTAGAAAATAAGTTTGCTGAAGGTTTTATCTGTGTCGCACAGCTTTATGAAAATCAATTACAAGATATAGACCATGCAATTGAGTACTATTTAGAAGCAATTCAGCTGAAGAGAGCAGATGCTTTAAATTGGCTGATTATGAAAGCAAAAGAGGAATTACCTCAAGCAGTTTTAGCATTACGGAATTTATCTCGAGGAAGCAATCGTCAAGACCTACAATCAGCGTATATTCAATATCTAGAAAAGACAGCTACAGTTGATGATCCGGCACAAGCAATTAGTCTAGAAGCGGTGAATTTTAATAATAGAAAAGCATATGAGTGGATTCGAGTATGTGCTGAGAAGGGTAATAAGCAAGCTCGGTGGTACTTTATCGATTTTTATCAACATAAGTTGGTAAAATCTGAGGAAGATCGAAATCTAATTGCACAATATTGCTATACATTTGCTGTTAAAGGGGATGAAAAAGCTGTTTCACGTTTGTATCCTATCGCTGAAACTCACGGTGGCGAAGCAAGTTACGTTTTGGGTCTGATATATAGCTTCGGATATTCAGTAAAGAAAAACTTAAAAGAAGCAAGCTATTACTTTGAAAAAGGGCATCGTGATGGATTGGATGTTGCAAGTTATAACTTTGCTGCTATTCCATCTCAAAGCAATAAAAAGCCTTACAGTATATTAAAAAATGTAGCTCGCCATAAGATTGTACCTGCTCAAAAAATCACATCATTACCTTATAATTTATTTTATTTATTTGGAGTATTAAGACCAAAACCTACTGACTTTTATTTAAACCCAACCAAGGGTTTAAGAATTCAGTGGTTAATTTTGTCTATATATATCGCTGTTATTTCAGGAGCTGGATATACAGCGTATAAGCATCCAGAAATTTTAAAACAGATTAAAAATAGTATTGTCAGTTTATGGGTGAGCGAAGACATAGATGGTAGAGAAACTTATATTGCAGAGGATACGTTTGTGGATATTTGGGATATCTATAATCATGCGGAGTTAATTTCTAAATTTTATCCACATTCTGACAAAGATATTCATATACAAGGTACTTATGAGTATAAAAATTTAGATAACGAAACTCGATATCTAGTACCAGTACTCAGTGATTATGATCAAGGAAAAAACGTATGTAACGGCTGTCAAGCTCCTATAGATTTCTTTGTATTTAAAAAGCAAGGAGAAGGCTATAAATTAGTTGCACGAAATGAGGAAAATACCATTTTGACTATTGGTCATGGAACAGATAATTCAATGGTTGATCAATTATCGGGTAATGTCATCTCATTTGGTACGAATAAACAAGGGCTGTTATTAACAAGTCGACTTGTAGGATCAGGGATAAGTTTAGAAGAGCCATTTTTAATTTTGATTGATGAACAAGAAGGGCAAATTCGAAATATTGCACATGATTCAATGAAACTTGAAGAAGGTGAGGGTTATATTGGAAGTAAATTTACTTCTAAGTATCAATTTGATGAATCATCAGAACATCAAGGAATTTTTGATTTTATTATCGAGCAAGAAGGTACAGCATTAAATGATAATCGTGAAGTGATTCCACATCATCGTAAACTCACTTATCGTTATACGGATACCCAATTTGAACTATTTAGCGATGAAAATTTATTAGCAAGTATCTCGAATCAAGAGGATGATTTAGATTTTCTCAAATGCTTAGGTTTGAAAGATGGTACTGGAAAACAGGATTTGAATAATAACATTCAGATTAAGCAATATTTTAAATTAGTAAATAATCCTGATGATTATTCAGGTGATTATTACGAAAGTATTTATAAGCCATTAGAAGAAATATCATTATTTGGTGCAAAAGTTAAATCATGGACTGCCGCGCAAGGCTTTAGTGAAGTAATGGTTGATTCTGATATTGTGGAGTTAAGTGAAAATATAAATGTTGTGAAAAGTAATATTAATCATTATTTTAATCAAACACTAGTCTGGCATACGCACGATTCAGCTGATGATGAAATATATACTTTTACAAAGAGTAAAGATAGTTTGTCTGCTTATCTACTAAATCTTAAGAAGTCTTCTTCTAATGAGGTGATATATTCATGTCAACATATTTATGTAAGTAAAGAGGCGAAAGTAAATATGGATGAAAGTTATAAGGTTTTTTTGCAAAGTAGTATTGATAAGTTTATTAAAAGAGAAGAGTTTTAAAATTGAATAATATCGTGCACGTACCAAATATTGAATCCTCAATTAACCATTTAAAAACTATTCTTGAAAAGCATCAAAATCTTTTATTTTCTAATGATGTAGAGCGTTATTTATCTGAGTTAAGACTTTTAAAGAAAAATTATCAAATAAATATCGAAGCAGCTCAGCAAGAAGGTCGTAATTTAAAAATTGCGGTTGTTGGTCAAATGAAGGCTGGAAAATCTTCATTTTTGAATGCTTTATTATTTCCAATTGATGTACTACCTAAAGCAGCAACACCCATGACTGCAGCTTTAACACGATTAGCATATGCAGAACAGCCGTATGCTGAAATTGAGTTTTATAGTATTCAAGATTGGAATGGTATAGAACAATCAGCACACGCATATCAAGCACAATATGAAAAAATCGAACAGGAACTAATTACTGAGCAGCAAGAGCAAGCACCAAAGAGCTTATTTGGTCAAATGCGTAAGTTAAGTTCATCTTTAAAGCCACAAGTACAAGCATCTTCACTACTCATAGAAAGTAAGATTAGTCCTGAACTTCGTTCAAGCCATGAATTGGTACAGATGGCAAATAATCTAAACCTGCGTGAATATTTAGGTACTAAAAAGCGGATTTATGCTGAAAGTTTAGAAGATCTGGCTCAGCAACTTAAAAATTATGTAGGTAGCCAAGGAGAGTATACGGCTATCACTAAAATGTTTTCTATATACATTGATGATAAGCGTTTGCAAGGAATTGAGGTCTACGATACCCCAGGCTTCAATGACCCTGTGATTTCTCGTGGGCAACAAACCCGTGAATTCTTAGGGCAATGTGATGTTGTCTTTTTATTGTCCATTATTAATCAGTTTCTGACGGTTGCTGATTTAAAATTGTTACGAGAACAATTAACTTCAGCAGGGATTGATAACAAAGCAGTCTATTTGATTGGTTCACAACGTGACTTAGTCTTTCGTATGGATCGAGATATTTTAATCAAAGCACAGTTAATGGCACAAAAATATCCTATTGAAGTACGTTCACAAGCAACGATTGCTGCAATGATGCAATTGCTTGACTTAAAAGTTCAGCAAATGGCAGAGGCACAAATTTCCCAACATTTGAATAATCCCGATTTAGATCCTGCATCAAAAGCTTTACTGAATGTCATCAATCAAACTAAGCCAGAGTTAATCTCAGCATTATCATGGCGTATTGCAGAAGGATTGCCAGAACTGAATCCTGAATTACAGGAACAGTACGATGCATTATGTCATGATACGCAGTTTACATTTGAAGCGAAGCAGTTGAGAGAATTTTCTAATTTGCAAAAGCTTCATGTGTTACTTGGCCAACAAAAGCTAAGAAAACATGAATTATTACAGGCTAAATTAGAAAATTTAGAAAATGCACTTATTCAAAGGGTGGAAGCAATTCGCGTAGAATTATGTAAATATATTGAACAAAAGATAGAGTTGTTAGAAAAAAATAGTATCGAAAGCTTATTGAAGCAAAAACAAGCGACGGAATATCATCTTCAACGTGGTAAGTCGAAAATTGATTTGGTGATTAATGATGAATCCTTAAATATAAAAAATAAACTCAATGTACTCATTCAACAATTAAAGGTTGAGCAATATCAGTTTTTGAATATTGAGACTTTGGAAGAAAAAAGAGTTGAGTTTGAAAAGTTTAAAAAAGAAGGATTTTGGGCTGAGATTGCAAGGGAGTTTGGCTTAGGTGGATATGGTCATCGTGAAAAAATCATCGTTACACCTTATGCTCGTGTTCAAGACAGTATTGAACAACTGGAACTATTTGCACAAAACTCAGTTGCTGCATTACAAATGCAATTAACAGAAATTGTTGATATATCGACAATACGTAAAAATGTAACGTTAGCAGCAATCAATTTGTTTGATACCAGTGATCCCGATTTTGATCTAGATTTTTTTAAAGTTCAAGTCAGTGAATGTCTTTCACAGTTTCCTCCACCAAAATTAGAAATCGATATAGATAAAATTACTGATCGTTTAGTGTCAAATTTTGGTCTAGGCCATGTAACAAATGAGCAAATCCATTCACTCAAAAAAGCACATAAAAATGCTGTTCAGCAACTTTCTGAGCATATCATGCAGCTTGCTGAGGGAATACAGCAGGATATTCAGGAGTATTTTGATGATCTTCAACAAATCTTAGTGAATCGTATTATTAATGAAATTCAGCAAAATTTAGATAGTATGATGTTCGATATTCAGCAAAAAGAAGCAAGCATAAAGGGTCTTAATTTATTTAAATCACAATTATTTGAATTTGGCTAGTTTCTATATAAGTTACTAATCTATATTTATATAATTATTGTGCTTGTTGATTTATTTTTATTAACTCCACTATTAAAAAATATGAATAGTAGGAGGTTGTAAATAATTCTGTGTAAATACAGTTTTAAAAATACTTTGTTACACGCTCTTAAAACATGATACTAAAGCGATTCATGGCAGCTTTCCAATTCTGAATGGGCATCGTCCATTTTTTGCTTGCTGCCATAATTGCTAAATATACCACCTTTTTTCACGGAATCATCAGTTGGGAAGATTTTTCTTTTCTTGGTTGCATGGCGGATAACGCTGTTCAATGATTCAATCGCATTCGTCGTGTAAATCGCTTTGCGAATATCCATAGGATAAGCGAAGAACGTGTTGAGATTCGCCCAATTCGCTTGCCATGATTTGCTGATCTGCGGGTACTTGTCATCCCATTTCTGTCCAAACTCAAGATTGCATAAAATTACATCTACAAGAGATCAGTAAAGTTGTGCCTGTAGGTCGTCATGCATTGGTTGTGCTGGATGGAGCATTATGGCATCAAGAAAGCTACAATTTACCCAATGTGACGATCTTAAAGTTACCGCCTTATTCACCAGAGCTTAATCCGATTGAGCAGGTTTGGCAGTACATCAACCAACATTGGCTATCCAATAGGTGTTATGCAAATTATGAAATAATTGTGGAGGCAGCTTGTCAGGCTTGGGGTAATTTTTCAAAGCAGTTAGCTCTGGTGAAATCCATAACAGCACGGAATTGGATAAAACTTTAGTTATTGGGTTTGGTGTGAAAACTATCTGGAAGAAAATCCTCAACCATCCAATCGCAGGAATGGTTACTCTGGCAAGACCGTAAAATCATCCTTCGATTCATTTGAGTTGGAAACATCTCGTGATCGTACCGGTGATTTTGAGCCTCAACTCGTCAAGAAAAACCAAACTCTCTGAAGAGATCGACAGTAAAGTCATTTCGCTACTTGCACTCGGCATGAACTACCGTGATATTCAAAAACATATTGCGGATATTTATGCACTGGATATTTCCGAGGGTGCCATTACCAATATTACAGACAAGCTGAAATGGCGCTGGATGAGCTGAAAGCCAAATAGCGTGATAAATACGAGAAAGTCATTCGTTCATGGCGTGAAAAATGGCATTTGCTTAGTGCCTATTTCAAATATCCGAAAGCTGTAAGGAAGCCGATTTATACCATCAATGCGGTTGAGGCAGTACATCGCGAATTCAGGAAACTAACCAAAACTAAGGGAGCTTTCCCAAATGAAAATAGCCTGCTGAAATTGCTATATATTGGCATTCAACAGGCTTCTGAAAAATGGACAATGCTCATTTAGGTTCAACGAGAGCATCCTCTCAAACGATTACTTGTGCATTAGATCGTTTACGAATGAGCCATGCTTATAGTGTGACATTTGATAATGGCAAGGAATTTTCCGAACACAAAAGAACTACTGATGCCGACATAGAGACGTATTTTGCTGATCCCTCTAAATCTATTTAGCGAGCTAGAAATGAAAATACGAATGGTTTAATCCGTCAATATCTGCCAAAATCATCATCGGTTGATGACGTGTCAAACGAACAAATAGAGCAGATAGAATTTGCATTCAACCATCGTCCTAGAAAAACACTAGGTTGGTATACACCGAGTGAAGTTATGGCTGGTTTTTATACTGTTGCACTTGCCGCTTGAATCCGCCTGATAATAAAAGATTATCTTTCAAATAATCATGTAATGGAACTTTGAGGATATGTTAGACCAATACCCACTTAATGCATTACAAGTGCTGCTAAATAAGGCAAAAACTTATAAATTAGATATGCGGGAAAAGAATTTTTTTGACACAGCTAGTCGTAAGTATTATGAAAATCCAACGACTGAGCTCCTTTCTTTTTTCTTAAATCCTTTAGAAGTCCACAATTTAAATACTTTATTTTTTAATGGATTAATTGATTGCATTGCAAAGAATGTCAATAAAGACCCAGCAACTTTTGGTGAGTTCATATCAGTTGAAACTGAAGTATGTACATTAGATGGAAAACGTATTGATTTAATTATTGAAACGGCTTTGTTGCACAAAGATTTCATAACTATATGATTTTAAAAGTTTTGATTATTTTTTGATCCAAAATTAAATTTATTTAAATCAGTTGCTTACATATTTATGCAACAAAGCCGTGTTAAATAAATTGTAAATTACATACATATTCAATGCAAATGTGCAATAATTATGAAGAAGTGTGAATTTTATCACATTAATGATGGAGGCTTTATGTTAATTATTAATGTGTTGCGGAGAGTTGTTAATGTATAAGGTTTTATTGCTTTTAGTTTTAATATGTATGGGTGGAACTGCTTGTGTATCAAATTATAGGCATCCCTCGGAGTTGCGGTTTTTAGGAAATGAAGGCTGGTTACTCGACATTGCTTAATGTTACAAGAGATGGTTTTCTATGTGCAGACGACACAGAAGGGAATCAAAATTGCCCAATTGAATTTTATATCGACAGTATTAAAGCTGGAAATTTTTATATAAATAATTCGGCTCAATATTCATTAAAACCTGAGACGTATAATTTCAAAGTGAAAAACTGCACTGAAGCATCATGCCAGAGTTGTGATATTGACTTGAACGTAGGGAAGTTAGCGAGCAATGAATTAGTCCTATCTGTCAAAGCTGATGGTATGCCTTTTATTGCCAATAATGGCCAGCCATTAAGTTGTGAGGTAAAACCACATGTTGTTGCACAGGAGCATACAATTTGAGTGGATCTAGCAGCAGATACTTTATTTAAATTTGACGGTTCTTCTTTGAATTATTTATTACCAAAAGGTCGTCAAGAAGTACTAGAAGTTGCATCGCAAATTCGCAACAATTTCTTTTCTGTGAGTCAAATCAAGTTAGTTGGCCATACAGATCGTTTGGGAAATGATAGTTATAACAATCAATTAGGGCAAAAACGTGCAGATACGGTGCGTAACCTATTGATTCAAAATGGTGTGGCAGGGAATGTGATTTCGACAGCAAGTGCAGGCAAACGTCAACCAGTGACCAATGGCTGTTTTGATGTAAAGCAGCTAGAAGCATTACATGCATGTTTGCAACCAGATCGTCGAGTCACGGTTGAAATTACGGGCTTATCTAAGTAATTAGCTTTTAAGTTTAAGAATTATTTAATTTATGTATTGGATCTGTGATGAGTAATTTTATAGTTATTGAAAAAGACTCTCTCAATAAAGTAAGTGTTCATGCTGAACGTATTGTTTTGTCAGAATCAAGCATTGTTCATACAAAAATGAATCGTGATGATGTTGCGGAATTCATTCGTGATGGAAATAATTTAATTTTAAAGCTCAAAAATGGAGAAGTTATTGTTATTGAGAACTTCTTTGTTGTAGATGCGGAAGGGGTTACATCAGATTTAGTTTTTGAAGAAGATGGTTGTGTTCTTTATTGGTTTGATGGTCTTTCTGGTTTTAAAGAAATTTCAGGATTAGAAGCATTATTGCCAGCAGTTGAAGGCAGTAAGCTTGTTGGATTGTTACCTTGGTTGGTGGGTGCGGGTGTTGTTGGTGGTGCTGCGATTATTGACCATAATGATGATAAAAATATTCAGAAAGATACTATTAATGATGCACCAACGATCACGATTACACAGACGAATAACTTCACCGAAGACGCCGCTGGCAATGCGGTCGGCTCGGTGGTAGCGACGTTCAGCACCAACGACGAAGACGGTGATAAGGTAACGGTGACGTTGAGTGACACCATCAACTACGCACTGGACGGCAACACCGTGGTCTTGACTGCGGCCGGCTTGGCCCTAGTCAACAAGGGTGAGGATCTGCCTGCATTCACGCTCACTCCGAATGACGGCGAGGTGAACGGCACGGCTGCCAACGTCGATCCGTCGGTGACAGAGGTTAATGATGCACCAACGATCACGATTACAGAAGTCAACGACTTCACCGAAGACGCTGCAGAGAACGCGGTAGGCTCGGTGGTGGCGACGTTCACCACGTCCGACGAAGAAAACGCCACCGTGACGGTGAAACTGAGTGACACCACCAACTACAAGCTGGATGGCAACACGGTGGTGTTGACGCAAGCGGGTCTGGCCTTGGTCAACCGCGGTGAGAAACTGCCAGCATTTACGTTGACGCCGAATGACGGCACCGTTGATGGTAATGTCGCGACAGTCGAGCCGAAGGTGGAGGCGGTCAACGATGCGCCTGAGATCACGATTACAGAAGTCAACGACTTCACCGAAGACGCTGCAGAGAACGCGGTAGGCTCGGTGGTGGCGACGTTCACCACGTCCGACGAAGAAAACGCCACCGTGACGGTGAAACTGAGTGACACCAG